>JBEKEA010000014.1:0-44884 GCA_050014075.1 Sedimentisphaerales bacterium | reverse complement strand
ACTTTATATTCTATGCTCGTTTGAGGCAATGCGAACATTAATGCTATGCCCATCAATACGCAATCTATTGTGGGTATAAATAACTTTTTTATCATAATGATTATTGAAAATATAAACAGGCAATGCACAAACAGACAGAATGCAGATGAGATAAGCCACGTATTGAATTCGCAGTAAAGAGGATAATACATAAACCCCAAAGGACCGAAAGGAAAGACAATATCTTTGCCGAATTGGAGCCCTAAAACCTTGGCCATGTTTAATCCGATTATCCATGAACATTCAAGACGGCTATAAGGCAGCATCAATAAGTTTGGGATTGTAAAAAATCCTATTGCTCCGAATACAAGAGCAATTATGATGCTCCTGTGATATTTTATGTAATCAGCAAGAGTCGACCTTTCTGGAGACAAGTTTTTCTTTTTCGTCCTTTTAGTGATTTATCATAATTCTTTTCTTTACAGGCAAATGCGAGCGAGAGGAGTCGAACCTCCACGTCCTTTCAGACACAAGGTCCTAAGCCTTGCGCGTATGCCAGTTCCGCCACGCTCGCATTATAAAATTAATAGCCGCTAAGCAGCTAATGCTATTTTTCTTTTTCCTTCGAGATTTCTTCGATTTTCTTTTCTGCCTTTTGCAGAATTTCCCGGCAGTGTTTTATAAGTTCCATTCCCTGTTCATATTGACTCAAACTCTGCTCGAGCGAAATCTGGCCGTCTTCGATTTTGCTGACGATATCGGTAAGTTTTTTTATCGCCTGCTCGAATGATAACTTGCTTATATCGTTATTATTGGTTTTGTCGCTCATAAAGTTTTTCCGTCATTTCTTGATTTCTGATTTCGTCTCGGCAGGATTACTGACAAGTTTGCCGTTAAGTTTCACATTTTCCAAAACGAGGTTCTTGACATTGCTGATAACTGAAATATTGGGGTCGCTGATATTGTCGAACGTGCAATTTTTCAGGCGAACATCAGTAATCGGTGCGTTTTCAAGACCTCGCAGGTATAACGCGTATTTGCTTTTGTTGCTGGTAACGTTTTCCATATTGATATTTCTGGCAATCGGTTTGTAAGTGCCTTTTTCGATATCCTGATAAAAGAAATCGACCAGCAGCACAGCACCTTTTACCTGGCCGACTGTAATGTTCCTTACATAAACATTTTCCATAAATCCGCCGCGAACAGAGTTGGTTTTAAGTCTTATCGCATGGTCCAGATTCGGGTCGTCCATTATGCATTTTTCTACAAAAACATTTCTGGTACCACTTGTTACTTCGCTGCCGATAGCAACGCCGGCGTGCCCGGCTTTCATTGTGCTGTTTCGGACAATGATATTTTCACTTGGCACGTTTACTCGCCTGGCGTCGTTATTTCTGCCCGACTTTATTGCGATACAATCATCTCCCGTATTGAAATAGCAGCCATCGATAAGAAGGTCTTGGCATGATTCAGGGTCGCAGCCGTCATTATTGGGGCCGCTGCCGTCAACTCTTACATTTCTAACGGTGACATTCCGTGAAAGGACCGGATGAATATGCCAGAACGGCCCGTTTACTATTTTAATTCCTTCTATAAGAATATTTTTGCATCTGTATGGCTCAATCATATTGGGACTTAACGACTTGCCGCCATATTGTCTTTCTTTGACCGGTACGCCGTCCCGTCCCTGGTCAAAAAGCTTTGTTCGGTCTTCACGCCGCTTGGGAAGTTTTTTCCATTTCCACCAATTCGCGCCTTGTCCGTCGAGCGTTCCTTTACCTGTTATGGCAATATTCTTCTCATTATAGGCGTAAATCAACGGCGAATAATTCATACATTCGACGCCTTCCCATCGCGTCAGAACAGCTGGAAGATACATATTTGGGTCGGTTGAAAATTTAATAACAGCGCCTTCTGAGATATAGAGGTTGACGTTGCTTTTCAGATAAATTGCGCCGGTCAAAAATGTACCTGCCGGGACTACTACCCGTCCGCCTCCGGCTTTGTTTGCTGCCAGTATCGCATTATTTATTACTTTGGTGCAGTTTGTATTTCCATCGCCGACCGCGCCGTAATTAGTGATATTGAAATCCTTGTTTGGAAACGTTGGAGCTTTAATTCTGCTCAATATCTTATCGGCCTGCTCCCAACCGGCGTTTGTCTGGCTAACCGGCCCAATCAGCAGAATAATACCTGCCAATACAGACAAAACCATTAAGTTTACGGCAGTTGTGTGTTTTTTCACTACACTATTCCTTTCTTTGAAGTTGCTGTAATTTGCGGCTATTCTACTTTTTTGTAATCTTGCTTTCAATTATATTTTCATTCGCAAGTTCGGTAATTATTATATCGCCAATACTTACATCTGCCGGGTTTGTAATGACCTTTCCTGTAATCGCTTGTTTGGCGATGCTGTAGCCGCGGTTTAGGATGCTTTTTGGACTGCACGCCGACAACTTTCCCGCCTGCATTTCAATCTGGAGTTTAACGGAAGCCAAAAGCCCGCTTATCTTTTGCGACAATCTGTTTTGATAATTATTTATAGCGATTTTTTTATCGGCAATAAGCCGGTGAGGTTCGATTTTCAATAGCATCTCGAAATATGTCTGCAAAACTTTGCGAATATTAGCGACAAATGATTTGGCCGATTCAGCCATGTTATTTTCAAAATCATCGAGAGATTGTTCTCTGTTTTGAATTATTACAAGCGGGTTGCGGAATACTGCTGCCGCGAGAATTGTTTTCAGTCTTTGCGCCGATAATTTTATCGCCGACTCAGCATTTGCCTTTATTCTTTTGTCAGCGGAATCTATCTGCTGCAAAACTTCTTTGATGTCCGGTACGGCTATCATTCCCGCCGTAAAATCGACCTCGTGCCCGACTGCGCTGATAATTGCAATTTTGGAATTGTATATTGCCCTCGCGACTGTTTCTTCGTTAAATGCCCAAAGGTCTTCCATCGACCCTCCGCCGCGCCCGACAATTATAATATCGAGTTTTAGTGTTGTATTTCTTTTATTAACATCTCGTATCGCAGAGGCGATTTTTTCAGCTGCTCCTTCGCCTTGCACCGGTATATCGTAAAAAAGCAATTTCGCTACCGGCCAGCGATTATAAATACTGTCAACGATATCGTGCAGTGCCGCGCCGGACTGGCTTGTGAGTATGCCTATTCTCATGGGGTATTGCGGCAGGGGCTTTTTATGTTCTTCGCTGAAAAGGCCTTCTGCCTCGAGACGGTTTCGCATCTGCTCGAACGCAAGCCCAAGTGCCCCGACTCCCGCAGGCGACATTGATTCAGCGTAAAACTGGTATTTGCCCGCAGGTGCATAAACGTCAATATGGCCTTTAGCCAGGATTGCCAACCCGTTTTCAGGCTTGAATTTCACCTTTGTAAAGTCGCTGCCCCACATCACGCAGGGGATAATGGCGTTTTCGTCTTTAAGGTCGAAATAGCAATGTCCGCTCGAATGTCTCTTAAAACCGCTGATTTCGCCTGTGATTGAAATGTGTCCAGGCAGGGCACCTTCAAGGCTTACCTTTATAAGCGACGTGATTTGGCTTACGGTATAGATTTTAGCCTTTGGCTTGCTTGTTTCTTTTGGTTCGTCGAATAAACTGTCTTTCATAGGCCGTGATTATAAGTTTAGTTTAGGAGTTGTTCCATAAAAAAAGCCGCAGGCTTTATCAGCCAACGGCTTTGAAAATTTATAGGTATATATAGTTATTTATTTTCTTCGTCTAAGCATCAATCCGCCAAGGCAAAGCAGGGCGATTGTTGCCGGCTCTGGAATCAAAACAGTAACTGTTCCAATAACATTCAGATCCCCATTGATGCAATTCAGAGACACAGGAGTAAAGCCTACATTAGGTGCAGCGCCATTCAAATCCAACCTGCCAAGTTCTGTTCCGGTTGTCCAAGGTGTTATATTGCCAAAGTAGCAACCAAACACATCAGCACCATCTTCGGCAGCAGTAAGAACAAACAGGTTAGCAATGAGTGCACCTGTATGGGTAAGAGTAGCCGCATTGATGTCCAAACCGGCTGCTACGAGCAGGGTGTAGTCAATGAAAACATCAGCATAATCCGCTGTATTCTCGGCAGTGATCGTAATCACAAAAGGTTCAGGCGAAGTCGCCCATTGTGCGTTGGCCAACGAGGCCATTCCAAGAACTAACATTAAAACTAATAACTTCTTCATTCTCCACCTCCTAATATAAAAACTCTATATCTACTAAAATTATACTAACATTGTCCTGATAAATGTAAGTAAAAAATATGATTTGTTTTTTTGTAACTTATTTATTTGCAAGATGTTACAGGTATCTGCTGTTTTGTGGCGTCAATGGCTGTTGTTTCGTTTAATTTGTCTTATCTGTAAAAAGCCGTGGACGATTTTGCCGCCCACGGCTTTGAAAACGCGATAAACATTTATTTTCTTTGTCTTATTACGGTACTATCCAGTAAATGTAATCGGCAGCATATGGAGGCGGATTTGGCAACGCGGCTGTCTTTTTACCATAGTTGGTCTTAATGATGGTCAAATCAACAGCGCCAACTGCCTTCTTTAAAGCACCTGCGCCTTCATCCAGATGGTCAAAATCAGCACACATACAACCAGTGCCGTTTATTGCAGCCCTCTTTTTACCAAAACACGGCTTAAATATAGCAAGATCGACAGCGCCAATACGCTTCTTTAAAGCACCTGCGCCTTCTTCTTTGCCATCAGCATCACCCATTTGTTGCCACTCATAGCACCAGCAATCAGGTTTGCCTCCGGCTATCCAGTTATTATATCCCTCACCAGAAGCACCGGCGGGATATCCCGATGCCCATGGCTTCATACATTCTTTTTTGTTCGTAATTGAGAATGCCATATCGATGTTTTTGCCGTAAAACGGGTGCTGCTCCGGATAAGTCATCGGCTGCCAATGGCCGGTTGTTGGGTCAAAGTAAACTGCGGCATCGTTAAAGTGTTGAGTTGAGGTCTTCCAGCCGAATTGTGCATTTGGATTTGTTCCAATAGCCTTTAACTGTACATATACATCCAGCCAATAAATCTTCGGGTTATTTGGCTCTCCCTGTTGGATAAAGGCCGCGCTTGGCGGAATCACGATGTCATATTGCCATATCTGATGGTCGCCATTGGGCAGCCATGCACCTGCGTAGCCCAGTGTCGCATCCCACCAGCCCTCATAATAAGTCATATCTCTATATAATGTTTCCTTAAAGTCCCCGATCTGGATATCTCGCTGCCACAGCACAGGTCCCGGCACACTATATGCTCCATAAGGATTCTGCCATTCCGGAATATCGCTGTGAATGCTCAGATGAATCGAATTAATATCACCTTTCATACTCGGCTCGCCCAGCCAGGAGCCCCAAAGATGAACATCTGTAATCGCGCCTGTCTCATAACAGACAAAATCATCTGCCAGTGTTCTTGTTACCTGGTCCTGCTGGTCGCAGCGGATATCGATGCCGGTGGTGTTTACATCCGGCGGTTGTTTAAATTTAGTATTCGGATCCGGCGGCAGATTTGGTTCTTTTCCGGTAGTTATTGCGAACGCCATATCGATGGACTGCGGATATTGCGGATGACCCTGCGGATATCTCAGCTCGTTCCACATATAAGGCGGAATGCTGCCCGTTGCGAATACAGCATCATCGTTCCAGTGTGTTTGTGATGTCTTCCAGCCGAATTTATAATTTCCGCCGTAAGGCAGCCACGTTGAAAGCTCCAGCCAGTAAACTTTCGGATTGCTCGGTGTTCCTCGCTGCCAGAATGCCATTCTCGGGTCGATATTAATATCATATTTCCATATCAGATGGTCGCCAGCCGGAGTCAAATCATAGAAATACGGGTCCCACCACCATTCGTATCCCGGATACAGGTCCTGATACAGAGTTTCTGTAAAATCGCCGGCCATATACGTATGATGCCACAGCAAAGTCTTCGGTCTGGAGTAAGGTGGAAGTGAGTTATCATCGTAGATCGAAACCTCAATAGCGGTTAGCTGACCTTTCAGGTCATTTTTCCACGAACCCCAGAAATGCACATCGGTAATCGGTCCGGTTGTAGTGCACTGGAAATCGTCGGCGATATGTCTTGTTACGCCGTCAGCGTCGTCAAGACGAATGTCGATGCCTTGAGAAGTTACATCGGGAAGCTGTATCCACTTGGTTACCTCTGCTGACACATACGAAGTGACAATCAACGTAGCGAAAAGAATCAAAGCAGTCATAAAAACAATTTTTTTTAATTCTGTCCTCATTTTCTGTTCTCCTAAAAAAGTTCTATTTTTAAAATAAAGATATATTATTAACTGTCATCCAACGCTATATATTGGTACAGTAACAGCAACAGACAGGAAAGTTTGACTGATTGAAATAGGGATAAAAAGCTCTTTCCTCGAATATTGAAGCAGTTCTTGCTTATACTTCATTTCCGCCTCCTCATATATATTATTCCTTTCCTTTAATCCTTATGAGAAGCTTTAAGATATGGTATAGTTGTTAATTCAAAAAATCAAGACTAAATATCAAAATTTATAGGAATTTGGTGATTATTATAAGACCTTGATTGTGCAATGGTTATAACGTTTTATTGGATTTGTTTTACTTCGCTGTTGTAATCTGCTATTTTCTGCGTCTAAGCAGCAAACCGCCAAGGCCCAGAAAAACCAATGTTATCGGTTCTGGAATCTGATGGATTGTCATACCATAACTAGCATACGTGTCCCAAATCGAATTTATAAATTGATACAAATTTAGCGTTACGTCTCCGGGGCCGTTAAACTGGAAATTTATTGTTGCCAGTGGCTTTTCAATTCCTGTGTCTATGTATGTACCGCTATCGGCGGCGGAATAAATTACCCAATTTGTTTCGTCAAGTCCTACGGAATCATATTCCGAATTTCTGCCGACAGCCGTGATAATCGGTTGGCCAAGTGTGCCGGACCCCACAGCCTCAATTTTAAGGTCGAACGAAGGAATAAGGATGTAGTGCCAAATTGACAATTCGATAGTATCGGATGGCATTAAGGATATCTCGTTATTACCTGAAGAATCAGTTATGTAATAAGTAGGGGCCATATTTGCGATGGCGATGTTTGAAAATACAAACAAAGCCAGAATACATAGAGTATTCCTCATATATTTCCTCCAACCTTCCAAAAAATCTTCTTCTACGATAAATTAACTATTAACTCTGGACTGAATTATACCAGATAACAATAAAGAGTCAAATTAAAAATTACCTATTTTGCCTGCTTTTTTTGTCAAAAATGCGTTTTTGCTTATTAATTTATAGAAGTTACTCAAAATCGCTGTTGTAATCTGGTTTGCCGTCATCGCTGTCGTAACTGATTGAATCGCTTTTTTCGTCTTTGAATTCGAATCGGCTGATTTTTTCTGCTCTTTTTGTGCTGCTGTCGATGGTTACAATAATGCCGTTCAGCCGTAAATCTCCTGTTGCGATTTCGAATGGGCAGGGCATTCGCGTTCGGAAATTTTTCAGGACTGATTCGATTTTTCTGCCCAGCACAGAATGATGAGATCCGGTCATTCCGATATCCGTAATATATGCGGTGCCTTTTGGCAGAATTTTTTCGTCAGCCGTTACAACGTGTGTATGTGTTCCGAATACACAGCTTACTCTGCCGTCGAGATAATATCCCATCGAGACTTTTTCACTCGTTGCTTCCGCGTGAATCTCCACAATAATAATATCGGCCTGCTGTTCTAATTTCGGCAATAATGCATCAATGCAGTCATACGGACTGTCCGCCGGCTTCATAAAAATTCTGCCGATAAGCGGAACAACTGCGATAACAGGGCCTTTTGCGGTTTTATAGATTGCGAAACTTTTGCCCGCGGCGTGCGCCGAAAAATTCGCCGGCCTTGCTATATTGTCGTTTTTTTCCAGAACGGAGATTATATCTTTCTTTTTATAGACATGGTCGCCCAGCGTAATCATATTAACGCCGTATTTCAGCAATTTTTCATAAATCTGGTATGTAAGCCCCGAACCGCCCGCTGAGTTTTCCGCGTTGGCTATAACGCAGTCGATGCTATGCTGCTTTATGATTGCGCCGAGATTATCGCCAAGGATTCTCTTTCCCGGCCTGCCGACTATATCGCCTATACACAGAATATTCAGCTTCATTCTAAAATCCTTGCCCCGTGAGATGCCGTTTCGGCTATCTCATCGGGGTTCAATCTTCAATTTTCAATCTTAAATCCGTTTATCTCGCGTATTCGATACAACGAACTTCCCGCAGCAGTGTAACCTTTATTTCGCCCGGATAGGTCAGTTCATCTTCGATTTTCTTGGCTATATCGCGTGCCATTTTAGTTGCGCTGTCGTCATTGATATTGCTTGCGTTAACGATAACACGAATTTCCCTGCCCGCCTGGATTGCGTAGCAGTTTTCAACTCCGTTGAACTGTTTTGCTATTTCTTCGAGCTTTTCAAGTCTCTTGATATATCTTTCAAGCGTTTCGCGTCTTGCTCCCGGCCTTGATGCGCTTATAGCGTCTGCCGCTGCAATCAAAGGCGTGTAAGGATTATCTGCCGGTATATCGCCGTGATGAGCCTCGACCGCGTTTAGTATTATCGACGATTCGCCGTATCTCTTGAGGAAATTTGCACCGATGGCCGGATGTCCGCCTTCGACTTCGTGGTCCATCGCCTTGCCTATATCGTGCAGGAGTCCTGCTCTTCTTGCGATTGAGCCGTCAAGCCCCAGCTCGTCCGCCATTACCTGTGCCAGGAAAGCTACTTCAACGCTGTGCCTCAGCACGTTCTGTCCGTAGCTTGTTCTGTAGTTCAGCGTTCCTATTTCCATAAGGATTTTATTGTTAAGGCCTCTTACGTCCACTTCGACCGAAGCTTCTTTGCCAACCTGCATAACTTTCACCAGGACGTCTTTTTTAGTTTGTGCGACAAGTTCTTCGATTCTGCTTGGATGTATTCTGCCGTCCTGGATAAGTTTTTCCATTGATTGTCTGGCGACTTCTCTTCTTATGGGATTAAATCCGCTGATAACGATAACGCCCGGCGTGTCATCGACGATAACATCGACTCCGGTCGCTTTTTCGAATGCGCGGATATTTCGGCCTTCTCTTCCGATGATTCTGCCTTTCATATCGTCGCTTGGTATATCGATTGTGGAGACCGTTACTTCGCAGGTCTGGTCGGCCGCGTATCTCTGGATGGCAGAGCTTATAATTTCCCTGCTTTTTTCCTCCACTGTTTCATTCGTCTCTTCCAATTTCTTCTGGATGACAGCGTTCATCTCGTGTTCGCACTCATCTTCGAGTTTTTGCAGCAGTAACTGTTTTGCCTCTTCTGCGTTCATAGCGCTGATTTTCAGAAGCTGGTTTTTCTGCTGTGCGATTACAGCGCCGATTTCCTTTTCATGTTCATCGAGCTGGTGACTGCGGTTTTTCAGGTTATTTTCTGTCTGACCCAGTGCTTTTTCACGCTGAACCAGCAGCTCGTTTTGTCTGTCGATAGCGTCTTCATGTTTGCTTAGTCTCCGCTCTGATTCGCGGAGTTCTATTTTCGCCTGGTTGATTTCAGCGGTAAATTCATCTTTTTTCCTTAAGGCTTCCGCTGTCGCCTCGATTCGGGCTGCTTTAATTATCTCTGCTGCATCTCTTTTTGCTTGTTCTGTCTGAAGCGCCAGTTTTGTGTTAAGGCTGCTTTGTCTTAATGAGTTGATAACCTTACCTGCTATAAAGGCCAGTATTACCCCGCCCGCAGCTCCCGCGATTATCAGCACAATAGTAGCTGTTGTAAACATTTTCAGTACCTTTCCGTACATTATCCCGTAAAAAAATCTCGATTGGATTATGACGGATAACGAAAGCCTTGGCAGATGCTTAGGCCGCAGGCAGGGCAGCAAAAGCTACAAAGATTTGATAAGAGTTGAAATCCTTTTCAAAATATCAGACTTAAATTACGGATTGTCTCTTATTGAGGTTTCTTTTGAACCCTCAATGACAATCTTTTTCTTGCACAAAATTCAATGAAGTTAATTTTTACCATCGTCTGAATCATTTTTTTTAAAACAGAAATTTCATTTCTCTTATTCACTGCTTTACCTGGCTGTTTCGACTTGAGAACTTTCAAATTTTTCTCTATCGCCGCTACAGCCGGCCTGCAGTGCTTTTGTAACTTTAAACTTTCAATTGGGCTTCAACTGCCCTTGCCTTTTTGCGATTATCCGCTGCAAACTGCACAGTTTGCATTCTTCCAATCGCATATAATAATATATTACATTGTTTAATCGGCTAAATCAAGAATGATTATTAAAGGTATAATTGGTTATGTTTTGTTAACTTGTTTATATATAGGTTCTTATGTCAATAACTTATTTTTTTAGTTTGATAATTAATTAAACAAAAATCCCGCATTTAAGGTTGTTAAATGCGGGATTTGGTTTCTTGCAGGATTTATTTTGCTTCTGGCTTTTCAATCTCCATAACGACTCGGAATCCGATTATCGACTGGGTATCTTTTGGCCAGCGGTGATTTCTGTCTGCCGAACGGCATTTATACGCGTATTCATTCCACGCGCCGCCTCTGATTACTTTCGGCTTGCCTTCCTGCGGCCCTTTTGGGTCGGTCAATGGCGTTACTTTGTAGTAATCCGAATCATAAATGTCGCTGCACCATTCCCAGACATTGCCGTGCATATCATACAATCCGAACGCGTTTGGCAGATAAGACCCTACGACAGTTGTCCTGTCGAGATACTTTCCGATAATGCCATCAGCATAAGGTTTTCTCGCGTCATAGTTGGCGATATCTGAATCGAGCGTCGTTCCTGTATTGAACGTTGTTTTTGTTCCGGCCCTGCAGGCATATTCCCATTCCGCTTCGGTCGACAGTCGGAATTTTGCACCGGTTTTGTCTGATAGTTTCTTCAGAAATCTCATCGCATCATACCAGCTTGTATTTTCTACCGGCAGATTGTCTCCGCCGAACTTGCTTGGGTTATCGTTCATAAGGACCCTGTATTGAATCTGGGTTACTTCGAACTTGCCGATGTAGAATGCTTTTGTCAGTTTGATATGATGCTGCCCCTCGTCGGAATCTCTTTGCGGTTCTTCCATTGGTGAGCCCATCTCGAATTCTCCTGCCGGAATAAATACGACCACCATATTTACATCATTGCCCAGATCGATTTTCTTTTCCAGAGGCAGTCCTGCCTTTTCAGCCGCTTGTTTCTGTTGAATTGTCGCCGCAGGTATTTCCTTGGTTTTTTCCACCGCAACAACAACCGCCGCGATTGACAGAATCATTAGTATAGTCATAATTTTTTTCATATTTTACTCTCCTTAAAAAATTATTACTTATTTTGCCTTATTTGGTTCTGCCTTAGCCGGTGCAGGAGTCGCCGGAGCCGCAGGCGCAGGTGCTGCTGGTTTTACTGGAGCCGCCGGTGCTGCCGGTGCAACAGGTTTTGCTGGTGCCGGAGCCGCAGGTGCCGCTGGAGCAGCCGGTTTTGCTGCCGGAGCTGCAGGTGCCGCGCCTGGTGCGGAGTGATCAAACTTCAGCATAATATCATTAGCGCCCATACCGCCTTTATATGTTAATTTATAAAAGTAATTGATGCCGGCCGAATTCAAAACTACTTCAGCGCCTTCCGTTGCGGGTTTTTCATTGACTGTATCGAAAACCCCTGTTATCGGGGTGCTGCCGGTCGTTTCAACAAGAAGAATATCTCCCTTTGGCGGAACGGCCGTAGCGCTGACTGTCAGTTTAGCCGTTGTGGCTTCTCCGGATGAGTCGATAAAAACGCCGTCCTCGACTTTAATCGGGCTTACGCCGTTGGCATCGATTTTAAATTCTAATGTTCCGGTTCCGCCGCTCTTTTTACCATCGCCGCCGACATACAATTTTTTAATGCTGATATTGGCGCCTTTACCGGCTACTGTTAACGTTCCTTCAGCTGCTCCGGCAGCGCCGATATATATAGTTGGGTCAGGGTTTGTTGGCAGATACGTAATAGTTCCGCCGCTGATTGTATAAAAGCCTGTTGCCGCATTGGGGTTGTTCTGGCTTGTGCCGTACCGTCCAATGATTAATTTGTTGCCTAAGTTTAGCGTTCCGCCGGTTTGATTTACGCGTCCGGCTCCGCCTGTAGATGCCGCTCCGCCGCCTCCGACTCTAAATTCGCCTAAGCCCAGATTAGCGCCTTTTGCGATTTCCAGTTTCGGTGCCGTCGCTGCGTCGGTTCCGCCGGTTATAGTGAGTTTAAATACGTAATTTCCTACATTGCTGTCCACTGTGCATACCGTTTTGGGTTTGCTTATTTTAATTTCTCCGGGTATGCCCGGAGGAGCCGGCAGTTCAGGCTTCCAATATGGGTTTGTCCATTTGCCTATCCCGGCAATATTTCCGGGGTGGTTGGCATCTGCCGGTGCGCCTTCCCACGTTGCGAGACTGGCTGAAAATCCTGTGCTGACAAAAACTGCCGTTAGTAAAATAATTACACCTAAACATTTCTTCATTTTTCTATCTCCTAATAAATAAGTTAAAAATATTGTTTTTTTACAGGTCGGCTATTCTCGCAGGCCTTTGGCCAAAAAACAAGATAATTTTCCCTGCCCTGAGCGACTCGTCCTGAGTTATATCGAAGGAGTCGAAGGACGCCATGTCCCGCACCTATTTAACATTTATCCCGCACTTATCAAATATTCTTATTCATTCACTATTAGATTTATTGAAAAAATAAATGCGGGGTTTACTCCTATTTCACTACGGTATAATGAATTGGTGCGGGGTTACCCTTTTCACACTTTTCTTCCCCGTACAGACGCACTGAGTTTACCCCGTGAGATGCGCTTCGCTATCTCATTATCTTATTCTATCCCGCTTCTCCCCCTGCATGCGGGGGGTGCCGTTCTTCCTTGAATTGCTCCCTTGCACGGTGGACTAATAATGATTCCAGTGCCTCCCGTAAGGGACACTGCGTGTTACGGCACATGTTCAGGGATAAGCCGGCTGTGTTTTTACCGGGCAGGGGACAGGTGTGTCAGGATATTATACAGTTTTAGCGGGTTTAAGCAGGCAGTTTTAGCCGGAAATGGCTTTCCAGCTTTGATTCATTTCCTCTAACAGTTTGATTACTTCTTCAATCTTACCCGCATCCTGTTTTATATTGGCTTCATGAAGCTGACGAATCATAAATGTATATAATGCGCGGAGATTGGTGGCGATTTCACCGCCGGCTTCCATATCCAGAACAGTACTGAGTTCGTTTATTATATCCTCGGCTTTGTTCAGGTATTTACTCTTTGCTTCGTGGTTGCCCGCCTGCATTTCCGAGATTGCCAGTTTTAAGAATTTTATCGCGCCCTCGTATAGCATAATTACGATACGGCCCTGAGTTTGTGTGGTAATTGCGTTTTCCTGATATGTTTCGAAGCCCTTCTTCATAATATAGCACTCCGTTCTGCTAAAGCACAGCTTCCCTTATGGGATTGGGATACATTATTGCATTTTTAATTATGGGGGACGGCAATAAAAGCCGTCCCCCCTGAATCGTTCAATTGTCCGTAATTATTTGAGTAGTGAAAGAGCCATCTGAGGCAGCGTATTGGCCTGAGCCAACATAGCGATACCGGCTTGTGCAAGCACCTGAGTTTTGGTCAGATTTGTCATTTCTGTCGCAACATCGACATCAGCTACACGGCTTTGTGCAGCGCTCAGGTTCTCAGCTTGAATATCGAGAACCGATATCGTGCTTTCAAGACGGTTCATCTTGTAACCGAATGCCGAACGGGCTGCATCTTGCAGGGTAATTGCACTCGCTACCGCGGTCAGGGCAGCAGCAGCGCCAGTTCCGGCACCGCCGATAGTCAATCCCGCACCAGGAGTACCATTGGTGTTTGTAAAGTTGGCCGCTAACAAGCCGGCATTGTTGTTTGCATCGTCGAAAGTAACGGAGACATTTCCGGCAGTCTTGTTTACAAGCTTGAGGTTCCACTGACCGGTGCTTGCGGTGTAAACCGCGGAAGCTGCGTCATAACCTGCCGCAGCTTGCGAAGCAACGTTAATGGCTGTTACAACCTGGTTCAAGGTGTAGGTCGTACCATTGGCAAATGCGGCAGTTTCGATGTCAATTTGATCGGGTTGACCAGAATCAAACGTAATCTGGAACGTCTTTGCGGCACCGGTGATCATAGTGTTGTCGGCAGAAGCAAAACCAGCCTTGCTTATCTCGTTTTCGATACCACCGCCGCCGCTAGCAATTCCGAGACCGGTTTTGGTCATATCGACCTTGTTGATGTCAATCGTTGTGGTTGAGCCTACGTTAATACTAACACTACCGGTAGGGGCGTTTAGCATGGTGATGCCGTTAAACGATGTTGCGCCTGCGGTACGGTCGATTTCGTTGGCCATTTCGCTGAACTCAGCCTGCATAATATCTCTCTGAGCAGAAGAATATGAACCTGTTGCTGCCTGTTCTGCCAGTGCTTTCATTTTGGTGAGGCCATCAGCGATAACACCCATCGCACCTTCCATTGTTTGTAACATACTAATGCCATCCTGTGCATTACGTGATCCCTGCTGGGTGACCGCCATGTCTGCCTTAATCAAGTCGCTAACGGCCATACCTGCTGCATCGTCTTTCGCACTGTTTATGCGGAGACCAGATGACAGTCTTTGAACACTCGTGGCCAAGTTATCATAAGATTGGCCCAAGTTTCTGGCAGCATTTTGTGCCATGATGTTGTTTTTAATCGCTAACATAATTTTGACTCCTTAAAAAATAAACGTTTACTTTTTCAGTTCCTTCATGCTTTGTTCGCCCTTACAATGCACAACGAGCACATCGAAGTGAAAAAAATCCTTTTCAATGTGCATTTTCGAGCGGGAAAAGAAAAACTTAAGGGGGCTTTTGGGGCAGGATAAATGGAACAAATATCAGCCCTGCAAAATCGCTGCTGATAATACTGATAAACGCATATTTGCGGACAATTAAGGCAAAAAAAAAGATACAAAATTTTACTGGTCTTTTAATATCGCTCTTGTAAATACTGATAATGGCCTGCCGGCCGCAAACAGCAGCGAAAAAAACACAAAAAATATGTAATTTTTTGCCTTATGTCGGTTTTTTTATGTAATTTATATCTGGGAGAAAGATTCCTCCACCGTAAGGTGTCCCTAAGCGGAACAAAGTCATAAAAAAGACCTGTTGCAGACTTGCAGTGTCCATAATATTACCCATTAGAAAATTTTTTGTGAATTAAACTTTGAAAGGTACTACAGAAGTTTATACAATGCGGCAAACAGCGAAAAATAAAGCACTTATACCTGAAAATGGAGACTTATATTGTTGCCGACGGATGGCATAGATAACGAAATTGCCCAGGCACTCGACCTTGCCTTTTTATGCTATAAAAACGCGGATATGCCTGAGGCGGAACGGCTGTGCCGGCTGGTCCTTCAGAAAGTTCCGTCTCAAGTCGATGCGATGCAATTGCTCGGTCTGGTTCTTGGTAAGCAAGGGCGATACACTGAAGCGGTCGAGTTTCTCTGCCAGGCTGTTACGCAGGCGCCTGGGCATTTCCAGCTTCATAACAACCTCGGAATGATACTTCATCAAATGGGAAAAACTGATGAGGCTGTTTCAGAATTCCGCAGGGCAATCGAACTCCGGCCGGATTTTGCAAAAGCCCATAACAATCTTGGTGTTGCTATGATGAAACTTGGCCGTTTGGATGGGGCAGTAGCCGCCTGTATGGATGCAATTCGCCTGCAGAGCGATTTTAAACAGGCATACAACAATCTTGGGCTGGCGATGAAGAAACAAGGCGATTTAGAAGGAGCAGTGGCTACTTATACCAAAGCGATAGATATTGACCCTCAATATGCCGAAGCTTTAGGTAATCTCGGTATGGCACTTATCGTTCAGGGGAAATTCGAGCAAGCCGGGAAAAATCTGCAAAAGGCGGTGGATTTGGTTCCGAATTCAGCCGAATTCCGTAATAATCTCGGAGTTTTTTTCAACAGGCAGGGTCTTTTTGAAGAGGCGATTGCCGCAAGCGAAAAAGCCATAGCTATGTCTCCGGATTATCTGGAGGCCTACAATAATCTTGGCACAGCGTTGATGGAACTTGGCCGATTGGATGAGGCGAACACTGCCTTTGAAAAGGCGATAGCTATCGATGCAGAACGTGCGGAGCCGCATCATAACCAAGCTCTTGTTCTCCTGCTGACCGGCCGGTTTGAGCAGGGCTGGAAGGAATACGAATGGCGGTGGCGGAATAGCGGTTTTTCCACTCCGCTTAGGCCTTTTTCTCAGCAATGGTGGGATGGCTCTGCGGATGGTGTCGGAAAACTTCTGATATGGGGCGAACAGGGTATCGGCGACGAAGTTCAGTTTTCAGGTCTTATCCGGCATATAATCTCAAGAGGCATTAATGTTGTTGTTGAATGCGACAGGCGTCTTGCTCCCCTTTTGCAGAGGAGCCTTGCCGGAACCGTAGTTGTGGCACGGAGCGATCCGCCATCTGATGTACTTAATGATGAATCGATTACTCATCAAATTCCGATGTGCTCTATTCCGCATGTATTGGGCTGGCCAATGGATAAAAAATCGTTTCCAAATTTTTACATACTTCCCGATGAAAGCTGCCGCGACCAATTACGCAGTCGGTACAAAGCAGATAAAAAGCCATTATTGGTTGGAATAAGCTGGAAAAGCGGCAATAGTCAGGAGGGACCAAAAAGGTCAATAGATTTGGAATACTGGGGCCCTATATTGAAGACTGCCGGGGTGCGTTTTGTGAGTCTGCAGTATGGTGAATGTTCGAGGCAGTTAGAGGAGTCTTATAAGCGGTTCGGCGTGGAGATTTTGAAAGACAATAAAATTAATCCTCTTACAGACCTGGAGAGTTTTGCCGCCCAGGTGGCCGCGATGGATATGGTAATTTCCGTGGACAATTCAACGGTGCACTTTGCAGGGGCACTTGGAGTCAGGGTTTGGACTATGCTTCCAACCGTGCCGGACTGGAGATGGGGTCTGGAAGGTGAAAAGACCTGCTGGTATCCGACGATGTGTCTATTTAGGCAGAAAGACAGGGGAAAGTGGGAGCCGGTTATCGAGAGAGTCGCTGAAGAAATCAGTTCATTGGTTTAGCGTTTTTTATTTGGGGTGTTCAGGTAAATCGATGCATCTCGGGGTTGCGATGATAAAACCTGGTCGTTTGGAATATCTTCTTTGGCAATTTTCCTGCGGGTTAATTTACGGCGTCAAAACTCGCAGATTTCAGTTGTTTTTATATTTTCTGGTAACCGGCTCCTGCATTTGCTGATACGTCTTGGACGGAGGAACAGAACGGTGTCTCAGCACCATAAGGTCCATAAGATTAAACAAATGATATATGTTCTTGAAATCTTCAAAAATCTCTTTATCGAGGTGTATCTCGTGTTTAAATTCTTTTTCCTTTTTGACGAGTTCAAAAATTTTATTCAGGGGATTGTAGCCGTTGAGATGTTTAAGCAATGGTTTGGTATATTTTCCAATAGCAAGCGTAGCAATTCCCTTGCTTGGATGCTTTGCTGATATGGTTTCTCCCTGCTTTTTATCAATAGCGAGGTCATAAAGTTGTTTTGCTGAAACATTCTCACAAAAGTGGAAGAATGGAATAATATCAGGGTCTTCCAGTGTAGCGACCGTATTCGTATTAAAAGACACATAGAATGTATGTTTTTTGAGTGTTCCGACTATAATTTCAGCGATGGCCTGCTGTTTCTTTTCCGGCATTTCTTTGATTTTCTGCAACAGAGCGGTATTTGTTATGAAAGTTTTTGGTTCGTAGAGTGCTTTGTTTTCCACAAAATCAATTAAATTGAGACCGCAGCTGTTAATCCATTCGTAAATATCTAACACGGTGTAGGGTCTATCCTTTGCATGCAGGAAGATATCAAAGATTTCAATTTCATTCCTGTTTTTTACGTTTGAGAACAGAAACTCTCCGTACTTGAACCAGTTTGTTTGTGGGAGAGCATCCAGGATGGCTTTTGTGCTTTCTAACTGTACGCGCATATCAGATTCATTTCCGTTAATCAATCGCATCAGTTCCTGCATTTGATAAACGCCGGTTCTTCCATATTTACCATAAACCATAATTCCGATGGCGCCATCGGGATTCAAAACGCTCTTCAGTGCATTCAAGCCTTCGGTGGGATTTTCCAGATGGTGTAGAACGCCGGAACAATTGATATAATCAAATTTACCGAGGCCCATTTGTGGAAGGTCCATCAACGAACCTGTAACCCAATGAATATTTTCAAGGCCCCTTACTAATGCGCGTTTTTTGGCGACTTCTATCGAAGCGGAACTGATGTCGAGATGAACGATTTCCGTATCCGTGTCTCTCAATTGTTCTGCTAAAAAGATAGTGCCATCGCCTGTGCCGCCACCGGCAACTAACGCTCGAAATGAGCTGTTCAGGTCTCTTTTTCCCTTAAAACAATAATGATTGATTTTACTTAACGGTTCCAGAATAGTACCAAGAAGCCGTTTTTTTTCATCATCGGGATTACGATTCGGATAGGGATAATACTCATATTGCTCTCGTACTGCGGGTAAATAATTAGACTTAAGCATAATATCTTCCTCTTCAGGATTTGTTTTGCACTGTAACATAGTCATTCTTCAGTTCCTATAATATCTCAATACTCATTTTTAGCTAAAACATTATCATTGTGTACAGAGCGTTTTTCAGAAACCTTTATGCGAGCATATTTATGGAGCTTCCGATAAATTGCATCCTGGGTTCGGCAAGTTCCGTTAAGTTGTTAGTATATGTCAGCTGTTCACTGTAAAAGTTATTATTTCTTTGTGCCTCTGGATTCGGCGAGTTTTGGTGACCGGACCAGCCGTTCTGACCGGCTGCTGATGATTGATCTTTCGGCGTATATTGCTCCTGCTGGTTCGTTAATACAACTTCGATATTTTTTATCTGAATGCCGCTATTATGAAGATTTTGGATTATCTCAGGCAGCGCCTGCTGTATCTGGCTTCTTGTTTGCGACTTGTCGACCTGCAATAAACCGGTAATGGCGTTGTCCTGTTCAGTGAATTTTATGGTAACTTTTCCAAGCTCCGGCGGATTGAGATGAATAATGATTTCCTGGCTGTTCGAACGGAAAGAACTGTGGATAGATTCCTGAATTTGACTGCTGACACTGACGGCAGCCTCGGCATTACCTGTAACCTTCGCGGATGCAGTCGAGGCCGAGGAATGTTCAGAAATGACGGGCTGAACGTTATTGACGAGGGGTGTCTGCTTGCCCAGTTCCATATCCGGACCTGATGTCTGTTTCAAAGATAAATCATCGCGTTTTTCCGCTTGCAGGGCAGATGGCTGTGTCTGTGGCTGACTCATCTTCTGCTCAACAGATTTGACAGAGAGAGTCTCGATATTGAATTTATTGTCTTTAAGCAGGTCAGAGAATTCTGTTTTACTGCGAGAGTCCTTCTGGTTAATATCGGCTTTATTAGTTGTCGTTGTCTCCGCAGTCTGTACAGGGCTTTCCTGATTTTGCTCATTAGAAGACGGTGTTGAAATAACAACTGGTTTAGCTGGTAATATTGTTTCGGCAACTAATGGGATAGTTAGTGTGCTTATTGTTACTGACTTTTTACTATCGGCAGCTGCCTTATTGTCGTTTGAGTCGTCGGAAAGAGTTTGGCTTATCAATTCTCCACCGGCAGGGTAAGCAATGGTTATTTTGCTGTCGCCGGCATCCGCAACTGATGCGGCTTCTTTATTGTTTTTCTTGTCGATAGGCGAATTATCAGATATATCAGGTGTAATCATTTCAGATTTAACCTGATTTTGGTCAACGGTTGGTTGAAGGGCTTTATTATCCGGCGTGGAAACTGTGTCGGGCTTTTTGTCTGCTTCGATGATAAGAGAAGAAATTTGAGGATTTTTGGATTCGGTGAGCAACTGTACAGATTTTTCCGGAACCTGGCTCTCTACTGGAATTTTGCTCTCTATTTGTTGCTGCAACTGGTTATCAACTTTTACATCAATGGTTTTATCCAGCACCTCTGGCTGAGTCAGAGTTGCCGGGGGAATAAGAGATTTAGCAGAACATACAATCTTGGGAGTTTCCGCTAAGTTTTCGTCTTGTTTTTTAGTTTCCTCATCAGCCTGAGCATTATCTTCAGTGGATTTTCTGGCTGCTATTTTTTTTCTGAGGGTCTGACTAAAGCTTTCCGAGGGCTTGGCAACAGGCTCATTTTGATTGCCAGACTGGATATTATCGGTCGTTGCTGTTTCTTTGGTACTGGCTATTGGCTCATTATCAGCGGGGGGTTCAGCAGATTGCTGCGTATTTGAGGTCGAAGCAAGTTTCGATGGGTTTGGCTTAGTATTTACATTAGCTGTAAATAGATTTTTCGACAGAGATATAACCATATATTGTTGATACTTAAGCAACTATCGTGCCACTATTTAGAGGCGGCCCGAAAAAATATATAACCATTTTCCTGCAAAGTAGTTACAGGAAATAATATAATGGGGGGAAATTAAGAACTCCTTTTGATGATTTTCAGTTACGGAGGGATATTCCGAACAACAGGAAATTCTTTCCGGTTTTGCCCCAACGGGTTCGATGGCCTTTGTAAAAAATGAGGAATGTAAAAAATGCATTTAGGTGTATAGGATTCTGACATCACCGATACTGCTCGAGCGGGAACTTATTTGTGTTATAGGCGGTTTTTAGCTCAAAAACAGGGGCTGACAGGTTGAAAATAGCAAACATCGGCTGTTTGGCACGATTATTGCTCATTCTTACTGTAAAAACAGATTTTGTTCGCCGGAATTGAAGGCCATAAATGTCTAAAGTAAACGATATAATCGACATTGTCGGGGCTGGCATAAAAGCTGAGAGCCTTCGCCAGAAGGCGATTGCCAATAATGTTGCCAATCTCCAGACTCCCGGATACCGCAAAGTAGATGTCAACTTCGAGGACTTGCTTGCCAAGGCACTGGATTCATCCGGGTCTGTTGATTTAAGTAACGTTGAGGCCGAGATTTATCAGCCGCAAAATACTGTAGTAAAATCGAACGGCAATGATGTCAGTCTGGAGACGGAAGTTGGCGAGATGGTTAAGAATAATCTTCGCCACAAAGCATATATCCGGTTTCTTCAAAAGAAATACCAGCAAATCGATTTGGCTATGGATGTTAAATAATTCCTGGCGGATAGAAATGCTGCCTGGATTTTAGGGAAAGGCAATTAATATGGAAGTTAATGCAAGTTTCGGCCCTATAGATATAGCGATTTCTGGTTTGAGGGCTCAAAGCCAAAATATGGAAGTTATTTCATCGAATGTTGCCAATGCTCAATCCACGGATAACGGCAACGGCCAACCATATCGCAGACTTGAGGCGAAATTTAAAACAGATAATAATGACGTAGGCGGGGTCAGCCTTGAGGAAATAGTAGCGGATACGAGCGATTTCCCAAAGATTTTGAACCCGGGCAATCCCAATGCAGACGCGCAGGGATATGTGACAATGCCAAATGTTCAGTTGCCGGTTGAGATGATGAATTTGAATATTGCGGCACGAGCATATCAGGCCAATACAGCGGTTCTAAAGCGTTACCAGGAAATGGTAGAGACCACGCTTGAATTACTTAAGTGAGGTAAAATAAAATGATTAACTTAAATGCCAATGTAAGTTCGGTAATGCCCAAAATCAGTCCTGATGCTATCGGCATAACCAAAGACAAACCTGCCGGTATCCAATCCGGTTTTGCCGACACTGTTAAAGCTGTCGAAAAACAAATATCCAAAGTTGACGACCTTCAACAGTCATCGGATGTATCCATCCAGGATTTGCTGGCCGGCAAAAATGAAGATATTACATCGGTGGTGTCCGCCGTGGCTAAGGCTGATATGAGCTTTAAACTTCTTGTGGGTGTCAGGAATAAGCTGATTGATGCCTACAAACAAACTATGAATATGCCTTTGTAATTGATTGTTTGGAAAAATATTAAAAAACAGCCAATAAAGAAAGAGTATAGAATCTAATGAATTTTTTCCAGAAAATAGAAAAAATTTGGCAAAATGTGAGCCTTGTCCAAAGAGCTTTGCTGATGGCAATAGTTCTGACATTTATTGCTGTCGGAGTATTGATAACCTATTGGGCTCGCAGGCCGGATATGGGGCTGTTATATTCGGGTCTCGACGCTGAAGAAGCAGCGAAAATAGTCGATAAAATCAGCGAAAAAAATATTACATACAAGTTAGCAAGTGGGGGAACCAGTATTTACGTTCCAAAAGAAAATATTTCGCAGCTTCGTTTAGACATGGCCAAAGAAGGCCTTCCCGAGGGCGGTCAGAAGGGCTACGGGATATTTGATAATGAGAAGATTGGAATAAGTCCGTTCGTTCAAAATGTTAATCTCAATCGTGCCCTCCAGGAAGAACTTGCCAAAAGTATACAAATGATAGATGGAGTTGTTCGCGCCCGGATTCATATAGTAAGTCCGGAGCGCAACTTATTCAATAATACAACAAAGCAAACCAGCGCTTCTGTGGTTCTTCGGTTAAAGTCAGGCTATAGATTAAGCGGCCTGAATATAGCGGCTATAACGCATCTGGTTGCCAGCGGTGTTGAAGGACTGAAACCTGAAAATATAACTATTGTAGACAGCCAGGGCAGGCTTCTTTCCACTGAATCGGACCAGGCAATGGGCGCAGGCATAGGTACCGTTGTTGACTACAAAGAAAGGGTAGAACAGGGTTTAGCAGGCAAAGTTGAAGAAATGCTTACGGCTGTTCTTGGCCCCGGCCGAGCTTCTGTAAAGGTCAGTGCCGAGATTGATATGAACAGCACTAATCTTGTCACAAAATCTTACGATGCAACCGGGGTAGTTGTAAAAGAAGAAATTAAAGAAAAATCCAAAACTCCAGGCAGTAGTGTTAGTGCCGGTGGTGCTTCGGCAGCAACGGGCGGCAAGGAAACCGACAACACGATTACTACCAATAAGGTTTTCGGCGAAAAAACACAGACGATAAGTGAACTGCCCGGCGAAATAAAATCTTTAACAGTGGCGGCTTTTGTCGATTTATACCCGACTGATCCTAACGCAAAAGACCTCATACTGGCAGAGGGCAGCGTTGTGGGTATCATTAAAAATGCCCTTGGTCTTAAGGATGCAAACTCAATCAAAGTGGTAAATGCCAGATTTTCTCGGCCGACTTTGATTGATGTCGTAGAACCTAAAAAATTAGATATTATAGCGATTGCGGGACAGGCCTCACTTGGAATTATGGCGGTTTGTGCGTTATTGGTACTAAAAATGTTCAACGGAGCAAAGAAAAAAGCGGTTTTGATGCCTGCAACAGCAACACAGTTGCCGGCAGCCGGGGCAGAGGGTCTTCTTACAGCCGGAATCGAGAACCCTAACCCATCAATGCTGCGGAGACAAGTAGCCAATAGCCTGCGAAATAATCCTGAACAGGCCAAGCAGTTGTTTTCAAGCTGGCTTGATGAAAAAGGGAGTTAAATAAATGACATTAACAGGTAAACAAAAGGCTGCAATGTTGCTGACAAGTCTTGATGCGGTAACTGCTGCCGAATTGCTCAAAGGTGTAAATCATGAAGTGGTTCAGGAATTGGCGGTGGAATTGGCATATCTGGATGCGGCAGGATTGCACAACAGCAGACAAAGTGCCGAAGTTGCTTCCCAGTTCTGCAATTTGCTGAAACCCAACCAAGGATTTCATCTCAAGGGGTTTCTCGATACGATGCTGAAAAGCACAGTAGGCAGCGAAAAGGCAAAGCAGATACAAACCCAAATCGAAAATTTGCTGCGGAAACGCGATCCTTTCATGTCTATTCGCTCGGCAGATTCAAAGACTTTGGCATCAATTTTGGGAAATGAGCATCCGCAGGCAATTGCGGTGGTTTTATCAGAATTGCCGGCCAGGAAAAGTTCAGAGGTTATCGGGCTTTTAGATGAAGGAGCCCGGCTTGGCGCTATCAGCGGGATGACTAACTCCGGTTCTGTGACTGCTGAAGCAAAGAGGCGAATAGCAGAGATGGTTTACAATCGTCTTGAGGCTGTTGCGACTGCTCGCGAAGGTAGTGCTGTGCAAACCACCGATGAGCAGCCTTTAAGGAAAGTAGCTGTAATTTTGCGAAACCTCGGTAAAGAACTTCGAGACGGTCTGCTCGCGGCATTGCAGGAAAAAGACAGCCAGGCCGGCGAGAAAGTTGCCGAGCTGATGGTGCTTTGGGATGATATTCCGCAAGTTACTGACAGGTCGCTGCAGGAAGCTCTGCGAGGAATTGATTCCCAAAAATTGGCATTATCGCTGGTCAAGGCTGATGAGGTAATTGTCAAAAAAATTAAAGCTAATATTTCCGAACGTGCAGCAGCGGCAATAGATGAGGAAACGTCGCTTATGTCAGCTCCCAAGAAAGAGGATATTGCTCTGGCCAGAGAGGAGCTTGTTCTGGTTCTTCGTGAGATGAATAAAAAAGGCGAACTCAACTTTATAGAAGAATAACACAATGCCCCAAATATCACTCGAACTCGCTAAGCCGGTCAAGTCGGTAAGAATAGCAAATGATTACAGCAGTAATGCTGAATCGTCCGTTATGACGTCGAATGCCAGGCAAATGGAGGAGTTGAAGGCACAAAAAAGCCTGTATAGCGATGCCTGCCGGACAGTTCAAAACCTGGCTGCAAAACTCAACCAGTTTTACGAGAATATTTTCGTCGAGCAAAGTGAAGAAATTGCCAGGCTTTCTGTTGAAATTGCCAGAAAGGTATTGATGCAGAAAGTTCAGGATGGAGACTATAAAATTGAATCGATTATTAAAGAAATACTTAAAAATGCTCCCACTCACCAGGATTTGGTAGTGCGTTTGAATTCTCAGGACATGGCTGACTGCCAGAAAATTCAGCAGGATGGCGGCGGTGATGAATTAGCCAGCGTCAAACTTGTTGCAGATGCCAATATTGGACGAGCCGAATGTGTGCTTGAGAGCCCAAAAGGAATAATCAAATCATTAATCGATGAACACCTTGAGCAAATAGGAAAGGCGCTTAAAAAGACGGAATAACTTATGAGTACGGGCAAAGTCAAAGAGCAAAAACTTCAAACACAGCAGGATGTACTTGTCGGCACAGGAAACGAATTGATTGATTTTGATAAATTTCACGCAGCTTTACGTGCGGTGAATTTATTAAGTTGCCAGGGTTCAGTGATTAGGGTTTCAGGTTTGACAGTTGAATCCAGCGGTCCGAAAGTGGGTCTGGGCGAACTTTGCGGAATCAATATTCGTGATGGCCGACGTATATTGGCGGAGGTGGTGGGTTTTCATGGAGACAGGCTTATTCTGCTTCCATTAGAGCATATAGAAGGTATATCGCCCGGCGATACCGTAACGACACGAACCACTCCGCGCTATATTATGCTGGGTGAAAATATATTGGGCAGGGTAGTAAACGGATTGGGAGAACCTATCGATGGTAAAGGGCCATTGGCAGGAAGTGATAAGAAGGTATTGGATGCAGGCAGTCCGCCGGCATTGACCAGGAAAAAAATCACACAGCCTTTGGCGTTAGGCATCAGGTCAATTGATGGTATGTTAACCTGTGGCAGAGGACAGCGTATGGGTATTTTTGCAGGCAGCGGGATAGGCAAAAGCGTGCTGCTCGGTGATATTGCCAACTCGAGTGATGCGGATGTAAATATTGTCGCATTGATAGGCGAACGTGGTCGTGAGGTTCGGGAATTTCTCGAGGAAGACCTTGGTCCTGAGGGGCTGGCTCGCAGTGTGGTTGTGATTGCAGCGTCTGATTCTCCGCCGATTCAGAGGGTAAAGGCGGCGTTTGTAGCGGTGTCAATTGCCGAATATTTCAGAGACAAAGGCAAAAATGTTTTGTTTATGATGGATTCATTCACGCGATTTGCCCAGGCCCAGCGCGAAATCGGACTTGCTGCCGGCGAGCCGCCTGCTGCAAAGGGGTACTGTCCAAGTGTTTTTGCATTAATGCCCAGACTCGTAGAGCGGTTAGGATGTTCCGAAAACGGCAGCATTACAGGAATTCTGACAATCCTTGTTGAAAACGATGATTTAAACGACCCTGTAGCAGATAGTGCCAGGAGTCTGCTTGACGGACATATTGTTTTGTCAAGAAAACTGGCCGACCGGGGACACTTCCCTGCTGTGGACATCCTGGGGAGTGTAAGCAGACTAATGCCTGCGGTGGTGAGCAAAGAGCATAAACTGGCCGCTCAAAAAATTAAAGAGATATATGCCACCTATATTGACGCTGAGGATCTTATAAACATCGGTGCATTTTCGGCAGGCAGTAACCGCCGTATCGATGGGGCGATTGCATTAATTGATAGATTAAAAAGCTTTCTTGTCCAGCCGGTACGAGACAGGACCAGTTTTGAAGAAACTGTCAGTCAATTAATTGCTATTGCCGAGGTATGGGACGAATTGTTAAATGTTAATGTTGAGAAAAAATGAAAAGACCAGATTGGTATCATGAATAAAGGTAATTGGTAAAGGATATATGAAACGATTTGTATGGCGTCTGCAGCGAGTTCTTGACATAAAAATAAAGGAAGAACAAATAAAAAGAGCAGAATTGCTTGCAATAACCCAAAAATTGGCTCAGGTGCAAAGCGAACTGTTAATGCAAAGAAGAATATTAGCGGACATAATTAATAGTTTGGCAGAAGAGCATCCGCGGAGGCGTTTGGACAGACAGGAACTTTTTCTGAAGTGTTCGGCAATAAATGATGAGCTAATCAAAAAGCTTGAAAGCAAAGTGCGTGAGATTGAAACAAAACAGAAAGAAAAAATCAATGAGGTTTTAAAGGTTAAACAATTTAGAAAAAGTTTGGAGAAATTGAGAGTTGAAACAAAAATGCAGTTTATAAAGGAGCAAGAAAAGCTTGAGCAAAAGGATGCGGACGAGATAACTACCATGCGTTTCGCTCGAAAGATAATGCAGAGAGATACGGCTGATAATTTCATTGGCTGAAATTTCGCAAATGGTCAATCGCCAGATAAGGAGATAGGCTTGTGAATAAAAAATTAATAATAATGATAGCAGCGGCCGGATTAATAAGTTTTGCAGGGACGTTCACCTTTGGATGGCTTACTAAAAAAACCACTCCACATGCCCAAAGTCCGGAAGCGGAGCAGGCAGCACCGGTACAGGAAGCCGGTCTAAAGTTGGCACAACCTCAGACGCCGACAGTCGACGGTGCTGCAGCCGATGATAAAATGAAAACAGCTATGACGGAAAAGCAGCTCAAGGACCTTATTTATGAAGTCCGGGAAAAGATAAAAGAGTATGACTGCAAGCTGCAGGAACTGGGGATGCGAGAACAAAAACTACAGACAGCACAGGAAACGTTAAAAAAAGATATCAAGGAACTTGATAATCTGCGAATCGAACTTGCCTCGACAGTTTCCAGCATTAAGGGCGAACAGGACAAGTTACTGAAGAGCAGAATTGAAATTGCCAGTATCGAAAAGAGTAATCTGGTATCGATAGCAGCCACTTATGACAAGATGGATGCAACTCAGGCAGGCAAGATATTATCGAATATGAACCAGGTTAAAAACAACAATGCCGATGATGCAGTAAAAATACTCTACTATATGTCCGAAAGAACCAAAGCCAAGGTATTGGCTTCTATAGCCGAGACAGAGCCTGCGATTTCAGCGAATTTTTGTCAGAAATTAAAACAAATAAGCGCAAAGGAATAGTTAATGGATATCGCAACCATAATAGGTGTAATCCTGGGTTTTTCAGTCGTTATCGGCACAATTCTCTTCGAGGGAAATTTGGCTATTTTTTTCAATATTCCCGCTCTGGCAATAGTGGGAGGCGGAATGACTTGTGCAACGATGATACATTTTTCTCTGCCGCAGTTTTTGGGAATCTTCTCGGTAATCAAAAAGACGCTTGTCACAAAGATACCTTCACAATCGGCCCTGATTCAAAAAATGGTTGATTTTGCAGTCATTAGCAGACGTGATGGAGCATTGGCACTGGAGCAGGAAATCCGCAAGTTAAACGATTCGTTCTTTGCAAGAGGATTGCAGATGCTTGTGGACGGTCAGGAAGCGGAAACAGTCCGGGAGATTATGTCTCTTGAGATTCAGTGCCTTCAGGAACGTCACGCTATGGGCAAAAAAATTCTTGAGTTTATGGGGGCATCGTGTCCATCGTTTGCGATGGTGGGGACACTGATCGGACTGATAACGATGTTGAGCAAAATGGAAAATCCTGAGGAAGTCGGACGAGGGATGTCGGTAGCTCTGGTTTGCACCTTTTACGGAGCATTTTTAGCTAATATGTTATTTTTACCACTGGCTGGGAAACTGGGGCAGTATTCCAAGGCAGAGGCTATTGTCAAAGAAATGATTGTTGAGGGGATATGTGCGATAGCCAAAGGTGAGAGTCCAACCGCAGTACGTGAAAAAATGCATGTATTTGTTTCAGCAAACCGTCGTGAGATTGTGAAGGCGAAAGTGTAAATGGCAGAAAAACCAAAACAGCAGGAAGAAGAACAAGGTGAATCTGCTCCTATCTGGATTATTTCATTTGCGGATATGATATCACTGCTGATGGCGTTTTTTGTGATGCTTACAACATTTGCTTCTTTCGGACCGGCTGAATCGGCTGAAATAGTCGGCGTAGCGAAGATGGCTTTATTACCAAACTACGGCTGGTTCAGCAGTCATCCAAAAACAGCAATGGAGCCAAAGAAAAAAGCTGTGGCACAGGCCGAGCAGAAGGCCGAGCAGGGCAGCGAGAAACCGACACTTGAACAAAGCTCCGATGGTACGGGGCTGTCAGAAACAGTGCCGAAGGATTTCAGAAGCTATAAGGTATTTTTGCTTGAATCCAGAATCGCTTTCTGGGCAAACGGGACGATACTATCTCGGGAAGGCCGCAATTTTATTAATACCCTGGCCTCGTTTGTCAGTAAAGTACCGAGTCGAATTATAATCAGCGAAAGCGGTCCAGATAATAAAATTGACTTTGGAATTACCAGGTCTATTGGTGTGATGAAATATTTGGTAGATAAAGGTGTTTCAGCAGATTACTGCAATATCAGCACCGAAGGTATGTCGCCAACTGAAACTTTCAAAGGTGAACGGATGTTGGAAATCGTTTTATTGGATGAAAGTGCAGTCAAATGAAAAAACATTCGGCTCCTCCCGAAGAAAAAGGTGAATCTGCTCCTATCTGGATTATTTCATTTGCGGATATGATATCGCTGCTGATGGCATTTTTTGTTATGTTGTTGACGATGTCCACGTCATCGCGCAGCGGCAAGTTATGCGAGGAAGGTGCAGGGTTAGGAGTTTTCAAAAAGACACTCGGTAGTTTCAGGTCATCAATAGCCGGGTTTGGTGTATCAGGATTGTTCTCAAAACGTAATATAGTAAATTTGGACAGTGAAAAAACCTATTACAATTTCAGCGGCGGAGATAGTTCAGGCAGTGGCAGAATAATTGACGCACGCGAAGAAAAAATCCGGCGAGTCTTTAAAAAACTTAGCGGCCGTGCCCAAACCTTAAAATCCCCAATACAAGGCTCAAGGCCCGCGTTTACTGTACTGCCAATTACATTCGAGCAAGGGCGGGCTGTTCTGAGCGAAACATCACAGCAACTTTTAAGTAAATTCAAAGAAGACTTTGAGGATGCAGGAACAGTTGGCATAACAGCGGTATATGTCGTCGGGCTGGCTCCACAGGAAACAAGCGAAAAACAGCAGTGGGTAGTTTCCATCAAGCGCGCCCAGGTGGTTGCAGATTTTCTGAAAAGTAGTCTGTCTTCGAAATCTCAATTGCCTATTTATTCGTGGGGAGCCGGACCGGGAGGCTGCTGGGTGAATCGGGACGCCCCTATTTCGGAACAGTCACAGATACTAATCGCAGTTCTAAGAGCAAGTGATTAAGCTTGCAGGTCTCCACCTCTCAATACTTCAGTAAAGGGGAAATCGCAGTCTCGTCAAGTTTCTCGACATCTTGTCTGATTCTTTCTTCGTTTTTCACAAAAATAGCGGTTTCTGACACATTAGTGCCTGTTTTAATGTTTCGGCACGCTGTTTGCTACTAATGATAACAGTTAAACCTTAATGGTTTTATTGCATGGAATACAAAAGAAAAATAACGGCGTTTTTAGCGGCAGTATTGCTGTGCAGCGGCATTGCATTCGCATACCTGGCCCAGTCCGGTACAGGAGAGAATACAAAGGCACTTCCAGGCAAATCTGTTTCTTCGAGCAATAGCCTGCCCAATCTAACCGTAGGGTCGAATGATAATCTTAATACGGGTGGATTGTTCTTCAAAATGATGCTTATGGTTTTGCTTGTGGTTGCCCTGGGTGCAGCGGCGGTTTATCTATCCAAAAAACTTCTGCCAAAGTTAAACCTGCCTGGTAAAAGGATTCAGGTTTCTGAAACAGTTCACCTTGGACCGCGTAAAGCAATACATTTGATTAAAATAGGAAAACAGACACTTCTTATAGGCAGCACAAACGAAAATATCACCAAATTGGCAGATGTAACTGACCTGTCTGAAGAGAATTTGCCGGTAAACCAGAAAGAAGATAATTGAGGACTCCAATGGCATCAAGACTTGTTAGAATATTTTTTTTAACTCTTATTATTCTGTCAATAAATAGTTTGTCATTTGGCCATGACAGCAACTCCACCGCAAGCTCGCTTCCGAGTATTAACGATCTTGTAACAATCATAGATAAAACAACCAACAATGAAGAGGCTAATAAAGAGTGGTCGACACCTGTCAAACTTGTAATCATTTTTAGCGGCCTGGCGATTTTACCAAGTCTTCTGGTGATGATGACATCTTTTACACGAATAGTTATAGTACTATCTTTTGTTCGTAAAGCGCTGGGTACTCAAAGTATACCGCCGACCATTGCTATTATAGGGTTGGCATTGTTTCTAACGTTTTATACGATGGCGCCTACATTTTCCAGGATTAACGAGACCAGCGTTCAACCATACCTGGCGGATGAGATTAATTTCGAAGTGGCAGGCAGCAGGGCGAGCGACGCCATTAAGGAATTTATGCTCCGGCAGTGCCGGGAAGCTGATTTAAAGCTTTTTGTTCAGATGGCCAAGATATCGCCTCCGGCCAACCCAAGAGATATTGGCATGTATGTAGTTGTTCCGGCATTTATTATAAGCGAATTCCGTACAGCTTTCGAAATAGGCTGCCTCTTGTTTATTCCATTTTTAGTTGTGGATCTTGTTATTTCCAGTGTCCTGCTTAGTGCCGGCATGATGATGTTGCCGCCTGTAATGATTTCGCTGCCCTTTAAGCTGATATTATTTATTCTTGTTGATGGATGGGGATTGTTAGCCAAAAGCCTCGGCCTGGGATTTCAGTAGAACTTTAAGTTTTTATGAGGATTTAACGGATGGATAGTAATTTCGTTCTTTATCTTGGGCGACAAACACTTGAGATAACTTTGTATGTGTCTGCTCCTATTTTATTGACCTGTATCGTTGTAGGAGTTGTTATAACATTGTTTCAGGCAGTTACCTCCATACGCGATATGTCTTTAACGGTAGCTCCCAAACTTGTGGCCGTGGGATTTGTCACATTGCTTTTCGGCAGCTGGATGCTCAGTATAATGCTTAAATTTACGAATGAGATTTTCAGTTATATTCCAGGTATCGGGCGGTAATTCATGGAGTTGATGATAACAAAACTGCTCGGATTTGTGTTGGTGCTGACAAGAATGTCGGCATTTTTTATGATAGCGCCCATTTTCGGGGGGGAAATTATTCCCGTTAGAATCAAAGTCGCGATTGTCCTGTTACTTTCAATTTTTTTTTCAATTATTGCTCCTACTGCCATCCCTTCCGGTCAAATCTCTGAATTGCAGGCAATCTTGCTGATAAGCAACGAAGCAATTTATGGTTTAGCCCTTGGACTGGTTACCATTTTTATATTTTCCGCGGTCAAATTAAGCGGGCAAATTATTGAACGAGAAATGGGTTTGTCTATGGCTGAAGTCTTTGACCCTTTGACCGGTGAAAGCTCTGAGTCGCTTAGTATACTTCTTGAAATGATATTTATACTCATGTTTTTAAGTGCAAATGGCCACCATTTGCTCCTGTTAATTATCTCACGAAGTTACCAGGCATTTCCTGTCGGCAGCATCCCGACAATACCATTTTTGATTGAAGGAATAGTTAAAGCAGGTTCAATAATGCTTATAGCTTGCCTAAGATTGGCTGCGCCGATGCTGGCTGCATTTTTGATGTTGTTGATTGTATTGGCTGTCTTCGCCCGCATAATACCGGATATGGACATTTTATTCCTCAGTATGTCATTAAGTGTGGGTCTGGGCTTGCTGATGATAGGGACATTTTTGCCGTTTATTAGCGGATTTGTGGCTGAATTTGCTGATTGGATGAGTAAGTTAGTACCCCTTTAATTGGTTATCGATTAACGATTGTTTTATTGCGATTCGCAAATTTTAATCAGGTGTAAATTGTGGCAGAGAAACCAGCTACAGAAAGAACAGAACAGCCGACGCCAAGACGGTTGCAGAAAGCAAGAAAGGAAGGACAGGTTGCCCATAGCGAGGAACTACCGGCTGCTGCTTCGATTGTAGTACTTGTTATGGTTTTAGCCTTATTTGCACCGACTTTGCTTCAATGGTTTATTGTGCAGATGAAGCAGGGAATGTCGGGTCAAGTCGGTGTTTTTGCCGACAGCAAGGCATTCACAAATTTTATAAATACAAAAATCATCAGTTCAACATTAATTATGTGTCCAATTTTGGGAGCACTTTTAGCGGGTTCTATATTGTCATGCGTTGCCGTCAGCGGCCTGAATTTTGCACCAAAGGCCCTGAACCTGAAATTCGATGAGATAAATCCTGTAAAAGGTTTTGGCAGAATATTCAACGTCAAATCATTAGTAAAACTGGGTATTTCTATAGCAAAGTTTATTTTTATTTCAATCATCGTCTGGCGGTATCTTCACAGCAGAATCGATGAACTTGCTGCTATTCGATGGGCCTGGTCTGCGCAGATAATGACGGCCATCTCAAAATTGATATTGGGAATGATGATACGCATTTGTATTGCACTGCTGATTATAGCGGTCATTGATGTTTTCTTCCAGAAATGGAAATATATCCATGAACTGAAGATGACGAAGCAGGAAGTAAAACAGGATCGCAAAGAAACCGATGGCTCACCTGAGGTCAAATCCCGTGTCCGCCGGATTCAGATAGAAATGTCCAAGAAACGTATGCTGCAGGAAGTTCCCAAAGCAAATGTTGTGCTTGTGAACCCAACGCATGTGGCTGTTGCGCTTCGCTATGATGCCAAGACGATGGATGCTCCTATTATGGTAGCTAAAGGCGCCGACCACCTGGCAGAAAAAATCAGAGAGATTGCTCGAGCGTATGGAGTGCCTATTGTAAGAAAGCCGGAATTGGCCAGGGCGATATATTCAACAGTGAAACCGGGCCAGACCATACCGCAAACGCTGTACGCGGCCGTAGCGGAAGTGCTGGCTATGATTTATCGGCTGCGGCATAGAAAAACTTAAAACACAAAGTTAGCAAATCTAAGAGGAGGATTTCACCTGACTATAAAGCTGATTAACCGCCTGCATCTGCTGCTGAATCAAAGTCAGGGTTTGTTCAAGACGTGCATACTTGTCAACGAGTGTTTGCTTATACGTGTCAAGCCGCGTTTGTTCGTCATCGATTTTCTTTTGCATTGCCGCTGACTCGTCATCGAGAGTATTTTTACTGACATCAAGCGGACCGCTACTTGCAAGTTCCTTGCCGATTAAATCGTCAAGAGCGCCAACGATGCCTTGTTTGACAGATATAGTTGCAGTATAAGTACTTTGAGGCTGGGTCAAATCAACGGTAAGCTGAAGACCGTTTTCGGGATAAACGGGATTTCCATTAGCATCAAAGGTGCTTATACCGGTTACAAGGTTATTGAGCCAGGTGCTATTGTAGCGGAATGTAGATTCAGTGGACTTTTTGATTCCGACCCTTGTTATCTGATGGTTGTCGATATCTACCTGAATATTATAAGTGCCGGCAGTTGTATATTTACTACTGGCAGCATAAAACTGGACAACACCACTTTGGCTATCGCTGCTTTTGGTAGCGCCAAGCAAATCAAGAACGCCGTTAAAGTCTTTATTTGCAGCATCGCTGAATTTGGTTGTATCAAATTGCATCATTCCGGCGCCATCAATGGTAAGGCCTATATCAGAAGCCTGAACAAAGCTATCTGTCCCATCGATGAAGCCTTTGGCTATCCCAACAAACGGGCTGCGGGACTGGGCATTAAGAAGGGAAACTCCAAGGTCGTCGCTCAATATACCCATCTTTTTTGCTGTAGCGTTATACTCGGTATTACTCTTCAACGCGGTAATTAAATCGTTATAAGCGGTAGCCAATGCCTGGATTTTTTGGCTGACTGATGACGTGTTTTTGGTAATAGTTATTTGGACAGGAGTATCGACACTATCGGTTGTTGTAACATCTTTCAGATTTAATGTTACCCCGCTCAAGACATCGCTAATACTGTTGCTGTTTCTTTGAAGGTAGCCGTTGTTGCCTTTAGTGGTTTCCGCAAACGTAGCGGTTTTTGCGTTAGGGTTGGAGAAGGAAAGGGCGCTTGTGTCAATCGAAATCATTTTCGTGTCGCCGGCGGGACCAAGAAATTTAAAGCTGGTATATCCGTATTGGATACTGTGTTGGTCCAGGCTGTCGCCTCCGACCACTATGTCGCCAGGGTTAACATTTGACAATGCTTCGAGAGCGGCTTGAATTTGTTCAGTGGTGGCATTATAAGCAATTTCTCCAGTGGTTTGACCATTGTAGGTAAGATGGAAATGGGATATTGGCGGATCTGGCGGATCTGGCGGCGGATCAGTTTCAATAGCTACTGAACCGAGAGTCAATCTTTGCTCTTCAGGGGTTGCTGTTGAAGGATAACCGTCTATTTTGATTTCCGAGCTTTGAGCTGACTGAGTTTGGCTAAAAGTACCAAGATTCAGAAGCTTTGATGGTGTTCCGCCTCCTTCTGTTGAAACAGCCATAGTTGGCAGACCTAAATCTGTGTCGCCGCCTTTGTCGCCACTATCATAAGGTGAAAAACTGATTCCCAGTCCGCTTGTGCCTGAAATATTGTCCGACAGGTATATCTGTCCATTTACAAGACTTGCCTTCGCCACGCCGTCAAATTGTGTATTAATCGCATCGATAAGCTGACCTACAGTTGTATTTGCTGTAACATTAAGTTCTTTATTCGCCAGGCTGGTACCAAAATGATTCGTACCGCTGATTATAATTTTTTCGCCGCCCTTGAGTCCCCCATTGGTGGTAAACTGGTCAAGTTCTGTAATTTTAGTGGTCAAGCCGGCATCCGCCGCGTTACTAGTAAGAGTATTATAGGGTTTGCTTGCATCAGGTTTCCACAACTCTGTATATTGTGAATCGATAGATACCTTGTAATCTTCGCCTGCTTCCTGACCGCTTAACATCAAGTGATATTTGCCTCCATTATTCAGCAGACTGGCAGTAACGCCGGGATTGTTTGAGTCCTTATTTATCAGATTAACCAGGTCCTGAAGTGTTGTTTCATTGGCAACGGTCGTTATGGTTCTTTGCTGATTATTATATGAGTAGATAAACGTTCCATCGCCTACATAATCGGTCGGATAATTAAAGGTTGAATTATCCTGTATCCAGGTTTCAGTAGTTGCCAGTTGATTAATATCGACTGTATGAGAACCGGCATTTGCTCCTGTCGTTGCAGAGACTGTAAGCTCGTCCGTGTTGCTGGAGCTTGCGTTGTAAATATTCAAAGTGCTGGTATCTGCCAGAGCGCTTGTTGTCGTTTTCAAGGCGGTAACTTTGTCCCGCACTGAAGCCAGGGCAGTGTTTTGGTTATCATAGGCTTTCTTCTGTGTTTGATATGCGGTAAGATTTTGGCTCTCGGCAGTCACCAACTGCGTGATAATCGCAGAAGTATCAATACCTGTTTGCAATCCTGGAAATGTTATCGTTCCCATATTTTAATCCCTTATTCTTGTCTTGTTTCTATACTATAGCCAAATAGTCTTGTTTGCCTATAATCCTTCTTCTTCCTACTTATTATCGAACAAGAACGCCTAAAACTTAAATGCTAAGATTGAATTAACCGCTGTTACGATATGCTTTTAGGATTTTTCTGACGTTATCAACCTGCTTCTGCTGCCTTTCAACAGAAGCTTTTTCAGCCTCGATCATCAATTCCAGTTTTTTGTATAATTCCAACAAATGTTTGCGCCGGTCATCAAACTCAGGTCGGCCAAACGACTTTATTTTAGCTATTTTTTCAATGACAGAGCTGGCTTGTTCGGCTAATACTTCGACATGGCGGTAATTGCCTTTGCGGACCATTTCTATTTGCTTTTCCAACAAACTCTGCAGGTCATCCAATAGATGCTTCTGTTCATCTGTTTTCACGGAATCTAAACTCCTGCCTGTTGTTTTTGTGCCAAGTTACGATTAACCTCCTCTAAGAGATTAGCAGCATCCTGGTTCCCGCAGTCCAATGTTAAAATATCTAAAAGTACTTTTCTGGATTGTTCGAACCGGCCTTCTTTAATATAAAGCGCTGCCAAAGAGAACATAACTGAGCAATCGTTCGGATGCATATTGAGATATAGTTCAAGGTAATGGATGATTTTTGCAAAAGAGCCCATCTTACAGGAAGTTTGGAACAGCCCCAAAAGGGCAGTCAGATTGTCTGTGTCCAACTCCAGACATTTAAGATACATCTCAAAAGCTTTCTCGTAATCGCCTCTTTTCTGTGCGACCATAGCCAGACCGGCATAGGCACGGGAGTAATCAGGGGCAAGCCTGCAAGCAACTCTAAAGGCTATCTCGGCATTATCTAAAAGACCCTTTTGGAAATCAACTACTCCAAGCCCCACGTAAGGGCCAGGCTCATCGGGGCTTAACGATGTTGCTTTTTCATAGTATTTTTGTGCCTGAGTATAATCACCGGCAGAAGTATAATAGTCTCCTAATTCCTGTAATTCTTCATAACGCAGGATGGTATTGCCCTGGTTGATTACATCATTCTTTTTTCTATCCATATCCGCCTTTGCTTTCTTTGAGTATTTGTCCGACGCTTATCGTATCTTCATTAGCAGCTGGGCTCAGCCATTTTGCGACGAATTGTTTCAATCATTGGCTTAAGAATTTTCTGATTTGGCGAAAGCCTCAATGACCGATTCAGCATTTCGACGGCATCGGATAGATTGCCGGTATTCAGCAATACGTTGGCGGTCCTGTTAAGTACATCCGCACTCAATATACCCATTTTTCCCATATCGTCAAAAAGCTCCATTGCTTCCTTCGCTTTGCCGGCGGCAAGATATGTTTCAGACAAATTACAAATAATTTCTCCCGAGTCAGGCTGTAAGCTTCTTGCTTTTACGAGATGCCTGATGGCCTCGTCTGAGCGGTTCATGCAGTGTAGAATTACTCCGGTATCATTCAGTGCCTCTGCATTGTTTGGTGACGAATGAAGATATTCCTGAATACACACAAGAGCTTCCTCGTGTCTGCCGGCCTCGGCTAATTCCAAAGCTTTCTGGTAATTATTAGGGCTTCCAATCGCTTTTTTTCGCGTTTTTGGTTTTTTCTTTGATTTGGTATCTATTTTCACCTGTAATACTCCCTATAAAATTACAGCATTTCGAAATCAAGTTACTATTATGCAAATTTCGTGCCAATAGATTACACAGACGTTTTTCCTGTGATTCGGCGAATCTGCCTGCAAAATTTGTAAAGATATTAGACAGATTGTCGCACGAATAAGAGTTTATTCCTGCATTGGCAAAATATGAGGAAATGTTGCCTGTTGTAATCTTCATACTTTGTTTTCGGCTATGTTCATTTCTTCTCAACTATTAAATGTAATCCAGCAGGGACGTAGACAGGAGTTTTCCGGCTACCGCCAACGCCATTTGATATAGAGTCTGACGTCGTGCAATATCTATAGAAAGCTGGGCAACGTCAGCCTGCTGTAACGTAGTGGTCCGGTCCTTGGTATTGTTATTTGTATTATCAAGAGAGTTTTTAAGGTTATCGAGAAATACGATTTTAGACCCTATGGAAGCTTGTTTTCCCACCAGAAGATTATTTACCTCGTCCACTGAATCTGATAAGCCTCCTCTGAACACGGATAATTGAGAATCCGAAAACCCTTGTTTGTTTTCCAATAAATCCCTGGCAGTAATAAGAGTGTTAAATACGTCGCAGGTGCCTGGGACGATAACCATATTTACACCGGTACTGTTTATATTTGTAGCATCTACATACAATACTTGTCCGTTTGAATTTGTAACAGCAACATTGCTCGGGTCTGAAACAGTACTAACGTCCACCGCAGGTCCGCCGTCAATAGAAAGATTATAATGGTTGTTGCTGTCTTTTGTTACCGTCAGCCAGACATTACCTTTAACGCTCGATGTTCCCGAGCCGACAGCGGCGCCGGTATCGCCCAAAAACTTCGGCGTACCTCGGTCGTTGGAACAAAAAGTGTCTTCACCTGCATAATAAGCGCTGGCTTGAACTCCGGGAGCTACTTCTACGTTTCGCTGCTGAGAGCCTCCTTGGTAAGTTACGCTTGTGATTTCTCCATTAGTGCGCTGTACCGCATACGGCGCTGAACTTGTATTGCTTCCGCCAAAAATATACTGGCCCACATTTTGCGTATTGGCCAGGGAAACCATCTGCTCCAATGTATCGTTGATTTTGCCTGCAATTGTTTTGCGTTCTGCTTCATTATATGTGCCGCTGAGAATCTGAGTCAGACTCTCATTTACACCTCCTTGACCTGAAATTGCTTTAACCATCTCATCTATGGTTGAAGAGGAAGCCCCCAATGTGCTGCTCATATCAGAAATATTATTCATATAATCTTCCAGAGACTTCTGTTGAGAGTTCAGTCTTAAAACCTGATAAGCGTTAGACGGGTCATCTGAGGCTCGATTTATCCGCGAGCCGGTGGATACTTGTTCCTCTAATACTCCCATCGCATCGGCGTTCAGATTCAAAGCATAACTGGTGTTATTATAAATACTATTCAGTGTTCCGCTCATAAATTTCCTTAAAATAAACAGGGCTGTTTTATACTATATCCATAATACTTGTCATTGTCGCGTTAAGTGGTAACTGTAGCTATAATATTCATAAGGTCTGTCATTGTCGCGTTAACTGTAGTCATATATTTTGCCATTGCCTGAAACATCTGTTGAAAAACCAGCAATTTTGCTGCTTCATCGTTAATGTCAACGCCGCTCGTTTCGTTTTGCTGGTTTGTAAGATTTTGTACTATAACATTGATATTGTCCTGACGCGTCTTATTGACAGATACCTGTTGACCAACATCAGTAACCAGTTTGCGATAAAAATCTCCGCACGTCAGACTGTCTAAGCCGCTGATAGCCTTGTCCTTTATATCTGTCATTCGTACAGCGTTAGCATTATCGGTCATCTCCGCCCCAAGAGACGTTGCCACTTGTCTAGGGTTATCTGTTATATCCGAACAAACGGCCATATCCAGCGCGCTGCTGCCGGAAAAGAAGGTATTAAGCCCAACGGCTGACAATAACCCCGAAGTATCTGTATTCCCAAAAACATCGATGCTGAATGAATCTCCATTAACCAGATTACCTGTACCAAGGGCTACTTTGATTCCAGTATTACCAATATCAATTTTATCGCCTGCGGCGTAACCGGAACCGATATTAATAGTATCAATAGTGTTTAAGTTGCTGTCTTTTACTGTAAGCGTGAGGGGTTGATCATCAACACCGATATCTCCTGTGCCTGTAACTGCTGTCCTGGAAACTGTAAATGTCAAAGTATCATTTGAGGTGCCTGTATAAATACCTGATACACTTACATCTGGCTTCGGTGTCCCGTGGAAATGAATATCCGCGGTTTTGGGCTCTGAAAGTGTCGCAGGGAGAAAATCAAATTTATAACCGCTGTTGGCTGAAATACTAAGTTGATTTGAAGAATTTACATAAGCTGACGTATTGGCAACATTGGCATTAATAAAGCCGGCTATATCAGTTAGTGAATCAGATGAAGAGTTTTGCATGACAGGAATTGCAGTTCGAACCACGGAGCCATCGCTGATTTTTGTAACCCGGATATATGTGTAACCGGCGGTTACATTTGAAAAATCCGCCAGGTTTTCACTTGTATTCGTACAGCCTGTCAATTTGGTAAAAGAACCTTCCGAACCAACTCCCTGAACATGACATTGATTTATCTGTTGTATTATTGTGGCAGCCAGGGAGTTCAGGTTATCGTGAATATTAGAGACAATATCATTTTTTAGCGACAATAATCCGCCAAGTTTTCCGCCTTGAACGTCTGTGATGTAATTAGATGTACCAGCAATAGAAATGCCCAAATTGGCGTTCTCATCAACCCCCACCTCCAGTTTAGTGGAAGAAGCGCCTATTACCAGCGGTATTCCGCCGACAGCGACATCAACCACGCCATTGTCTCTGTTCACTGTCTGGATGCCTATTAACTTGGACAGATCTGATATGCACTTGTCCCTTTGGTCGCACATAGTGTTGGCATTTCCGTTGACTATTTCAACACCTTCAATCTTTTGGTTGAGTTCGGCAATCTGGCTCGTAAGTGTATTGATGGAATCAACTGTGCTTCCAGCTTCTGATTTGATTTGCGTTTCCGTCGTCGTCAAAAGTTCTCCCAGCGTTCTAAATTGGCCGGCCATTGCGTCTGCGTCGCTGACAACCTGAGTTTGATTGATAATATCTGCCGGATTAGCGCTAAGGTCCTGCAATGAAGTAAAAAGCTTATCTATTGCCGCGTTCAAACCGCTGTCTTGCGAGGAAAGCTCTCCGAACGCGTCTTCAATCATGCTCAGCGTACTGGATTCCTGTGAAACCTGCCCTGATGCGGACTGTTGCCGGAATATCTCTTGCTCTAAAAGATTATCGATTACCCTTCTTACGTCTTTGACATCTACACCTCTACCGAGCAAAGTGCCGCCATTCTGCGTCGCAAAGGCCGGCGATAAATCTACTATCTGACGGTGGTAACCATCAGTGGCCGAATTAGCAATATTATTGCCTATTACGCTAAGCGCCTTCTGTGCAGCATCAAGACCACTAAGACCTATACTAAAATCCGCCATCTTTTAAATCCATTTAAACAATAATTTATTAAAATTGTAAATTTATAAAAGCCGGGTTGATTTGGCGCTCGGCGAAGCCTCTGGAACTATATGTAATCGTTCCTGCCTGTCCAAATTCGAGAATACCTTTCAAAAGCACGCTGTTAAACCTGGCACAATCTGACAAAAGCATAGCCGTACTTGAATGTTCTTTTTTGAGTTTGCCGGCTAATGTTTGTAATTTTATCTTTCTCTGGACTATCTCGGTTTTTTTGTCCTCGGATAGAGCAGTTTCAAGTCTGGATAATGTCATTTGCGCCAAACTACAATCCAAAGCAACTGCCAGTTCTTCTCGCAGTAACCGCCGTTTTAATTCATTTTCCTTATAACTGTTCGATTCAGATTGGATACTTTCAAGCAGTTTTTGCAAAGAAACATCATCCCGCTTGATAACCAACCCGCGCAGTTCATTTAACGTTGACAGATTATCCTGGAGATGCTGGATATCGTTATCAAGAACAACCAGCAACTGGTCAACTTTGTTTTCTATTTCAATCATTGCTGTTTTCATAATTTCTTATCTGACGATTCTGACGTTGTATTTTTTTGTTCTGAGTTGTTTATGACCTTGTATATATTCTTCCACATTCCAAAACCGCCTTGGTCTGCGATATCACGAGCCAGGTATAACGAGAATATACCGTCAACCTGCTGGGCAGGCCCGTCTTTTTCCTCGCCCCAGTCGCCGATAGTATTTTTCATTTCATCAAGTAATTTATTAATAAAAACCGATTCAAAATCCTTGGAAGATTGTATTTTTTTCGCTTCTGAATCACTATCTGTTATTGTTGTCTGCTCCAGCGACGTTGTCAGCGGAGTTGTTGAGGTTGATATTAAGTTAGCAATGTCCATTAAATTGTTCCTACATTATTTCCAGCTTGGCCTGAAGGGCACCGGCTTTTTTCAATGCATGAAATATTGCTATAACATCCGAAGGTGTTGCGCCAATCGCGTTAAGAGTATTAGCAAGGTCCGTAACGGTAACTGTCCGAGGCACAGGAATCAGAACCCCTTGCTTCTCGGTAACTGCTATATCTGTGGACTTAGTAACCTGTGTCGTCGCATTCTCAGTAAATGGTGTTGTCGGCTGAGAAACATCCTGATTTTCTCTTATTTTAATAGTCAGGCTGCCCTGGGAAATCGCCACAGACGATATGCCGACATTTTCGCCCACCACAATTGTGCCGGTGCGCTCATTAACAACCACTACCGCAGGAACATCCACCTTGACCTCAGGCTTTGTAATATTATCAATAAATCCTGCTATGTTTTTCTGGCTGATTTCATCCGGAACTCTAACCCTGATAGTACCGGCATCAATTGCAGCGGCACTATTGGGATAAATCTGATTAATGGTTTTGCTGATTTGCTCGGCGGTTGAAAAATCCACATTTCTAAGGTTAAGTGCGACAAACCTCTGGTCTGCGATACGTTCTACAAAAGTGGCTATTTCTTCTCTTTCAACTGTTGCGACTGCTTCACCGGCCACCTGATGATTTTTTGAGATCGAAGCATTTGCTCCAGATGCCGTCCAGCCTGCAATCGAAACCGCTCCCTCAGCGATTGCATACACCTGGCCGTCAAGCAAACCTTGGCCGTCGAGACCTTTCAAAAGTGTGGGTAAAAGTCTTCCGCCATGAAGACTTTTGGCATCGCCCATAGAAGAGACAGTAACAGTAATTTGCGACCCAACACGGGCAAAAGGTCCCAGTTCTGCCGTAACTGCCACCAAAGCAATATTACCACTTTTAAGGTCGGTTGGATTAAAATCTTCTCCTGTGTCTTTAAGCATATTCGCAAGCATCTGCTGAGACGGCAATGTAGTATCGCCTGTGCCGGCAAGCCCTACTACAAGTCCGACACCGGTAAGCGGGTTGCTGCGAATTCCCTGGATATCTACAATATCCTTTATTCGCTGACATGGGGCGGCTTTAACCAGACTTAACATAATTATGAGTAAAAGACTTAATCGAAATTTCATAAGCTTACGCTTTCAAAATAGTCGTATAGTTTTTTCATACAGGCACAGTTAAAACGGCGAAAAGGTGTCAAAGAACTTTCCAAGCCAGCCCGGTTTGTTAAAGTTTGCGGCAATGCCTGTATTTTTAGTTATGATGGAAAAGTTCGCAATTTGTTCGCTTTTAACGGTATTATTATACGCAATATCACTTGGTCTCACTATTCCGCTCACCTCGATAACCTGTATATCGCCGGAGATTTCTCGGGTGCGAGTTCCCATAACTACAAGGTTATTGTTTGGCATGATATCCACAACCACTACAGTGATTGAGTCGATAAAACTGCGATCGTCTTTATAATCTGCCTTACCATCCAGGGTATTGCTGGAACTGGCACTCATATTGATGCCGGGCATTCTTGGCAGATAATTTCCAGTAACTTGGCCGCTCGGAGTTTTAGATACGATTCCCAATTGTCCATCGAAATTAATGCTTCTATCGGTTGATTTACTCAGATTTCTATTTTGCTTGTTATCAACCAGGCTTTTTTCACTGATTGTAATGGTTATAACGTCACCTATATGACGTGCCTTATAGTCAGCGTACAAATCTTTTTTGTTCTGGTCTCTTTTGGCCCAGATGGAATCTGCCTGTAAGCGGCTCACAGCACAAAATACAAAAGAGATTAAGATGAACGATGTAATTATTTTATTATTCATAATTATTTCCTCTAAAAAACTGGTTCCACGCTTCCATCTTCATTAACCTTAGCCGTAATTATTCGTTGTGAGTTCAGATTTTGCACTTTTATGTATTCACCGACTCCTCCGTCCTGCAGAGCTTTTCCAATCGTCGTAACAAAAAGCCCAAGCCTGTCAACTTTAATAAGAATGGTTTGATTACGTTTCAGCAAAATCGGCGGTTTGACAAGACCTACCATATCCGCAGAAATTATAGTGTTTGCCGACAATTGACGTCTGGCTACAAATCCATACGGTACAATCCAGTTAGCAGGCTCGGGATAGTTTGATATAGTTTTTTCTATCTTTACATTTTCGGGGCTGATAAGTGTCTCCACCGGAATATCAACTTGTGCTACCGCTCTGCGGCAGGTGTATTTTAAGAGAAACATTACTTCACGCGAGCCAATCTCTGTGTCACCGGAAAATACAGAAACAAGTATCTTCGCCTGATTTTTTATGTTACTCGCTGCAAGACTGGGGGATAGTCTTATGTTTTCGTTGATATCGGACAGAGTTAAGTCCGGGGGTATTTGTATCGGAAAATATTGACAAATCGAAGCATCCGACGGGTTGTTTTTCAAATAACCCAGGGCGCTTTCTACAAATTCGCTGCCCTTAATAATCTGATGCTGCTGGGATATGATTATTTTATCTGCACCGGCTAATGTTACTTGCGATGCAGGGATTCCGTTGCAAGCCAATCTGCTAAGCACTGTTGGTCTGTCAATTGTAATTTTTTGATCCGGCGATGAAATACGCCCCAGGGTAATCTTCTCTGCCTTGGCCGTAAGAAGTTCATCGCCTCGTATTATGGCCACCTGCCCAAGATTCGGGGCGTTGCTTTCGATTGTAATCTCTCCC
>JBEKEA010000013.1:0-46503 GCA_050014075.1 Sedimentisphaerales bacterium | reverse complement strand
TCGCCGGATAGTTTAATATTTTGCGGCATTTCAAAAGCTTCAAATTTAATTTTTTGGTTTCGGCAAAAATCGACAAGTTTTTCTATCGAGCCGTTAATGAAAAATTTTCCGCCGGGGTGTAAACCTGCCGTGATAGAGACTTTTTCCTTTATTATCGCATCGAGGCCGCCGAAACCTTCGAGATGAGCCGGGCAAATCGTGGTAATGACGGCAATATCAGGCCCAATTATCTCTGCGAGCGGACGAATTTCGCCGATGTGATTGCTGCCAAGCTCTGAAATCAGAATTTGGCTGTCGGGCGGAGCTTCTAATATTGTAAGCGGGACGCCAATATTGTTGTTGTAGCTTTTGGGCGATGAAAAACATTTAAAATGACTCTTTAATATATGACTGATTATGTTTTTTGTGGTTGTTTTTCCTGCAGAGCCGGTAATCGCGATAACTTTATAAGATGAATTGTTCCTCACATACCGCGCAAGTTCGCCAAGAGCCTCGATTGTATCGTCAACGAGCAATATCGGTTTATCAGAATCGATTTTTTTTGGCTCGACTGAGCTTGCCGAAGTCTGTACGATCGCACAAGATGCGCCATTTTCAAAGGCAGAGTTGACAAAATCGTGGCCGTCATGGTTTGCCCCTTTAATCGCGAAGAAAACACCGCCGGCTGATTCCTTGCGGGAGTCTATGCTTACGCTGCTTACGGAAATTTTATCAGTGGGAATGTTTTTGGATTTTATAATTTCAGCAAGTTTTATAATATTTAGCGGGATCACTTTAAAAATTCTGCGGCGGTCTCTATATCACTGAAATGCTGTTTTTCTGCGCCGATAATCTGATAATTTTCGTGACCTTTGCCTGCGATAAGAACTATATCGCCGGATTTAGCATTTTTTATCGCTTCCTCAATCGCAATTTTTCTGTCGGGCTGAATGAAAATATTATCAGCCAGGCGATTTGGGAAACCTTCGAGGATGTCTTCGATAATCGCGATAGGTTTTTCCGTCCTTGGGTTATCGCTTGTAACATAAATTTTATCCGCAAACTGCTGGACGGCCTGAGCCATTCGCGGTCTTTTTGTTTTGTCGCGGTCGCCGCCGCAGCCGAAAACCGCAATCAGGTGTCCTTTGCACAGGGGCTTTAAAGTCGAAAGGACATTTTTCAAGGCATCGTCGGTATGAGCATAATCGACAAGAACCGTAAAGTCCTTTTTCGAAGGCACTTTATGGAGCCTTCCGGGAACAACGGCAAGCTTTGAAAGACCTGCGGCGATTGTTTTAAGGTCGAATCCTGCGCCAATGGCCAAACCTGCCGCGGCCAGATGATTGCTGAGATTATGTTTGCCGATAAGAGGAGATTTGACGCGAGCTTTGTCGCCTTTGAATAAAATGTCGAAAACAGTGCCGTTAATGTCCATTGAGATAACTTTGACGGTCAAATCCGCATCAGTTTCAAGCGAATAGAAAATTCTGTTGGCCTTTGTTACCACAGCGACTTGCTGGTAAACAGGGTCGTCTTTATTTATTATCGCTGTCGCGTCGGACGAGAGGTTCTCGAATAATCTCAACTTTGCCGCAAGATATGCCTCCATTGTCTTGTGATAATCGAGATGGTCGCCGGTGAAATTCGTAAATGCCGCGACATTGAAATCTATCCCTGCCAGACGGTTCTGCTCGATGGCGTGGGAGCTGGCCTCCATAACCATATATTGAGAGCCTGCGCCTGCCATTTTGTCGGCAAGGGCGGCCAGTTCAAGGGCGTCCGGCGTAGTCATCAAGGATTCGATATTATCCTCTCCACTGCCCAAATCGATTGTTATTGTGCCTATAAGGCCGCACTTTTTGCCGGTATTAGTGATAATTGAGCGAACCAGATAGGTCGTTGTCGTTTTCCCATTGGTGCCGGTAACGGCAAGATTCACAAGTTTGCTGTTGGGATAATTATAATATGCCTGAGAAAGAAGACCCAGAGCCTTTGTCGTATCTTCAGTCTGGATAACCTCAGCCGAGGCAACCTGGGTCGGCTCCTGCGTAACGATATACCTGGCTCCCGATACTGCGGCCTGGCCGATAAAGTTATGGCCGTCAATGCGAGTGCCCTTAACAGCCACGAATATATCGCCCTGCCGGATGTTTCTGGAGTCGCTGCATACCTTCGGCCGCCAGACCAGCGGTTTTGTCTCAACAAGTTTTACTAATTGTTCTAATGTCATAATCCGATTATAAAAAATAACATAAGTTTACAATTTAACATACGATTTTATTCAATATCAACAATAAAAAAATAAAAAAGGCCGGTAATTTTTACCGACCTTTTATTTTCAAAGCATACTTTTTCGATATGAAAGCCGCCAACAGCTATTTTCCGCCTGTGCCGCCCTGCCCAATTCGCGTAGTAATATCGTTTATCTGCTCGTTAAGCTGTTTTAATGTATTCACATTATACTGCTGTGTTGCCGAGAGGTCTTTTTGGGCCTGGAAGAGTTTGTCTTTTGTCAGCATAAGCTCTCTCTGCATATCCGCAACAGCACTCTGATTTTTTACCGCCTCAGACTGCCAGTTTGCCACATCAACTTCATACATTTTCGCCTTTTGGACGGTATTCTTATACTCTTTCATAATTCTTTGTATATCTTCATAGGCCTGCTGGAGCTTTTGCTGCTGGAGCTTTCTATCCGCACTTACCTTTGAATATGCGACGATACTTACCAGCATAGCAACAGTTACAATCACCGACACAATCTTCCAGACGGACGTAACCTTTACCGCATCCACAATCTTTCTGGCAGCTGGTGTTTTGAAATAACTAAGTTCGGTATCCGATTCTTCAATCCTGTCGGCGGAATCGCGGTTTTCTTCCTGCGCAAAAAGGTTCAAATCCGGCACAACCGCAGGCCCGACGGAAATATTATCCCGCCGGTCTGTTTTAGCAGGCAAAGGATTTGCATTTCGCGGGGGCTGTAAAATTTTGTTCATTAGGCCGGTAATTTTTTGAGCCGGGGCCAAAGCGTCTATCTGCTCAGGTTTTTGGTCGTTTGTCAACTGACTTAGATTCTTATAAGCATCCAGCGGCAAATCCACTACGAATGTTTTGTCTTTATGTTTTCTGACCTGCACCACTCCGAGTTTTGCGCATTCCTGCACAACTCCCGCTGATACGCCCTGATTTGTGGCGTATTGCTGCATTGTCAAAAGTGATTTTTTTCTACTGAAAATCGGCCCGTTAAAAGAACTTTTTTCGCTAGGTGCGGACATAGATTTTTCCCATAAAAAAAGCATTAAACTACCTATATTTTCGGACTTTTTGCGTAAATTCTTGAATTTATAGAGATTAAAAAACGCCGCCCTTCTTTAATTTTAATAGTTTTTATCAAAATCGAGTCCCAAAACAACCCCTAAAGCAAAAAAAGAGCTTTTTGCTCCGATAAAACCGCTTAATTGCGCTAAAAAAACGTGTTTTGCCGCCTGAATTGCGAAACACGGCTTTGAAAACAAGTCCCCTGCCTATCGTGTCGATAAAAAAGACGAAAGACCTTATAGGGTAAAAAGTTAAATTTCCTAACTAAAATGAAAGTACTTATAGCAGAAGACGACAGCGCCTCAAGGATTGTCCTGCAAAACCATCTCCAAAACTGGGGGTATGAGGTAATTGCGGCAGAGGATGGCTACAAGGCCTGGAACATAATCCAGACCAGCCGGCCGGAAATCATCCTTATCGACTGGGTAATGCCCGGTATGGACGGCATCGAACTGTGCAAAAAAGTACGCTCTCAATCCGATAAAAATTATATCTACACAATATTCCTGACATCCAAAAATGAAATTGATGATATTGTAACGGCTCTGGACAACGGAGCCGACGATTTTTTAAGCAAACCTTTCGATAAAAATGTCCTTCGCAGCAAAATGGCAGCCGGGGCAAGAATAATCAGCTACGAAAACGAAATGAGAATCGCCAGGCAAAACGCCGAAGACGCCAAGGCTAAACTTGAAAAGCTTAATCTGCAGCTCGAGCTGACTTATAAAAAACTAATGGAAGCGGCACACAGTGCCGGTATGGCGGAAGTCGCGTCAAATGTTCTTCACAATGTCGGCAACGCCTTAAACAGCGTTAACGTATCAGCAAATCTCATCATCGAAAAACTTGCCAAATCGGAAATTCCGAACCTGCTGAAATTGGCGGATATTCTAAAAGAACACAGCGACAACCTCGCCGATTTCCTGATAAATGACCCGCAGGGTAAATTTATCCCGACATATATTTTCGAAGCAGGCAATCATCTTGTGCAGCAGAAAAACGAAATTCTCGAAAACTTAAGCTCGCTGACAAAAAATGTCGACCACATCAAGGAAATTATACAAATGCAGCAGTTTTACGCGGGCACCGAAAAACAGCAGGATTGCGTGTCTCTGCCGGAGCTTATCGAAAACGCAATTGCAATAAATAACGCAGGTCTCCAGCGAAACAAAATAGAAGTTATCCGCGAATACGAAGATTTCGGCAATATCTTTATCGACAAACACCGAATCATACAGGTTCTTGTAAGCTTAATCGACAACGCCGAACACGCCCTTGCGGAAAGCTCTAATGAGCCGAAACAGCTTAAAATCCGCGTCACAAAAGCTGATAACAATAAAGTGAAAATAGAAATCTCTGACAATGGTATCGGCATCAGGCCGGAAGATTTAAATAAAATATTCAGCAAAGGCTTTACAACAAAATCCTCCGGGCACGGGTTCGGATTGCACGGATGCCAGAAAGCCGCAAAGGATATGCAGGGCAATATAACCGTAAACAGTCCCGGCTCAGGCCAGGGCACAACATTAACTTTGGAAATTCCGTTAAAAAAAATAGAGGTAAAAAATGAAAAGTATAACTGAATTTGAAAATCGAAGAATTCTTGTTATCGACGATAAAGAATCCATTCACGAAGACTTCAGACAGATTCTTTCAGATGTTACACAAAACGTGCCTCTCGAACGCGCACGCGCCGCGGTCTTCGGCCAGGACACAGGCAGTTCTGCCGTTGCGTTCAATGTCGATTGCGCATTCAACGGTCACGAAGGGCTTGAAAAACTCACCGAAGCCAACCGGCAGGGAATACCTCCTGCCATGGCTTTTGTCGATATGAGGATGGACTCCGATTGGGACGGGCTGGAAACAATCGAAAGGCTTTGGAAGGTTCAGCCTAATCTTCAGGTTGTAATCTGCACCGCATACTCGGACTACTCCTGGCCGGAAATTATCAAGAGGCTCGGCAAAACCGAGAGATTTTTAATTCTTAAAAAGCCGTTCGACAATATAGAAATCCGCCAGATGGCCTGCTCTCTGACAGAAAAGTGGGAGCTCTTAAATCGGTTCGACAGTCTCGTGCAGGAAAGAACCCTTCAGATTGCCGAAACGCGCGATATAGCGGTGTTCGTTCTTGCCTCGCTGGCAGAATCCAGAGACCCTGAAACCGGCGAACATCTTGAAAGAATACGCAGTTATAGTCATATACTCGCCGAAGAGCTGAAGAAAAACAGCCCCTATTCGGAATTTATTGACACTGTATTCATCGAAGACCTCTATCGCTCAAGCCCGCTGCACGACATCGGAAAAGTCGGAATCCCCGACAGTATTCTGCTCAAACCCGGCTCCCTGACAGACGAAGAATTCGAAATAATGAAACAGCATTCCCTCATCGGCGCCGAAGCACTTGGCAGCACAATAAAAACAGCAACCAGCTCGAGTTTTCTGCAAATGGCAGCCGATGTCGCACGTTATCATCACGAAAGATTTGACGGCACAGGTTATCCTGACGGCTTAAAGGGACAGGAAATCCCGTTGGCGGCACGGATAGTCGCACTTGCCGATGTTTACGATGCGCTGACCAGCTCGAGAGTTTATAAGCCGGCGTTTCGCTCGGAAGTAGCACGCCTGATGATTAGGGAAGAACGCGGCAGACAATTTGACCCCATAATCGTCGATGCCTTTAACGCCGGATACGATGCTTTTCTGAAGATACACAATCTCATAGAAGCCGAAAAATCCGCTATTGCTCTTGCTTAACAAATAAGCATAGACAAGAAAACGGCCAAGACACGTTTGGAAACGCAATCTTGGCCGATTATGATTTAGCCCCAAGGGGATTTGAATTCGCCTTCGGCGAACAAGCCCCTTTGGCTTGCTTTATCCACCGTAGGCGGACCCTGTCGCCGGGTATAATTTACCAAGATATTCTCTGCCTTGCCCGCTTTTTAGATATTTTTCCCTTTTTCGCGCAGATATATAATCTGGAAATTCTTCGGTATGCAGCAGCTTAAATTGACCTATGACTTGTGCGCTTTTTGTATGTCCCGATTTGTGTTCAGCCATCCGCCGACTCAAATTGTTGGTTATGCCGACATATCGTTTGTTTTTACCTTGCAATACATAAACAATAATCTTCGACATAACCCAACGTCAAAAAACCTAATAGCCCCAAGGGGATTTGAACCCCTGTCGCCGGGTTGAAAACCCGGTGTCCTGGACCGGCCTAGACGATGGGGCCAAAAATCAAATTGATTTCTTTCTTAATTTTTTTTCCTGCCTTTGCGGCGAAACGACTATACCATCTCTATCGCTTCGACAGGACACTCATCAACACAAACACCGCAGTCCACGCAAGTGTCGGCATCAACAACTGCCTTGCCGTCGACCATCTTTATCGCTTCAGCCGGGCAGGCATCTACGCATGCTTCACAGCCTGTGCACTTCTCTTCATTAACTTTTGCCGGCATAAAAAACCCTTTCAAAACTATTGAAACCGTAAAGATTTACATTCTACTAAGTTAGAGGCGGAAATCATACAAAAGTAAACTCGGTTTGACAACAAAATTTTAATTAAAATTACCGGCAAAAAATAAAAACACAGATTTCATAACCCCTTTGCTATAAAGGTCTAAAAACAAAAATCGAATAAATGGGGATTTAACGGATGTAAAAATGCCTGATTTATTTCTGAAAATTTATTTCTGTTGAGGCGGTTTTTGAGGTTTTACAGCAGGCGCCGCAGGATTGCCGGCTGCGGTTTTTCCCTCATTTGTTATCTCTGCCGCCATCGCCGCGGCCATATCCTTTACCACCGGGTCGCCGTCATTATTTGCAGTCCATTTCAAGACCGGCAGAAAATCTTTATCCTGATTTTTGGCAAGAACGAAAACAGCCATCAGCCTGACAGGCCAATATTTGTTATGCAGCTCCGCCGAGACAGCATCTGTAAGCCTGTAATCAAGTTTCAGTTTCAGCAGTGCTGCCATAGTTTGCACTTTCAGAACCCAATCATCTTCAGTAAGACACCTGGCAATAGCAGAACTAAGCAATTCCGGTTCGGCATATATAAACCTGTATTTAGTTCCTATCTGATAAAAGCTCTGCTGTTCGGCAAGAAGCCCGGCAAAAAGCTGAGCCGACTTGATTTTCTGTCCCTGATGACCTTTTTTGAACGCATCAAGTCTCTGCTGCAAATACTTTGTATTCAGGTCGAGCTTTCGCAGCTTTAAAATCGCCTTTACAGGTTTTAATCCATAAAGGTTCTGTATCTGTCCGTTCGGCTCGGCTCGCGGGTCTAAATACACCGTAACTTCAAGATTCAATTCCGCCTGCGGATGACTTTCCATAATGCGCTTTAATTTGCCGGTTACAAGCTGCAGAGGAATAAATAACGCATTTCCATGCGTTATTTCGTGCGACGGCCGAACTGTCTTGACGATAAGATTGTCAATTTGCTCGGACAAATCTCCGCTTATGCGGGCATCAACGCGAACATTGCCCTTAAATAAGGCATCCGGACAGACTATCATCGGCTCGGAATAATTATTTACTACCGCAAGCTCGGCATTTATTTCGCTTCCGTATGAAAAAGCCGAACCTCCTGTATGAAGCTCTGCCGTTATCATTTTTTCAGGCGGGGCAAATTCGCTGAATATCGTCGGGCCGAAATCATTCTTTAACACCGTTAGAAGTATATTAGGGTCAACGACAGGCACATATTCCGAACCAAGTTTTTTGAGCATAGCCTTTGCTCTTTGTGCCTCGAATGTGCCGGGATCGGCCGACACTGCTGATTTGAGAATCTCTTTGGCCGCAGTATTGGCGTCTTTTCCTGCTATAATTTCCGCTTTTGCGATTGCCGAAGCCTGAGTAACTGTGCCGACTTTTTCAAGCACCGGTTTGGCCAGGTCAATTTGGTTATGTTTTATCAGAGCATACGCAAAAAACGAAGCTGCGCTAGTCGAATTACTATCGGCATCATAAGCCTTTGTCGCCCAGGTAAGCGCATCCTGCGAATTAACATCATTAACATCGTTTGCGAAGCAGAAGAACCACGCATAATCGTCATACTCTCCTGCAGATGCTTTAAGTTCGCCTGAAAGAATCTTTGCTGCTCGTCTTTTGATTCCGTCACGAATAACCTGACAACCTTTTTCGTCGCCGCCTTGTTTTGCCGAAGCGGCAGCGATTGCCTCAACCATCACATCAAACACGTCGTAACCGCGGACCCGTTCTAAAATCTGCCGGCACATTCCGTAATCCCGCGCATTAAAACTGCTCAGCATCCACGGCCGATACAACTCCGCAGGCATTATTTTGCGGGGATTCAGATATTTATGCAACTGCTCGCAGTATCGGTAACCCGCTGATGCAGATTCATATACGCCAAGCGACTCGGCAAGCCTGGCAAAATCTATAACCGCCTTAAAATTGAGCGGATTAATCCTTACCTCATAACGGAAATTTTCCAGGTACTTTATAACCGGCAGCCCGCTATTGCTGTCTGCCTCGGCAAGTTCGGCAAGTTTGTCGAATGCAAGACTGTTATATTTGTTGTCAAGACAAGCCCGCATAAGATATTTTTGAGCTTCAGCGGTATCGGCGGTTTCAGCCTTTAGAAAACCTATTTGAGCTGCAAGGTCCGACGCGAAAAACAGGTTCTTATCCTCATATTTATTCAGCAGCGTCTGCAAAAGCTGCTCTCTGTCTTCCCTGCTGCTGAGCCTTTCGAGGAGATATTGAACCGCTCTTGACGTAATTTCAAGGTCGCTTGGGCGGTCCACATACTCATCAAGAGCAACTCGTACGGCATCTGAAAAATTTTCTTCAGGATATTTCCATGCGATATTAATAATATCAGGCAAAACATAATTTGCCCTGCTGTCGAGATTAAGGGTGGTATTGAGAAAAATTATCGCCTGCTTTGCCTGTGGAAAATCGGCATCCTTACTGTTGTAAAGTTCATAACCAATATCGTAAAATGACTTTGCCGCCAGAGACGACTGATACTGATCCTGTTTGACTGCAGTAGGCTCGGCTGGGACGGGTAAGGGTGTGGCTGGCGGGGGTGCGGCGTTCGGCTCGGCAAAACAGATATTTACCGCTCCTAAAATAATGAAAATTATCAGGTTTTTAGTCTTTTTGCTCAATATTTCATCCATAATACTTAGACTTTTAGCGCATTTACTCTTATATCTTATATCGGCTATAAGTCTATAAGTGAAGTATTTAATTTCATTTAGTCTTTGCCATCCTGTCCTGCCATAGCCCTTCGGCGACCGCGGATCGTGGCAGGGTTTTTAGACCGCTACAAGAGCGGCCGCTAAATAGAGTTAATTATCTTTATCTTTTTGCCCTGCAACCGCCAATACAAACGCAAAAACCTTTTGGGCTCCGGCTTCCTTTAATACCTTCGCGCATTCGTTAAGTGTCGCGCCGGTCGTTTTAACATCATCGATAAGACAGACATTTTTGCCTTTGAAATTATGCCCCTTTCTGACCGCAAACGCCCCTTGCAGATTCTTTTTCCTTTCCGCAAACGTAACTGCCGTCTGGTCCTGAGTATGACGAATTTTAACAAGGTCTGTATTAAAACCGGCATTAGGAATTTTTATACTTTTTGCGATAAATGCCGACTGATTAAAACCTCGCTGAAATCTTCTTCGCCAGTGCAGCGGCACAGGCACGACAAAATCGACCGAATGCAAAAAATCCGCCTTGTAAACGGCACTCCGCGCAAAATCCTCCAGCGCAGGTAAAAGATGTGTCCGGTCGGCAAGTTTGAATTTTACAATCAGATTGCTCAAAGGCTCTTTATATATTCCCGCACAGGCGATTGAATCGAAATGAAACCTTTCATTTTGGCAGTGAGCGCAGCCGTCCGGCAGTTGTCCGAACGCACTGATTTCTCTGCCGCACCGCCGGCAAAAACTATCAACAAAACAAAAACCTATCTGCGACCAGCAGTCGGAGCAGAAATATTTATCATCTTCAGCAATAATCGTGTTACAGCATCGGCAGTAGTTCTGCCAGAAAATCTGCTGCAAGTTTTTTAGGTAACTTCCTGTCGCCTGTAAAAAAGTCTTCATATAAATAATTATAAATATTGGCGAGGAAAAATAAAGAAGATTTAGACTGTTTTATTTCAAATCGAACAAACTGTTATCTATAGGTCCAAACCAGCCCAGCATCACATCCGCTGAATTGATTCCGTCATAAATCAACAAGCTGAATTTCGTCATTTTTTCCGAACTTATATGTCCATCCGCCCATCCAACATTTGCCCTGCTTCTGTGTCTGAAATGTATTGAAGGCCAGGCATAATCCAATCCATTAAACGGCGGTTCTGCAAACGAGTATTCAATAAAATATACACTGCCGCCATCTTTTCTTGCCATTGCACAATCAGCAAACATTACTGTCTGCCCCGATACAGCTATTTCAGTATTTTTAGTCGGCCTTTCGCAATTTTCGGCAGCATTGTGCTCCCATATTCTTGAGCCTATATAGGTCATATTATAACCATATCCGCCGCAGCCATCTTCATAGTCAAAATCCGAAGGTTCGCCTTTTCTGAAATTAACCATTTGAGGACATTCTTTGACACCCCCGCCGGAAAAATAAGAAACAAGGGGGCTTTTGTGCCAATCAAATGGACTATCCCAATCAGCACGTACTCCATGCCATCGCTGATTATTCGTAGTCCAAATATCAGGCGCCGCCAAAACATAACAGCCGTCGTTTTCTATTGCATAACCGCTATTCGCCAGTACAAGCTGTCGAAGATTGTTTTTGCAGACAATCGTTTTACCTTGCGAACGTGCTGCGCCCAAAACAGGTATCAATATACCCAAAAGCAAAGCTATTACCGCCATAACAACCAGCAGTTCCACAAGTGTAAATGCTTTTTTTGATATAATCATAAATCGCTCATAATCTATGGCTGCTGATGAATTACACCTACTGCATCTAAATCAAACCCTCCCGTATCGAAAGGGGTCGGCCATGGGTCGTTTATCTTATGGCCGGCAGAGTCCATACTTGACCATTCAGTAAGCCATTGAAACACAAACTGTTCAATATCAGCCATATCAATAATCCCATAAGGGGCGGCAATATCGCACCGTGCATTCCATCGAGGCTCATTTGTTCGGCTCAAATACGCCGCTGCAAGGATGGCATAATCGGAAAAATTTACCATTCCGTCATTATTGAAATCAGCCGACTGAATACAGCCGACTACATCTATTATCCTCACATACTTAACCGAATTAATATCCAGTCCTTCAATGCCGGCAAGTTCCTGCAGGTCAAATGGCGTGCCGTAACTTGCCCTGTATTTGCCGGCAAGATTATTAATATTGGTCGTGTCCACGCTGCCGAAAGTACCAACCTGTGTATTAGGGTCTGTTAGTGAAACTGCATTAAAACGAAAGAAATTATTGCCATCGCTGCTGACCTCAACAAACGCAAGTTCCAAAAAAGTATTGCTATAACTGTTTTCAAAAACTACAAAATCATAGCCGGGTCCGTTTTTAATCGGCTTCTGAAAACCAAGCGTGGCTACTCCTCCATCGCCGAGGCTTACCACGTTATAAATATCCCCTTGAGCATGTCCGAGACAATTTGAGGCATCACCAAAACCAACATATCCCAATTCAGGTCTGCTAATATCGACGAACCCTCGCTCGATAACAGCGGATGTCGCCCAGGCAACAATACTGGGGTCATTCATATAAACTGCCGTTGAGCCGCTCTGACCTGCCGGCGGCGCATAAGGACCGCCAAAAGATAAAGCAGCAATAAACAGCGACAGCAAAATAATTATTCCGTTTCGCAATTTATTTCCTTCTCCTGCGAAGCAATAATCCGCTAATACCAAACAAAACTATTGTTGCCGGCTCAGGCACAACCGTATCCATTGCAAAATACGCAGGGGTGTTCATTCCAAAAACTGGGTCGTTATCACTCGAACTGAGATTAAACTCAAGACTCTTAATCGCTCCCAGCGTACTGAGATCGACGTATTCCCACGTATTGACTATATGGCCGCCGTCAGCAAGATAATAATTAACTGTACCGATTGCAGTACCTGACTCGTCTTTTCCGGTAATACTTAACTTGAACCAGTCCTGGTCATCGAACTTTGTTGCGGGACCTTCGCCGTTTAGCATTGCAAGATAAGCATAAGTAGTATTGGTTACGTAAACACCTTCCACAATACCTGCATTGTTCAAAGTCATCGAAGAAGGCCCATTCCAGCTTACAAAGGCTATTCCATAGTTTGAACCGCTTTGAGCTGAACCTGTGATGGCGCTGTATTGATTTGTCCATCCATGCGTTGTGGTATCAGACTTATTGGAGTATGCCCAGCCGTCCCAACTGTGATAGGTAGAATCATAGTTATTATTAAACACAGCCGAGCCGCTGGTAAAACCACCTGTGCCGGTCGAGCCGTTCCAATAGGAATTTGCACTCAAACTTAAATCATCAAAATTTGCGATGTCTGCTTTAACCACGCCTGTAATCCCAAAAACAATAATCAAAGTTACTAAATTTTTTAACTTCATCTTTTCTTCTCCATTTCTAAATTTTCACACAAGGGTCTCGCTGCGGCCGCCCCCAGGCGGCCGCAAACCGGCAGACCAAAAGCATTAAGCTTTTGTGGAATTGGTTTTAACAAATAAAAATAATTAACTGGTTTAAAAACAAATAAAAATAATTAAAGAGCCAATAAAAAAAGCCGCCGTTCCCGCAAAAGGAACGGCGGCTTTAATATCCAAAGCAAAAACACCCATACAGAGTGTATTTGTCGGTGTTCCTAACGCGAGAACTCTCAACAATAATTCGATTACAGGCAGGTTTTCTGACTTGCGTCCACCGAAAGAACCCTTCCCGTCCATTTCTGAACAGTGGTACAACCCGCCAGAGGCGGGTAAACTTCTTTCGGTCTCCTGATTCAATCAGGTACAAACGCTTACAGCGGCGCGACCGTCACGGCTTTTCACCGTGTTCCCTATTCTGCAATCAATATTTCATTTCAAAAGAACAAACAGAAAATACCAGAGTAAAAAAATGAATGCAACAGAAAAATTAAAATATTTTGCGAGATGGTTTATTTCAGCAGTAAGATTGCAACAAGCATTGCCATAATCGCAAAGACGCTGACGCTCAGAGCCAGGACAAAAACCCACATAAACCGCTTATGCTGCGTATTCAGAATATATTTCATATATCTGTCGCTGGCGGAAAATGACCTGTTCAACTGATTTATGCTGTCGCCCTGCTCTTCGACATTGTCTTTTAATATATCAATTATGCTGTTAAATTTCCTGAAATTCTCCGTAAGCTGAGCATCGACTGATGCAGATGCCGCAAGCTGAACAGACATATCTGAAATCGCGTTAGTCTGTTTCTCGGTTGCGACAGGAATTTTTTCTACCGCCTGCGTAAACTGCTGATTCTTCAGCGATTGCGCTTTCAATTGCTCAACCAGCGAATCTACGACAATTCTCTGGTTTTTCATACTTTCCGGAAAATGCTGCAGAAGCTGCGGTATCTCGTCAATCCGCTTTATAAGTTCCTCGTGTTGTTTTATCTGCCGCCCGATGTTATCATTTATCCCGCTCAGTTTTTCGACAAGCTGCTCGAACGAACCCTGAATCATTTGCAATGCTTCTGTGCGGTCGGTAACTGGTTCGTTTCTTCGGGCGATACTCCCCAGTGCACCGTTCGTTTCTTCGTGTAGCGGGCTTTTCCGCAATGGCTCATACAGGCTATCTCTTTTGCCTGTCAGCCATCGGCCAGTCCTTGTTATCAACTCCTTTATCGCCATAACTTCTTCCATTAAGTTAATATACAGGTATAATGTAGTCAAAGTCCCATAAAAGCAAGAAAAAATCGTTAATTTAAGGCGAATTTTAAATGAAACTGGTTACTTTCAGAAAAAACGCTCATATTTCCTGCGGTGTTTTAACCAAAAACGGGATTGTGAACTTAACCGCGCTGCAACAGCCGGATAAGCCGCTAAGCATCAAACAGATTTTTACCGAAGTCCCGGATTACCTGGAAAAAATTAAAACCATCCTCAAAAAAAACCCTTTTTATATTAACCCTGACGAAGTCGAGATTTTGGCTCCGATTCCAGACCCCGGCAAAATCCTCGCTCTTGCCGGCAATTACGCAAAACACATTATCGAGGCGGGCCTGAAACTCGGCCTGACCGCTTCGCCGCGAAAAACAACCGTCCCCCGGCCGTTTATCAAACCAAACACCGTGATTAATCATCCCAACTGCGTAATCCCCTGGCCGGCATACAGCAGAGAAATTGATTATGAAATCGAACTTGCCATTGTTATCGGCAAAGAAGCAAAATGCGTCAGCCCTCAAACGGCCAAAGATTATATCGCAGGCTACACAATCGCAAACGATGTCTCCGCCCGCAGCGTAACTTTTAAACAGGCCCGGGAAAAAAGACCGTGGGATGAATTTTACGATTGGCTCAACGGCAAATGGGCCGATGGTTTTTTGCCGCTTGGCCCCTGCATCGTTACAGCCGATGAAATCGAAAATCCGCAGGATTTGCAAATGACCCTGAAAGTCAACGGCGAAACTCGCCAGAACGCAAACACTTCCGATATGATTTTTAACATTTACGAAATCGTGTCTTTTTTAAGTTATATGATGACATTGCAGCCGGGCGATATAATCGCTACAGGAACACCCGAAGGTGTGGCGATGGCAACCGGTAATTATCTAAAGGCCGGCGACAAAATCGAATGCAATATCGAAAAAATCGGCACGCTCATTAACACACTCGGCGATAAACTGGAAAAATTCTACGAACCGTTAGTAGAATAATCTCTTTTTTTTATACTGTAGCGCCGTTCTGGTCCACAAATCCTTCAAGTCTTCTGCTTCTTACAGGATGCTGAAGTTTTCGTATCGCCTTTGCTTCGACCTGCCGGACTCGCTCGCGTGTTACTTTAAATATTCTGCCGACCTCTTCGAGCGTATATGTATATCCGTCGCCCAGGCCGTAACGCAGTTTGATAATCTCACGTTCGCGATAGGTCAGCGTCTTTAATATTTCATCGATACGTTCCTTAAGCATCTCATGCGCTGCCGACTGCACCGGCGACTCAGCCGATTCGTCTTCGATAAAATCGCCGAAATAGCTGTCTTCGCTTTCGCCTATCGGCCTGTCGAGACTTATCGGATGCTTTGAAATTTTCAGAACGCGTCTGGCCTCCGAAACGGTCAAAGCTGTTTCGGTTGCGATTTCCTCGATTGTTGGTTCTCTGCCTAACTTTTGCAGAAGCTCTTTGCTCACAGTCCGCAGCCTGCTCATCGTCTCAATCATATGCACCGGGATTCTGATAGTCCGTGCATGGTCTGCGATTGCTCTGGTAATAGCCTGTCGAATCCACCACGTCGCATAAGTGCTGAACTTATATCCTCTGCGGTATTCATATTTATCAACCGCGCGCATCAGGCCGGTATTGCCTTCCTGGATTATATCCAGAAAACTCAGGCCCCTGTTGCGGTATTTTTTGGCGATTGACACAACAAGTCTTAAATTGCCGCTCGAAAGCAGTCTCTTGGCAAGCTCATACTGCGCAAAAACCGCACGCACCGCTTTGAGCCGTTTTTCAAGCTGCTCCGGCGTCTCCAGCACCATATCCTGCATTCCGTTGAATTCCTGCTTCATCGCGTCGATATCTTCATCGATAATCTCTGCGTTCGGCCCTGCGGATATATACTGGAGGAGTTGGTGTATCTTGGACAAAATGCCTTCCAGTTTTTTCATCATTGGCTGTATCCTGCTTGTCCGCAGGCTCAATTCCTCAAGAAGGCTTGCGATTTTAATACGGTTGCGCTTTAGTTGTTTTGCTGCTTTTTTCTTTTCCGCCTCGTCCTGCGCCCCAAGATACTGTGCGAATAGTTTTCTATTCTTATCGAGCAGTTTATTGGCAGTTCTTATATTTTCCGGCAGTCTCGTCTTGACAACGGAACGAATAAGATTTTCCGCCGTGCTCATCTTCATCGTCCTGTCGAACGGCAGTGACCCATCGCTTACCTGCTGCAAAATATCTATCGCGGCTCTTGCGCTGTAATCGCTTTCCAGAACCTTTCGCCTAAACGCCATTCGTGTCAGCTCTATTTTGCGGGCCAGCGATATTTCCTGGTCGCGCGTAAGCAGTGGTATCTCGCCCATCTGCGTAAGATACATCCTCACAGGGTCGTCAATCCTCCCGACGCTGCCTTCTACCAGTTCGGTCTCAAGCAGTGCATCTTCGCTATCTTCTGCTTCAATTTCCTCATCGACAAGGGCATCGTCGTCAACCTCGAATCCGTCTTCATCGTCCGTCTGTTTTTCCATCTCGGACTCATCGAGCAGACTTATTCCCATTTCATCCAGGGTCATAATCAGACTTTCGAGTCTCGCCGCGGATATCGACTCATCAGGCAGCTCGTTATTCATCTCTTCGTAGGTTATATAACCTTTCTTCTTGGCCTTTTCGATGATAAGCTTGATTTTATCTTCAAGCGATTCAGGCTTTTTAGGCTGCTCGCCCGGCTGCTGTTCCTGCCCCGGCTGCAGCGGTTGAGTTTTCACGTCCTGGGCGACCGGCGCCGCTTCAGGTTTCTTTTCAACCGTTTTTTCCGCAGGTTTTTGACTCTTTTTTAATTTGCCTTCCGTTTTTTTCTTTGCCACTATTTTTTCCCTGAGATTTAATGATTATTAATTTTCATATTGGCATCAATCCCGGATTTCGCCTGTCCGGCTTTGATTTTACCGCTGAAATCTTACGAAGAATTTCATCGTCACCTGTTTTTTTGCTGTTTCGATTCTTTTTTTGTTTATATTCCTCCATCGCGTTTAGTGCCCCTTTAAGGCGGTTCCTAAGCGTATCGCCGTCCTGTCCATTATCGCTCAATTTGACGATAAGTCCCGAAACCTGTTCGGATTCGGTCTTTGCAAGCAGATTAGTCAGTGAAAATTCTACGCCTGAAGCCAATGTTTGTTCAATAAGGGTCCAGATATCCTTTAAAACCGGCACATCGAAATCCTCTGCCTTGATTCTCTTTACCGCCGACTCAAACAGCCGCGGCTCGTTAAGCAGAACCTCGATTATTTCAGCCTGTGCCTTTTCTCCGAACCCTTCAAGCTCAACGCTCGACACCTTGGCGTTTTCTATCGTATTTATCACCGCCTGCCGCTCCTGGCCGCCTCGGCGGGTCAGTTCTTTTCTGATATCTTCAGACGGTATTTGAAGTATCTTGCTTAACCTGTTGATTATTAAACCAAAAGTTATAGTGTCCAGCGTTCCGCCTCTGGAAGCTGTGGCCACAGTCCGCAGAAATTCTTCCGTCGCCGCCCGCCTGTCGGTCATGTTATCGCTGCTGCCGAATTTTTCCGTCATTCTGTCCCAGCGATATTTCATTACATCCGTCGCCGTATTAATTATTTTCTTAAATTCTTCGCCGCCCTTTGCCAGAACAAAATCGCATGGGTCTTTTCCCTGCGGCACAGAAGCAAGTTTAATATCTATTCTCTCGGCAAGGCAAATTTCCAGCGCTCTTTCCGCCGCTGCTGCGCCTGCCGTATCGCTGTCGAAAATCAAAACTATATTTTTCGCGTATCGTCTCAGCAACCTTGCGTGCCCTGACGTAAAACTCGTTCCCAGCGTCGCTACAACATTTTTGCAGCCCGCCTGATGAGTCATAATCACATCAGTATAACCTTCCACAACCGCCACAGTCCCGCTTGAAACGATTTCGTGCCTTGCTTTATCAAGACCGTAAACGCAGTTGCTCTTATCGAAAATTAACGTCGTCGGCGAATTCATATATTTCGCAGGGTCGTCGCCCAGCGTCCTTCCGCCGAACCCGACAACTCTCGATGATGCGTCGATTATCGGAAACATAAGACGATTGCGAAACTTGTCGTAAAGATGATTCTGCTCGTTGGAGACAATCAGTCCCGCCGCAAGCAGCAATTTTTCAGGTATTTTCTTTTTCGCAGCGTCCAAAAAATCATCCCACTTTTCAGTAGCGAACCCTAATGAATATTCTTCTGCCGTTTTTTCCGTCATCTGCCGCTGTTTGACATAATCTCTGCATTTTTCTCCGATTGTCTTATCGAGCAGATTTTTCTGCCAGTATTTCAACGCCCAGCGGTTGACTTTTTCTATATCGGTCGGGTCGGCATCCGATTGCTCGCCTGGGGTTCTTTTCGGCAGTGTAAGTTTTATCCCTGCCCGCTCGGCAAGCCTTTCTATTGCCCGCATAAAGGTCAGGCCTTCGCGCATCTGGACGAATTTTATTACATCGCCGCCGGCGCTGCACGAAAAGCACTTGAAGATTTGCTTGTCCGGATTGACATTCATACTCGGCTTGTGGTCGTCGTGGAACGGACAGAGGCCAACCATTTCCCTGCCCTTGCGGGTCAGTTTGACATGTTCTGAGATAACATCGATTATATCATTAGCCTGTTGTATTCGGCTGATTTGGCTATGGTCCAATTTCATTAGTAAAGACACAATCCCTTGAATAAATTATAAAAGATTTTCCCGTCCTGCCTTAGGGGGATATAAAAAAACAAAAGACTATAACAATAGGTATGAAACACCCCCAAAGTCAAGTAGTTCCCATAAACCCTCTTTACAGCACTACTAATGGGGGTTTGATATTAATCAGACATCTGGTTGAATGATAAAATAACCGTCTATTAGCCCATCATCTGGTTATCAAACTCTGTGGTCTTCGCGGATGATTGTGCGGTAGCCGCCGGACTGACTTCGGTTCCAATTTTTGGGCGGTTTGATTTTTTTAAGCCTGTCAAGCTGACCAATTTCTTTGAGACGCTTATATATAAGCTGCCAGGCACATTGGCGTTCAGGGTTAATTTCACAGCGGTCTTCTCGTGAACCGCTGCATGGACCGTTAAGCATATGTTTTGCACAGCGAGTGACCGGACAGATTCCGCCATACAGGTGGAGAACGCATTGTCCGCAGGCAGCGCATTTTTCCGTCCAAATCCCTCTTTCCTCGAGAATACCGATGAACGATGTATCAAGGCCGGCATAGACCGGTTTGGAAGCATAACGTTCGGCGATAGCCTGCACGCCTGCACCGCAGGCAAGCGAAAGAACTGCATCGTTTCTTTGTATAGCCTCTGCGGCCTGCTCGATAAAAACATTGTCGCACTGGCGCTCTATAGTTAACTCTTCAACTTCAAGCGGCAATCCTTTTAATTTCGCAGCCATCCGTAATGCTGAAGCGATAATACTGACCTCGCGCTGTCCGCCGGCCAGACAAACGGTAACGCAGGTTCCGCAGCCAAGCACAAGAATCTTTTTGTGACTTTTTACAATTTCCAGCAGGTCTTGTATTTTTTTTCTTTCAGCGACTATCATAATCGGCTTTCCTTTTTAGATGAACCATTTAATTTAACAGGGTTCGGACCCAGTTTTCGAACGGTTTCCACCATTTCAATAATTAAATCAGCCAAAGGCCGACCCATCGCGGCAGAAACGTTTACCATCCGAAGGCGTTCTTTTTCGATTCCGATTTCTTCGAGCATTTCTCTCGTATAATTCACCCGGCGTTTGGCGCACAGGTTTCCTTCGACAAAATGGCACCCGCCTTCAAGGCAACCGGCGATAAACACGCCGTCGGCGCCGTTTTCAAACGCCTTGATAAAATATTCTGTCTCAAGTCTGCCTGTGCATGGCGTTCGGATAATATGCACATTGGGCGGATATTGAATTCGCATTGAGCCTGCCAAATCCGCCGACGAATACGCACAATAGTGGCAGCAAAAAGCAATTATTTTAGGTTCGAAAACTTCCGGTTTCATAATTTATACTTTTTCCGTTATTTTTTTTAATTCTGTTTCCTGTTGCCCCTGGCCGTTGCCGCCTTCAAACAACTGGCGAATCATAACCAGGAACTGGTCTGTCTCAAAATGATGCAATTGTATCGCTCGTGCCGGACACTCAGATGCACAGATACCGCAGCCCATACATTTTGCCGCTTCGATTTGTCCTTTGCCGTCCTTGTTACAGAATGGCGCCGAATACGGACAAGAGTTGACGCAGGTCATACAGGATATGCACTTCTGCTGGTCAACATACGAAACCTGAGCGCTGACTTCGAGTTGTGTTTTGGAAAGTACCGTAGCAGCTCGTGCAGCGGCGGCGCGTGCCTGTGAAATATTCTCGTCAATAGCTTTTGGCGAATGAGCCAGACCGCAAAGGAAAATGCCTTCCGTCGTGAAATCCACAGGACGCAACTTCATATGTGCTTCGACATAGAAACCATCGGCATTAAGAGGCACCTTGAGCATATCCGAAATTCGCTTGTTGTTTACTTTATCTGCTTCGACACCAGTGCTCAACACGACATTATCAGCTTCAATTTCAATCTGCTCGGCCAAGTCAGGACTCTTAAACGTTACTACAAGACCATTGTTCTGGCTAATCTGCGGCAGCGCATCTGGATTGTAACGAATAAATACAACGCCGGCTTCGCGAGCCTGCATATAATATTTTTCTCTAAAGCCGTAAGTTCTGACGTCTCTGTAAAGAACATAGATGTTAGCGCTGGGGTCCTGCTTTTTGATTGCGAGCGCGTTTTTGACTGCAATAGAGCAGCAAATTCGGCTGCAATACGGATGCTCGGTGTTGCGCGAGCCGACGCACTGAATCATAACTATATTTTGTCCTTTTGCAGGATATGTTTTTTCAAACAGGCGTTTTTCAAGCTCAACCTGCGTCAAAACCTGCTGAGATTTGCCATACAAAAATTCGCTGGTTTGTGCCTTGCCTGCTCCTGTGGCAACGATAATTGCACCAGTTGTAATTTCTGATTTCTGGCCGGCTTTGCTGAGCGTTATATCAAATTTGCCAATGTGCCCTGCAATGGCCGCGATTTCAGTCCCCAGATATACTTTAATATTAGGATTATTCTCAACCTGCTTTATAAGATTTTTTGTAAAGCCGGTTATGTCATTGTGCTCAAATGTAAAATGAATATCGTGCAGATTTCCGCCAAGACGGTCAGCCTGTTCGACAAGGTGCGTAACGAATCCCTGGTTTGCCAGCGCCAGAGCCGACGTCATTCCGCTAAGCCCCCCGCCGATTACCAAACCTGTTTGAACGACCTGCAAAGTTCCGCTTTCCAATGGAGAAAGCAGATGTGCCCGCGCGATTGCCATCTTCACAAGTTCAGTAGCTTTTTCGGTAGCCGACTGCGGTAGTGCCGAGTGCACCCATGAACACTGGTCGCGAATATTCGCCATTTCGAAAAGATACGGATTCAGTCCCGCTTCGCGCAATGTTTCGCGGAACAAAGGCTCATGTGTTCGAGGCGTACAGGATGCGACCACGATACGATTAAGCCGATGCTCGCGAATCATCTCTTTGATGTTCGACAAGCTCGTATCCGAACAGGTAAACATCGTATGATTTGCATAGACAACATCAGGCTGATGCTCGATATTTTTAACAACACTTTCAACATCCACCACCGATGCTATATTCATTCCGCAATGACAGACAAATACGCCGATTCGCGGTTTTTCATCGGTAACATCATGCTCCGGCGGATAGACCTTTTTAGTTATAAGAGTATTTCGCGCCGGTGCCAGCAATTCCATCGCCATAGAAGCGGCGGCGCTTGCCTGCGTTACCGTTTCGGGAATATCCTTCGGCTCCTGGAACGCCCCGCCGACAAATACGCCGGGCATAGATGTTGACAGCGGATTCAGCCTGTCCGTAAGGCAGAAATTATAATCGTTGAGTTTTATATCGAGCCGGGAAGTTAATTCTTTCATCGAGGCAGGCGATTCCATTCCGACCGACAACACAACAAGGTCAAAATCTCTCAGCTGAACCTGGTTGTTTTCATCTATGAAACTGACGCTAAGGTCTTTGCTTTGGAAATCCTGATAAATCCGCGAAGGAATGCTCTTAATATAATGTATATTTTTCTGAGCTTTCGCACGTTCATAATATTGGTCAAAATCTTTGCCGTAAGCACGAATGTCGATATAGAAGATAGTCGCATCCAGCCCGCTGACGTGGTCGCTTGCGACCATAGCCTGTTTTGTAGCCATCATACAGCATATCGACGAGCAGTATTCATTACCGCAACTTGAATCTCTCGAACCTACGCATTGAATCCAGGCGATGCGTTTAGCCTCTCTGCCGTCCGACAGACGTATGACATGGCCTTCGAAAGGACCTGCTGCCGAGAGCATTCTTTCAAACTGAACACTTGTTACAACATTCGGATATCGTCCGTAGCCGAATTCACCTTTTCGCGCGGCATCAAACTCTTTGAAGCCGGGCGTAAGGATAACCGAGCCGACTTCCAGTTCGATTGTTCGCTCTTTCATAGCGTGGTCGATGGCGTGCTGCTCGCAGGCCTCGACGCATTGGTTGCATTCTGAACACAGCGCGCAATTTAAACACCGCTCGGCCTCGGCAAGAGCTTGTTCTTCGGTAAGTCCTTTTTCAACTTCATCGAAGCTATTCAATCTTTTCGAGACAGGAAGTTCTTCTGGCTTTGGCCGTGCTTTTTTCTCTACATCATCTATGGAAGGAAGCAAATCCTCTGGAATCGGGCGGATAGTTTCATTGAAACGTCCGGCCAGTAAATCTTTTTCGTTTAGGAACCGTTCGATTGATTCAGCCGCCCGTTTGCCTGCCGCTATCGCTTCAATAACAGATAACGGACCTGAAGCATTGTCGCCGCCTGCAAAAACATTTTTCTGCGAACATTGCCCGGTTACAGGGTCGGTCTTAAAACAGCCGCGTTCGCTAAGAATATCTATATGCTCGATAAATTGCTCATCGACCATCTGGCCGATGGCAACGATAATCTGCTCGGCTTCAACCGTCGTTATATCTTTTTCATCGTAAACCGGCCTAAATCGCTTCTGGTCGTCGAAAACTCTTGTGCAGCGTTTTAATTCTACAGCGACCGAGGAATTTTTGCTTATAATTCTCTTAGGGCCCCAGCCGTTGCGAATCTTTACATTTTCAGCAAGTGTCGCTTCAACCTCTTCTTTATAGGCAGGCATTTCGTTTCGCTGCTCAAGGCAAATCATTTCTACATTTTTAGCGCCGAGCCGCAGTGCGGTTCTTGCGACATCGACAGCGACATTACCACCGCCGATAACGACTACCTTATTTTTAACTTTAGGTTTATTTGCTGAAGCGGCCTGTCTGAGGAATTCAACTCCGCCAAGAACACCGTTTATTTGCTCGCCTTCAATACCAATTTTTCTGCTTTTGTTTGCACCGGCACCGATGAATACCGCGGCATTGTCTTTCCGCAGTGTGTGAATGGTAATGTCCTGACCGATGCGGCAGTTATAAACAAATTTAACGCCCTTTCGGCGAATAATTTCAATTTCATGGTCAAGGACTTTCTTCGGCAGCCGATATTCAGGAATGCCCCAACGAAGCATACCGCCGGCGGCGTCGAGTGCTTCATAAACAGTAACAGCAAAGCCTGCATCCGCCAAATCGTTTGCCGCAGTGAGACCTGCCGGGCCTGAACCAATTATCGCGATTTTTTTCGCGTCGGGCGATGGAGTTTTTTCTGGCGGCAGTTCCAATTGGCCTGCCTGGAGCATTTCCATTTCTTTATCTGACGCAAACCGTTTGAGCAATCTTATCGCGATCGGGTCATCCGCTTTGCCTCGCGTGCATTCTGCTTCGCACGGATGAGTGCATATCCTTCCGCAAATCGCGGAAAGCGGATTTCTCTGGCGAATCAGATTGACGGCTTTAACATATTCTTTTTTCTTTATCAGCTGAACATATCCCTGAACATTTACATTCGCCGGACATTTTATCTTGCAGGGTGAATGTCCGTTTTTAAGAATTCCAAATATATTCGGAGTCGCCTGCGCGTAATGTTTAGCTATGCCCTTTCTGGTTCCCAGGCATCGGTTGAATTCGTCCGGTATGTCCACCGGGCAAACCTGTGTGCATTCGCTGCAGCCGGTGCATTTGTCTTCGTCCACATATCGCGGATACCTTTTGACCGTAGCTTTAAAATTGCCCGGCCGTCCCTGCAAATCCACCAGTTCCGAAAGCGTCAATATCTCGATATTTAAATTTCGTGCGCACTCGACGAGTTTGGGCGAGACGATACACGTTGCGCAATCGCCTGTCGGAAAAGTCTTGTCAAGATGCGCCATCATTCCGCCTATAGCAGCGTCGCGCTCGAGCAGATATACCTTAAATCCGCTGTTTGCCAAATCCAGTGCCGCCTGAACGCCGGCGATACCGCCGCCCTGCACAAGCACTGCACCTGTTTTTTTATCATCGAGTTTACTCATTGCTGTTTTGAGCCACCTTTTCTAAAATATTTGAAGCCGGAACCATAAGTTTTTTGAATCCGAGCTTATCCGGGCTGATGCCGAAACTTAATCCAAGAAGCTGCGTGATATATACAATCGGCATTTCGTAATCTCTGCCGGTTTTCTTTTTAATGTCCTGTTGCCGCAAATCAAGATTGACCTGGCACATCGGGCAGCTTACCGCTATACAATCTGCACCTGTCTTCTGAGCCATTCCGATAATCGAATCAGTAAGTTCTACCACCACATCAGTTCTCGTAAGCGACAAACCTCCGCCGCAGCATTCGACCTTGCCCGACCAGTCAATACTTTCTCCGCCCATAGCTTTTACCAGCTTATCGAGCGATGTCGGATTTTCAGGGTCGTCGAATTTCATAACTTTCGGCGGACGAACAAGCAGGCAGCCATAATAGCAAGCCACCTTAAGGCCTTTGAGCGAATGCTTGATGGTCTTTTTAATTGTCTCAAGTCCGACATCTTTAAGAAGCACCTCTACGAAGTGTCTAACATTAACAGAACCATCATAATCTCTGCCGATTGCGTCGCAGACACTTGTGCGAATTTTAGGATCGTCCGAGATTTCGTGGTTTGCCATTTTCATTCTGTTGTAGCAGGCTGCGCAGTTGACAACCATATCCAGTCCCATATCCTTAACCTTGACCAGGCTAGCGGCAGGCAATGACGCGGCCAATACGCGGTCCGTCTGATGGCCTGCAGTTGCTCCGCAGCATGTCCAGCCTTTCGGCTCTACCATCTCGATTCCCAAAGCTTTCGCTACTGCCAAAGTAGATTCGTGCATATCGCGGGCTGTCGATTCAGCCGAGCATCCTGGAAAGTAAGCATACCTCATACTTTGGCCCCTTTATTCTCTTTGGTTTTTTTGAATATCCGCCGGACGATTTTTCTGTCGCCCTTAAATGAAGGTATCAGCGATATTTTGCCTTTTTTCAGCATTGTCGGAAATTTTTCCGTATCGTCCATAAATTTACCTGTACCAAGTTTATAGGCGGCTATCATCGCGATTTCATAAGTTCGGCCGAAAATTTCTACTGTTTTCAAAAATGCCTTGTTAAACAGCGGCACATTGCCTTTCTGCTTCGATGCCTTTCTTTGCAGTGCCAGGCTGCGCAAAGCGTCAATTACCGCCGCTACTTCAATTCCCATTGGACATCGCGTCGAACAGGTCTCGCACGAAACGCACGTCCAGATAATATCGCTTTCAAGCAATTCATTGCCCGCGCCCAGATGCAGTCGCCGCATAATTTCCGAAGGCCTCGACAGTGTCTGTTTGCCCACAGGACATCCGCTGGAGCATTTCTTGCACTGCAAACAAATGCTCAGGTCAGCGCCGCTCAGCTGCTCAACAATCTCCTTAAGACTGTCGCTTTTTTTCGTTTTTCTAATCGTTATCGTCATATTTTCTTTCGCAATCTATTCTGATTTTGCGGCCGGTTCTTCCTCTTCTTCGAATGCCTCTTCAGTATCGTCCGTATCTTCTTCCGAGGCGGCTGCAGAAATATGGCCGGGAACAACTTTTCGATAAACTTTTCCCGGTTTCTGTTTTCGGCCGTCCACTGTCAAAAGTTGGTCTATTGTTATTCCGAAAAGTTTTTGATTTTCTTCAAGATACGGCAGTATCAAATCCCAGTCCGCCTCCGTCAGCTCGGCAAAATGTGCCCCGTTTAACTGCTGGTCAACCAGAGTGTTATTCGGGTCGCGTACATAAATCGCTCCGCCTGAAGCCAGAGAAAACAGATTGCTGCCCGGATAAGGATGCGGCAGAGAAACTAATTTCCCGTCGTCATCAAATTTGACGCCGTTTAAAATAACAAAACCGCCGCCGTTATAAGGGTCGCCCGCCATAAATGACTCAGCGAGGAAATCCAGACAGGTACCGTTTATTACCACTCTTGGTCTGCCGACAGAATTGATAAGAGGTCTTCCCGCGGCGTTGCCAAGAACAAAAACGCTTCCGCCTTTGGCTCCGTACATAAACGTCTGGCCGACATCGCCGTGAATTACCAATTTTCCTCTTTTAATTATTTGGCCGAGCTGGTCCTGCGCGTTTCCATGCACGCTGATTGTAAGTCCATCGATGCCGGAGCTGAGATAATCGCCGCTGCTGCCGTAAACATCTATTGTTACTTCATCGGTATCCGGCCCAAGTCCGCAGCCTACGTACCGCTGACCGATACAATTAAAGCTGATAAAATGCCGCCAGCCTTTTATATATGCGTCAACCAGTAATGTCGCGTCGCAGTCGTTGCCTTCCGGCGCAAAATTCGCTGCGTCGATTACGAGAGTCTTTTCATTGCCCTGCGGCCCTCTCAGGCTGCCGCGAGTATCAAAATCTATTAGGCGAAATTCGCCTTCATAAGAATTATTATTGATGATATTTGGAATTCCGTTCAGCAGCCGTTTCAGTTCACAATGTATTATATGAAGAATATGACTGCGTTTCTTCGAGCCGGTAGAGTATCGTCGGTCATTTAGTAAACTCAAAACCTCTATGGCGGTAGTCGTCTCGGCAGCGTTTTTCGCCTGGTTCACTATTTGCTGACACGCCAGTCGAAACTCATCGAACGTCCACTGCGGTATCAGGTCTCGCATCATTTCGAAAATCGCGATGTTGTTGCCGGGAACAAATCTTTCGTTGATTACCGTCTGAATGGCTTCCTCGGATTCGGAGGATACCAGTACTCCCTGTGTAAAATCGCATCTTTCAGTACCTGAAGGCATTTGAACTGCTTTGCCGAATTTGTCCGTACACGTAATTTTCATTTTACCGGCCGAATCTTTTTCAAGATTGAATATAAACGACCCGCCATCGGTATAACTGCCGCCGCGCGCATTCCAGTATTTGTCCGCTACCGGACATATTCTGTCGTCATCACGCGATAGGCTGAGCAATGTCGCGTCAATCGCCTGTTTTTCCGAGCATATCAATCCCACCTGAACCTCGCCGTCGCAGAACGCGAACACCTGAGGCCGCAGCATCGCGGTATCCGTAATGCCCATAAGTTGCAATTTCTTTTCGTGGACAATATTGCGGGCAATAATGAAAAACCACGGGCCGTCAGGTGAGCCGTGTATGTGAGCGGCCTGTATGGCACGGTAAACCTTTTGTTTCTCTTCATCCAGACGGTCAAAATCCAGCTCTGTCGTCGGGGCAAGTGCTTCAATAATATACTCAAGCGGATAATGATAAGTCCTGCTTAATAAATCAAACAGCAGCGCCGATACTTCCGTATCGGTCAGGAACTGCGGATATATATTCCGCTGTCTGAGATATTCTGTTACCGAATGGTAATTTGCAAAATCACCGTTATGTACAAGAGCCATATCGATAGCCGCGAAAGGATGCGCTCCGCCGGGATGCCATACTCGCCCCTTCGTCGGAAAACGTTGATGGGCTATCCAAACGTGAGCACGAAGGTCTTCGATTTTATAATATTTTACAATCGCTTCAGCGAAGCCGACGACCTTTAGTATCATAATATTTCTGCCGTGCGAAAGAACAAAGGCTCTCTTTTCGCCCAAAGAAGCGTAATACCTCTGATTAAGCTCAAAGCTGTTTTGGCTGATAAATTCTTCTTCCGCTTCTGTGCGGTCAAGCTTCTGCAGATTGTTTTTCGCAACAAACGTATCCAGCACTGCCGATTTTACGCGAACAAAATATCGGCAGACATCAGGAGGCTTAACTTCCAGTCCCGGCACGGATTTCCAGTCATCGACTTTATCGAGCTGGCTCATCGCCGCAATTTCGAAATTCGGTGTGATAAATTGCTTTTCTATCTCCGGCCGGACTTTTTCGTCCAGAAACGCTATGTGCAGCATAAAATAATTTTCGAGCACTTCCCTGCTGACGCCCAGTTGTTCCGGCACAAATCCAACCGCGGCTATACCGCCGCCTTTGCCGTTTCCTCGATTGTGCATCTGCCGCGAAGGTTCATAAATATGTTTGCCCGGCACCGGCTCACTGCAGCAAAATCCAACAACGCCGCAGCCGCCTTCTTCTGCTTCTTTTTTTATCTCAGAAGAACAATTGAGGTTTTCAGCCAGTTGTTTTCTCGAATATGCAAGTCGTTTTATCAATTCAACGTTCATTTTTTCACCCCGATATCGTTGGTATAGTCAAGATGCATTAAAAGGTCGCTGCGCCCTCGAAGTTCTTTTACGCTGCGCATTCCAAACCGCTGAAGAATCCTGACAAGCTCTTTGCGCCATGCGTTATAAAGATTTATAATCCGCTGTGTGCCCCAGTCGATATTCAATTTTTTACACAATTCCGGGTCGGTTGTCGCGATACCTCGCGGGCAGCCTCGTCCGCTTTCGCAGCGGCTGCATCGTATACATCCAAGCGCAACTAATTCAGCCGTCCCGATAACAACTCCGTCTGCGCCAAGAGCGATAGCTTTGGCCACGTCGTGAACCGAGCGTATCCCGCCGCTTGCTATAAGCGTTACTTTTTCGCGAGCGCCTTCATCCGTCAGAAAATTATGAACTCTGCCAATTGCGTATTCTATCGGCATCGCAATATTTTTCTTTGCGATATCCGGTGCCGCGCCGGTTCCGCCATATCCGCCGTCTATATGTACAATATGAGTGCCTGCCGAATAACTTCCGACCGCGACCATATCGACATCCGTCGGCGTCGATACCTTTGTCGATATCAATGCCCGTCTGTTGACATGTTTAATCCAGTCGATATGTTTCATATGGTCTTCAATGGAATATACGCTGTGAAACGGAAACGGCGAAAACAGAGATATACCAAGCACCGCCTCGCGCATCTTTGCGACGGCAACAGTGTTTTTATCGCCCAGCAAATGACCGCCAAGACCCGGCTTTGCTCCCTGGGCATATTTGAATTCTACAATCGGCACACGCTGAATCGTTTCCTCGCGCACACCGAAAAGGCCTGTCGCAACCTGTGTAATCACATGTTCGTCGTACGGCCTCATCCGTTCCATATACCCGCCTTCGCCGGTGCAGGTAAATGTATTCCACGCGACAGCAGCCCTCGCCTTTGATAACTGCGTTGCGTTACTGACAGAACCGAACGACATTCCGCCGCCATACCAGGGAACATCAATTTTTATTTTTGGTCGCCCATCGTCGCGTTTATTCAGAAGGATACTCGTATCAATCTGGTCTTCACTGAGTTTTACAGGCGGTTTATCCGGAAATTTAAATCTAAGTTTGTCGAATCCGCCGCCGGAATTGCCGCACTGATAATTATAACCGTAAGCCTCATCCGGCACATCGCCGGTTTCTGCCATTTTCCACGTCGCTAAAATCAAATCCGCCGGCCAGCGATAATCTCCCATCGCCTTATACACCGAACTTTCTTTAAGCTCCAATGCTCCCTGCGGACAGTTCGCTATGCAATAATGTCCGGTTTTTTCGCAGGATATTCCTATGCACAAATGATTTTTCGGCTCGCCGAAAAATTTATAACCCGGTTTAAGCGTATGAACGTTATATTTGCATAATTTGGCGCATTTGCCGCAAAGTTTGCAGTTGCCATTGCGATGGACAATATACCTGGCAATTTCATTTCGATACCGCGGCGGCGCAAATTTGACAACACGAGCCACTTTTTCCTGCGGCACAAATGTCTTCACCGTATTTTCGGGAAACATTTCCCTAATCGCTTCTTCTTGTTCCGAATAATTTGCCAAAGGTTTCCTTTTCAAGATTCTCAAAAAACATTGCGCGTCCGACATCGCCTCTAAGCCGGCGAACCTCGCGCATTCCCATCGCTCCCATAACTTCTATCAGTTGGTCGTGCCATGCCGCGATGAGATTGGTCATTCGCCCGACGCCGTATTCAAAATTTATTTTTTCCAGTTTCGCCGGACATACCATTCCCGGCTTGCAGCTATTGCAAAGATGACATTCCAGTGCAATTAACAGAGGCAGATTAATTGTTACCACGTCAGCGCCGCATATTATCGCTTTTGCCACATGTTCCGGCAGCGCGATCCCGCCGCCCGCCATAAGCGTTATTTCATCCCGGCACCCCTTTTCGATTAGCGCCGTATGAATTTGACGCAGCATATCTTTGATGAAACGCGGTTTCGCCGCTCCAACCTGTAGTGAGCTTGTCGAACCTATTTCATTACCATTCAGGTCCGCAGAAACGTGAATCACTTCAACTTCTTTTAGTTGCGCAAGTTCAATTGCCCGTTCAATTCCACCCGCCGCTAAATCAACTCTTACAGCTATAACTATTTTTGGATGTATTGCTTTTATCTCTTTTATACGCTCTTTCACCAGTGAGCTGTCGGCTATTTCCACAAGCCGCATCTTCTTCAGTAATTCTTTTGCCGCCCCAGGAACGTCTTGTCCTAAATAAAACGCTATATGTTCAAGGTTTTTGTCATCGGCAGGTTTGTTGCGCCAATCAATTATTGCTATTATATCGGTGTTGACCGCGGTCTGTATAATTATGTCATTAAGCTGCGGCAGCGTATGCAGAGAAGATGTCATATCTAAAATCAGCGGCATCGGAATAGAAACAAGAGGATGCGGATTTTTCGCTGCCTTGCCGCTTGCGAAATCCAGAAACGACAATTTCCTGCCGATATCTACTGATGTGCTTATATATTCCCGTCCATGAATACCATCCCGCGTCGGACGAACAATTTCAGACATATCCGTCCACATCGAATCAAAACCCTGGCCCGAAAACGGCCCGCGATATCCTGCTCCGGAAACCGGAATTTTCGCTGTTTCAGCCTGAAGCCATGTCGTTTTAATAATGTCCGCTGTCCAATAACTGTTCCCAAGTTTTACATATTCAGGATTTACCGCCATCTTCAGAATCCCTTTTGTACAATCCTGCACGCACGATAAACATCCCATACAATCGAAAAATAAAGCGTTTACTTCACTCAAACTGCGAATATAATCCGCCTCCTGCCTGTAGCGGTCATAAACGCACGCCTTCTTTACGCAGTTATGACAGCGTGCGCAATCTTCGCGCCAATCTACGATGCCGTATTTACCAAGGCGCGGCATACGCGGCGGTACAGGTTGCGTTTTAATATGATATTTTTCCGGCATATCTTTCCCAGTATTTAAAGCCCGGATGCGGCGAGAATCTGGGGCACCAATTCTTCCTTACCTCCTGAAAGAATATGTATCCCTCTCAAACCTTTCATCTTTTTGAGCTTGCTGATTATTTCAATACAAATATTCATTCCTTCTTTCTGCTGTGAATCCTTGTCGCCCGCTTTTTTCAGCCGTTCGACAATCGCGTCAGAAACATAATAGTCGGTATAAGTATCCCGCAGATTTTTGGCCTCATCGGCGCTTTCCAAAGGAAAGACACCGGCCAAAATAGCTGTTTTTTTATCGATGCCTTCACTGACAACAGCATCAAGCCATTGACTGAATGTCTCAACATCGAATACAGCGTGAGTTTGAATAAATTTCGCGCCGGCTTCGACTTTTTTGTTGAGTTTAAGGATATTTAACTCCAGCGGTTTCAAAAACGGGTTCGCTACGGCCCCCACAAGCATTGAAAATTGCCCTTCCATCTTTGCCCCATTGTCAAGCTCCCCTTTTTCCGACATTTTCGTTACCATTTCGATAAACTGCGTAGAATCTATATCGTAAACATTGGCCGATTCCGGGCATCCCGTCAGCACCTGATGATAGCCTGACAAGCACAAAATATTTTTTATTCCAAGATAGCAGGCTCCGAGCAAATCGGACTGAATCGCTATTCTATTTCTGTCGCGTGTTACAACCTGGTAAATCGGTTCCGCGCCGGACTTGATTACCGCAACTGACGCCGCAAGAGACGACATAGCTATACCGTGATGGTTGTCGGATACATTTATCGCTGCAAGTCCCTTACCAAGGACTTTCAATGCCGCTTCAGTCGCTGACCCGTTCGCTTCTGCTCTGGGCTGTAGTTCGGCGCTAACAATAAAATCTCCGTTTTCAATTTTTTTTGCGAGTTTGCTATCTGCTTTCATTTGACACTGTTTTCCTATTCCTTAACAGAGTTGCTGCATAAATTAGATTTAGGCAGATTCCTTATCTTATTAAAAAAATTATTTATTTCCCCAAGAGTTTGTTTCGTATCATCTTTTAATTCGATAACAGCCATTCGTCCCCTGCCCATTCCAATTTCTTCAAGAAGCGATTCGACCGCTTCGGCGCGTTTCTGGGCCCGTAAATTTCCCTCGTTATTTTGGCACTGGTTTTTTTTGCATGTTACAATTACTGCGCCGTCTGCGCCGGTTTCAAACGCTTTCATTAAATAAGGAACATCCACCTTGCCAGAGCACGGCAGACTGATTGTCTTAACCGTGATACCGTCGGCTCGGTTGCAAACGCCCGACAACTGCTCTTTATCAAGGCTGTTTGAGCAGCAAAAGACGTATATCTTCATAGCCCTATTATTCATTCTTCTTATCCACTGTATTAAACATACTGATACACTTTCACTTTTGTTTGTTTTATCATAACATTTTGGGGTTATGAAAGGGATACTACTTCACCTTATGCCCAGAACTATTAATATACCTTATAATCATATCTTTAGCAATACTTTTTCAACCTTTTAAATATCCTGTAAAGAGACAGATTATCTCTACTAAAAGATTGACCTGATTTCCGGTAAATTGCAGAGGCTTAACCCTTAATTACGGCTTGTCGAAGTTTTCAAGTATTTGTCAATAAACGACTAACATTTGTCAAAAAAATGACTGTGAATACTTTACCCAGTTTAAAAAAGGAGTAACGTAAAGACCGGCTATCAGCACACCTGCCGTCACGATAGCCAGTGCAATTTGAAGAGACAATGATTTATGTCCTGTATCCTTCATCTTTGGCTCCTCAAGATACATAAATTTAATGACTCGCATATAATAAAATGCCGCAACGATACTATTTATGACCCCAACCACCGCAAGTAATATAAATTTTGATTGAATTGCGGCGTTAAATACAAGAAATTTCCCCCAAAATCCCGCAAGCGGCGGAACGCCTGTAAGAGACAGCAAAAAAATGCTCAGCATAAATGATGTGATGGGATCTTTCTTATATAGTCCTGCGTAGTCCTCGATAGCATCGCTTTTTAAATAGTTCGAAACAAGAATAACGCAGCCAAATGCACCGAGATTCATAAGCGTATAGGCGAGAATATAATATAAAACGCCTTCAATGCCCCCTGCCGTTCCGACAACAAAGCCAATGAGCATATACCCGGCCTGTGCGATTGATGAATACGCCAGCATTCGTTTTATATTGGTCTGTGATATCGCGATGACATTACCGATTGTCATAGTGAAGATGGATATGAGCATTACCAGGTTGACCCAGTTGACATAGAGAGGAAAGAAATTATTTGCGAATATTCGCAAAAGTACGGCAAAGCCGACTGCTTTCGGTCCAACCGAAAGAAATGCTGTAACGGCCGTCGGCGCCCCCTGATAAACATCGGGCGCCCACATATGAAACGGAACCAGACTGCATTTAAAGCAAAGTCCCGCCAATATCAATATGAGTAAAACGAGTGTGACCAAACCATTTATCTGACCGGCGCTAACAACTTTTGAAATTATAGCCAGGTCTGTCGTGCCGAATAAACCATAGACAAGCGAGATGCCGTAGAGCATTATGCCGGTTGACAGAGCGCCGAACAAAAAGTATTTCAAAGCCGCTTCGCTTGACAGAGGATTATTTTTCAAAAAGGCCGTCAGGATATACGAAATCAATGAGAGCATTTCAATAGACAAATATATCATTAGCAGATTATTGCTTGATACCGCCAGTAACATTGCGATTGTGCCGTTTAACAGAAGGAAAAAGTATTCTCCTATATACTTTTCTTTCAGCTCCTCATAACCAATTGAGATTAGTATGACGATACCGGTGATAAATAAAATTATTTCCTTAAAAAACAGGGAGAACGAGTCGTTTGTAAGCATATTAAAAAACAGGCCCGCCTCTGTTTTAGGGCTTTGCGGCAAATATAACGATGCCGCTATAATCACAAACAAAGCAAACATGCCCAGTACGTTTTTATTGCTGACAAAAAGCGAAAACATCAGGATTATAATCGCTCCGGCGAGCAATATAATTTCCGGCGTTATAAATCTTATGCTTTCAATCAAACTCAAAATATCATTCCTCCGAGCTTTTGAATAAGCTGTTCAATGGCTGCCATTTGAAATTTCAGCGCCGCCAAAGGATAGACGCCGATTAAAATCGCGATTGCCATTAGAGGAATCAGTGTAAAAAGCTCGCGTTTATTTATATCGATAATGCCGGCCAATTTTTCATTCAAAGGCCCCATTAGCACTCGCTGAAGCATATATAAAAAGTATCCCGCGGTAATAACTATCCCTAACACAGAGACGATGGTTATAATTTTGAACGCAGCATAAGAGCCCAGCAGAGACATAAATTCGCTTACAAATCCGCTCAAGCCCGGAAGTCCCAGCGAGGCAAGCGAGAACACCGTCAGCATTCCTGCGTAAACAGGCATCTTGACGCCCAGTCCGCCGAATTTATCAAGGTCTCTTGTGTGTGCGCGGTCATAAATAACGCCTACCAGAAAGAACATCGCTCCGGTAATTATTCCATGATTAAACATTTGAAGAAGCGCGCCGTTAAATCCCGTTGTGGTCATACTTGCCAAGCCGAGCATTACAAATCCCATATGGCTTACGGATGAATAGGCGACCATCTTTTTAAAATCGGTTTGTGCCATCGCCACAACCGCTCCATAGACAATGTTAATCGCGCCCAGAATCGCAAACGGCAAAACAAAATAATGTGCCGCATCTTTAAGCAATGGGAAACTTATCCTGAAAAATCCATATCCGCCCATTTTCAGCAGGACTCCTGCCAGCAAAACGCTTATTGGGGTCGGCGCTTCGACGTGCGCATCGGGCAGCCATGTATGGAATGGAAAAACCGGAACTTTTACCGCGAATCCAAGATAAAAAGCTATGAAGATGAGAATCTGAATCGGCATTGTCAATGCGCCTGTCGTTTTTCCAAGCTCTAATATGCTGAACGTATGCGGAGTTGATGTGAAATAGAAAGCCAATATTCCCAGCAGCATAAAGATTGAGCCTGCCAGGGTATATATGAAGAATTTGATAGCCGCGTATTCTTTCCTCGGCCCACCCCAGATGCCGATTAAAAAATACATTGGAACCAGCACTATTTCCCAGAAGACATAGAACAAAACGAGGTCAAGAGCGACAAATGTGCCCAGCATTCCCGTCGCAAGCAAAAGATATAAAAAGAAATATTCTTTTTGCCTCATACCTATACTGTAAGACCCTATACACGCCAGAAAACTTAACAGGGTCGTTAAAAATATCAGCCCGATACTTATGCCGTCAATTCCCAGATGATAAAAAATATTTACCGACGGTATCCAGTTCAAATTTTCCTCGAATTGCATAGCCCCCGAGTAGTTGAAATTGACCAGCAGAATTATCGAAAGAATCAAATCAATTGCGGTAACCGCCGTTGCGACTGTCTTTATTAAACCAATATTCTTTTTAGGGACAAAAAGTATTATCAAACCGCCTGCAAGCGGCAGAAATACGATACAGGTCAAAATCGGAAATAACATTATTAACCTCCTATTATCAATTTAACGAAGATAATAATCACCAGCCCGAAGAATGCTATCAGCAGATAAGTCTGAATGTAGCCCGTTTGCGTTCGCCGCAGCACCAGTGAAAAAATCCCAACAATCTTTGCCGTCATATTTACCGCGCCGTCAACTATATAGCGGTCAATCCAGGCGGCGATTTTACTCAATATCACAGTTAACTTTGCAACGCCATTTACCGTGCCATCTATCACTCCAAGGTCGAACTTAAATGCCAGACGCGCCAATCGCATCGTCGGCCTGATAAACAAAAATGCATAAATCTCATCTACATAATATTTGTTATATACAAGATTATATAATGGCACAAAAACTTTCCGCACATTCTGCGGCACAATATTTATCTTCACTATATATAATAGATACGATACGCCGATTCCCAATACCGCCAGTAACGTTGAAAATCCCATCACCGCATAATCCGGTTTCATACTTTCAACTTTGTGAGGATATATAAAATTCTGAAATGCGTTATTCATAAATGGCGAGCCGACTAATCCTATAAATATCGCAAACACCGCCAATATCGACAAAGGAATCGTCATAACCGCGCTGTTTTCGTGCGGATGAATTTCCGAACGGGATTTACCAAACAGCACTAAAAAAACAAGCCTGAACATATAAAATGCAGTCAATAAACTTGTTACCGTTGCCAAAACAAATAAGAATGGATGACCATTCTTTAGAATTTCAGATAATATTTCGTCTTTGGACCAAAAACCAGCAAAAGGCGGGATACCGGAAATCGCAAGACTCGCTATCACAAGAGTCAGACCTGTGATTTTCATTTTTCTAAAGACCCCGCCCATCTTCTGTATATCCTGTGTGCCGATTGAATAAATAACGCTGCCAGCACACAAAAATAGCAGCGCCTTAAAAAATGCGTGCGTCATCAGATGAAAAACTCCTGCCGAATATCCGCCGACGCCCAAACCCATCATCATAAATCCCAATTGGCTTATCGTCGAATACGCCAGTATCCGTTTTATATCGTTGTTAACTACTGCGATAGTCGCGGCAAAAAATGCCGTAATCCCGCCGATGTATGCGACAGTAATAAGTGCCGCCCCGTGCGAGGAAAATAGAACAAAGCATCTTGCGACAAGATACACGCCTGCCGCGACCATTGTCGCCGCGTGGATTAATGCCGAGACAGGAGTTGGACCTTCCATCGCGTCAGGCAGCCAAACATGCAGCGGAAATTGCGCCGATTTTCCGACCGCTCCGCAGAATATCAATAATGCCGCCGCTGTAAACAATGGACCTGCGCCAAGGTTTCCAAGTTCACTGAAATAAACGGTATGCGCAGAGAAAATCAGGATAAAAATTCCGATAAGAAGTCCTGTATCGCCGATTCTCGTCGTTATGAACGCCTTCATACCCGCTTTTGCCGCAGATGGTCTTTCGAACCAGAACGAAATCAAAAGATACGAGCAAAGCCCCACACCTTCCCAGAAGATATAGAGCATCACAAAATTATCGGCAAGCAGAAGCCCCAGCATCGAACCCATAAACAGCGACATATACGCGAAAAATCTTGAGAATCGCGTGTCGCCTTTCATATAGCCTATTGAGTAAATCTGTATAAGCGTTCCAATCGTCGTTACGACAACGAGCATCATACAGGTCAGCGGGTCCACTATCACTCCGATGTTTAACGACACTCCGCCGAAGATAAGCCACTCAAATAAACTATACGACCCCTGCCCCTTCAGAAAACAGACAAGGGTATATATCGACAGACATAATGACACGACAGATGCCGAGATTGAGACAATCGCGCTGAATTTTTTGACCCTTCGGCCAAAAAGAATGTTTACCACAAACGCAGCAAACGGAAAAACCGGAATTAAATGCGCTAAATTTACCATTTCATTAAATTAATTTTATTCACCAGTATAGTTTTTGAGTTTCTATATATCGATATAACCAGACAAAGTCCCACAACAGCCGACGCAGCTGCTATCGCTATCACAAAAAGGGCAAAAATCTGCCCCAGACCGTCTGGACTTGCCGAAAATTTACTGAATGTTATCAGGTTTATATTTGCCGCGTTCAATATCAATTCGATAGACATTAGAATTCCGATTGCGTTCCTGCGGGTAAACACGCCGAATACGCCTATCGAAAACAACGCCGCTCCGAGCATCAAAAAATGGCTTTCTGGTATCATCTTTTCTCCGCCTTTCCAATAACAAGGGCTCCGACCAGCGCCGCCAGTGAAACAAGTGAAATAACTTCAAACGGCAGAGCGTATCCAGTCATTAGAGATTTCCCTAATTGCGACAGGTTAATGGACACTCCCGCAGGCACAGCCGTCTTCCATGCTGTCACCATATTTATTACCTTAAAAAGAATAAAAAATATTGCCAGCGATGCCACTGCTGCCACCGACATCCGTCGCAACGTTCCGGCAAATGTTCCGCTATCGATGTCTGCGGTTAGCATCACCGTAAAGATAAACAAAACCACGATAGCGCCGACATATATCAGCACCTGAACAACAGCCAGAAATTCCGCGTCTAAAAATAAATAGACACAAGCTATACATGTCAGCACCACGGCAAGATATACCGCGGCACGAAATATATGGCGGGAAAGCACAACAAAAAGTGCAAACACCAAAGTCAGGGTGGCTATGAAATAAAAGGCGGCTTTTATAACAAAGTCTTGCGGTATGCCGTGGCTATTTAATAGTTGTATGAGTCCATTCATCGTATTTTTTATCATCCAAAAGATTTATATCTAATTTTTTGCGGTCATACACGCTAATCTCATAAATTTTAGTCATTACTATTGCGTCTGCCGGGCAAACCTGCTCGCACAATCCGCAAAAGCAGCAAAGTTCCATATTATATTTGAATGTCTCGAGTATTTTTTTCTTATCTTCCAGTTTATGAGTAATCGCAAGACACGCCGTGGGGCACATCTTAACGCATTGATAACAAACGATGCATTTCTCACGATGAAGCCCGACCAATCCCCTGTAGCAATCGCTCATTGGCCGTTTCTCAGTTGGATATTGCACCGTTACCGCCGGCCTGAAACAATATTTCATTGTAACGGCAAGTCCTTTTATAAGGCTCCATATCCCGATAACGAAATTTTTGGAATATTTTATCATTTTATTAATAGCCATCCTGTTAATGCCAGGTTAAAAAACGATATCGGCGTTAAAACCTTCCACGCGAATCCCATCAATTGGTCAACTCTTAGCCGCGGGAACGTCCACCTGACCCACATCAATACAAAAACTATGCCATACGACTTTATAAGGAACCATACAACCCCGGGCAGAACAGGCCCCTGCCATCCGCCAAAGAAAAGCGTTGCCGCGATTGCCGAAATAATGAAAAGGTTTGTGTATTCGCCGATGAAGAACATCGCGAACTTCATTCCCGAATATTCCGTATGAAATCCAGCTACCAGTTCCGACTCCGCCTCTGGTATATCGAACGGCACGCGGTTTATTTCCGCCGTGGCCGATGTTAAATAAACAAAAAATGCAATCGCCAGATTCGGATGAAAAATATTCCAGCACCCCGCCTGCGCCAAAACTATCTTTTGCATCGAAAGCGAACCGGCCTGCATCGCGACGATAATCATTGACAGTATCAGCGGAAGCTCATAACTTATTATTTGTGCCGCCGACCTCATTCCGCCAATCAGGGAATATTTATTATTCGACCCCCAGCCGGCCATAAAAATCCCGATAACGCTCACGGAAGACAACGCCATAAGATACAGAACGCCTACATTCAAATCCTTAACAATTAAATTTTTCCCGAACGGCAGCACCACGAACGCCATCACCGGCGGCACTACGGCAATAAAAGGCGCCAGCCACCATACTAATTTATCCGCTTCCGCGGGAATTATATTCTCCTTGAGCAGAAGTTTTACCGCGTCCGCTACGGATTGTAAAACACCATGCCAGCCCACTCGCATAGGCCCGTATCTCGATTGAATATGGGCGGATACTTTTCTTTCCCACCATATCAGGAACATCGCCGACGCCGCTATGAATCCTAATACTATGATTCCGACTATCAGCGCCCAAATTATTGTCAGTATGCTTAACATTACCTGTCAATCTCCCCCATCAGGACATCGAAACTTCCAAGCACACAAACTATGTCAGCAACTTTTATATCTTTTACCAATTCCGGCAGCACCGCCAGGTTAGAAAACGATGGCGACCTGATTTTCAATCTATATGGATACACCGAACCGTCGCCGACAATATAAAATCCCAATTCGCCTCGCGGATTTTCCGTCCTGAAATACGTCTCGGATACAGAAGGCTTATGGACACGTCCAACCTTAACGGTAACATCCCCTTGCGGCAGCGACTCTATTGCCTGCTCGATAATTCTCAAACTTTGTCTCATCTCTTCGATTCTGACTTTATACCTGTCCCACGCGTCGCCGTTTTCCCCGACAGGCACATCAAATTCTAATTTATCGTAAACAAGATAAGGCTCGTCTTTCCTCAAATCCCATTTAACTCCCGACCCGCGCAGGTTAGGCCCTGTTACGCTGTAATTTATCGCCATTTCTTTCGACAGCACCCCGATATGTTTCGACCTCGCCAGAAATATCACATTGTAAGTAATCAGTTCGTCGTAATCATCAATTTTCGGTCTCATATATTCGATAAATTCTTTTATCTTCTCGATTATTTCCCCCGACAAATCGGCCATTACTCCGCCTATCCGCATATAATTATATGTAAGCCGGTTTCCGCATATCTGGTCGAATATTTCTACTATTTTTTCTCGCTCCCTGAAACAATAGAACAACGGCGTCGCGAATGCACCAAGGTCCTGCGCGAATGTCCCGGTAGCGATAAGATGACTTGCAATCCTGTTCAGCTCAGCGATTATTACCCGAATATATTTCGCCCGCTCGGATATTTCCAGGTTCAATAATTTTTCAACCGCCATCACGTATCCGAGGTTATTATTCATTGACGCGACATAGTCGAGTCTGTCGGTAAATGGTATAAATTGCGTAAACGTGCGGTTCTCAGCTATTTTTTCCATTGAACGGTGTAGATAACCGATATGCGGCGTGCATCCCCTGATAGTTTCGCCGTCCAGTTTTAATTCAAGAGAAAGAACTCCGTGCGTCGATGGATGCTGCGGCCCCATATTGATGAGAAACTCTTCTGTATACATATCCTTTGTTTGCGTTGCATCCATACAGTTTAGTTACATCCTCGGTTTCGCTATAAAATCAGGGTTAGAATAATTTTTCCGCAGCGGATATCCCTGCCAGTCATATGGATTTAATATCCTCCGTAAATCCGGATGCCCTGAAAATATTACGCCGAATAAATCATACACTTCCCGCTCCAGCCAGTTCGCCGATTTCCAAATCGCCGATACACTGGCGACATTTAAGTCTTCCAATGTTAAATTTACCTTAAGCGTTACACCATGATGTTCGCCGATGGAATATAAAGTGTAAACCACCTCTATTTTCTCTTTTCTGTCAATTCCAGTTATGCAGTGCAAATTATCCAGTGCCAGCGGCGGATTTTTTATATATTGCGAAACTTCTAAAATGGATTCTTTGGGCACAATGATATAATTAGTTCCCGCTTCCTCTGTTACCTGCGGAAATTTAGATTTTATAATTGCTGATATTTCATCTGGCCGCATTTTTTTCATTCCTGATTTTTTCCTGCAGTTTCATCAGCCCGAAGAGCAAATTCTCCGGCCGCGGCGGGCATCCCGGTATAAACACATCAACATTTATCCCCAGCGATTCTGTCCCTTTAGTAACCGAATAGGTGTCGTAATAGAATATGCCTCCTGAAATCGCGCAATTCCCCATAGCGATTACATATTTCGGTTCCGGCATTTGTGCATAAAGCCGCCGGATGCAGTCGTTCATTTTAACACATATCGTCCCTGCCACTACCATAACGTCGCACTGCCTGGGGCTTGCCCGGAACACTCCTGCCCCGAACCGGTCGATATCGAAACGCGGGGCACCCGTAGCAATCATTTCAATTGCGCAGCAGGCCAGCCCGAATGTCATCGGCCACAGAGACGATTCCTTCCCCCATTTTAAAATACTTTCACTGGTCGTCAGAAAGAACCCGCCGCCCGGAACTTTTTCTATTATTTTAGCACAGGGAATTTTTTCTATTACTGCCATTCAAAAACCCCCTTCTTCCACGCATAGATTAAACCGACAACGAGGATTGCGACAAAAATCATCATCTCGATATATGAAACCCAGCCGAGTTCGCGAAATATGAGAATCCACGGCACCAGGAACAACACTTCAATATCGAATATTACAAATACAAGTGCCACAAGGTAGCATCCGACGTTGAATTGAACTCGCGAATTGCCTTTGACTATTTCGCCGCACTCGTACGTGGCGTTTTTAGCCGGATTTGGGTCGCGCGGCCGAAGCAGCCACGATACGATAAACGCGGCCGCAGCGAAAGCGATACCTAAAATAAGAAACAGACCGACAATACCATATTCTTGAACGTCCATTTTAGTTGTTCAGAGCTTCCTTTTTCTCAATCCTTTACAGTTTAATAAAAATAACTTGCGGAGGATTGTATATAATCTGAGAGTTTTACACAAGTGCCAAGGATATCATTTCCAAAAATCACGTCCACAACTCAGATATAAAATACATCAAAAAAATACAATTTTGTATACTTCCTGAAACCATTTAAACTATAAACAACTTACAGATGTTATTGCGATTCGAAACTGGTTGTTGAGTGTATCAATACATTTACAAGGATGCGGTATCTTTACCAAGCCGGGAAAAACAACAAGCTCATACTACCGGAACAGAGGACAAAAATTATTTGCCGCAAAACTTGCCATTTTTTGCCGGACAGAGGCGAATTTTAACGAACCCTAAAAACAGCAAAACCGCGTTGACGGTATCGAAAACGCGGTTTTACAAAGCGAGGCCGAAGGGGCTCGAACCCTCAACCTTCGGATCGACAGTCCGATGCTCTAGCCAATTGAGCTACGGCCCCGAATTACTATTTCTAAAGAACAGTCATAATTAATATTTTAAACCGCTTTGTCAAGCTCTTTAAGCCAATATGCCTCATTTTTTACAAAATATCTTAATAAATCATACGTTTTAGGACCACGCCACCACAACATATTGTATGTCGTCAGTTGTCCTAAATCACGCAACTCAGCTATTCTGCCTTAAAATAAACAATTCCGGAAAAATGCGTTAATGGGGCTGATAACGGGGTTTTACCCCCAATAAAGGCATTAAAATTTATAAAAAAGTTCAAAGTTTTTTAAAGTTTTTCTTTTATTGCAGACGATATCAGTATTGGAAGTAAATAATATAACGCCGCAAAGGAATTGCGGAAACACAATATATAGGGGCTCGACGGGACAAGACTCGTGGACCGCTGGCTTTAGCCGGAAAAATGGAATTTTTTTCGGGCTAAAAGACTTGCATGAAAGGTTTACTGCAATGGAACAGATTAAAATCGAAAAGATTAACAGCAGATTATCTTCGCCAATTAAAAGGCTTGAAAAGTTAAACTCTGTAAATGATCTAAAAACTGAAGAGCTGCTCCAGGCAGGCGCAAATACTCCACTGGGACAATTGCTTGATAAAGTTTCAAAACTGCCCGAGGTAAGATTCGAGAAGATTTCCACTGTGCGCAGGCAAATCTGTTTGGGTAAGTATCAACTCGATGAAAAACTTGATGTCACCATAGACAGAATACTCGAAGAACTTATTGTTGAACCTTAAAATTTTTTGCTCTTCCCCTCTGGCTGTTTTATTTTACATATTTTTCAGCAACGATAATATCTTATTGCTGTCACATATAGGTGAAATAAAACCGTAATCTCTTATCTCCTCTTACAACACTAATGTGTTTCAGCAACAAACCAGATTTCTCAACGCAAACAAATTCATCCAGCTTATGAATGTTCCGCTGTATCCTCTGGGACATCATCGTCCGGCTCATCAAATTCAACAGGCTTATAGCCGGGAAGCTTGGACCTTTCGAGTTCTTCCTCGAAAGCCTTGACTATTTTGTCTTGAATAGATTGTCTGCACAGGGCATTGATTGGATGGGCTATATCGGCGTGTAATTTCATTCTGCCTTTCATATCCTTTTTAGCCCTGTCTTCACCCAATGATGCTGCGCAATTATTGCAGAACTTTGCCCTGAGATGATTTTTCCCGCCGCATTTGGGGCAGTGGTCGCTCATTTTTCTCGAAGGCATTGCGACAAAATAACCATTAGTCCCCATGATAACCTTAATGTCGCGAATGACAAAAGAGTTATCAATGGTCATCGAACAAAACGCTTTGAGCCTTTCGTCCTTGTTGTCTATCATCTTTACTCTAACTTCTGTAATCTCCATAACAAGCGCCTCATAAAACTACCATTCGTTGTCGAAAACTATAATACAATTGCAACCAAGCGAATTTATAATTTCGCGCCGCAATATTTCCGCCTTGTGATATTGTCCAGCGTCAGGTATGACAAACAAAGTTGAACCACTTCCGCTCAGCGAAACCGGCAGTTTCGTAATCTCTTGTATTTTTACCTTTAACAGAGCCAATCTATTATCCAACTCAAAACACGTTTTGGCAAGCATATTTGCACACATTTTTTGTATTAAATCTATTCTGCCGCTGAAAATGTAACTTTTGATTTTCTCGTGAAATGAGCTAAAAAGTTCTAAATCTACCTTGAAACTTTCATAAACCCTTTTAGTAGAAACATTTACATCTGGAAGCACAAGCAATGCCGCGAATTGACAAATCTTATCTATCTTTTCCACCTTTTCTCCCCTGCCAGTGCAAACAGCCAAAGGTCCATTCAAAAAAAATGTAACATCGCTTCCGAGTTGCTGGGTAAGGTTATAAAGTTCATCGTTATTAACTGATAGGCCGTGTAGTTTATTCAGAGCCAAAAGGACCGTTGCCGCATCGCTGCTGGCTCCCCCAAGACCTGAACCAGCCGGAATATTTTTTGTTAGAGTTATTTTAATCGACGGCTCTTTTTTGATGTATCTGTAAAATAAATCAGCCGCCTTATATACAAGATTATCTTTTCCCGCCGGCGACCATAGTCCGTTACAAACAAGCTCGATTCCTTTTGCTTTACCAATTTCAAACAGCAGTTCGTCATAAAGCGATACTTTGGCCATTATGGTTTCTATATTGTGATAGCCATCAGGCCTTTTATCCGCAACCAGAAGAGATAGATTTATTTTTGCAGGCGCCCTGGCAAGCAAAGCGTCGCCGATAACCTCGAATTGAGTCGCAGATTTTAAATTATTTTTTTCCATTTTACTCGGGCTGAAATTGAATAGTTAACTGTTTATTCTGAACGGTAAATTTTTTAATACGAAGTTTTTGCTTATTTAATGAAAACACCGGCTCTATTTTACCGCTGTTAAACAGCATTCTGGTAAAGTTGGGGGTGTTCGAATCACTTGAAGGAACTGCAAGACTATAGACTATTCTTCTTTTAATTGCCTCTGCAGCAAATGGGATACGGCTTTCACCGACTTCTACTTTTGCTGCTCCAAAATATAAATATCCTTCTCTATTAATGTATGGTTTCAAGACTATTGTTACAATAAAATTAAATCCGCGATAAACCGTTCTGCCCGTCAGGAGTATCCTGTTGTGCCTAAAAGCAATACTTAAATCCGATAACCCCGACCTTTGCAAACTATTAAAGTCAACCTGCCTTGCGATAATATCATTTATACCCTGTTCGGAAAAAACCATCTCAAACGGTTGGCCGTATTGCGACTTATTGTTCAGTTCAGGCAATATATAATTGGTCAGATATTGGCTTACCTGGCCATCGGTTATAGGTTTCACAGCCCTGTAATTGCCCGGAGTGCTGAATAGTCCGGCAAACCAGTATGCACAAATGAAAATTATTAAAACAACCAATAAAATACCGGCGTTTCTGCCATGGGGTGTTTTAATACTTTGTTTTATCTCTTCATAATTGAAATAATTTTTCATTACCTTCTTGCCAAAGGAAATTTAATGTTTATATTTATTGTTTCTTTACCCATTAATAATAAAAGTAAAACTGAATACTATATTAACTGAAAGGAACAGGATGGCAAGTCATTTTGGAGACCGGCTCTATAAAGCTGTCAAGTCTAAGAAAACACCG
>JBEKEA010000012.1:0-52193 GCA_050014075.1 Sedimentisphaerales bacterium | reverse complement strand
CTGATGATAGACAACTACGCAAGCCTTTTAGTTGAACAGGGCAGAATTGACGAAGCAATCGGGTGGTGCAAAGAATCGCTGAGAATTTATCCTGATTCTGCTGTAGGTCATAATAATCTTGGCTGTGCCCTGCTGCAGGCCGGCAGAGTACAACAGGCTATAGACTGCTTCAGGACAGCTATCAAATATAACCCTGACTTTTTACAGGCAAACCTCAATTTGGCCGACAGCCTGGAGAAACAGGGCAACTTTGAAGAAGCTATATCACATTTTAAACAGGCATTAAGAATCGCCCCAAATAACGCACAAACCTTTTTAAAGCTGGCCATAATTCTGACGAAGCTGCAGAAATTTGACCAGGCCATCGAACCTTTTGATAAAGCGATTAAACTTGAGCCTAATATATCTGCTCATGGCTATCGTGGTATGGCGCTGGCTGCTATCGGTAAAATTGACGAAGCAATAGAAGACATTCGTTTTGTTCTAAATGCCAAACCTGATGATGTTCAGATGCATCGCAATTTAGGTATTTTCCTCGAAAGAAAAGGCGATATTGCCGGAGCAATAGAATCATATCGTGCTGCTCTGCGAATCGACCCTAATAATGAAAATTTGCGTCAGCTTCTCGAAGATGATTTTAAAAAACAGGAATCTGCAGCGGGCAAATGAGCAAGCAGCCTTATAAATACCGTTTTATTTTGATATGCGTTTTTTTAATCGCGGCAATTGTCGCGGTATATTGGCCCGTTTACTTCCATAAATTCCTCAAATATGACGATGACCTTTACGTAACAAACAATATAAATATACACTCAGGACTAAATTTCAAAAGCATTCATTGGGCTTTTACAGCAGGCTATGCAAGCAATTGGCATCCTGTTACCTGGATTTCTCATATGCTCGATTGGCAGCTTTACGGCAACTGGGCCGGCGGGCATCATTTAACGAATGTTTTTTTCCATATATTAAACACACTTATTTTATTTTATGTTCTTATGCGAATGACAGGAGCAGTTTGGCCAAGCGCATTTGTCGCAGCGGCTTTTGCGCTGCATCCTTTGCATGTCGAATCAGTCGCCTGGATTGCCGAACGAAAAGATTTGCTGAGCACTTTCTTCTGGCTTCTGACAATGTGGGCTTACGTCCGTTATGTTGAAAAACCAAAACTAAAATGGTATCTGACGGCAATAGTGTTGTTTATACTGGGTCTTATGTCCAAACCAATGCTCGTTACTTTGCCGTTTGTTCTGCTTTTGCTGGATTATTGGCCGCTGCAGCGTAAGTTTTCCCGGTGGCTCCTGATTGAGAAGATACCATTTTTCCTCTGCTCGTTTGTTTCCTGTATAATAACATATTTTATTCAGCAAAGAGGCGGCGCAACAATTGCTGTCGAAATACTGTGTCTTAAAACCAGAATTGCCAATGCGTTTATTTCCTACCTTACATACATTACTAACATGATTTGGCCCAGTCGGTTGGCAGTACTTTATCCGCATCCGGGAGACGCCTTTTCAGTTACAAAAGCTATAATCAGCGGTTTATTGCTTGTGATAGCTTCCGTAATTTTTATTTATCTGGGCAGACGCCGCAGATTTTTTACGGTCGGCTGGTTCTGGTATCTGGGCACACTGGTTCCGGTAATCGGTCTGGTGCAGGTCGGCGTGCAGTCTATGGCAGACAGATATACATATATGACATTAACAGGCTTGTTTATTATTATCGCCTTCAGCGCAAACGAGTTTGTTCCAAAATTACGGTATAGAAATTTAATTTTGAGTTGCTCGGCTGTTGCGGTGCTGACAGGCTGGGCGTTTACCGCCTCAGTGCAGCTGAAATATTGGAAAGACAGCCTCCCATTATTTGAACACACCCTGCAGGTTACCGAAAACAATCCGCTCATTCTTGAAGACTATGCAACCTATCTGAGCGAGTTAGGCAGGTTTGATGAAGCTATTGAACAATCTAATAAATTTTTGAAAATGAAGCCGAATTCCCCCCAGGCTCATAACAATCTTGGCAATATCTTTTTGCGGACCGGCAAGCTTGACCAGGCCATTGAACAATTCCGTTTGGCCATAAAATGTGACCCGGGCTTTCCACAGGCATATTTCAACCTTGCTTCTGCCCTGAAAAAACAAGGCAAGCCACAGGATGCAATTGAATATTTTAAACAGACAATTAAAATCAAACCGGATTTCGTGGATGCGTATTTGAACCTTGGCATAACTTTAAATGAGATGGGAAAATCGCAAGAGGCTGTCGAATACTTCAATAAAGCGTTAGAATTTGACCCCGGCAATGTGCTTGTTCATGGCTACCTGGGCATGGCACTGGCCGAAGTTGGCAAAACTGACGAAGCTATAAAAGAAATTCGTTTTGTATTAAAAGCAAGACCGGCCGATGCCGAAATGTATCGCAACCTGGGCATTCTCCTTGAGAAAAAAGACGATACTGCCGCTGCAATAGAAGCGTATCGAGCGGCACTGCGGATTGACCCTAATCAAACACCAATCCGCCAGCTTCTTGACGACGCACTGAAAAAACAAAAAGGCAATTAGTAAATATGAATCAGCATAAAAACACTGTTCTTATCGGAATGCCCGCAGTCGGCAAAAGCACCATCGGCATACTGCTCGCCAAAAGACTGGGCAGATATTTTCTCGATACCGATGTTTTTATCCAGGCCCTTGTCGGCAAAACGCTTCAGCAGATTATCGACGCCGATGGTTTGGAAAAATTCTGCGAAATCGAAGCTCAGCATATTCTCTGTATCGATAAAACAGATATTGTAATCGCTACCGGCGGAAGTGTTGTTTATAGCGATTTGGCAATGAACCATCTTAAGAAAAATGGAATAATCGTTTATCTTGATTTGCCGCTTGATATGATAAAAAAACGCCTTACGGATTTGAATATCCGCGGCGTTGTGATGAGCAAAGGCCAAACCATCGATGATTTATACAAAAAACGCTCGCCCCTCTACGAAAAATGGGCTGATTTTACGATTGACTGTCGAAAGTTAACTCACGAACAAGTTGTCGATAAAATCATTGAGAAGCTCAAAACTTCTTTATAGTTTCCACGCCCTGGCAAATGCCTTAAAACTTCTGTCGTAGGTCTTTTCCATATCCGACGGAAAACAGCAGCCGGGAAGCTGTTTTGATGCCAGGTGATATTGAATGCACTGGCAGCATATACCCTTATTATCGCAGCCCGGATACGAGCAGTTACAGAATTTCAGGTTCTCTTTTTTCTTACATTCCATTTTTATTTCCTTAAGATTATGCAAAATGCAATTCTATAATATCTTTGTCGCATAAAATATGCGTCTTGTGCACATTCTGGCCGTCATGAATTTTGCCGCCTGAGCCTGCCGAAGGCCAGCATCGGGCAGTCTTCAGTTTTTCCGCAAGCTCTTTGTGAATCAACAGCGCCAAATCCGCAACGGTCGACCCTTTATGCAGAACAAACGGGTCTTTCATATCCACCTCATGCCCGGGCTTTTTAGCGTAAACCCTGACGATATCAAGCAGTCTGAAAATATCCGCAAGCATTTTTTCGAGGCTTGCTCTGTCTGTGGCCGATATCGCGGCAATTTCCATCGGCCTTGTTAATTGTTTTTTTAAATTATCGACAGCCTCCGGCGGCGCCGAATCTTTTTTAGTCGCGATGATAAAACATTTTCTCGCCAGCGATTTGCCGCCTTCATCAAGAATTGGATTTTTCGGGTCAAGCATAAGTCTTCTCGCTTCAAGAAAATCGAAACAGACTTTGAGCTGTTCAGCGATGTTGCCGCTCAAATCCACACAAATTCCTATGATATCGCAATTTCGCAGCGTATTGACAATTCCCGTTGGGGCAAATTCAGCCGTTATCGGCGGCATATCGACTATTTCTATTTTTATATCTTCATATTGTGCTATTCCCGGCAGTGGGATGCTCGTTGTGAACGGGAAATCTGCAACGTGAGCTTTTGCGTGAGTAATTGCCGCGACGATAGCGCTCTTGCCGCTGTTGGGCAGACCCAGAAGAACAACTTGGCCTGCTCCGCTTTTTGGAATATGAAAAATGTCAAGGAGGCCATGCGTTGCCTTTTTCTTTTTTTCGGCAGATTCTTTCAGAGCGCTCATTTTTTTTCGCAGGTCTGCCTGGATATGCTCAGTGCCTTTGTGCTTGGGGATGACTCTCATCATCTCCTGCAGGGCAAGAATTTTCTCCTCGTCAGTGGTCGCTTCTCTAAACCACTTGTCAGCCTTTAAATAATCTGGTGTCAGATTTGCAGGCATGGCATCTAAAATAAAAAATTAGATTTATAAAATCCCGCGCCTGAACGACTCAGACGCGGGATTATTTTTAATTATTCAGCGACTTTTTCAGCAACTAAATCTCCGACCTGGGAAGTAGAATATCCCATTTTACCCGCTGCCATACTCTTCATTTTGTTTGCTGTTATGAATTTGACAGCATCTTCAATTTTTTTTGCGGCCTTTTCTTCGCCCAGCGTTTCGAGCATCATTTGAGCTGCACAAATTGCCGCCAAAGGATTGATAACGCCCATTCCCGTATATTTCGGTGCGCTTCCGCCGATAGGCTCGAACATCGAAACACCTTGCGGATTAATATTTCCGCCTGCCGCGATGCCCATTCCGCCCTGTGTTATTGCGCCAAGGTCGGTGATGATATCGCCGAACAAATTGCCGGTAACAAGAACGTCGAACCATTCGGGACTCTTTACCATCCACATACAAGTCGCGTCAACGTGATAATAATCCCTGCGGATATCAGGATATTCTTTCTTTCCCATCTCGTGGAATGCGCGTTCCCAAAGGTCATAGATAAATGTAAGAACATTTGTCTTGCCGACAAGGGCAAGAGTGTTTTCGGCGCCGACTCCACGAGCTTTTTTACCGTGCTTTTTGGCGTATTCAAAAGCGTATTTCAGGCATCTGTCAACCTGAAATCTGTTATAGACAGCCGATTGAACTGCAACTTCATTCGGCGTTCCTTTCATAGTAAATCCGCCCGTGCCGGTATATGCGTCGCCGGAGTTTTCACGGATAACAACATAATCTATTTCTTTCGGTCCTTTGCCTTTGAGCGGACATTCAACGCCGGGGAATAATCTTACCGGCCTTAAATTTATATACTGGTCCAGATCGAAGCGAGCCTTTAGCAGAATTCCTTTTTCCAGAATTCCCGGCTTTACATCCGGATGACCGATAGCGCCCAGCAGAATCGCGTCGAACTTGCGCAGTTCTTCAACCGCGCTGTCCGGCAGTGTTTCGCCTGTCCTTTTATATCTTTCGCCGCCGAAATCGAAATCGGTCAAATCGGTTTTGAATTTGAACTTTGCCTCAGCAGCCTTTAAAACTTTTACAGCCTCGGCAGTTACTTCCGGTCCCGTCCCGTCGCCGCCTATCACAGCAATATTATACGTCTTCATTTGTTCCTTTCTTTAATAAATAATTCTTAACCGCGGATTAACGCGGATTTTCACGGATTATTATTTTTATATAATTCTTCTTTCTGGCCGCTCGCTTAATCGCTTGATATGTTTTTCATATCGGCTCCAGAAATCTTTCAGCTTTGAAATATCTCCTTGTCTTATCCATGGTTTTTCAAGGTGTTCAAACTTATCACCTCCTGCATAAGCTGGCAAGAAGTTCCATCCAGATGGCTCATACAGTATGACCTGACCTATAAATGCAGCCGCCCTGACAATCCGGCAATGAGCATTGTGAATCTTGGCCAGAGAAATCTTGATATCCTTGTTGGAAGGCGTCGTATGGGCGACTATCTTATCCGCAAAAGTAACAATTGGTTTACATTTGTCCAAGGATTTCTTTAATTGGTCGAACACGCTGTCTTGAATAGTATCGTTTTGCTGTCTCCGTTCAGGTTTGACGCCGGTAAGTAAGTCTATATTTTTGTGTACTCTCTCAGACTGTGCACCATTGAATCTCATTGTTGGATTATTGGTTTGACAACCTTCTTTTATCACGTCCTCATAGTCGTATGGAAAACCGAGCGCAGAAAGAACGTTTTTTCTTGTTAAGAGAGCCTTATTCTTTTTCATATCATTTATAAGTCTGCCTAACGAGCATGTATTCTTACTGACACACAACTTTCTAATCGATAAGCTTTGTGTTCCAATAAAAGTTCGATTGATTAAGCCATGAACCAAATAATTTAATTCCTGGTTTCCTTGGGCATCAACCGTTGCATACTTTCTTGCCTCATTTATTGCATAAAAGACAGCGGCATCCAATAACATAAGGCTGATTTGTGCACAGACCGAATTTCTGTCTTCTGAGTACCATTTTTTCCATTCTTTAAATTTTTCGTTTAATTTACACATCGTTTATTCAGTGATTAAGTAATCCGCGCAAATCCGCGTTAATCCGCGGTTTCAGCTTTTCATTGAAGTATTAATCTCTTGTACTTTAACGATTGTTCACCGAAGTTTATTAACAATCCAATTTCAAGTCCTGTTGCTTTCATATAGTTCAGAATTTGGGCTTCTTCAACACCCGTTATGGTTTTGAGAGCTTTAAGTTCGACTAATACTTTCTCGCCAACCAGCAAATCACAGAAGAATTGCTTTGCCAATAATCCTTTATAAAAAACATCAATACCTTTTTGTCTTTCATAAGGCACCTTACGGATGTCAAATTCAATTGCCAAAGCTTCTTCGTATACACTCTCAAGAAATCCGCTACCAAGAGTCTTATGCACTTCCATAGCAGCGCCGATAATTTCTCTCGTTAACTCATTATGTAATAAATTAGTTTCTGTCATTTTTATATTCAATCCGCGCAAATCCGTGTTAATCCGCGGTTTTTTTCTTGATATGCTCAAGCAGTCCGCCGTCATTGATAATTTCAATAGCGAAATCCGGCAGCGGTTTAAACTTTAATTCTTTCTTTTGCGTTTTGTTATTAATAACGCCTTTTTTGTAATCGACTTCAATTTCATCGCCGTCGTTGATTTTTTCAGTCGCGCCGTCAAGCTCAATCAGATAAAAACCGCAATTGATGCAGTTGCGATAAAAAATTCTCGCAAATGAATTTGCGATAACCGCGCCGACTTTCGCTCCCTGCAGCGCCCAAACAGCGTGCTCTCTGCTCGAGCCGCAGCCGAAATCGTCACCTGCGACAATAATATCGCCGGCTTTGATTTTTTTCACAAATCCAGTATCAAGGTCTTCCATACAATGTGTTGCCAATTCCGCGACATTATCTGTATTCAGATACCTTGCCGGAATAATCTCATCCGTATTTATATGGTCTCGTTTATAAGTATGTGCTTTTGCCATTTCTTATCCTTTTCTTTTATCACTGATTACACTGATTATCATTTGATTCATCTGATTTTTGTGTTTTAGTATTTATTAGTCTATTCCATTCTAACGATTTGTTGCCAAAATTAAACAAAAGTCCTATTTCAAATCCACTGGCCTTAAGATAATTAATAACCTGTAATTTTTCTATTTCACCAATTTGTTTCAAGGCCTTAAGTTCTACAATAACTTTATCTCCAACGACAAAATCGCATATAAACGGTTTAATAAATTTTTCTTTATAATAAACAGGCAATTCACGCTGCCTTTGAAATTTGATTTTTTTAAGTTCAAATTCATATGCAAGAGCTTCTTCATAGACGCTTTCAAGGAAACCCGGACCAAGATGGTTATGCACTTCCATCGCAGCGCCAATAATTTCGCCTGTCAATCCGCTGGCTACATAATTATTTTTTATTACAAAGACCAATTAATTATCCTTTTTACATCAATTTAATCTGCGTAATCAGTGATTACAGATAGGCTCTGCAATCAGCCAGCTTTCCTTCTACCGCGCTTGCTGCCGCTGTTGCCGGACTTGCAAGATAAACTTCGCTCTTCGGACTTCCCATTCTGCCGACAAAATTTCTGTTCGTTGTGCTTACGCATTTTTCGCCTGCCGCGAGTATTCCCATAAATCCGCCCAGGCACGCTCCGCAGGTCGGCGCGGAAATTACGCAGTCTGCCGCGTAGAAGATATTGAACAGACCTTCATCCATCGCCTGTTTCCAGATTTCTGGCGTTGCAGGCACGATAATTGTTCGTATCGCGACCTTTTTGCCTTTGATTATAGCCGCTGCGATTCGTAAATCTTCGATGCGTCCGTTTGTGCAGCTTCCGATATAAGACTGATCCATCTTCATACCGGCGCACTGGCTTATCGGTTTTCCGCCGCTCGGCAGATGAGGCATCGCGACTATCGGCTCTAATTTAGAGCAATCTATTTCGATTACCTGCTCATACTTCGCGTCTTTGTCCGATTCATAGACCTTGTATTCTTTTTTGCCCTTGACGCGTTTATCGAGATATTCTTTAGTTATTTCGTCAAAGCCGATAATGCCGTTCTTAGCGCCCGCTTCGATAGCCATATTCGTCATAGTCATTCTCGCTTCCATCGACATTTCTTTCAGTGTCGGACCGACAAACTCCATCGCTTTGTAAAGTGCGCCATCAGTTCCGATTTTCGCGATAACAGCAAGTATTACATCTTTGCTGTAAACGCCTTTCGAAAGTTTTCCATTAAGAACAAACTTTATCGACGCCGGAACTCTGAACCAAAGTGTTCCGGTAGCAATGGCAGCGGCCAAATCAGTCGAGCCGATGCCCGTTGAGAAAGCCGCAAATGCGCCATATGTGCACGTGTGACTATCACCGCCGATAATTACTTCGCCCGGCCTGATATGTCCCTGCTCCGGCAGCAATGCGTGGCATACGCCTGCTCTGCCGAGTTTGTAATAATGCTTTATTCCCTTTTCTCTCGCCCAGCTATCGAGCCTTTTATGCAGTTCTGCGCTTTTGATGTCCTTTGCCGGCTGGAAATGGTCCGGAGTTACGACAATTTTTTCAGTATCGAAAACTTTGTCAATTCCCTTTTCCTTGAGCATTGAAATCGCCGCCGGAGTCGTTACATCGTGGCACATTATGCAGTCGATTTTCGCGTCGATTAAATCGCCAACTTCGACTTTACTTTTACCTGCCGCCGTGGCAAGTATCTTTTCTGTTATTGTCATACTCATTAAACAACCCTTTTCTTCTATTTTATTTTTTACAGAGAGTAAATATTTCAGTTAAATTCGTTTCAAAGGCCGGGAATGCAGCTTTAGGCCACCAGTCATCTTCGTTTTTGCACCCCGGCAAATACTGTGCAATGTTTTGATTCAGCAAGTCCCATCCTTCCATATCTTCGTTAATTTCTAATCCTGAATCGTTAAGCTCGAAGTACATGCATAACAGGTCAATGGCAAATAAATCTCTTTTGTAAACAAGAACCCTTTTAACATCGGCCCATAACAATGTTTTATTTTCAAATCCGTAAGGTTCGCCCATAGGCTCTACACTTAAACCAGAACGGTCAAATTTGATCTTAAACTGGACTTTCGACCTGTTTTTGTTTTCATTTATTTTTTTGATAATTTTTTTTAGCACATTAAACATTTTAGAGCTTATTTTATTTTTCTGCTACCATTCTATTTATCGCGTCAACATACGCCTTTGCCGAGGCCTCGATTATATCTGTCGAGATGCCTCTGCCCGTAAATCTGACGCCGTTTTTATCGATTACTTTTACATTCGCTTCGCCAAGCGCCTCTTTTCCGCCCGTTACTGCTTTTATCGAATAAAGGTCTAACTTCGGCGATTGTCCGGTTGCGATTCTTATCGCTTCATAGGCTGCATCGACCGGTCCGTCTCCGCAGGCCGCAGCGGTTGTCAGCGCATCTTTTCCTTTCGTCTTGATTTTTACGCTCGCCGTCGGCAGAGTTCCAGTTCCGCATGCGACGTGAAGATATACAAGCTCGTACACATGTTCGATTGCTCTTCTCTCGTCGCCGCAAAGGGCCGCGATATCTTCATCGAAGACTTCCGTCTTCTTGTCCGCGACATCAAGGAATCTCTTGTATAGCGGCTCAAGTTCCGCTTCCGATACTTTATATCCGAGTTCAGCAAGCCGATGTTTAAGCCCGTGCCTTCCCGTCCTTGCCGTGAGCACAACCGCACTTTTCGGCGAGCCGACATCTTCCGGCCGGATAATTTCATAAGTCAGCGGATTTTTCAGGAATCCGTCAACGTGAATTCCGCTGCTGTGCGCAAAGGCGTTTGCTCCGACAATCGCTTTATTCGGCGGAACTAATATTCCGAGCATCTCGGCAACCATTCTGCTTGTTTTGTAAAGCTCTTTTGTATTTATTTTTGTGCCGAGCCCGAAAAAGTCCTTGCGGGTCTTTATCGCCATTACAGCTTCTTCAAGCGAAGCGTTGCCGGCGCGTTCTCCGACGCCGTTGAGCGTGCATTCAATCTGCCTTGCGCCATTTTTGACTCCCGCAAGAGTATTGGCCACCGACATTCCTAAATCATCGTGGCAATGAACGCTGATTATAGCCTTTTTTGCGTTGGGCACATTTTTAATAATCCCGGCAATCAACTGGCCGTACTGTTCCGGTATCGAGTATCCGGTTGTATCCGGAATATTTACCGTAGTAGCGCCGGCGTTGATAACTGCTTCGACGACTTTATATAGATAGTCCTTGTCCGCTCTGCCGGAGTCTTCGCAGTAAAATTCGACATCGTCGGTATATTGCTTGGCGCGTTTGACGGCCTTGATACCCATATCGAGAGTCTTGGCTTTTTTATCTTCAAGCGTTTTGCCATACTTTTCGTCCTTGAATTTGCTTGCGATATGAATATCGCTGATTCCAAGGCCGGTATGTATTCTCGCCTTCTTGGCTTTTTTCAGAGCGTTTCCCGCCGCGTCGATATCCGCGTTGACTGCTCTTGAAAGTCCGCAGATAGTCGGACCGGTTACCTGTTGGGCGATTAATTGAACAGCCTCAAAATCCTGTGGCGAGGAAATCGGAAATCCCGCTTCGATAACATCGACGCCGAGCTTGGCAAGCTGCATCGCAAGTTCGAGTTTTTCTCTAACGCCGAGTCTCGTGCCTGCCGCCTGTTCCCCGTCCCTTAGGGTTGTATCGAATACTATCACTTTTTCTTCAGTAGACATATGATGTCTCCTTTTGGCTTTCTAAAATGGAAATTATGCGCTAAAAACAGCTTAATTTCTACTATAAACAAAAAACAATATGGGAGATGGAAAGGGAAATTTGTATGCGCCTTACTGGCGCAATAGGAGGGCCAGCAGATTAAGATTTGCTGAATTGTAAACGACTTTTGTTGTCTGATTTTTCATAAGCAACTAATTATATAACTAAATCTGATAGAAATCAATTAGAAAAACTGATTTTTTCCGGTTTTTGGGCTATTTCTTGACTTTTTAGTGCGTACTTATTACTATGTTTCGGCATTTAAACGATTTAAGGAATTAATACACGTGGCAAAAAATATTGCAATAGTAGGCGTTACCGGTGCCGTAGGGCAGGAATTTATTAAAATTCTCCAGCAGCGGAACTTCCCGGTCAAGTCTATAAAGATGCTTGCTTCCGCTCGTTCGGTTGGCAAAACACAAAAATTCAATGGCAAAGATTATCCTGTTGAAGAATTGACCGAACAAAGCTTTGCCGGCGTCGAAATTGCTCTTTTCAGCGCAGGCGCATCGCGCAGCAGGCAATTTGCTGCAGCCGCGGTAAAAGCAGGCGCGGTTGTTGTTGACAATTCCAGTGCATTCAGGATGGACCCCGAAACTCCGCTCGTAGTGCCGGAGGTCAATCCTCAGGATATTAAAGAGCACAAAGGCATTATCGCCAACCCGAACTGCTCGACTATTATCGCCAACGTCCCGATTTGGCCGCTGCACAAAGCCAATCCTATTAAAAGGATGGTTGTCAGCACCTATCAGGCCGTCAGCGGAGCAGGCCAGGCCGGTATGACCGAGCTTTTCAATCAGACTAAAGAAATTCTCGAAGGCAAAAATCCGACTATGAACAAATTCAAATATCAGATTGCTTTCAACCTTTTCAGTCATGATTCTACTGTCGGCCCCAACGGCTACAACGAAGAAGAAATGAAAATGGTAAAAGAGACCAGGAAAATTTTCCATTGTCCTGATATCGCGATTACCTGCACCTGTGTCAGGGTTCCTGTTCCGCGCTGTCACTGCGAAAGCATAAATCTTGAGTTCAAGGATTCGATTACGCCCGAGGACGTTCGCAAACTACTTGAGCACGCACCCGGCGTTACAATTCTCGACGACCAGAAGAATAATCGCTTCCCGATGCCGATTGACGCAGCGGACAACGACGATGTCTATGTCGGCCGAATCCGTCAGGATGAGTCTTTGCCTGATAATAAGGGAATAAATCTTTGGGTCTCCGGCGACCAGATTCGCAAAGGAGCGGCTCTAAACGCCATTCAGATAGCTGAAAAATTGTTGTAGCGTTTACTTATTTCCATATAAAGGTTACAATAGGCTCTGATAAATTTCAGGGCCTTTTTTGTCATTGCGAGGACCCCTTAGGGGGACGAAGCAATCTCAAAAATTAATATTTTAAAATCCGTTTAATCAGCGTAATCAGTGATTAAATATAGCTATTATGACTCAAAGAAACATAAAACTTACGATTCAGTACGATGGCAGCAGGTATTCAGGCTGGCAGAAGCAGCCCAACCGGAAAACCATCGAAGAGGAAATAAAAACAGCGATTGAAGTCCTCATCAGCACTGATGAAGTCGAAGTCAACGGCTCAAGCCGCACCGACGCCGGCGTAAGCGCACTTGGCCAGGTTGCAAATGTCCGCCTCGATACTCCGATTCCGACCGACCGTCTCCCAAAAGCGATAAGTATGTATCTCCCGGCCCAGATTGTTGTTACTGAGGCCCTCGATGTGCCCGACGATTTTGACGCTATCAAGGATACAAAAAGCAAGATGTATCGTTACTCGATTTACACAGCCAAGACTCGTCCCGTAATGCAGGTAAACCATTGCTGGCACAGGCCGGGCAAATTGGATGTCGAGGCGATGAACTGCGCGGCCCATAAATTCATCGGCGAAAAAGATTTCAAATCTTTCGCAACCGCCTGCGACAAGCGCAGCAGTTCTGTCAGGACGATTTTTAACTGTCAGGTTACGCAGGAGGACCAATGGATATATATAGATGTCCAGGCCAGCGGTTTTTTGTATAATATGGTAAGAAATATCGTCGGCACGCTCGTTGAGATTGGCCGCGGCCGTTGGCAGCCGGAAAAAATAGATGAAATTATTGAAGCCAAAAGCCGCAATGCCGCCGGCCCTATCGCCCCGGCACCGGGACTTTGTCTTATGTGGATAAAGTACTGAAGAACTCAGAAATCAGGACTCGGAACTCAGAAGATTTTGGGAATTAAGAATTTATTTCAAAAATTTGAAAGGACCAAGTCATGGAAAAGGCGAAGAACTTCACAGATTTAATTGTCTGGCAAAAAGCACATAAATTTGTTCTATCTGCTTATCGTATGAGTGAGAATTTTCCAAAATCTGAAATCTATGGGTTAACATCACAATTAAGAAGAGCAGCAGTTTCAATTCCTGCTAATATCGCAGAGGGATTTAGAAAAAGAAGTAAAGCGGAAAAAACATATTTTTTAGGAGTATCTCAAAGTTCTTTGGAAGAATGCCGTTATTATTTGATTCTTGCTAAAGATTTAGGATATAGTGATACTAAAGAACAACTTATCCAGCTTGAAGAAGTAAGTAAAATTCTTATGGGATATTCTAATGCTATAAGGTCTAATGTATAAGAATGGTTTTATGATATCTATATTCTGTGTTCAGAGTTCTGCGTTCTGTGTTCTATGGTTATAGTGCATATAATAACTCGTTTGATTCTCGGCGGCGCGCAGGAGAATACACTAATCACCTGCAAAGGTCTTGCCGCTCGCGGCCACGATGTTACTTTAATCACAGGTCCCGCGCTCGGCCCCGAAGGTGAACTTTTCGAGCAAACTAAAAACCAGAAATACAAAACTATTGTAATAGATTCGCTGCGCAGACAGATAAACCCGATTTATGACATCCCCGCATATCATCAGTTAAAAAAATTATTAGTAGAAATTCAGCCTGACATCGTTCACACCCATTCAGCCAAAGCCGGAATACTCGGCAGATTTGCCGCACATAGTTTAAAGAACCGTCCCAAAATTGTTCATAGCATTCACGGCCTTTCTTTTCACGAATATCAAAATACATTATTGAATAAATTTTATATCTCTGCCGAAAAGGCCGCCGCCAAAAAAACCGACGCTTTTATTTGTGTCGCCGATGCTATGACAGAAAAAAGTCTTGCTGTGGGAATTGGCAGACCAGAGCAATATACAACTGCCTATTCGGCAATTGAGGAAGAACCATTTTTAAATCCGATTACACAGCAGCAGCGAAACGATTTCCGCAAAAAATATGATATTCCCGAAAATGCGATTGTCCTTGTAACGATTGCAAGGCTGTTTCATCTAAAAGGGCACGAATACATAATTGAATCTGCAAAAGACCTCGCAAAACGTTTCGAAAACGTAATCTGGCTTTTCGTCGGCGACGGAATTTTAAAAGACCAACTTCAAAATCAGATTGCCGACTTCGGCCTGACGGACAAATTCAGGTTTACCGGCCTTTTACCTGTCGAGAAGATGCCTCTTGTAATTCAGTCTTCGGATATTCTTGTGCATTGTTCGCTGCGAGAAGGCCTTGCAAGAGTTTTGCCCCAGGCGATGCTTTGCGCCAAACCTGCGATAAGTTTCGATATTGATGGTGCAAACGAGGTTGTCAATCCCGACACCGGCAGGCTCGTCGAGCCTGAAAATGTTCAGGATTTGATAGAAGAATGTGCGGAGCTTATTGCAAATGCAAATCTGCGGACAAAACTCGGTTCAGCCGGCAGGGAGTATGTAAAAGAAAAATTCTCGCCAAAAACTATGGTCGATAAAATCGAACAGGTTTACAAAGCATTAAAGTAAAAGGAACCACGGATTTCACTGATTACGCGGATTTGAAAAAGAAATAAAATTGAACGAAAGTGATTTACTATTTTATGAGTTGACAAGACCCATCATTGGTGCGGCAATAGAAGTTCATAAAATCCTTGGCTGCGGGTTTCTTGAAAGTGTTTACGAAGAAGCTCTTGCAATCGAATTTGAATTGAACAAAATACCTTATGAACGGCAAAAATCTATAGATATTATTTACAAAAATAGACCTGCCAAATTTTTCATCTGTGATTTTTTGGTATATAACAAGATTGTTGTAGAATTAAAAGCAATGCGAAAAACAACAGATATTGAAACAGCACAAGTATCGAACTATCTTAAAGCTGGCAATCTGAGTTTGGGATTATTATTCAACTTTGGCAGTGAATCTTTGGAATTTAGAAGAATTATAAATAAAAATCAGTGAAATCCGCGTAATCCGTGGTTTCAGAAGAGGTTATTATGAAAAGTTATAAAAAGGAATTATATTTTAATACGCCAACCCGCAGGCAATTTATCAATATTACTTCGGACGTGGAAACTTGTCTGTCCCAAAGCGGCATAAAGGAAGGTTTATGCCTTGTCAACGCGATGCACATTACCGCAAGTGTTTTTATTAATGACGACGAGCACGGCCTTCATCAGGATTTCGAAACCTGGCTCGAAAAACTTGCACCCGAAAAACCATATTCGCAGTATCATCACAATGGCTCAGAAGACAATGCCGACGCTCATTTAAAACGAACGGTTATGGGCAGAGAGGTTGTCGTTGCTGTAACGGAGGGTAAACTTGACTTTGGCCCGTGGGAACAGATTTTCTATGGCGAATTCGATGGCAAACGCAAAAAACGCGTCCTCATTAAAATCATTGGTGAGTAATTTTACGTATTAGTTTTGAATATTAGAATTTTGGTAATTCGATATTGTTTAGGATTTCGGATTTAGTATTTCGAATTTGATAACATAATAGTGTTTATTCGTGGTTAATTTTACCTTATCATTTTTTTCAGCGACTCAAGCCAATTTTGATAAGCCTCTTTATATTGCTGCGATAATTTCTTATCCGGCTCGATTATTTTTGTGCTCTTCAATCCTTCGAAAGCCTGTGAAAAATCCTTATAGAATCCAAGTCCGATTCCTGCGCCTCTTGCCGCACCTGCCGAGCCGTCTGTATTATAAAGTTCAACCACCGCATCTGTAACACAGGCAAACGCCTTGCCGAACAGCGGACTTAAAAACATATTCGCGTCTCCCGCCCGCACCTTGCTGACTTTAACGCCGATATCGTGCATTATTTTCAAGCCGTAGTTCAGAGCGAAGACAATGCCTTCCTGTCCTGCCCGCAGCAAATGCTGTTTCGTATGCGTATTGAATCGCAGCCCGCAAATCTGTGCGCCAAAATCTTTATTTTCAAGAGTTCTTTCTGCCCCGTTGCCGAACGGCAGCACAACCAGCCCATCGCTTCCGACAGGAATTTTTTCAGCAAGCTCATTCATCGACGGATAGTCCATATTATCCATAACATTTTTTCGCAGCCAGCTGTTCAAGATTCCCGTCCCGTTTACGCACATCAATACTCCGTATCGCGGCGCAGCCTTGCTGTAATTTACATGAACGAAAGTATTAACTCGCGACTTGGCATCGTAAGCCGCCTTGTCAGTAATGCCGTAAACAACGCCGCTGGTCCCCGCAGTTGCCGCGATTTCGCCGGGATTAAGAACATTCAGCGAAAGCGCATTATTCAGCTGGTCTCCCGCGCGGTATGTAATTTTTGTCCCCGCCTTTAATCCCAGCTCGTCAGCCGCTTTTGCCGTCAGCTTGCCCTGGTCGCAAAAGCAAGGCAAAACTTCAGCATAAAAATCTTTTTCTAATCCGAAATAATCCAGCATAATATCCGCCAGTCCCCCTTTGTTGTAATCCCAGAGAATATGTTCCGAAAGGCCGCTTGGCGTAGTTACGATTCTGTCGCTCATTTTCATCGCGATATATTCGCCCGGCAAAATCGCCTTGTAGATTTTTTTATAAATCTGGGGCTGATTATCTTTTACCCATTTAAGTCTCGTCGCCGTAAAATTCCCCGGCAGATTCAGCATCGTTTGCAGGCATTTCTTTGCGCCGATTTTTTCAGCAGCCTCTGCTCCGATTTCCGCCGCTCTGCTGTCGCACCAGATAATCGCCTCTCGCAGCAATTGTTTATTTTTATCAACCAGCACCAGTCCGTGCATCTGATATGAAATACCGATAGCTTTTATATCTGCCGGCTGAACTTTTGAAACCGCCAGAATTTCCATCGTTGCTTTTTTTACGTTCTCCCACCAGACTTGCGGATTTTGTTCCGCCCAGCCGATTTTTGGAGAAATGATTTCAAGCTCTTTTGTGGGACTTGCCGCACAAGCGATAACTTTTCCTGTTTGTGCCTCGAGAAGTGATGCTTTTATTGAAGAACTGCCTGCGTCATAACCTATAAAAAACATTTTTTGCCTCTTCGACTAATTACAATGGTGATGAGGAATTAGAATTTTTTTCTGAATCTTGCCGTGGGGATATTCATCAGTTTGCGGTATTTCGCCACCGTTCTCCTTGCGATATCTTTCACGCCCATCTGTTCGAGTTTTTCGCGTATCGTATCGTCGCTCAGCGGTTTTGATTTATCTTCAGAATCGATAATCTGCTGCATCTTGGCTCGAATCGCGCCGAAACTTTCACTTCCGCCGCTCTCGGTCTCCATTCCTCCGCCGAAAAGGTCCCGCAGCGGTATCAGCCCTTGCGGCGATTGTATATATTTGCCTGCTACCGCCCGCGAAACGGTTGCGATATGAACGCCGACCTTGCTCGCGACCTCCGACATCGGCAGCGGCCTTAAATACATCTTCCCTTTTTCAAAAAATTCGCTCTGGCTGTCGACAACCGCCTGGCTGACCTTCAGCAAAGTATGTTTCCTTTGTGCGATTGCGTCCATAAGCCATCTCGCCGAGCGGATATTATCCTTAAGAAACTCGCGTGCCTTTACGTCGAGCTTTTTATCCTTTGACATACCCGCGTAATATTCGTTTATCCGCAGCGTCGGAATGCTCCTGTCCGCCAGGTAAACTTTAAATCCGCCTCCCTCAACCGGCTCGACTATTACATCAGCCTTTATCGGATGATTTTTAACTCTGCTTATCTGAAGCCCCGGCGAAGTATCGAACTTTCGCATCCGCAAAAGCGCCGCGTTGATTTGCTCGACATCGCAGTTCATCTTCTTTGCGATATCCGGCAGCTTATTCTCAAGAAGCTTATCGAGATATTTCGATACAAGCTCCATCTCAAAGCTCATATCCTCCGAAGATTGCGCCATCTGAATCAGCAGGCATTCTTTTACATCTCTTGCCCCTACTCCCGTCGGCTCAAGCTGCTGAACGAGCTTCAAAGCTTTTTCAAGGTCTTCCATTCCGAAATCATTTTTATCTTTATTATGAAGCTGTTCGAGCCGGACTTTCAGATATCCTTTTTCGTCGATGTAATCGATAATTTGCTCACCTGCCTTTTTGACTTTTTCGTCCGCATCGATAAGCCGCCACTGGTCAATCAGGTAATCGTTCAGGGAAACGCCCAAATCCGGCGTGTTATTCATCGCATCGAGTTTTTTATCGAACTCGCCATCGTCATTTCTTGCCCGCCCCGAAATTTCTGTCCGGTAAAGATAATCGTCGGACTGGTCTGCAAAATCGTCAAGCTTGCGAAAATCCTCCTGCTTGCTTTCACCTTCGCCTGTGCTGATTCCTTGCTGCGGTGGTTCGCTCTGCCCCGGCTGCTGGACTTCTCCGCTTTCGCTTATGTTCGGAGAACGTTCCGTTTCCGAAGACTCTTCAGACTCTTCTATTTCAAGGACCGGATTGCTGTTTAGCTCGGTTTCTATCTTTTCAAGAAGTGCGAATATAGGAAGCTGTAAAATCTCCATAGACTGAATCATTCGCGGCGCGAGTTTCATCCGCTGATCCATCCGCATCTGATTTGACATATCTATCTTCATACTTTGGCCGAAAAAAATGGGTCTAAGTGCAAATCCTGTTCCAATTTGCCAAATTATAGCAAATTATCGAAAAAAAGGCAATAATATCTGTCTCAGCAAAAAAACCTGTATTTTTTTACTTAATCCTTTATTTACAATTACTTACAAAAGAGATAATCCGTGAAAATCCGCGTAATCCGCGGTTTTCGCTTGATTTTATGTTAAAAAATGGTATAATACCCATATATTTTAGATGATTATTTAACAATTTGGCCCCCAATCCTTATTTCCTTACATCTTATTTATTTCCATTCTTTGTGTCTTTGAATCTCTGTGGCTATTTTATTTTCTTCACTCCCTATGGGATGCCTTACGGCAAAAGTAATCGCCGGGCAGTTGTTTAACTATTCCTTTCAGTCTCATCGAAACCAAAGCGGCATTGACCTTGCCGGCAGGAATATCCGTTTTATTAATAATCTCTTCTATGTGGACAGGTTCTTTATCGAGACAATCAAAACTCTTTTTCTCAATATCTGTCAAATTTAAATTCGATATATCGAACAGCGGCATTTCAGCTTTTTCGATAGATTGCTTTGCCGTCTTCGAAAGATGCTCTGAAAAATCTTTTTGCAGAAATTCCAGCGTTTCAATCACATCTTCAACCGACTCGACAAGTTTCGCCCCTTGTTTTATTAGTTTATGCGGCCCTTTCGACAACGCCGAATCCGCTCTGCCCGGCACTGCCATTACTTCCCGATTATTTTCCAGCGCCGCCTGCGCCGTGATAAGCGCACCCGAGCGCGGCATAGCCTCGATAACAATTGTCCCCAGGGAAAGCCCCGCGATAATCCGGTTCCGCGGCGGGAAATTTTCCGCCAATGGCTCATATTCCATCGGCAATTCGCTGATACAAGCGCCGTTTGCGCAGATTTTTTCAAAAAGCTGTTTATTCTCCGGCGGAAATATTCTCGAAAGTCCGCATCCCTGCACTGCGATTGTTCTGCCGCCCGCGCTTAATGCTCCGCTATGAGCAGCCGAGTCGATACCTCTTGCCATGCCGGAAACAATAGTGAACCCTACCGATGCGAGCAAATGCGCAAAACGCGATGCTTGTTCGCTTCCATAATGGCTGCATCCGCGCGAGCCGACGATGGCGACTGCCAGACTATCGCTCGGCTGAATATCGCCTTTGATGTAAATCACTGGCGGCGGGTCGTAGATTTTCTTCAGCAGCGCGGGATATCGGCTGTCGGAAATGTTGATAATGCATACACCGGACTTGTCAGCCAGCGAAATTTCTTTATCAGCGTCGAATTTATTTCTTGAATGGACGATTTTCTCGGCAGTTACCTGCCCAACGCCTTCAACTTGCGCCAGACTTCCGGCCGGGGCCGCAAGAATTGCTTCTACAGAGCCGAAATGTTCAAAAAGTCGGCTAAAAATAACAGAGCCAACCCCTTGGGCCTGAACAATTTGCAGCCAATTGCGTATATTTAGTGAATGACCTTCCAATTTTTCTCCTGAAGGATGGAAGAATTTATAACGTTTTTATCTTATTTTTTATTAAAAGCAATCTTGAAAAAACTGGATTTGCATAAAAAAGTAACAATTATGCGGCAATAATGGACTTATCCAATCTTAAAATTATCAAAAAAAACACTCCGGAAGATACGTAAAATAGCATTTTTAACTCTATATATTATAGGAACTTAAGAAATAGGCATAATAAGATAATTAACAACTCCTTTTGCTGTAAGTGTTTATAAATTGACTTCGTTATATAATTCTGATAAATTATGAGACTGTGACTACCCAAACTAGTACAATTAAGAAGGCTTCAGAGAAGTCCGGCAAAGTTTCTCCAGTCAAATCTGGACGGCAGTTTCGCACGACTAAGCAGGCTCTCGAATATTTGTTTTCTCGTACAGACTACGAGAAACAGACCCGCTTGCGCTATAATGTAACCACGTTCAGTCTTGAACGGATGGAAAAACTGCTCTCACTGGTCGCCAATCCGCACAAAAAACTTGCCTGCGCCCATATCGCCGGCACCAAGGGCAAAGGCTCGACCGCGACTATGCTGGCCAGAATGCTGCAGGCTAATGGCTACTCAGTCGGACTATATACATCGCCGCATGTCGTTAATCTGCACGAAAGAATCGAAATCAACGGAAAACGAATATCCGATACCGAACTTCTGGGTCTGGTTAACCGAATATACGCACCAGTTGAAAAAATGTCAAAAACCCATTCGACAGGCTCAGGGCAGGCCGACCCGCCGACTTTCTTTGAGATTTTTACAGCGATGGCATTTATGTACTTTATCGATAAGAAAGTCGATATCGCAGTCGTCGAAACAGGTCTGGGCGGCAGATTGGACAGCACAAATGTAATTTCACCTGCCGTTGTCGGCCTGACGAGCATTAGCATAGACCATCAAAACCTCCTGGGCAATACGATTGACTGCATCGCACGCGAAAAAGCAGGCATCATAAAAAAAGGAATCCCTGTAATAACCGTGCCTCAGGACCCGCTGGCGATGAAAGAAATTAAAAAACAGGCATTGGCTGTCAAAGCGCCGCTTTCAGTTACCGGCAAAGACATAGACTTTTCATTCAGATTCGAATCGTCGCGCGAACACGGTCCGCATAACCGGATATGCCTGACGACTCCAACCAGCAAGTTCGAGCACCTTAGAGTGCCGCTGCCCGGCGAACATCAGGCCCTCAATTGCGGTCTTGCAATCGCCATGCTCGATGCCCTCAAGACAAGCGGCTATAAAATCGACGATGCCAAGGCTATCGAAGGCCTTAAAGAAATAAAAATGCCCGGCCGGATGGAAATCATAAGTACCGACCCGCGAATCCTAATCGACGGCGCTCATAACGGCGCCAGTATCCGTGCACTCGTTCAGGCCATCGGCCAGCACGTTCCTTATGATTCGATGATTGTCATCTTCGGCTGCAACCAGGATAAAGACATAAGAGGAATGCTCGAACAGCTCCAGTTTGGAGCCGACAAAGTCATATTCACCCGCAGCAATTCGCCAAAAGCCGTTTTCCCGCAGGAGCTTTCGGATATGTATACCGAAATCTGCGGCAAAATGTGCCAGACTGCGATGAGCCTTAAAGAAGCCCTGCGAGTCGCATCAAGCGCAATCGGCAGAGAAGACCTCATTTGCATCACCGGCAGCTTTTATCTCGTCGGCCAGGCACGCGTTATGTATCTGCCGGACTAAGTTTTTTTAGCCACAAAATTTTTAATCACAGATTACGATGATTCTATTGATTTTATATTTTCACCAAACAGCTCCAATTTGGATAATCATCTCCTTTGTGTCTGTTATTTTCCCACTGAAGCGGTTGAAGATTAGAAAGATCATCTGTTCCATCTTTTGATACTGGTTTAATATGGTCTATTTCCCATCCCCACTGTTCGGTTTTGCCGTATTTATCTCTCTGCATTGAGGCGCCACACCTATCTTTGCGATACATTGCATATCCGGGTTCTGGGATTCCTTTTTTCCACACAGCTTCAATAGTAGCTTCATCAAAATTTGAACCATTTCGATTAGAGTTCCGGTTTCTTGCCATTTTAAAGTTCCTTTCAGTTAAAATAATATTCCTATATTTATATTTTTTACTCATTTTAATTTTTTATGCTCAACGGGACATTAACAATGATGGAGAACCAAAACTTCAGCGGTTCATTAGTGAAGGAGTCGGTTCGTTCCATGATGAATGCTGCCCAGAAAAACCTGATGGCAAATAAGGCATAGTACTTGGCTTCTGATACGATGGGATATGGGAGCCGTTTCCGTTGTCCAGATGTCTTGTGCCTATTTCGCCGGTATGGGGATTTACATTAGGATATGTACTCCAGTTGTTAGAAGGATTGCCATCAGGATTGGAACGATAGTATGGCTGAACATAAGTGCCGTTATTTCGAGAATAACCACGCACGTACACATCGGCATTGGCTGCAAAGCTTGTTACACAAATAATCACCAGAATTGCCAGAATTGTCATTGTCTTTTTCATTTTTTGTTTCCTTTCAAATATTTGGTTTTTATTAACTTTTTTAAATCTTTCCGCTCTATACATATCAGCGGGAGAAAAAGCCTGACCGAACGATTTTGTTGGATTTTTTTTAATATAGCGGTTATTATGTCCAAAAATGCGGTTTTTCAGGATATTGAACGATGGAGAAAGCTTTCAATTTTCAGACCCAGCGGTTAGTTTCGCTCGCCAAAGACGGCGACCAGTCCGCCCTGAATAAGTTATGCGAGGTTTATAATGAACGTGTCCTGCGAATAATACGGATGCGTATGGGGCCGGAACTGCGAACAAAACTGCAATCGATGGACTTAGTACAGGATGCGTTTATTTCCGCCTTGAGGAGCCTGGAAAACTTTACATATCAAAACGAGGGGGATTTCCTGCGTTGGATATCAAAAATAGCTGAAAACAGGATTCGTGATAATTTTGATAAGATTCACGCAAATAAACGTGATGCTCACAAAGAAATTCCGCTTAATAATAATAGTTCGACTACACAGGATACTTTCGTTGGAATTTCCGAGCCTGTTGATACAACGACACCGAGCTTAATAATGTCCAAACGAGAGGATTTAAATAAGCTTGAAAAAGCAATAAGCGAACTTAAGCCGGAATATAGAGAAGTGATAATTTTAACGAAGATCGAAGGACTATCTCATAAGGAAGTCGGAGAAAAATTAGGCAAAAGTCCTGATGCTGTCAGGATGCTGCTTGCCCGCGCAATGAGTGCGCTGAGCGGAAATTTTGAGAATACAGAATGACAAAACCTGAACACAATTCGGAAAATATTATCGAACAGGCTGTTCAGCAGTTTATTGACGCCCAGTTACAGGGCAAAGAGCCGGACTTAGATGAATTTGTAAAGCAATACCCTGAATTTGAAAGCCAAATTAGAAAAAGGATACAGAACCTGCGACAAATCGACAATCTTTTCGATAGCCTTATGCAGGCAGATGACGGTGATTTTGGCAAGGCAGCGCCAGAGTACAATCTTATAGGTCAAAAACTTGGCGATTTTGAAATGCTAAAGATGATAGGTCAGGGTGGAATGGGAGCAGTTTTTCTTGCCCGGCAGGTTTCGCTTGACAGAGAAGTTGCGCTTAAGGTCATCAGTTCCGTTGGCGGTGCACAAGCTAAAAACTTAGACAGATTCAAACGTGAAAGTAAGGTATTAGCACAAATCTCCCATCCGAATATTGTTCCCATCTACGAAATCGGCCAACAGGGGCCGTATTCATACTTTGTGATGCAGTATGTTGACGGTGTATCCTTGGACAAAATTCTAAGGAGCATTAGTAATGCAAAGACCGGCGACAAGGCAAGTGCTGTTATGAGCAAATGCCTTGAAACGCATAAGGCCACTTATGGCGATAAACATCAAGATACCAAAGGTACAACCGCAGAAATAGATACTGACTATATTATTAATATAAGCAAAATCATTATCAGTATGGCTTCCGCTTTGGATTATGCCCATAAAAAAGGCATCCTGCACCGTGATGTCAAGCCGTCAAATATTCTTATTGATTCCGATGGAACAGCAAAACTTGTGGATTTTGGTTTGGCAAGGACTGAAACACAGCAGTCAATAACAATTACCGGTGAATTTTTCGGCACACCCAGCTATGTTTCACCTGAGCAGATTCGCAAGCCTGATACAGTTGATTGCCGAAGCGATGTTTACTCATTGGCGGCTACTTTCTATGAATGTTTGACTTTACACCCTCCATTTGAAGGCAATACTATCAATGAGACACTGACGCAGGTGATAACGCGCGAGGCTGTTCCGCCAAAGAAATATTGTCCGAGACTTTCAACAGATTTTAATACTGTCTTGCTTCACGCCCTTGAGAAATTACCCGAAGACAGATACCAGACTGCCGCCAATTTTGCTAACGACATTGAAAACCTACTTGAATTTAAACCCATAACAGCCAAAAGACCAAGTATTACACAAAGAACTTATAAAACCATTCGAAGAAATCCATTAAAAATTGCAGCCACTTTTGCTTTTATTTTGGTATTCATTTTGGGTTACTTTTTACTTTCAAACTATAGGCAAGAAAAAAAGAAAGTTGCTTTAATGGAACGATACAAGCAAGGGCGTGATAGGTTTGAAGGTGATAGATATGAAGAAGCACTGACATGTTTTAAAGAGTTGTCACAAGCAACCCCCAATGACGCGGAAGTTCAATATTATATAGGAGGATGTTACCGTATGGCAGACCAATACGGAAAAGCGATAGAGGCTTATAGCAAAGCCATCAAAATCAGGCCAAATTATGGTAATGCATATTGGGGCTTAGGCGACTGTTACAAGAAGACTAAACATTACCAAGAGTCTATGGATAACTTTAAACGAGCTATTCAGATTGATCCCCATGACGCTTCTATGTACTTTGATCTCGGTAATTTATATGTGGAGTTAGGGCGTTATCAAGAAGCGATAGAGACTTATAAACAGACTATCATAATAGACCCCAACAATACCAATGCATACTACAATCTCGGTATCACTTATAGGGGGTTAGGCCGCCACGACGAAGCAATAGAATCATTTAAACAAACGGTGAGGATAAATCCCAATAACACCGATGCATACTGCAATCTTGGTACCATTTATAGAGATTTAGGTCGTCGCAATGAGGCAATAGAGGCGTTTAAACAAATGATAAAAATAACTCCCAATGATGCTGATGCATACTGTAATCTCGGTATTACTTATAAGGATTTAGGCCGCTTTGACGAAGCAATAGAAGCATTTAAACAAGCTGTGAAAATAAACCCTAATAAAACTGATGCATACTGCAATCTCGGAACCACTTATAAGGATTTAGGTCGCCGCGATGAGGCAATAGAGGCGTTTAAACAAATGGTAAGAATAAACCCCAACGATGCCGATGCATATTACAGTCTCGGTACTACTTATAAGGATTTAGGTCGTCATAACGAAGCGATACAAGTTTTCAAAGAGGTCATCCGAATAAAACCGAACAACGCTATTGTGCATGCAAGTTTAGCATCTCTTTTTGCTAAATCTGGCGATTTTGACAAAGCTATAGAATATCAGAAAAAAGCAATTGAACTTGCCGATGAGAACAACAAAATCGAATACGAAAAACGCCTTGAGGCGTACAAGGCTCACAAACCTTAGCGAGAGTAGCGTTGCCGGTACAGGAGTTAAAAAAGATTGCCACGCTGCGCTCGCAATGACCCCGCACCAATTCATTATACCGTAGTGATAATAGAAGTAATTGAATAGCAAATTGGTGTGGGACAAGCGAACCCCGATGAGATATCCGCATCAGCCAGACACATTGCGCTTTCGAAGATTATTGATTCCTATCCGGGAGAGAGAACTCTGAGGCGAAACTGATTTATCCTAAGACACCAATGCCTTTTCCTGATTATTAACCACCATCTTTTCAGTATGCTCCGCCTGCCAAGCAGGCCGTTTTTGCAACCACTGGCCGTCACAATTTTCTATTCTGCACTTAAACCATACAAAAAAGTGCAGTCCTTCTTTCATTCTATCCACTTCCTTCATAACTTCTCCGCAAACCGGGCAAAGCCCTTCTTTTTCCGCAGACTGAAATTTTGTACTATTTACAGCCAAGTAATCCATTTGTAATCCTTTCATACTTATTCGTTGCATTGTTTAATGAAAATTTATTACCTTTTAATTTGACTGTTGAACACAAACAGTCATCTGTGCTGTCCTATGCGACAAGATCCTCAAGAAAGCGGTCAAGAACAGCATCCAATCGCTTATCAAGGTTATATCCGTCTTTGGAAAGCTGCCGGCGAACCTTAAAAATTTTCTTCTTACGAACCGGCGGCAGTGAGTGAATTTTTTGCAATGCCAAAGCAATTATTTTCTCCTGGGCCTTGTCGCCGGCGCACCACTTCAAAGAGATATCTGTGTTCTCGGCCATTACGATTGACTCATCATTTTCCGGCATTTTGAACTCCTTTATAAGAAGCCGCAGATAAGCTTCCAAAAATTACTGCAAACAGGAGTATCCATATAAGTTATCAACCAAACTATTCGTTTCGCAGCCTTCCATTGCCGCGTCTGTTTTCGGCCCTATTAGCTATTAACTATTAGCCCGATAATAACATAAGTTCGGCCTGTGTAAATCAGGGATACATCTGTTTTCTCTGTGGTTGAAAATGCTTATAGCTCTGTAATGAAAAAAGGACATATAAATTCCGTGATGTCATGGATTACCTGCGGACAAGGGCAAGAATTTCTGTTTGAGAGGGTCAGCTATAAATATTTTTTGGGGATTATTGTCAGAAAACCAGAATCTATTTTAGGATTTTTAGATATTATCCGCAATGCCTTTTAGAATCACCGGCTTAGAATCATTGACTAAGAACTCATTAAGTTCATGCTTTGAGAACTTTTTGGCCAACCTCTCGCTAAGATAAGCTCTCCCATCAAGTACTTGTCTTATTGCATCTATAATTTTTTCAGACACCTCATCCTTGGCAATATATCCTCTAGCGCCAGCCTCAAAAGCCTGTTTGATATATCTTAGTTCATCACTCATAGAAAATATCATCACGATAATATTTGGACATATCGCTTTTATCTTTTTGGTGGCCTGAACACCTGTCTCATCTTTAAGCAACATATCGACGAGAGCCAAATCAATTTGCTGTTTTTTTACAGCTTCTATGGCTTCTGCAATGTTGCCGGCCCTGGCAATAACCACAAGGTCCGCTTCAAGATTAAGAAGATCTGCCACCCCGTCACGTACGATTGGATGGTCATCGACAACCAGAATTCTGGTTTTTCCTGCTTCGAGATTCGTGTTGTTTTTCTTTTTGCTCATAATATTACATTCGCCCGCAACTTTTCTAATAACTCCCAGAAAAGCATAAATGCCTGAATTACCGCTTTATAGAATCTTATAATAACATATAAGTTCAACTCGTGTAAATCAGGGGTATATCTGTTTTTTTTGTCGGTGAAAATGCTTACATCTGTGGAATACTGAAAGGTGAGAAAGGCGGGAAAAAACGTCGAATACAGCCTGGCAGAAAATTATTTCTTGTCCTCTGCCTTTGCCCATCTTATTGAATACTGGAGGAGTTGGGAGGCATTAGGTAAATTTAGTTTTTCCTTAATGCGTGAGCGGTAAGTCTCGATGGTTTTTATACTCAGGTGGAGCTGCTTGGCCATTTGGGAAGCCTTTACGCCTTCGCCAATCAGACGGAAAATTTCAAATTCACGGTCGCTGAGGCTCTCTATTGGTGTTTTGGCTGTACCAGCCTTGTCTCCGGCAATTTTGTGGAGAAACTTCTTTAAAATTGCGTCGCTAACATATATCTCGCCGGTTAAAACCGTGCGAATCGCCTTGATAATATTTTCAGAGACCTTATCTTTCATCAGATATGCTTTTGCACCTGCTAAAAGGGCTCGCTCGGCATATAGGGATTCATCATGAACTGAAAGAATAATGACAGGCAAAGCCGGGTGTCTTGTCTTGATATTCTTTGTCAGTTCAATGCCATCGGAACTCTTTAATGATATATCTGTAACAACAATATCAGGTTTCAATTCAGCAACGGCTTTTAGAGCTGAATAAGCATCTTCAGCCTGACCGCATACATTCAGGTCTCGCTCGTGATTGATAATAGCGACAAGACCCTCCCTTATTATAGGATGGTCATCAACTATAAGAACCTGTGTTTTCTTTTCAGTAGTTTTATCTTGTTTTTTCTTTAATGCCATACGACCATTCTTTACCAAGTTCCTTATCATCCGTTAGGAAACATACTGTTACGATTGTCCCGCCTTTGCCTCTTTTGCGAATATCAAGAGAGCCTCCTATCAGGTCGGTACGGTATTCCATAATTTTCAATCCAAAGCCTTTTCTATTTGGAGATAACTTCGGAAAATCCAGGCCGTCATTTTCAATTGACAGAACAGTTCCTTTTTTAGTCAAGCGAAGATTTATGTTGATAATAGTTGCTTTGCCGTGCTTGACCGCATTTGTAATCGCTTCCTGCACAATACGATAAATTTGCTTTGCCTCAATAAGATTTTTAACCGAGACGAATTTTCCACACTGGAATCGACAAGTAACTCCCATGGCCTCTTCTGCATCGGATGCCAGCGTTTTTAAGGCCGATACCAAACCGCCTGTTTGAATATCAACAGGATAAAGCATTTTGGCAATGTCTCGTGCCTGAGCTATGGCCTTGTTGGCAAGTTTTGATATTACCAAGGCATCTTCCATTTCTTCTGACGCTTTGCCCTTAAGCTTCAGCGACAATCCTTTGCACTTAATAGCAATGCCGGTAAGTATCTGGCCTATACTATCGTGAATTTCCTGGCCTATCAGTTCTCGTTCTCTTTCGGCCAGATCCAGGATTTCTTTTTCCAGGCGTCTGCGTTCGGTAATATCTCTTTCGGTTGTTGTAAGGGCAAATGGTTTTCCATTTTCATCTTTCAACAATGTCGCGGTAAGCGAAATATCCAATATCCGGTTATTTTTCGCAATGTGCTGTGTTTCAAATAATTTGATTTCTTCCCCTTTTAGCGCTCTTTCGGCCAGTGTCATCATTTCATCCTGCTTATGGCCGGGAATTATTCTGCTGATATTCATCTTTATCGCTTCGGCTTTGCTGTATCCATATATACGCTCGGCACCGAGGTTCCAGGAGATGATATTGCCTTGCAAATCCTGAACTGTAATAGCATCGTTCGAATTTAGCACCACAGTAGCTAATAGTTTCAACTCATTCTCCATCTGTTTGCGTTCAGTGATATCGTGGCCGACGCAAAGGATTTCCGTACCACTCCCATCTTCATCGGGAATTGCCTTGTTTGCCCAGGAAACCCAAACTCTTTGGCCGTTTTTACAAATATTTTCGTTTTCGCAGGCGGCATAAAAGCCTGGCAGCTTTTTGATGTCTCTGGCAATTTTCGCAAGGTTCTGGCCGAAGCTATCCCCTTTGGGTATGATTGTTCCTATGATATTTTTACCAATGATTTCCCGCTCAGTATAGCCGTAGAACTTCTGGGCGAATTCATTGAAGAAGGTTATTTTCCCGTCTTTGTCCATACGCAGAATAATACAGGCGACATTCTCTACAAGCTGTCGGTATTTATCTTCGCTGATATGCAGCCTGTGTTCGGCACGCCCGAGCTTTGTGGTAATCTCTCTTGTTTTTTTCATTAGTTTACCTACCTTTCTTGCCTACCTTTTCCCTAACCCCTATCTGGAAATTGCAAGAAGACGCCAAAAATAACTTTTCTATATTTTAAGGATATTGAACAAATTGTCAATCTTGTATTAGGCGATAACTGGTCATCGAATCGGTATTAATGTAAGGGATTTTACCGACTGGCAGATAGTTCATTCGGCTTACACTACAATCAGACTCTACCCCGATTTACAAATAAATCCTTGTTGTTATTATAGTTAAGCAAGTTGAACCGGAGTGTTGAAATAACAGAAATGGTTTCTACGCCGATTGACAAATAAAGCCTTGTTGTTATTATAAATGTTGTTATTATAGATTAGGTAAGTACAAGGAGGAAGTTGGCAAAGTAGCGGTTGAAGAGGGCTATATCTGTCATGATGATTGGTAAAATTAATATCGAGCAATTACGACATACAAATAGAGGGACTCCCCTGTTCTCAATGAAGACGAAAAAAGGTTAGTCTGTCTTGGCAAAAGTATGTAAATGATTTGCGAAAGCAAAGCTGTTGCGAATTGTGAAGATAAGAATATTAACAATTTGTTAGGAGATAAAAAATGTTAGCTGTAATTGAATGGAACACTCTTATCGTTGAACCGGTTACCCAAATGTTGACCAGAATAATGGCCTATCTTCCTGTCTTGCTTGGCGCCTTGGTAATTCTGATAGTAGGCTGGATTGTGGCCAAGGCAATCAGACGATTAGTTGACTGGCTGCTTAAGACCGTACGCTTTGATGCACTGGCGGACAAGGCGGGCATATCGGAAATTCTCAGGAAGGGAAATTTGGAAGTTTCCGCCAGAGAGGTAGTGAGCAGCATAGTTTATTGGCTGATTATCATTATGGTTTTAGTAATGACGGTTGATGCACTGGGAATGCCCAAGTCGTCCGACATTCTTGCAGGTTTATTTGCTTACGTTCCGAAAGTCATAGCGGCCTTGCTTGTTCTGATAGTTGCTATGTTTCTGGCCAATTTTGTGTCAGGAATAGTCCGCACAGCGGCAGGCAATGCTAATTTGCCTAAGCCCCAGATACTTGCCGGTGTAAGCCGATGGGCGATTATAATTTTCGCAGTAACTATTTCACTGGAACAGCTTGGCATCGCACCGCTTCTGGTGACGGCTACCTTCAATATTATTCTTGGCGGCGTTGTTCTTGCTTTGGCTCTTGCGTTCGGATTAGGCGGTAAAGATGCTGCGGCAAGATATCTTGAGGAATTAAGACAAAAACGCGCTGGGAAATAAACTGCTCGGCTGTTTAAAAAAAAGAAAAGGAAAAATGTTATGCTTTACACTATCGCGGTTGTTTTGATTGTATTGTGGCTCCTGGGGTTAGTGAGTTCATACACCATGGGCGGTTTCATTCACATTCTTCTGGTAATTGCCATCGTGGTTATCCTGCTTAGAGTCATCAGCGGACGAAGGCCCATATAACCATTTTATGAAACAGATATCAAAATCAAAAGGCTTAGGTGTGAAGTGTGTTTTACATAAAATGGAGTATTGTATGACTCCATTTTTAATTTATTTTAGAAAGGAATAGCAAATGAAGAAAGTAATTGCGATTATGGTCGTACTAACGCTTGCTCTGACAATCGTTTCCTACGGCACGGACAGCGCTAAAGGCGGCAGTGTGGCCAAAGGCGAAGGATTCAAGATTGACGTCCCAACGTTCGATGTGAAAGTCAAACAGGGTGAAACCCAGAGTGTTACCATCAAACTGCAGAGGGGCGAATCTTTCAAGCAGGATGTGAAGATGGAAATTGTAACGGCCAAGGGTGGCATCAGCGTCAGCCCGGAGAAAGTTCTCGTCAAAGCCAGTGACAAACCGGAAGTGGAACTAACGATTACTGTGCCTAAGGAAGCAGCACTGGGCGAGTATAAAGTCTCTGTGAAGGGAACCCCGACAACGGGCGAACCAACCTCAGTGGAATTCACAGTGAAAGTTATCGCTCCGGATGCCGGCTACACCGTGAAATCAGACAGCGATAAAGGCGGCAGTACGGCCAAGGGCGAAGGATTCAAGATTGCTGTCCCAACTTTCGACACAAAGATTAAACAGGGTGAAACCCAAAGTGTTACCATCTCTCTGGAGAGAGGCGAGTCTTTCAAGCAGGATGTAACGCTGGAAATTAAATTGTTCAAGGGCAAAGGCCTCACTTTTGAACCGGCCAAAGTTGTCGTCAAGGCCAGCGATGCAGCAGATGTGCAAATCATGATTACGGCGCTCAAAGACGCTAATCTCGGTGAGTATAAAGTATCTGTAATGGGAACCCCGACAACGGGCGAGCCGACCTCAACGACATTCAACGTAAAGGTTGTAGCTCCATAAATTTTAAAGAAGTTGTTCAAGGGAAAGTGCGCCATTGGGCGCACTTAATCTTGCTGGCGTTAAACGATGAGCCCCCTCTTTAGGGGGGTGGGGGCTCGCTGGGATCAGAAGCGATTCGGAAGGCGCTGTCGTGATATTAACCAAGGTGGGTTGAGTTTTCATGGGCGACTGCAATACACGACTTTTTTCGACGTTGTGAAATACTATATCTTCGCAAATAAGGAGAATTGTATGGCAAGGGTAAAGATTTTATTTGTTACGATGTTTATGCTTTCTTTGTTCCTTATGTGCGGCGGCTGCGAAGGTGAAAGACACGAGCGGCGGGATGATCGACGGGAGGAATTGCGGGAGCAGCAGTCGGACCAAGACCGGCATTTGGAGCAGGAGCAGTCGGATCAATACCGGGAAAAAGAATATGAGTTACAAAAGGAACAGCGTGAAGAGCGGCACTGATAAGGCGTGTGCCAGGTGTTGCTTGTTAAGGCAATTGAAAGGAACTTTTTATGGGATTGTTATTACTTATTATTGTTATCTTACTTCTTTTCGGCGGGCTGCCTCGATGGAATTACAGCCGCAATTGGGGTTACGGCCCAACCGGTGGTTTGTCATTGGTACTGGTTATCCTGCTGGTACTGCTGCTGATGGGATATGTTCCCCGCGGCTTCTGAGTACATAGTTTCATTAAGTAAGCGTTAGAAGTTTTCCCGAAGGCGATGTCTTCGGTGCGCATGGCACAAAATCTCAAAGACCAACTAATAATTACTATGATTCAAGGATGTGTAACATGAAAATGGTATGTATGTTTTTGGTTTTTTCCATCATGACAGCAGGGGTCTGCTGCGGTAAAAGCGACAGCACGGCTTCGAGCGGCCCGACGGTTATATTGAAATGTGATAAAGTTCTGAAAAATCCTACCCCTGACTTTATGTATTTTGTTCCACTGATATCGCCGACACTTGTTTACAGCGAGACGAGTAAAGGTAACGGGCAGAAATCCGGCCTGATTTCCTGTGTCAGAAAACCAACTTCAAAATCTTTTTATGCTTCCGGCGAATTCCAGATGCAGGGAAGCGGTTTTCATAAAAATAAATTTGATTCGGCTGGAATGATTGCAAGAAATACAAAAGGATTAAAAAAGGGCAAGCCCCTTCAGAATATACTTGGTTATATTAAGTTTGAAGGAGAAGGATATGGCTGGATTGAGATTAAAGGCAAGCTTGAGGGAAAAAAAGCGACCGCGACAGAAGTGAAAGTTCATTTTAACGGCAGAGGCAAAACCAGTCCGGTTACAGTGGGGCTTTACAGCGTTAAATCTGTAAATGGAGAGTATAAATATGAAAATAAATATGACCAGATAGTTGCCAGAGTTAACACCCTTACATTCAGTAAAAGTACAGACAAGCCTCTGATGGGTATTATAGTATCTGCGATCTACGCCGAAGGCGGCAAACCCGATTTTTGGGGAAATCTAAAAGGAGCTTTGGCTAATTTAATTATAAAGCCCCTGGAGATAGACAAATTAGGCAACGATACGATGCTTGATTTTGGTTGTGCATTATTCAACGACAAAGAAACATTTACATTTCCAAAGGCAAAGAATTTAAGGGTAGAAGGCAAGGACTCGAAGACCAATTAACAATTATTAGGGTTTAAATTGAAGTTTAACCTGAAAATAGTATGTATATTTTTGTGTTTTTGCATTGCGATGGCAGGCTGCTGCTACAGTAACCCCCCATCAGAAGCGCTGTCAAAACAAGAAGGCAGTGTAAGCGACAACACTGATGCAAATGGTCCGACACTTATATTGAATTATAGTAAAGAGACGTTCAAAAAAAATCCTATTTTAGCTTTCGCGTATTTTATTCCGCTGATATCTCCGGCACTTGTTGACAGGGAAATCAATGTTAATAATGAGCAGCAGGAAGGCATTATCTCGTATAAAAGAACGTTTACTTCAAACTCCTTTTATGTGGCCTGTGAATTTGAACTATCGGGAAAGGGCTTTCACAAAAACATATTTGACTCTGCGGGGATGATAGCGAGAAATCTCGATGATGTGAAAAAAGGAGAGCCGCTGACAAATATGCTTGATTATATTAAGTTTGAAGGAGATGGAGTTGGTCTTATCGAGGTTAAAGGAACGATTAACGGCTCTACACAGATTGTTACCGAGGTAGATATATGTTTCGACGCAAGGAGCCAAAAAAGCCCTGTAACCATTGGGCTTTACAGTGTTAAGCCCCAGGGCGGACAGTATAAATATGAAAATAGATATAATGAGTTGATTGCCAGGGTGGACACGCTTACATTCAGAAGGAGCGGAACAAAACCCAAAATGGGAATACTAATAGCATCTATCCATAGGAATACGGAGGATGAGAGTTACTGGGGCACTATCAAGGGGGTAATAGCCAATTTCTTTATAAAGCCGCTGGAGGTGGATAAGCTCGGCAACGATACAATGCTCAATTTTGGGTATGCGATACTGAAGGAAAAACCGGAGTTTACTTTTCCAAAAGCCAAAAACATAAAGGAAGACAGAACGGTGGTAATAAATAATAACCAAAAATGAGTGAGGTCTAAGCGAATGGCGGGGTGTCGTCTTCGCCGAACAGTTTTTCAACAGCCCCAATGACTACAATTTATTCCCACAAAAAAAGGTCATTCGCAATAGCTATTTTATAACTTCTTTGCGACAAGGCCGGAAAAAAGCGAACCAAACCCGCCAAAAGCGGATAGCTCATCCAAGGGCAAAAAATAAAGCTTTTAAACCCAAAACCCCTTCTGCCCCTAAGGGACAGAGGGGGTTTTTTACGCGCTCTATTTTCCTAAACCCTATCCCCTATTTTTATTAATTTTATCTATTTTTTATTTCTTCGTGTTTCTTCGATTCTTCGTGGTGGAATAGTTCGTGGTTCATAAAACAAATCTTTTTATGCCATCTTTTAATCGGCAAACATTAAAGTTCATAAGCAGACCGATTTTAATGCCGGAAAGTTTCATATAAGTAAGAAGCTGCGCCTCATGAATCGGCATAATTTTGTCAACGCTTTTAAGCTCTAAAATTATATCGTTCTCGATAATCATATCTGTCCGATAGCCGCAATCCAGTTTTACTCCTTTATAATCAATAGGCAACTCTTTTTGGGTGCTATGCCGAATTCCGGCACTTATAAGTTCAAACGACAGGCATCTTTCGTAAGCTGATTCAAGTAATCCCGGCCCTAATCTTTTATGTACCTCAAGGGCGCATCCAATCACCTTATTTGATAGTTCATCGAATTCCATTTCATTTCTCCTTTAACCGCGAAGGATTATAATATATTATTTTTTTAATTATATAAATTTTCTCTTCGTGATTCTTCTATTCTTCGTGGTGGAATCGTTATTTTTCGTGGTTTTAAATCAAAAACAAGTACTTATTCCTCTACCACGAAGCTCACAAAGCGACACGAAGTATTATATTATTTTTATTTAATTTATTCTATTTATTTTTTTTTCTTCGTGGTGAAATCGTCTTTTTCAGGAAACGGCATCTGCCCCCTTTAATTCTTCTTTTATTTATTTAGCAATATTTTGCAAATGAACGCCTTAATTGGTTCGAGCCATCCTAAACTGTGTAGCGCCTCAAGGCCTCCAAGAAAAGAAATAATAGCACCAATAGTAACCCCAATAATTTTTAATATTTTCCAGATAATGCCTTTCTTTTTCTCATCGCCGCTGGCTGGTTTGGGCTGCTGCTCTTGGCCTTTGAACTTTTCCATTTCTATGTCTATTTCTGCCAAAAGCTCCTCTTCTTGGCAATTGAAATTATGAATCCCATTAGGGTAATTAGGTAAAAATGGTATTCTCTTTCCTATGGCTTCCTGAATAAATTTGTACGCAACTTCCAGTGCGGATTTCCCATAAGTTTCTAAAAAGCCAATAGCCTTATCTCTTATCGGCCATATTTTTAACAAATCCTCAATACCCGCTAAATTTTGACATTCGTTTTTCAAATCGAGGTATATTTTATTCTCTGCTATAATTTCATTTCGGCTTTTACCCGTCTTATCATTTATCCCAATATATCCGCATACAAATTGACTATCTAATGTCAACTCGCAAGCATTCTTAAAGAGCTTTTTGAGTGTTTTTACAATGCTATTTTGCTTTGTATCGGTTAAATCTTCAGTCCCCGCTTTGCTGCTGTTTTGTCCTACCCGCAGATAATCTTCTAAAAAGCCAAAAACATCTACCCAAGTTAATTTTTTTATCCGTTCATCTCCCATATTATAAACTCTACGCAAAACAGCCTCTAAACCAGCGTCCGAAAGTTCGGGCACTGCTTTCATAAGTACTTTTCGCTCCTCCTCTGTCAAAAGTTCCCGATACCCTTCGCCAGGGCTATAATTATTGTCAGTAATCTTTATTGGTTTATCAGCAAATGGTTTTTCAGGTATCGTATACCGCCCATATTCTAAGAATTTCTCCCACGCCTTTTGCCACGCTATCTCGCCTTCATATACTTTGCCATCTTTGTCTGTAAATTTAGGTGGTACATAACTCATTTTTTGCCTGTCCTTTTTCGGGTCGGCCTGAGCAGTGGCAGGTTAGACAGGTAATCGAACCTTACCACAGGTCAAACCGCTTAGCAGGTATATCGCCTGCGTCCTGATAAATTAGCTTTTATACTATTTTACCACACAAACTTGTATATTTAAAAACTGTTTTTTATTGATTTGTCAGCAGGGAAATAAACCGAGGACGTTCTATTTTTGGGGTATTATATTGCTTTAAGACAACAGTCGCGCAGCGGCAATAATTGCAAAATATAAACCCGGATGAAGCCCTGCCCTGAGCGAAGTCGAATGGGTCGGCTTCAGGAAGGGGTTGTTTTTGAAATTATTAAATCCCGTAGGGATGTCTTAAAGCAATGAACAGTGTAATTCCGTGTTAATCCGTGTCTAAAAATTTCTCTGTGTTTCTCGGTGTCTCGGTGGTGAAAAACCCGCATTATCCGAGAAATCTGCGTCTAAATTCTTCGTGTTTCTTCGTGATCTCTGTGGTGAAATTAATTCGTTGGAGCCGCAGCGGAGATCCCGACGCATCGAGATGGCTAAGAATTCTTCTTTCTTTATATTTCCCCAAATCTTCCTCCATCAAAATACTCCTAAATAGCTCGAACTGCCAGCAGGGAAAATTCAGCGGCGCGGATTCCTCAATTTTTCACTTTACTAGCGACCAGCGACTATTAACTAACGGCTAATCTGTGGATTCAAAAAAGCACCAAAATCGTATAAAAACAGGGTAAAATCTTTCTAAATCAGGGCAGAATAATCAAAAAAAATTAAAAATTTTGAAAATTTAGACTAACACTTGTCTCTGTAAGCACTTATCCCAAAAACCCCCTCGAAAACAAAGGACTTATATCATCCCCGCGCTTAGTTTTGCACCGCCGGCAAAACTGCGGGGACGTCCTCAAATCTTTTATTTTAAAGGACTTACACCCAAAAACATCTGAAAAATTCTCCAAAATCCCAATTTTTCGCTCTCGCAGAGAGCTAAGTCCTTATTTTCCGTTTTAAAAAAATGTCTAACTCTTAATTAATTGATAATTTTTCCCCTTGGCTTGGGGATGAATATTTTACGCGGGCAACGTGATTACAAACTTCGTACCATTACCAATTTTGGATTGGACAAACTCCTGACAGGGACAGGGTTTAAGATTTGCAAGGTATGGCGAGTTGGTATATAATGTCGGTTCGGCAAATTTTGGAGTATAAAGTTATGCGGAAAAATGGACTTATTTTGTTTGCAGTCTTAGGGTTAGGCGTAATTTGCGCTGCCGAAACCTGGCACCTTGGAAACGACCAAAACTGGCAGAAAACCAGTGAGAATGGCCAGAGCGCTTTTATGCTGGCCGCTTCCGACGCAAAACAGTATGTATCGACAGGCAATACGGGAAAAGCCAAAAAAGCATACGACCAACTCAAAAAGAACTATCCTGAAATCGCCAGCGAAGATTTCAATGCTTATGTAAAGGCCGAAATACTATACAGCAGACATAAATATTTCGAGGCTGCGAACGCTTATGACAAATTTCTGGAAGACTATCCGAAAAGTCCGTTTTTTAACTCGGCCCTGGAAAGACAACAGCAGATATCGACAGCGTATCTTAACGGCCAGAAAAGGCCTGTGTTGAAAGTATTCAGAGTAAGCGCGTATGAAGAAGGCACTGATATAGCAAACAAAATCGCAGACAGAGCGGGCGATGCCCCGGCTGCCAAACGAGCACTTGAGACGCTGGCACAGACTAATGAAAAAAGAGGCGCTTATGAAGAAGCTTACAAGGCATGGTCGAGCATAGCCACCCGCTGGCCGACAGGCGAGATGGGCCAGGAATCATTGATTGGACGAGCAAGAAGTCTTGAGCGGGCATATAAAGGTCCAAAATTCGATGGGAAGGTGCTCGAGAGTTCAAGAAGTTATTATTCAGAATATATTAAGAGGTATCCAGACTCGGCACAACAGCTCGGCCTGGAAGGAAAGCTGCCCGAACTGGATGAGAAACTTTCGGAAAAGGAATTGCTAATCGCCAATTATTATGCCAAAACCGGCAGTTATACCGCTGCCGATATATATTATCAGAGAATAATAAACGATTGGCCTGCATGTGCCGCGACAAAAACCGCGGAAGAGAAACAGCCGGGAATTAAAAAAGAACTGGAAAAGCAGGCTCAGCAGCAGACAACTAAAAAGAAAAAGATAAACTGGAAAGGTTTATTGTTATGAGTCCCGTTAGAAATTATAAATTGCTGAAGTCTATCACGAAAAAAAAGATTTCTAACAGGATAAAGACAACGGTTGTAACAACCGCATTTGCGGCAGCGATGATTTTTTTCGCCGGCTGCGTCGGATACAGCAATAAGCCGTTATATACGGATGAAGTAAAAAGCGTTTTTGTCGAGATGTTCGATAATACGACATTCACCAGAGACCTTGAATACGACCTGACGGACGCTATCGCAAAGCGCATAGAATCGGAGACACCATATAAAATAATTTCAGACAAAAGCAGAGCAGATACGGTATTAAGCGGAAAGATAACAGGGATAGGCGGTGTGCCACTGACACTTGACCGAGATACCGGCAGAGCACTTGAGAACCAGGCGGAAATTACGGCGGTATTCAGCTGGAAAAATCTTAAGACGGGTCAATACCTGGTTGAAAACGCCAGCCTGACGGCAACAGCAGGTTATTCGGAATTCGAGCAGCAGAGCTTCGAATATGCATCCAGAGTAGCGACAAACAAACTTGCTGAGAGAATCGTAGAAGAAATGCAAACGAAGTGGTAATAGAACGCCGCTGTATAACGCGGAACGAAACAGAAAGATATGAATAATAAAAAGAAACAGAATTCAACGAGAAGGCCATCGGAGCCGTCAAAGACCCCGCCCCTCGGGCAACGAACCGGGCCGCTGGGCTGGTTGTTATTAGGTCTTGCATTTATAACTATTATAACGATGTTCGACAAGTATTCGGCACGTGACGAAATCAGCAATGACGAGTTTGAAAAATATCTTTCCGAAGGCAAAATGGAAAGCGTTGAAATCGGGGACAGCCAGATAACCGGCAAGTTTAACGCTGCCGGTGTCGCCTCGCGGCTTCCAAAGGCGACAAAGACATTTAGAGTAGGCTACAGGCCGGAGATGCTGCCGGACATAACTGCAAAGCTTCTAACAGCACAGGTCAAGTGGACCGTCGCTCAGCCGCAGATATGGATATCTTTGCTGGGGTGGATACTTCCGGTTGCGCTGATGATAGCATTTTTCTATTTTGTCTTCATAAGAAATGCCCGCAACGGGCCTGGCGGAATGCTGATGAACTTCGGCAGAAGCAAACACAAGATGCACGGCAAAGAGCAGATGAAGGTAACCTTCGACGATGTGGCCGGTATCGATGAAGCCAAAGAAGAAGTGGCTGAGATTATAGAATTTTTGAAACATCCGAAGAAATTCCAGAGAATCGGCGGCAGGATACCGCGAGGCATATTGCTTGTGGGCCCGCCGGGCTGCGGCAAGACGCTGCTGGCAAAGGCAATCTCAGGTCAGGCAAATGTGCCGTTCTTCAGTATTTCCGGCAGCGATTTCGTCGAGATGTTTGTCGGCGTCGGTGCATCGCGAGTGCGCGATTTATTTAATACGGCAAAGGAGAGTTCGCCATGCATAATATTTTTGGACGAGATTGACGCTATCGGCAGAAAGCGCGGGCCGGGATTTGTAAGCGGCGGGCACGACGAAAGAGAACAGACTTTAAACGCCATTCTTGTAGAGATGGACGGTTTCGATACGAATGACGGTGTTATTGTTATGGCAGCCACAAACCGCGGAGATATACTCGATAAGGCACTGACGCGGCCGGGCAGATTCGACAGACAGGTTTATATTCCGCTGCCGGATGTTAAAGGCAGGACGGAGATACTTAAGATTCACGCCAGAAAAGTCAGAATGGGTCCTGATGTTGACCTTGAAAGAGTTGCAAGGGGAACGCCGATGTTCAGCGGTGCAGACCTCGAGGCGATAATCAACGAAGCGGCTATCGCAGCAACGATGAATAATAAGGATTTTGTCGAAATGGAAGACCTCGAAGAGGCGCGGGACAAGGTTCGCTGGGGCAGGAAAAAACGCAGCAGAGCCATAGACCAGATTGATAAAAAAATTGCCGCATACCACGAGGCAGGTCATACTCTTGTGCAGTCAATGCTGAAGGATGCCGACCCGCTGCACAAAGTAAGCATCATACCGAGGGGTCCGATGGGCGGAGCGACTTTTTCTCTGCCGGAGAAAGACAGGACCATTTTTACGAAAAGATACTGTATGGCACAATTGCAGGTATGTTTCGGCGGACGAATAGCGGAACAACTTTTCTGCGATGATATATCAAGCGGAGCACAATCTGATATACAGACGGCAACAGCTCTGGCAAGAGAAATGGTGCAGACCTGGGGAATGAGCGAGGACCTGGGGCCGGTCGATTACAGCACGCAGACACAGGATATGTATTTCGGAATGCCGGGGCAGGAACACTCGCAGAAAACCGCGGAAATTATAGATATAGAAGTTAAAAAACTTATAGACCTGGCATTCAAAGCCTCTATGGAACTTATTCAAAACAATCGCGATAAAATGCAGGCGATAGCCGAGGCACTTTTGAAATACGAGACATTAGACGCAGCCGAGGTAAAAACCATTCTCGAAGGCGGGAGTTTAAACAAGCCGACTGTAGGCGATTTGCTTAAAACAGAGCAGGAAAAGACAAATAACTAAATCCTCTTTTAACGAATGAGGAAGATGTATAAAAGATTAATTTTACTGGTAATACTTGCCGTTGCGGCAAGTTTGCTTTCGGCAAATGATCAAGTCAAGGACGACCTTGCCCAGATAAACCTTGCATTTCAGTATCAGCCAGTGAAACCGGATTCAAATGGCGCGATTCAAATCTCATTCAGTATGGCCAAAGATTGGCATTTCTACGCAGATGAAAAAACCGCTCCGGAAGGAATGGAATTAAAAGTTACGGCGCAGGGACAGGGGCTTGTCTTTGCCAACGCCGTTTTTCCCAAGGGAGAATTGTACTCAGATAAGGTTACCGGCAAAAAGCTCGCGGTGTTCAGCGGAAAGTTCAATGTTTATATTCCTTTTAAAACAGGCACTACAAGCAGCGATGTGAAGATTACGATAAAAGGTTTGGCCTGTTCGGAGCAATTGTGCAAGCCGAGTTCTTATGAATTGAATAAAAAACTTGAGATTTCAGCATCGGCGGATATGAGTAAGCCGGCGTTTGTGATTCCGACACAAAAAGAACCCCGCCAAAGTGTTGGCGGGGCTAACCCCGGGACGGTACTGTCGCTTGCGATATTGGCGGGTCTTTTGCTTAATGTTATGCCGTGCGTTTGGCCGGTATTGCCTATTATTGTAATGCGGCTTGTGGCGCAATCAAAACAAAACGCCGCAAGAAGTATTGCGATGGGATTGGCTTTTGGGGCCGGGATTGTACTTTTTTTTGCCGTGCTCGCCGCAGTAAATATCTTCTTAAAGCTCGGTTTCGGTATGGTTTTCCAATGGGGCGACCAGTTTAGAAATCCGGCATTTGTAACAGGCATGGCGATTTTAATGGTTGTGCTCGCGTTATATATGTTTAACGTTTTTACGTTCAGCATACCTGTCTCGGTCGGCAGCGGCAAACAAAGCAGAGGTTTGGCAGGTTCCGTCGCAATGGGATTTCTGGCAGCGGTTCTCAGCACGCCGTGCAGTTTCGCGATTCTTACATTTGTCCTGGCCTGGGCGCAGACTCAGCCGATACCGCTTGCGACAATTACAATATTGCTAATCGGCGTCGGTATGGCTTTGCCATACGTAATACTGACAAGCATTCCGAAACTGCTTGCGAAAATACCAAAGCCCGGCAGATGGATGGAACTTTTCAAGCACGCGACAGGATTTATTCTGCTGGGAATCGGGGTTAAACTTCTCGAAGCGGTGCAGGCGGACAAAATTATAGATGTCCTTTACTACTCTATAGTAATTGCTGTTTGCGTATGGATGTGGGGAGTGTGCGTCAGTTATGATACCCCTAAGGGGAAAAAATTTATAATCAGATTAGCAGCGATTATCCTGGCGATTCTTTTTGGTTTTATCCTCCTGGGCGAACCGCAAAAAGCTATTATTGACTGGAAGCCGTATGATGCGACCGTTATCGCATCGGCACAGAAAAACAATCAGCCGGTAATTATTGATTTTTCCGCTGACTGGTGTTTGTCGTGCAAGATTTTAGATAAGACGGTTTTCTCAAGTAAACAGGTTGCCGATTTGATAAAACAAAAAGGCGTCCTTGCAATAAAGGCTGACACGACGCAGTTTGACTATCCGGCGACAATCGCTTTGAAGGAAATTTACAATGAGCCTGCCGTTCCGGTAACGGTATTGTTATTGCCGGGAAAAGAAACGCCTATTAAACTGGCCGGCAATCTGATTAAAAATGAACTGATAAAAAATCTGCAAAGTCTTAAGGATGTGGAAAAATAATGGCCGAAAGAGCCGTTGTAAAAATTGATAAACTAAAGGCCAAAGAAAGAGTGAAAGCGATTTGGCCGATATTGAAGAAGACATATCCGCAGGCCAAATGCGCTTTGGAACACGGCAATCCTTTAGAGCTTCTTATCGCGACGATTTTATCTGCGCAATGCACCGATGTGCGGGTGAATATCGTTACAAAGACGCTTTTTAAAAAATATAAATCCGCAAAAGACTGGGCCGGTGCGCCGCTTGGCCAGATTGAGCAGGATATCAAAAGCACGGGCTTTTATCATAATAAGGCTCTGAATATAAAAAAAGCCTGTCAAAAAATAATCAGCGATTTTAATAGCAAGGTGCCGGGAACGATGGACGAGCTTTTATCGCTCAACGGAGTCGGCAGGAAAACAGCGAATGTGGTTTTGGGCAACGCGTTCGGCGTGCAGGGTGTCGTTTGCGACACGCACGTTTTGAGGCTTAGCAGAAGGCTGCAGCTTTCAGCGAATACTAATGACGCGGTAAAGCTGGAATTCGACCTGATGGAAATAGTGCCGAAGAAAAACTGGACGCTTTTCAGTCATCTGCTTGTTTTTCACGGCAGAAATATATGTCCGGCGCGAAAGCCGGATTGCGAAAATTGTCCGATTGCGAAATATTGTCCGGCGGCAAATAAACCGGAACTTTGGTAATGGAAAGGCAGCACAAATGAGCGAAAAAAGCGAAAAAATAGCAAGATTTGGCGTAGCTACCGAAGAAACCTGGCGGGTATTCAGAATAATGGCTGAATTCGTCGAAGGATTTGAAGAGCTCGCGACAGTCGGACCTGCCGCTTCCATTTTCGGCTCGGCAAGGACAAAACCAGACGATAAATATTACAAACTCGCGGAAGAAACAGCAACGATTTTAGCCAAGGCCGGTTTTGCGATTATCACAGGTGGAGGCGGCGGAATTATGGAGGCGGCAAATAAAGGCGCAGCCAATGCTAAAGGTAAAAGCATCGGGCTAAATATCGACCTGCCGCAGGAGCAGATTCCAAACTCTTATCAGAATCTTTCGCTGCATTTCAGGTATTTTTTCTGCAGGAAAGTAATGTTTTTAAAATACGCCAACGGTTTTGTCGTTTTTCCCGGCGGCTTTGGGACATTGGATGAGTTTTTCGAGGCACTTGTGCTGATCCAGACGCTAAAGCAGGTATATTTTCCAATTATTCTTATGGGAAGCGATTACTGGACGGGGCTTGTGGACTGGATCAAAAAAGAAATGCTCGCCAAACATAATTACATCGACGCGCAGGATATGCATGTATTTTCTGTCTGCGACGACCCGCAAAAAGCCGCTGATATAATTATCAATTTTCACAAATCCGGCAAAAAGAGCGGTTTGCAGGAGCCTGGCGGTCTTAAAAAATTTACTCATCGAACAAAATAATTCAGGATAAAATATTCGATTAATTTTAAGGAATAATTATGCATGCGTTGACTCTTGTAATCGTAAGCCTGCTTGTATTCGCTTTAGCCTATAGATATTACTCTAAATTTATCGTTACAAAAGTGCTTGTTCTTAATGATGCCATTCCGACACCGGCTCACACCCTCCGTGATGGTAAAGATTACCATCCCACAAATAAATATGTATTGTTCGGTCATCACTTCGCTGCTATTTCAGGCGCCGGTCCACTCGTAGGTCCTGTCCTGGCTGCTCAGTTCGGATTTTTGCCGGGCTATCTTTGGATACTAATCGGCGCTGTTCTCGGCGGTGCTGTGCATGACGTTGTTATTCTTTTTGCCTCGGTCAGATTGAAGGGACTGTCTCTGACTCAATTGGCCAAGGAGCACATAAGCGGCACGGCAGGTGTCGCTACAGGCTTTGCGATACTATTTATTATTATAACCGCTCTGGCAGGGCTGGCTCTTGTGGTTGTTAACGCTCTTAACGAAAGCATCTGGGCAACATTTACCATAGCGGTAACTATTCCAGCGGCTTTGTTTGTCGGACTTTATATGTATAAGATAAGGCCTGGAAAACTTATCGAAGCGTCGCTGATCGGAGTGGCGATTGTAATACTGGGCGTAATATTCGGTGAACCTTTATCGAAAACGAGTTTCGGCTCGGTCTTTCTTCTCTCCAAGCACACACTGTCCATTATACTGCCTCTTTATGGTCTGATTGCATCTGTGCTTCCCGTCTGGATGCTTTTGTGCCCGCGGGACTATTTGAGTTCCTATATGAAACTGGGAACAATCGGATTTCTGGTAATCGGAATTTGTATTGTGAATCCAAAAATTAATATGCCCGCGTTAACACCGTATATTCATGGCGGAGGCCCAATAATTCCCGGCAAAGTCTGGCCGTTTGTCTGTATTACCATTGCCTGCGGAGCAATCAGCGGCTTTCATAGTTTGATTGGTTCGGGCACTACTCCGAAGATGATTAACAAAGAATCCGATATCCGATTTATAGGCTATGGCGCGATGCTCGTAGAAGCCGTCGTTTCAGTTATGGCCCTGATTGCCGCGACAGTGATGCTGCCCGGAGATTATTTCGCGATAAATTTATCGCCCGCCCTTTTTGAAAAACTTGGTATGCACGCCAGCCAGCTTGCGGAAATTGAAAGAATGACCGGCGAAACACTGACCGGCAGAGCAGGCGGAGCCGTTTCTCTGGCTGCGGGAATGTCGCTGATACTTTCAGCCATAAAAGGTATGAAACACCTGATGGGCTATTGGTATCATTTTGCAATTATGTTCGAGGCGCTTTTTATTTTAACAACTGTCGATACCGGAACACGCGTCGCCCGTTATATACTTCAGGAATTGCTTAAACCTATTTATCCTAAATTGGCAAGCGGCACCTGGCTGCCGGGCGTGCTTCTAACCGGTACCATAATCAGTTGTCTATGGGGCTATCTTGTTTACTTTGGCGAAATCTCCACTATCTGGCCGATGTTCGGTGTGGCCAATCAGCTCCTTGCGACGCTCGCTCTCTGTATTGGAACCATTTTTATCCTCCGGCATTCGAAAAAATGGTATTACTGCCTTATAACATTTATTCCTTCCCTGTTTATGTTTGTTACAACTTTTACGGCAGGTATCGACAATATAATCAATAACTACCTGCCGAAGCATAACTTTCAGGGAAATCTAAATATTGTCCTCTCGGTCGTTATGCTGCTGCTGGTGCTGATAATATTTATTGAATCGATAAGAAAATCCATCGCTATTCTTTCCCCAATATTTGCCAAATCGCAATAAGGTTTAGGATGAGGCAGCTAATTTCAGTAAATACTTTTTATCAGGCCCGCCGAGATGCTCCCAGGGCAGAATTTCATCAGATTCAAATTTTCTTGCGGCGAGCTGCCGCAAATCAAGGCCGAAATTCTTAAACGCATTTTGCCAAATCTCAAAATTGAAACATTCATCCCATAAATCAAATCTCGCCTCGCTTCTATAAGCATATTCAATTACATCTGCTAATCTGCTGTCTCCCCTGCCGATAGCGGATTCCAAAAGGCTTCTCTGGACGTGATGAAACTTAAAGTTTACAAATCTTGCGTTAAGTCTCTTTTTCTCGGCGTAAATTATTTCTCTGGCGTTTCTAAAATATTCTTCGCTTTGCTGACCAGCCCAACCGAAAGGCGTATGAGCCTTTGGCACAAACCAGCTTACCGCAGCGTTTATGCCGGCAACTCTATTGCAGACTTTTTTTCGCAATAGCGCCAGATTCATACAAAGTTTTACGATATCTTTAATATCGTCCTCGGTTTCGCTGGGCAGGCCCACCATAAAATAAAGTTTTATGCTCTCAAATCCCTGTTTGTAGGCCTCGGCGACGGCAGCAAAAAGATTTTCATCCGTAATCGGCTTATTGATAATCCCGCGAAGCCTTTCGTTTGCCGCTTCTACAGCTATTGTCAGGCCGCTTTTGCGGACCGATGACGCAAGTTTCGGCAAAAGCTTTAACTGCACATCGACTCGCAGGCTCGGAAGAGAAATTCCAACTCTGCGCGGCTCAAAATATTCATTAAGCAAATTTAACGTTTCTTCAAGATATGGATAATCGGCTGTCGAAAGGCTCAAAAGGCTGATTGTATCAAAACCTGTTGCTTGGTAGGCTTTTTTTGCGATTTCAAAGATTCTTTGCGGACTTCTGAAACGCAGCGGTCTTCGGCAAAAACTTGCCTGACAGAAATTGCATCTGCCCGGACAGCCTCGCATAACTTCAACACTTATCCTTTCGTGAATAGCCTGTGTAAAAGGCACGATAGGTTTTTCAGGAACGACAGAATTATCAAGGTCGTCGATGACAGCATCAGAAATTCGCGGAGGCGAGCCTTCGTATAAAGATGGCACATAAATAAATGGAAATTTTTTTGCGGCTTCCATTAAAATATTCTGTTTTGCCGAATTTTTATTCTCAATCAGAAACTTTGCCAGTTCGACGGCTGCCTCTTCGGCTTGTCCCAGCAGGAACATATCAAAAAAAGGCGCAACAGGCTCGCAACAGTTTGCCATACCCGCCCCGCCTAAAATCAGCGGGAAATTTTCGTCCCTGTCTTTGCTCCTCAAAGGAATGCCGGCAAGGTCAAGGGTATTTAAGACGGCGGTATAGCATAACTCATTAGTCAGGCTGAAACCTATAATGTCAAAATCTTTAACGGCGGCTTTTGATTCGAGGGTATAAAGGTGGACGTTTTTTTGCTTCATAATCTCCTGCGCATCGAGCCAGGGCAGGAAAACTCTTTCGGCGGCAACGTTCGGCAGGCGATTTAACGCCTCATATATTATCGCTATACCGGTATGGCTCATCCCAATTTCGTAAACATCAGGGAAGCACAAGGCTACTTTCAAATCGCAGGTGTCGAGGTTTTTTTTTATCTGGTTGAACTCGCCACCGATATATCGCGAAGTCGTTCTTGTAAACGGCAGAAACTGCTGCTCGATAACATCTGTTAATATTGTAATTTTCCTGTTTTTCATTGCGGGCATTATAACATTAAATTTAAATTTGTATTAGTGATTTTGGCAGCGTTTATCATTTTTTATATGACAATTATGCAGATTTATATTTGATTATAAGCTATAAATGAATATAATTTAATGAGCATGGATTCTGCAATAATAAATTTAAGAAATGGATTTTTGGAGAGTTAATCATGAAGAGACTTATTGCCAAATTATTACTTGCCTCAATAATCGTAATCCTTTTTATTACCATACCAGCAAAAGCATTTTTATTGGGCGATAACAAGGAAAACGATTCCAAAACAGTTGCAATAACTGTTAATGGTGCAAAAATATATGAAGATAAAGTGTCAAAAATCGCAAAATACCAATACAAAGAAAAAGTAAAACGAGAACCATCATATACCTTGGAAGATGCAAGAAAAGATGTTATGGGTGAAATGATTACCACAGAAGTCATTCTTCAGGAAGGAAGAAAAAAATTCGTTTGGATCGATAATGATGAGGTTCAAAACTTCATCAGCGAAAACGAAAAAAGACTGTACGATGAACTTAAAAATATTAAAGACTATAAAGGCGATTTCGATGAATTTGAAAGGAACATAAAAGCAGGGATGCTTTACCTAAAATTATGCAAGAAAGAATGCACCAAGAATATTAAGCCTACAGAAGAACAGATGAAAACATATTATAATGAAAATATTCGTGATTTCCAATTAGAAACGGTATATCGTATCATATCGATAGATTTTTGGCCTGACAGAGAAAGCGATGACCCGAATCTGACGGAAGCTAAATGCAAAGAACGAGCAGAATATTTTTTGAAGAAAATTCGCAATGGAGCAGATTTCAACGAAATATATGTCAAGGAAACCGAGCCACATGTAAGAAGGAGTCTAGCTAAGCATCGGATTAAACCGCATGATCCAAATCATCTTCTCAACCCAGATTTCGTGCGCATGTGGAGAGATGCGGAATTATATCGGGATCCAGAAATGAAGAATGCTCTTTTATCTCTTAAGCCTGGCCAAGTCAGCGAAGTTATAACTAACAAAGATTATAAAGGATTAACATATTTTAGCATTATAAAATTTATTGGAAAGATAGACGGCCGTACCAAAAGTTACGAAGAAGTAAAAAAAGAATTACACGAACACGTATCTAGTCACTTAGTAGAAAATGCGGTGAACACTTATAGTCAAAAACTTGTAAAAGAAGCCGATATAAAATTTATAAATCCAGCAGATGACTGGAGATTACAGAATAAAAAGGAAGTTAATGAACCGAAGAGAAGAGATAATTCTAATTAACTTTCTTCGGACAGCGGGATATTTAATTTTTCCAGAAGACGGTTGAGCTTGCGTCTTTCGAGGCCGAGGATTTTTGCCGCGGCCAGTTTCCTGCCGCCGACCAAGTTAAGGGCCTGAACAATTACTTTTCGCTGGGCCTCGTCGAGCGTGGGCAGACGAGCTTTACCGTTGCCCATCGGGGTCGGGGCGGCAATGAGAATTTCGGTAGGAAGCGAGGCGGGCGTAATGGTTTCTGTATCTGTCAAGACATAGGCTCTTTCCATAACATTGGCAAGCTCGCGGACGTTGCCGGGCCAGTTATAATCGACAAGCAGTTTTTTAACCACATCGCTTAAAACCTTGTATGGTTCGTTATATAATTCCGCCTGACGGGCGAGAAAATATTCGGCAAGGCAAATAATGTCCTCCGGTCTTTCTCTTAACGGAGGGACGTGAACGGTTACGACATTGAGGCGATAGAATAAATCGGCGCGGAATTTGTTGTTATCGACAAGCTGTTTTAAGTTGCGGTTCGTCGCACAGAGGATGCGAATGTTTATTGGGAACGACTTGACCGAGCCGACCGGAGTAACAAGAGATTCCTGCAGGACGCGGAGAAGTTTTGCCTGGAGGTCGAGTGGTATTTCACTGATTTCATCGAGGAATATCGTTCCTTTATCGGCGGCCCTGAAGAAACCTATCGTGTCGCTGACTGCGCCGGTAAACGCTCCTTTGACGTGGCCGAACAACTGGCTTTCAAATAACTGGCCTGTCAGCGTGGTGCAATCAACGGGAACAAAGATTTCATTTGCCCTATCGGAGCAAACGTGTATTCGGCGGGCAACCATCTCTTTACCTGCGCCGGTTTCGCCGCTGATAATCATAGAGCACTGCCTTGAGGCAACAGTATTGATTGTTTCAAGAATGGAACTAAAGGCGGGCGATGTGCCAACGACAAATTCACTACGGACAATCAGAGACCTTAGCGCTGCCGAAGTATCACCCTTTGCAGAGCTCTGCCCAGGCGTAAATTTTTCTTTTGCCCTTTCCATATACGCGCAGAAAAAAACTCTCAATTTTTCACAGCGTACGGAATTATCACTGTTCGGTACGCCATACAACACAAGTGGGAGTTTGGGAAGGCATTGGGTCGTTTTCTCCACCCTCCAAACTCATATATATAGTTTTGCACATTTTACCCAGTCCCATAATGTAAATCAAGGTAAAAGTGGCACTTTGGGGTAAATATGATTTGCGCAAGTATTAGTTTTTGCTCTGTAGTATTATCGGACTACAAACTGATATCCTTATAACTCTTTATTGGTAAATATGTTAAGATGATACGGATTTTAGGGACATATATTTGCGAATAATAATATTTATCGGACCTTGCTGTTTGCCAAATTTAACAGTTTTTTTGAGGGATGTTTATAGAGATGAGATTAAACTTTGTCCGATTGCCTTGAATAAAATATCAGCTATCTGTCGCAGAATCGTTGCGGGTATCGGCGAATTATTTTAATTCTTCTGTGCCGCCGGCCTGATTTGGGGCCGGAGCATTTTTTTCTTTCTCAATTTTCTTAAGGTCTTTGGGTGCTTTTTTAGGAATTTCTACCTGTACGCCGAGTTTGCCAAGCTGGCCTGCGACTTCGGGCTGATAAGGGTCGAGCTCAAAGGCTCTTCGCAGATAAACTTCTGCATTTACCTTATCGCCCTTCATCAGATAAAAGTTTCCGAGCTGTTTGTTTATGACAACGGAATTGGGCGCCAGATTATGCGCCTGCAGATAGCTTGTAAGGGCATATTCGTCGAGGCCTCTTTCCTGAAAAGCGCGGCCAAGAAGCAGTGATCGCCTTGCGCTTACGCTGGTCTGGCTGATATACATATCGGCGACGACTTCGCTTCTTTGCTTATCGCCTTTGTCAACGAGAAGCTTTACAATCGAGGCCTGGGCATCATGATGTACGGGATCAAATGCCAGAGCCTTATTGTATTCCCATTCGGCTTTGTCCCACTGGCCTTCGCTGTGATAGAGTCTGCCGAGTTCATAATGCGTCTTGGCATCCTCGTATTTTTTGTCGAGTTGTTGGAGCAAAACGGTTTTTTTCTTATCGGACTGACTGGTAAGCTCTTTATCGTTGACTTTTTCTCCGGTCGCGGTTTTTTGCTGTCCACCGCAGCCGTTAATAACCATACAGACCAATGTTATAACCAGGACCTTGAAAATCGTTTTCATCTCTCAATCCTTTCCATTTATTAAATACCTGATTTAATACCAGTATGAATACTTGTATATCAATTATCAAGCATTAATTTGATTAAAGTTTTTATATATCGAGATTCTG
>JBEKEA010000011.1:0-52953 GCA_050014075.1 Sedimentisphaerales bacterium | reverse complement strand
AAAGACGAACATTTTGTGTTGTCAAGCGGACATGCGGGTATCGCTTTGTATGTAATTTTAGAGAAGAATAATATTATTGATTCATCTGTCCTAAAAGAGCTGCACCTTCATCCCGACAGAAATATTGATTTGGGAATAGAAGTCTCATCCGGCAGTTTGGGGCAGGGGTTGCCAATTGCGGTGGGAATGGCTCTGGCAAACAGAAAAAAACGGGTTTTTTGCGTTGTATCCGACGGAGAATGCGCTGAGGGCAGTATTTGGGAATCTTTCAGGGTTATATACGAAAACAAGCTAAGCAATCTGATTACTATTGTTAACGCAAATGGATGGGGAGCGTGTGATCCTATATCATCGCCGCTGCTTTTAAACCGAATCAAAGGTTTTGGTTTTAAGGTGAAAAAGATTGACGGGCTTAATACAGATAAAATATCAGCGGCAATAGATTCGGTAAATAAAAAACATCCTTCAGTGATTTTTGCACAGACCACTGTTGAACAATTTCCGTTTTTAAAGGGACAAGACGCTCACTATTATGTGATGAATGAGAATGATTATAAACTGGCAATGGGGATTTTAAAATGAGTAATAATCCTGCACCTGTGAAAATGAGAAGATGTTTTGTTGATATTCTGCACTCTAAAATGTCAGAGAATGAAAATATCTGGGTTGTTACGGCAGATTTGGGATATAAAATGTGGGATGAGATTAAGCGGGATTTTAATGACCGATTTATAAATGTAGGGGCTGCGGAACAAGTATTGGCAGGCGTCGGGACAGGCTTGGCGCTGGAAGGAAAAATACCTTTTGTTTATTCAATCACGCCATTTTTGCTGTATAGAGCCTTTGAGACTATCAGAAATTATATTAATCATGAAAAAATTCCGGTAAAACTGGTTAGTTCGGGCAGAGACCGGGAATATATTCACGATGGATTTTCTCACTGGGCCGAGGAAGACAAGGATGTGATGAAAATATTTTCCAATATAAACTCCAGATGGCCGCAGACAAATGAAGATTTGCCGGGGTTAATAGATGAAATGATTAAGAATAACGCCCCGTATTATTTAAATCTCAAGAAATAATTAAAGAGGGAAAAAATGAAAAAAATATCAGCAATAATAGCATGTTACAATGATGGGCAGGCTGTCCCTTATATGTATAAGAGATTAACTGATGTTTTTAAAAAGATTAATGTTGATTATGAGATTATTTTTGTAAACGACGGAAGCCCAGATAATACCGAAAGTCTATTGTTCGATATGGTTCAGAAGGACCCTCATGTCGTCGCTATTAACCATTCGCGAAATTTTAACTCTCAAATGGCTTTTACAAGCGGTATGGAGATAGCTACCGGCGATGCCGTCGTTTTGCTGGACGGCGATTTACAGGATCCTCCGGAAATCATAGAGCAGTTTTACGAAAAGTGGATATCAGGTTTTGATGTCGTTTATGGAGTTCGCACAAAAAGAGAAGCGCCTCTGCTAATGCAAATAGCATATAAAAGTTTTTATTATATTTTTCATAAACTTTCCTATATAAAAATTCCTCTTAATGCGGGGGATTTTTCTTTAATGGACAGGAAAGTTATCGAAATAATGAAATCTTTCCCGGAAAGGGATAGATTCTTACGCGGGCTAAGAGCATGGTCAGGGTTCAGGCAGACGGGAGTTCCTTATTTGAGGCCCGAAAGAATGTTCGGTAAAACAACAAATAATTTATTAAAGAATTTTAACTGGGCCACAAAAGGAATTTTCTCTTTTTCTTATATCCCATTGGAGCTAATGAGTATATTTTCTTTAATAATGTTCTTTCTTGCTTTATTAGGAATTGTTGCGCAGGTTGCAGGAAGGTTATTATATCCCGAAACACCTCATGGTGTTACTACTATATTAGTGGTGGTATTGTTTATGGGTGCGATTCAGTTATTAGGTATCAGCGTTTTAGGCCAGTATCTCGGAAGAATTTTTGAAGAAGTAAAACAAAGGCCGAAGTATGTTGTTAAGAGCATATTCCGAAACCAGTCCGTTTAGATTTAATTATTAATCAGATTAATATTGTAAATTTTATCTATGCCGTAGTTTTGGGCTATTGAAATACCTGCCGAATCAAGCTGTTTTCTGTCCAGCACAATCGCGGGCTGTTCCATCTCGAATTCAATAACGTGAAATTTTGATTCAGGATTTAACGAAAGCGCTTGGGGAACATCTTTGATAGAGTTAATCTTCATGCCGTTAATGCTGTCGACAACTAACTGACCTAAATTATGATACCCCAGGTTGATATTGGCAGGCAAAACATAACTTAAAACGACAATCTGTTTCCGCTGCTCTGTTGGGTCAAAAGCGTGGTTGAGCAGGTAATCGTAAATATGCGGTTCGACTTTTCCCTGCCAATCACTGCCTCTTGCGGCAAGATATGTTTTTGTAAGTTTCTGCAGGATGCAGCCGCCGACGATAATGTATTCCGGCTGGCGGTCATTATCGTACCAGGGAACAAGCATTTGAGATACGTCGAAATGTTTGACAAGCGTATCGATTTTCTGTGCTCGGCCGCCGCGCCAAATTTCGAACGTGATTTTATCGCCGGCAGTTTTGTTTGTAATCAGGAAATCGAATGAAATCACATCGAATTGCGGATGTTTAAATTTTCCGTAAGGGTCGATATCAAATCCGTCGATGGCAAGCAGCACGTCGCCGACTTTAAGAACATCGCTGCCTGTGCCGATTGTGTGTACGGCGGAGATGTAAACACCATTCTGAATATTATCCGGCATCTTTAGATATTTTCTTGTTGCCGGTTCGAGCAGGCTGGATGCGTCAAAGCCAGTCATTCCTGCGCCTTTATATTTACCGCCTTTTACGTCGGCCAAAAAGCGGTTGATTACCTTTGACGGAATTATGCCCGACTCTTTGTTTTCATTGGACCAGCAGGCGATGCCGAGCGGTTTGTTGTCGAGACAATATAAATGGCCGAAACTGGTGGAATCCGAAGTGCCTGCAGCGATGAAAGTGAGCATTCGTGAAAAGGAAATTGCAGAAACGTCAACCGATGTCCTGTCGAGGAAGCCTCTTCCGTTGTAAATCTGTCCGCCGGCCGAGAGCCAGTAGAAATTAACGCCGGCGCCTTTTTTATAATTTTCTGAAAAGACCAGCGGGACAAGAGGTTTGCCCAGAGAGTTTGAATCCAGCTCAATCAGGGCGAGATTGCTTTCGTAATCGATAATTTCTATCTTTGCAGATATATATTCGTTGCGGCCCGCTTTTTTGGCATTGATAAACGCAGCATTGGCGACGTTATACGCGGTAGTAATGACCTTATTGGCACCGACTGCGCAGCCTACGCCGGAACTTTCAGTAAGCTCTTTGTTTCGCCAGGGCTGATACTGTTCGTAGGCATAATACGATATTTGAAGATAAACGATGGAGTCCTTTAATTTTTCGGACATGTCCGAACTGCCGCCGGCAAAAGCAGAAGACATAAAAGAGCTAATAAATATTATAGAAATTATGGCCCTGTTCATAATTGTTCCTCCGGAAATGTCCACGATGAGACGTTGTATTTTTTCAGAATGGTATCGTTTTGCTTATGAGCCTGTCGGGCATCCAGCAGCAGAGGCTTTTCGGTGTTCATAAACTTAAGTATATAAAAATCACAGTTTTTATTTTCGAAAGCCTTGCGTACATCATTAAGGCTCTGAACAGCGGCTCCGTTAATGTTCTGAAGCGGTTTATTTTTATACTCATCGGCGTATTGGTTTATCTGGTCGGGCAGAATTTCCGACAGCACGACATATTCCTTTAGGTCCCGGTCTTTATTGAGCTGCTGAGAATCATTTAGAAGGTATCTTAATGTGTGAGGAATACTATCGAGCCAGTCTCTGCCCCAGGTCTCAAGAAAGTTCCTGCTTGCCGCAACAAAGGTAAGGCCTGCGAAACAAACATAAGGCGGGTGATTATCGTAAAGATGCGCAGGCTCAAAGACGGGACGATTAAGCTGAACGACTAATTGTTCAGTTTGTTTTTTGCCGTTGCGCCAAAAGGTCAGGTTTATAGTTTGGCCGATTTGTTTTGTCTCAACTTCCTCTGAGAGATGATATTTTTTGCCGTAAATCATAATCATACCGTCATTGTCAACGTCGTAATTGTCTATCTGCGTAATGCAATCGCCTCGTTGCAGAACTTTTTCAGCCGAGCTGTTAAGCAAAACCGAAGTTACGACAACGCCCTGGACATTAGGCTCAAGTTTAAGATAGTCCTTGTAGCTGTCATTATGCAGGCCGGAAAAAAGACTTACGCCGATTGAACCGAAACCGTCATATCTGCCATCGTTGACGTCCAAAAGAAAATGATTGATTACGGTAGTCGGTATCATATAACCGATATTATCCGCTTGTATCATTCCCTGGAACGCAACGCCAACGACGTTGCCGTCGAGTATGACCGGTCCGCCGCTGTTGCCGGGATTTATCGCAGCGTCAGTTTGGATGACAAGATGACCGTCGGCGCCGCTATGAACATATATATCGGTCTGGATGCGTGAGACGATGCCTTCGGTAACGCTTATATGTGTGCCGCCCATTGGAAAACCGTAAGTCGATACCTTGCTGTGAATTTCAGGCAAAGTGCCCAGTGTCAGCGGCTCTGTGTCGTCAAAAAAGGATTTGTCGATTACCTTCAGCAAAGCAAGGTCGCAGTCATGACCGATAAATTCTACGGTCGCCGGATATTTTTTCGCAACATTTTCTTTTTTGATAATGATGTATTTGCTGTCCGATACGTTGTGAGCGTTAGTAAGAATTTTGTTGCCGGCAATTATGAAACCTGACCCTATGCCCTGAGCAACCGAGGTCTGTTTCCATGGCGTTGTGTAATCAAAGGGCTGTCTTACGCCCTGAATCATTACCACCGATTTTGACATATCGGATTGCGCCGAAAAAACGGACGCGGAAAACAATAATAATAGAATGATTGCTGCTTTTTTCATATCTTGCTCCATACAGGTATTATTTTTTCTTATTTTCCGCCTTTTTGGTCAGTTCTTCAAGTTTTTCCCTGGCGAAATTGTATTTTATTTCTCCGAGCCTGCTGAAAAGCTCCTTGCCGGGATACATAATTTTAAATTGTTCTCTATAAACGTCCTCAATTGCTATTGCCTGACTGTAGTTTTCAATGGCACAATCAATTTTGTTTAACTGCTGTGCTATTGTGGCGAGAGTCAAATGCAGTTCCGCCGATGATGGGTAGAGATTGACCGCACGGCTGAGCGATTCGAAGGCTTTTGCGAACCACGAAAGACGCTGCTGCGGATATGCCTCTGCCAGCGACTGGTAAACATCGGACAGTTTATCGTAGTTTTTAAAATCCGCGGGATTTCTTGGAATGGCCGCCTGAAAAGCTTTTTCAGCCGAAAATAATATTTCCTGGTTTTCTTCGGGATTATTTTTATAACTCCGCAGAAGCATTATGCCCTTTAGTGTGTAAGGTGCCGGGTCCAACCGGTCATCATCTGCCGCCGAATTAAGAATTATCGCTGCATCGTGTATTGAGCCGCCATAGTAATAAAGTATTTTCGCGGTTTCTATTTTCAAGGCAGTTTTTCCAACAGGAATAATATACATCCAAAGCAAAACGCCGGCCAAAGCTGCGACAGATACTGCGAGAAAAGTTTTTTTCAGCGGCGAAGATTTTTTTTCTTCGTTGTTATTGGAAGGTAAAGATTGGCAGACAACCAGTGCCGCAGATGCCCACAGAGCGGTCATAATACCGGGCTCGAAAATCGCAAAATCTATAAGATTATGAAGCAGAACTGCGAATATGCCGCACAGTATAGGCGCAGTCCAGACGGAAGATTCATCATAACTTTTCCTGCTTCTTACGCATAGCCATAAAGTTACGCCAAAGAAAAACACAGGCGCAGCATACATCACTGCGATAATATAAAGAGCTACGTCGATATTCGAGGTAAGCTCGGTCCTGATGGCAATGGGCCGCAATAAAAGAAGGACCAGAACGGCAGATATCCCGCACCAGAGAGCTGTCGAGACGAGATTATTTTTTTCCGGCCCCGGCCGAGGTATTGGGTTATTCATCCACCTGATAATCGGCACAAAAAGTGCGACGCAAAAACCCGCAAGACCGACAATGCCGTAACTACTTAGGATGCTAAGCACAAAACAGTGCGGGTCTCTAACGGTTTCAAGGCCTTCGGGAATTTTGTATTGTGTATAAAATGAACCGAAATTATTGCCTCCAACCCCTGTGAAAAAATGGTCGGCAATTATCGCCGCCGCCCCGGTCCAATACTGCCACCTGACCAGCATTGAATTTCCGCCCGGAAGGGCATTGTGTTTAAGGCCGTAATAGACAATTAATAAAACTCCTGCGATAAAAACGGATACTGTTGTAATGAAAATTAAAATTTTATGTGTTTTGAGAAAATCAGCGAATTTGCTCGAAACCAGCAAAATAAAAAAGGCCAGAATAAATGACGCTACAGCTCCTTTGCTTGCTGTCAGTATTAGACCCCCAAAGAGAATAAGCAGTATCAATATCGGGAAAATAAATGTTTTCAGTTTTTTTTCTTTGATTTTTTTTAAGCCGGGCGCGAAAACTGCGATAGCCGAAAATATCGCAAGGTTAAAAAAACATCCTGCGCTGTTACTGGTGGCGAAAAAGCCCTTGACATCCTTTGAATAAAGCCTGTGCTCATAGAGCATCTGCTGAAATGAGCCTCGCTCTATACCGAGTCTTTCAAGCTGAAACTCAGGTTCCGCTTTGTATTGTTCTATCATCATTTTATTGCTGTTGTGATACTGGTCGAGGCACTGATAGACGTTGACTATCGCCATCGCAATAATAACGAAAATCAGAATCTTTTTTCTTGTTTCAGATTCGAGAACCTGCACTAATGCCGTCGCACCGGCGATTCCGCTCAGAATTGTCAGAGAGTCGTTCATTGCGGCTCTTCGGTTTGACGCAAAGTATGTGCTTATAACCGCTGCGATGATAAACAAAAAAATACCGGGTTCTAAACCGGTGTATTTGTAACGGCGATTACTGCTGCACAGCAAAATGACCAGCCATATTACCGCCGCCAGGAAAAGAATTACTGAGATGCAGATGCTGATGAGATTATCATAAAAAACTCCTTCGAGGCTGAAAGATTCTATTGTGGAATTTTCTGCAAAGCTCAATCGCAATGCGATTATGCAGACCAAAAGGACAAAAAATACCTTCGAGGAGATATCATTTTTAATTTGTATTAGATTGCTTTTTGCCATTTCTTCCTATTGATTCGAGCAGGGCGACGATTTCGAGCACCACGATAGTCTGCAGAAAAACCAGCAGCCCATAAGGCCAGACAGCTTTGGTCAGCACCACCGCGCCTAACCCGGTGGCGATTGTGGCAAGATAAAGCGTCAATACCGTTTGAAAATCCGTCAGGCCGAGTTTTTTTAGCCTGTGCGAAAAGTGCTGTGTATCGCCGACAAATGGGCTTTTGCCCTGGCTGATTCGAAGTATCGTTACGCTGATAAAATCGTAAAGCGGGATAGCTAATATAACAAGCGGAGCCATAACGGTGTACCAGTCGTTTTCTTCCGTTGTTGTATGATAATATGTTGTCCGCAGTGTTAAAAATGCGATGAAGAAACCTATAACCAGTGAACCGGCGTCACCCATAAATATTGAGGCCGGATGCAAATTAAACACCAGGAAACCTGCCAGCGTGCCGGCAAATATCATTGCAGAGCAGGCGACAAACAACTGTCCCGATAGAATCGCGATGACAAATAAAAACAGCGAGATGATAATTGCGATACCTGCGCTTGCGCCGTCCATATTATCGAGAAAATTAAAAACGTTAATTATCAGGACAATCCAGAAAGAACTCAGGATTGAAGTGATGATTTTATCATGGATAAACAACGAAACCCTGACATCCGCCCAGTATGCGACAACAAAAGCTGCCGCAAATTCCACAATAAGTTTCGACCAGGGAGACAAATTTTTAATGTCGTCCCACAAGCCCAGCAGAAACAATACGCCTCCGCATATAAGAGTAATCACTAATTCATTTGCTCTATTGGCGAATCCCACAATATATTCTCCGAAATCCCGGCCGCAAAATTCCATCATATTATTGGCGGCGAGATATTCGATTAGGGCAAGTGCCGCAAGAAAGGCTGTCAGAATCGTAAAGTATATGGCAATGCCGCCCCCAAGGGGAACGATTTTGTTGTGGAACCGGTCGCTCTTTGGATGAGCAAGAAGCTTGAATTTCACGGCAATCTTTTTTGCGACAATTGTCAGCAGTATGGATACGACAAATGCCGCAAGAAAACACATTGTGGAAAATACGCCTAATGAATCTGTCATAAGATTACTCCTTTAATTGCTGAACAAGTTTTTCCCTGACCTGACTGAAAAAATCATGATACCGCTGTTCTTTATGGTCGGGAAAGGTATATTCAAACGTCGTCCACCGGCCTTTGCTGTAAATAAGCGTTACTTCGGCCCATATTTTTTTGCCGATATATATCCGGTGCGAAAAATTTTTCGTGCTGGCCAGCACCAGCTTTGACGGCTCGATATAGCCGGGGTCAAGATTAACAGGACGGCTTAGCCCGCTATCCAGCTCTCTGGCAAGTTTCTCTTCCATTTTGTTTGTCTTGTGCTTGATTGCCGCCAGGCTGTCGGGGGCTATCAGTTTTTCGACCGTTACGAATTTTTTCAAAATCTCTTTGCCGGTCTCTTCGGCGTAATATTCCGTGTGACTGAACGGCCATGCCGGGCTTTCCATATCGCAGGCGCCGAATTTGGCCTTTATCATATCGACTGCGGCAGACAAGGCATTGGCATTGCAGCCGAGTATGCCGATAATCAGTTTTACAGGGTCAGGTTTTTTAAGCGTCCACATTCTGTTCAGCTTTAAGCTTTTCTATTAATTGTAATATCTTTTCCTTTACCTGTGCAAGCGGAACTTTCGTTATCTCTTTTTCGCGCCGAAGCTTGATTTCCGCGTTGTTTTCGGCCAGCGATTTTGCTCCGATTGTAATACGAATCGGGATTCCCAGCAAATCGGCGTCCTTGAACTTTACTCCGCCGCGGGCGTCTCTGTCGTCGAGCAATACTTCCACTCCGCAGGCCATAAGTTCGTTATATATCTTTTCCGCCGCGGCTGATAATTCTTCGCTGTTTCCCGCGGGAGTGATAATAACCTCATAAGGTGCGATGCTTATCGGCCAGATTATTCCATCGTTATCGTGAAATATTTCTATAGCCGATGCTGCGATTCTATTTATCCCGATGCCGTAGCAGCCCATAATGCAGGGCTTTTCCGTGCTGTCTTTATCGAGAAATTTCGCTCCCAGTTTTGCGCTGTATTTTGTGCCTAATTTGAAAACCTGTCCGACTTCGATGCCTCTTTTGAATATGAGTTTTTTCCCTTTATATGTATCGCCTTCGACGGCGTTTCGTATATCGGCGATTATTACATCTTTGCCTGCCAGCGGAAAATCGCGGCCGGGCACTACATTTTTAATATGATAATCCGTTTTATTTGCTCCGGTTATTCCCGCTTCGATTGTCAGCACCGAATGGTCGATAATTAGTTTATTGACTCCTGAGGTAATGCCGACAGGTCCTGCAAATCCCACTTCAGCATTTGTAAGCTGTTTAATTAAATAGTCATCTGCTAATCCTATTGGTTCTCCAACAAGTGTTCTTAATTTTTCTTCGTTGATTTCATGGTCTCCTCTAACCAAAACGATATATTTTTTAACCCAGTGAAAATCGCTTGTATTTATCAAACGACCATCTTTATGTTCGACTCTTTGTTCTTCTATTTCTTTAAGTGTATTATTAAACGGTGGTGATTGATAAATCAGTGTTTTGATCATATCTTGTGGTTTGGCGTTAAGGAGATCACAAACTTCTGAAATAGTTTTTTTATTTGGTGTATGAATTTCTTCAATAAGAGGATACTCTTTATTACTTTCAATTTTCGGCAGGGCGTCAACAGGTGCCTTTTCAAGATTCGCCGCATAACTGCCGTCTTCCGTCTGGACTATGACATCTTCGCCCGAATCGCAGGGAACTGTAAACTGATGAGAGCCGCTGCCGCCCATTTCGCCTGATTCCGCCTCGACAATTACATATTTCAGTCCGCATCGGCTGAAAATCTTTTTATAGGTTTCATACATTGTCTTATAGGTTTCATCGAGGCTTTGTTCGTCGGAATGAAAGCTGTATGCGTCCTTCATAATAAATTCTCGCGAACGCAGAACGCCGAACCGTGGTCGAAATTCATCTCTGAATTTAAAGCTTATCTGGTAGAGATTTATTGGTAACTGTTTATAAGAATTAATCTCACCTGCTGCGATGCTCGTAACAACTTCTTCTGCGGTAGGGGCCAGCACATTTTCTCTTCCGTGCCGGTCGGTAAAGTGCGCCATTGTCGGCCCGTAATCTACATTTCTGCCAGTTGTCTGCCAAAGCTCCATCGGCTGAACTGCGGGCATCAGAATTTCCTGTGCCCAGCTTTTATTCATTTCCTGGCGGACTATATTCATTATCTTCGTCAAGATCCGCCAGCCCAGCGGCAAATAGGTATATGTTCCGCTGGCAACCTTGCGCATCAGCCCTGCGCGAAGCATTAACTGATGGCTTGGAATCTCTGCATCGGACGGAACTTCTTTAACTGTAGGGATTAACGCTTTGCTATACCGCATATCTTTTCCTATTCTCGCAACTTTACCAAGTTTCACAGATACGGATTTTGTCCTGAATTTATACCCTCAGACCCCTTTTTTTGCAAGATAAACTTTGCCGCATAAGTTTTCTTAAAACCTTTTGACAGCGACTCTTAGTCTGGTATAATTGCCGAAAAGAATTTAAGGCTGGACTGTTTTTAAGGATTTTTGCCGCAAGGAAAGGATTTGTTCGTGCCTGATAAGTTCAAATGTTTTGTTTTTCAATCGCTTTTAGTGGGGTTATCTTTTGCTTTTCTGGCCGGTTGCCAGCAATCTCAGAAAAAAAATGGAGCGATAGGTTTATATGTCGATGCAATTGCGCTCAGCGATGGCAATGACCCAAACCAGGCCATAGATAAGCTTCAGCAGGCTGTTGAGAAAAAACCTGATTTTGCACTCGCCTGGTCGCTTATGGGAAATATTTATCTGCGCCAGGAGAAATATCCGCAAGGCGTGAATGCTTTTCAAAAGGCCACAGAGATTAATCCATGGTCGTTTGAAGATTATCGCGGCCTTGGCAGGGCATACAGTCTGATGAACGATAATACCTCATCGGCAAAAGCCTTTGCAAAAGCCTGTCAGCTTGACCCGCAGAGTACCGAAGTTTGGTGCGGAGCGGCTGGTTCCTATTACAAGCTTGGCGATTACGAGGCCGCCCTTAAATATGGCCAATCCGCCCAGGAACTTAATCCTTCGGATAGCGAGGTTTCTAAATTGCTGGGCGATATTTATACTGCCCGCAAAGACAACGAAATGGCCATCGACTCGTATAAAAAGGCACTGCAAATCGATGGAAATAACCCCGAAATAATGTTTTCTCTTGCGGTCGCGTATCTGCAGTCTGAAAAATTCGATCCCGCAAAACAGGTTCTTCAGGCCATCGTCGTTCTGCAGCCGAACAATGCCGAAGCCTGGCGATATCTTGGTTTTGTCTGTCTCAAGCTCAAAGAGGTCGATATTGCAACCACGAATTATGAAAAGGCCGTCCAGCTTAACCCCGACGATTGGCGGGCGCACAAAGGTCTTGGCGTCGCGTATATGATGAAGTATCAAACTCTCAAAAGCTTCGATAATCCTGAAGCTGACAATTACAAAAATCAGGCTCTCATACACTGGGGCAAGTCTCTCGACTTGAATCCCGCACAGAACAACCTCCTGAAATTATACCGAAAATACGTGAAGTAGGAGTGTGATTTGGCCGTTTTAACTAAACAGGTAAGCAACACCGCTGCGCATCTGATATTCTGGCCCATCTTTATTATTGGTTTTGCCGCCGATTTATGGTCTAAATCTGCCGTTTTCAATTGGCTCTCCTCTATGTTCCCGCAGCGATACAGTATTATAGATGGCTTTTTTCAGTTTGTCCTTGTCGAAAATAGCGGCGCCGCCTGGGGTATTGCCGCCAATAAAACTATGACTCTGGTAGTAATTTCAGTAGTGGCGATTATTGCCGTATTAGCCATTTTTCTCTTTGGCCGAAAATTGCAGTTGGCCGTTGTCCTGGCCCTTGGCTTGTTCGCTGCCGGCATCTGCGGAAATTTATATGACAGGCTTTTCAACGATGGCAGCGTTCGAGATTTTCTCGATTTTTATTATAAGGACTGGCATTTCCCCGCCTTTAATCTTGCCGACTCAATGCTTACTGTCGCGGTATTTATTTTGATTTTAATGACAATCTTTTGTCCAAAGCCGCAACAGGATAATTCTGATTCTGTGTCCTGAGTTCTGTTTTACGCACCTTCAAACACATGTTCCGCCACATATAACGGCACTTCCGATGCGACAGCAATTGCGATTGCATCGCTTGGCCGCGAGTCAACTTTTGCCGTTTTGCCGTTAATGCTTAAATGAATCGTTGCGTAATAAGTATGGTTTTTCAGGTCGCTTATCACTACTTTTTCAATTTTAGCGCCTAATGCATCGATTACATTTCCCAGCAAATCATGAGTTAATGGTCTTAATGTTGTTTTGCCTTTTAGCCGTCGCTCGATTGCCATTATTTCGACAATGCCTATAACTATCGGCAGGGTGCGCTGGCCGTTTTTTTCTTTCAGCACGATTACCTGCTGGTCGCTGGCCTCGTCGATTATTATGCGTGATAATTCTACTTCGATATCCATAGAGATTCTATTTCAGTTCCGCAAGATTTTTTTCTACTGCCGCAAGCTGCTCATTTAGTTTCGCAAGTCTCAACTTCGTCTGCTCGACAACTTCAGGCTTGGCTCGTTTTACGAAATTTTCATTCCCGAGTTTCGCCTGGTTGGATTTCACGCTTGCAAGAATTTCATCTCTCTGCTTTTCAAGTCTCTTTAATTCCGCTCCCGTTTCGATAATATCATGCACGAATACCTGAATCTGCTCGACTATCGCGGCCGCTGCCGTCTGCGGTTTAACCTCCGTTGGCGAAGCGGAAAATTTCTCAAGCCCGCCTCGGTCGCAGATTAAATCCGCGTTGTCATTGAGAATTTTAGATAGTTTGGCCGATGCGTTTGCCGAGGCGATTAATTTTTTATTCGGCACCACGGTATATTTATTCCTGATTTCACGAATTCCGCGAACAACTTCCTGACAAATCGCGATTTTCTCTTCAATCTCCGGCTCAAAATACTTATCCGATAATTTAGGCCACTGGGCGATAATCAGCGCATCGGTTTTGCCGAATTCTATCAGCCCTTTAAGCCCTCTTTGCGGCACAACTTCGTTTAATTTCTGGAAAATCCCTTCCGTAATGAACGGCACAAACGGATGCAGCAGCCGAAGCGTGCAATCCAGCACAAACGCCAGCACATTCTGCGGCGTTTGCCTTTGCTCCGCATCGCGCAGCCGCGGCTTAATCCATTCAAGATACCAGTCGCACAAATCGTTCCAGAAAAATCTGTAAATCGCCATCAGCGGCTCGCTCACTCCGAAATTATCCAGCATTTCCGTAACTTCTCTTACAGTCGTCGTCAGTCTCGACAAAATCCATTTGTCTGTAATCGTCATTTTCTTTGCGTCGAAAGCGTCGAAGTCGATGCCTTCAAGGTTCATCATCGCAAATCTCGATGCGTTCCAAAGTTTATTGCAGAAATTCCTGCCGATATCGAATTTCTCGCTAATATTTCTGCCTTGCTCGTCTTTCGTTACAGGCAGTTTCAAATCCTGACTTTCCGTCGTCATCTGACAAAGGCTGAACCTCATCGCGTCGGCGCCGTAAGTATCGATAATATCGATTGGGTCGATTCCGTTTCCTTTGCTCTTGCTCATCCGCTCGCCGTTTCCGTCGAGTATCGTCGGATGAATAAAAACATCTTTAAACGGCACCTGGCCCATATTTTCCAGGCCCATCATAACCATTCGCGAAACCCACAGCGTAATAATATCGCGTGCCGTTACCAGCGTATTCGTCGGATAATAAAATTTCAATTCTTCCGTCTGCTCCGGCCAGCCTAATGTGCTGTGCGGCCAAAGCGCCGAGCTGAACCAGGTATCGAGAACATCTTCTTCTTGTGTGCATGTTTCAATTTTTTCCCTGAGATTTCCGATGTATTTAAATGCGTCCTCTCCAAATTTTAATTTAAATTCATCATTATCCGCAATTTCTTTCTTGAGTTGATCATAAGGAATATTGCCACCTTTGTGGCTGAGAATCTTACTTAACAGTCCAAATATTTCATCTACCTTTGTTGTTTTTCCACAAACATAGAATGGGAAACTTCCCGCAACAGTTCCCTCTATTTGATGATGCCTCTGAAATGCGACTTCATTGTCAATGTCAATATTACATAGTTTTAAGAATTCGATTATAGAAGTTTCACATTCTTCATCATGTTTGTTGTCGATAGCATACATCGGCCTATAGCTGGCATGTGAGAATACAATTGTCCATATCGGAATCCGATGTCCCCACCAAAGCTGTCTGCTTATGCACCAGTCGCGAATTCCGTACAGCCAGTCAAGATAAGTCCGCGCAAACCTTTCCGGATGAAATTTAATCTCGCCGCTCTCAACTTTTTCAATAGCTTTTTTAGCCAGCGGCCCGACCTTCACAAACCACTGATCGGACAGATAAGGCTCAATTATATCTCCGCTTCTGTCCGAATGTCCTACCTCATGCTCTCGCGGCTCGACCTTTTCAAGCAATCCTTGCGCTTCCAGGTCCGCGACAACCGCTTTCCTTGCTTTATACTTGTCAATCCCTGCATATTTCCCGCCGTTTTCATTTATTTTTCCGTCAGGCGTTAATATATTTATCATTTCAAGTTTATGCCGCTGCCCGATTTCATAGTCGTTGGGGTCGTGGGCAGGGGTTACCTTTAAAAAGCCTGTTCCTTCTCCGAGTTTCACATAATCGTCCGCGATAATAGGTATCTGTCTGCCTGTTAGCGGCAAATGGACCATCTTGCCGACGAATTTCTTTGCGTTTTTGTCTTTCGGATTTACCGCAACCGCGGTATCGCCGAGCATCGTCTCCGGCCGAGTCGTCGCGACAGTTACAAATTCGGAACTGTCGACAAGCGGATAACGTATATACCAGAAATTTCCCTGCACGGTTTTATGAACGACTTCATCGTCCGCAACAGCAGTTTGCAGGACAGAGTCCCAGTTAACAAGTCTTTTGCCTCGATAGATAAGTCCTTTTTTGAATAGATTTACAAAAGTATATCTGACTGCCTTTGCGCACATTTCATCGAGAGTAAATCTTGTTCTTTCCCAGTCGCAGCTTGCTCCGATTCGTTTTAATTGTTCGAGGATTTTATTGCCGTACTGCTTTTTCCAGTCCCATATCATTTCGACTAATTTCTCGCGTCCGATGTCGTGCCGTGTTTTTCCAGTTTCGGCCTTGAGAGTTTTTTCAACAACTGATTGAGTCGCGATACCTGCATGATCGGTGCCCGGCATCCATAAAGTATTAAATCCCTGCATACGTTTGAATCGGACAAGAACATCCTGTATGGTATTATCGATTGCGTGCCCCAGGTGCAGTGCGCCTGTAACATTCGGCGGGGGGATAACGATTGTATAAGGATGGCCTTTCCTTCCGCCTTTAGCGGGGGGTTCGGTGTGAAAATAATTGCCCTTGCTCCAGATTTCATTTGCAAGGCGTTCTATTTCCTTCGGCTCATATACCTTTGATAATTCTTCTGCCATAACTATTATCCAATTAATCTTAACCTGTGCAGCTTTAGTGATGAGAGGCTAATTATTTTTTCTTGTATGCTTCTTTAGGGTCGTAAACTTTTTCTGCGACAAATTCGAGTTTGCCGCCGCCCAATTTTAAAGTTCTGTAAAAGCAGGACATATAGCCAACGTGGCACTGGCCATGGTTAACTTCAACTTTTAGAATCAAACAATCCTGGTCGCAGTCAACGAGGATTTGCTTAACCTTTTGGAAATGGCCGCTTTCTTCGCCTTTTTTCCAGAGCTTTTTTCTGCTTCTGCTGTAAAACACTGCTTGGCCAGTATTTATAGTCAAATCCATCGCCTCTTTATTCATATACGCGACCATTAGAATCTGGCCGGTTTTCGCGTCCTGCGATATAGCTGTAATCAGGCCGTTTGAATCGAATTTAGGTTCAAAATCAGTGCCGAGCTCAATTTTATTGTCTGCTGTCAATTTTTCATCTCCAATTTATCTGCTTGCCGATAAATGTTTTACGCGTTATTATATCGAAATTCAAGCTTTTTTGTAAGGAATAAATGAGCAAAAAAAGTAAACATCTTTCGCACCTTCTTCGGATAGCCGTTGCAATAATAGCCTTTTTATATTTTGTAGTCAAAAATGACCCAAAAGCTATTATAAAGGATTTTAGCAGTTTAAATATATTTATTTTTCTCTTTGCGTTCCTGCTTTTTGTGGGTGGGAATTTAGTTTTTGTTCTGCGATGGCTTTTATTGCTACGAACGCAGGAGGTTTACATTTCGTATTGGCCGGCGGTTAAACTGCACCTCCTGGGCCTGTTTTACAATAATTGCCTGCCGGGCTCGGTCGGCGGTGATTTACTGAGAGCCTGGTATGTTACTATGCATACCGAAAAAAAGATTGAAGCCGCGATGAGCGTTTTTGTCGACAGGGTTATAGGCCTTGTTTGTACTTTGGCAATGGCGTTTCTTGCATACTGGCTGATTCCTGCGGGGGATAGCGGAGCAAAACTTACGTTCGGCAGTGAATTTAACTTTGTTTCCTTTTCTATCAAACTATTGCTGGGCATCGCGGTTATGGTTTTATTGGGGCTGGCGGTTATTGCAGTAATGTATTACAGCAGGAAACTGCGGCCTATCCTTTTGAAGTACGCATTTATCATTGGCATCAAGTGGAAATTATGGCTGAGCAGAATTGTTACAGCCGTGAAACTTTACTGCTCCAAACCATTTATTATTTTCTTGGCAGTTATACTTAGCTTTATATGCCAGGCAATGCCGATTTACGGCTTATACCTTGTAGGAAAGAACTTGGGAATCGAAGCGCATTTCAAATACTATTTAGTTTTCTTTCCGCTTTCATGGATAATCGGCGTGATACCGATAAGCGTCGGTGGAGCAGGCGTTATGGAATTTGGTATTCAGGGTATGTTTAAAGTTATTGGGGTTACTTATAGAATTCCGACACTCGCGCTGGCACAGAGAATAATGTGGCTGATAATATCAGTACCCGGCGTTATCATACACCTGACCGGAAAACACCTTCCGGATGAAATGAAGATTGAAAATTGAAGATTTGAGGAACAAGACGAATGGTTCCGGAAAAATCGTACCAATCAGAACAGATAATCAATAACCCGCAAAATCAGATATGGGGTTATCTTGCCGGTATTTGTGCTTTAGTTACACTTGTGGTAATTATGTTCGCCGATGTGCTCTTTACCGCCAATCAGCAAATTATTTCAAGTCCGAGATGCGATTTGGCATATGAATTTATCTACTGGCGGTATTTTGGTTTTAATCAGCTAAGTCATGGCAATTTGGCTTTGTGGAACCCTCATGTATTCTGCGGCGTCCCATTCTTTGGCGGGCTACAATCTGCTCTCTTGTATCCGCCTAATTTCCTGTATATGGTGCTGCCTCTGGCCCTGGCTACCAATGTAAGTATTGTCCTGCACATATTACTGGCCGGTTTATCGATGTTCCTATGGGCATGGTATCGAGGATTAAAACCGCAGGCCTGCTTTGTTTCCGCTGTGCTGCTTATGTTCTGCGGAGCATTTTTTATGCACGTTTATGCCGGGCATTTATCCAATCTCTGCGCGATGGCGTGGGTTCCGCTGATATTTCTTTGCATAGACGGCATCTTCGATAAACGCACATTGAATTGGGCGATTCTTGGTGTCGCAGCCGTTTCAATGCATATCCTGGCCGGCCATCCGCAATATGTATTCTACACTGCTATCGCCTCGGCAATTTACTGCGCGTTATCGCTGTTAAATCAGCCGCAGCGGATTCGTGTTTTGTCGCTTTTAGCGATTATGGGTATTTGGGCGGGCTTGCTCGTTGCTGTGCAGCTTTTAACTGGCATTCAGGAATCGTCTTATACCATTCGCGGTGACGGCGGAGTGGAGTATGAATTGGCAGCGATATTTTCGTTTCCTCCGGAAAATCTTATAACATTAATTTCTCCGGATTTTTTAGGCTCGCTTCCTGACCAATCTTATTGGGGCCGATGTTTCCTGTGGGAAATGTCATTGTTTTTCAGCGTGACAGGATTAGTTCTGGCCGTATACGGCCAGGTTTATGGCTCCGCTCGGCAGCGACATTTTTGTATGACCTTGATAATTATATTATTTATTTTGGCGCTTGGTGCGCATACCCCGTTATTCGGATTACTGTATAGAATCGTGCCCGGCTTTAATAAGTTTCGCGGAAATTCAAAATTCACTTTTCAGATGATGGTCTTTGCTGTGATGCTTGCCGGCATCGGGCTTCACCGGTTAATAAATAACAAACCATCCTGGAGGTGGATAATCGGCATCGCCTCGGTTGCGATTATCCTGACGGTGATGGCAGGTATCATCGCCGGTTCGGTTTCAGGGTCGGGCATAGATGGCTGGTGGCACGACTTTATGAAACTCATAAAATCGGCAGCAGACAAATTCAGAGAATCATATGTAGATATCGCCTTATACGATGACAGCAACTTTGTTCGTTCCGCCGCACATCGCGCCTCGAAATCATTGCTTGCAGCCGCCGGCTCGCTGCTCCTCCTGGCAGGTTTTTTCGCTCTGAAGCGGCGGTGGAATTACGTCGCCGTATATGCCATAATTATCCTTGTCCTGGCCGAGCTTCTGGTTTTTGCTCTTCAACTCCGTCCGACATTTAACCTGACAGATGTAAAATTGCCTCAGGAATTCAAAAAGGAAATTTCCAGCACACCCGGCGATTTTCGGATTCTTGATATGCCCAGGGGAAATGACGCGATGATGGAAGGCATGTTTGATATAACGGGCTATGACCCTGGTGTTTTGCGCAGATATTCTGAATTTATGGCCTTTACGCAGGGTATCGACCCCGGTAATGCCACCACACAATATCCTGGTCCCAAAACTCTGCACTCGTTATTTTCAATGCTGCGTGTGCAATATGTAATCCAGCCGGAAGGCGGTCAGCTGCAGATGCTGTATAATAGAGAGCCGATTCTTCCCCGGCTTCTGCTTGTCAATGATTTTAAGATTCTGAAAGACCGTGATTCCATTTTTAGTTTGCTGGATTCGCCGACGTTTAACCCTAATCAAACTGTCATTCTCGAATCTCAGCCTCAGCCTTTGCCGCAGCCGTCGGACAAACCCGGCACGGCAAAAATCGTCGATGAATCTACCGACTATCTGACGATAGAAGCCGACATTAACAGCCCCGCGATTCTGCTTGTCACAGATGCTTATCATCCTAATTGGCACGCCGAGCCACTGGCAGGCAGTTGTCAGAAAAAATATCAGGTTATGCCTGCAAACTATGTGCTGCGGGCTGTTCCCCTCCAGGCGGGGCACCACATCTTTCGTATGGAATATCGCCCCAGGGCTTTCGTCATAGGTATGTGGATTTCAATCGTTTCGCTGACAGTATATCTTTGCCTGTGCCTCCAGAGACTTTATTCTTTCCGCAGAACAAGATAATAAAAAGGAATAAACGATGAATGATAAAGAATTCAAATCGGAAAATGGTGTAAGTTCAAAAAGAAAAGTTATTGCAGTGATGATGAGTCTTTCGGCAATGCTTATCATTTTGCCGTTTTTAAGCGGCTGCCCGAATAAAGAAAAGACTACCGAGGTTTCAAAGGAGAAAGAAATGGTAAAATTAAAAATAGGAGATACGGCACCTGCGTTCGAACTGTTAGAGCAGAACTCGAAACGAGTCAAACTATCAGACTTCGCAGGCAAGAAAGTTCTCGTTTATTTTTATCCCAAGGCTGATACGCCCGGATGTACCAAGCAAGCGTGCAGTGTGCGGGATTCCGCTGAGCCGCTTAAAAATGCAGGAGTCGTCGCGCTGGGGATTAGTCCGGATACGCCGGAGGAACAGAAAAAATTCGATGAAAAATATAAATTAGGCTTTCGACTTCTCAGCGACCCTGACCATAAAACCGCCGAGGCATACGGAGTCTGGGGGAAGTCAATCTTCGGCATAACCCGTTCGTCATTCCTGATAGATGAGCAGGGCAAAATCATCGGAGTCTGGTATGATGTCAGCCCCTCCGATACGGTTCCTAATGTGATGGAGAAGCTGGGAAAATAAATAGAGTGGAGTTTTTTAACAGATAAGCCGATTTTAATCATAGATTTTAGATTTTAAAAATTAACTGATTAAATGAGGTGTTAAATGGCAATGCTGAAGGTTTTCTATTTTGGTGCGGGTTTTGTGGTCGGTATTATCTGCCTTTATTTAATAGAAACTTATTCGGCTTATCTTTCTCCAAACGCAGAGTTATGGGGGTATCCTAAAAAGTTCGGAGATGTAAAAATCACGGCTTTTAAATCCACAGACCAGCAAGCGAGCAAAGGCATTGATAAAATCTTAATGATTACAAAAGGTGAAATGCCGTTTTTTTATGCCTCTGAAAATAAAGCCGGCAGAGTGACAGAGGCCGCAATATTGGGACAGGAAAAACAAATTCGATTTGTTATGTTTGCATCAGATAGAAGCGAAACCGGATGGGCGAACGCTGTGTATGCATACGGCAAAAATAACCTTACTATGGGGGACAAGTTTACAGATATTAATTTTGATGGGAAGTTCGACGAAAAAGAAGTTTATAATGACAAAGGAACAAAACTGACAACGTATATATACATCGATAATAACTGGAAACAGGCAGATTCCGGTATGGATGGAGAGATTAAAGTAGGCGGAATTAAATATGTTTTTGACGCTGGTGCCGGTTGGCGGCAGGATGATGCGAATTCAACAAACAAATTGTTCTAATTGGGCTGGTAAAGAATTGCTTTATGCTTGACAAACAGCCAGTTTATATGATATTATAGATACAGTAATTTAAATAGGAATGAAGAAGAAGTAATGAAAACCAAGAAGACCATCCTTTGTGTAATTCCAGCAGTTATTTTCATCATAAATAGTTTCGCCTGCGCATACAATCAGGTTATTGACCTTGGAACGCTAGGTGGTCAGAGAAGTACTGCTACTTCGATTAATGATAGCGGTCAAATCGTTGGCTATACAGACGGCAGTTTGGGCGTTCCCCGTGCCTGTCTTTTTGATTCGACTGGAAAAGGTAATAATATAAACCTCGGAGTTCTTGGGGGAGATTTAAGTTATAGTGAAGCTCATTCTATTAACAACAATGGCCAGATCGCAGGCTATTCAGATAACAGTACATCCAATCCTTCCGCATGTCTTTTTGATCCAACAGGTTGGGGGGCTAATTCAGACCTCGGCTCTCTTGGCGGTAGTTATAGCAATGCCGAATCCATCAATAACCATGGTCAGATTGTTGGCTATGCACGCAATACATCCCGTAATCAAAGTGCCTGCCTTTTTGATCCCACTGGTCATGAAAATAATATCGACCTGGGATCTCTTGGCGGCAATCAGAGTTGTGCTTATTCCATTAATGATAATGGCCAAATTGCAGGATGGGCCAAGAGCCTTATCCGCTCACAGGTCGCCTGTCTTTTTGACTCGAGCGGCAACGGCAATAATATAGACCTTGGCGACTTAGGCGGCGGATGGAGTTATGCCTATTCCATTAATAACAATGGGCAGATTATTGGTTATTCATATAATAGTTCCGGTGCCTGGCGTGCTTGCTTATTTGATCCGTCTGGCAACGGAAATAATATAAACCTTGGCACTCTCGGAGGCGGTGAGAGTGAGGCTTATTCAAATAACGATATTGGCCAGATTGTTGGTACGGCTAGGAATGGTGCTGGCGATTCCCATGCATGTCTTTTTGACGCGACTGGAGGCGGTAATAATATTGATCTTAATACATTAATAGCCCCTGCATCCGGCTGGACATTACAGTATGCTTATGACATAAACAATAACGGCTGGATTGTCGGTTTCGGAATGCACAATGGACAATCTCACGCATATTTGCTTGTAGTGCCGGAGCCTGTCTCCGCTTTAATGTTCGGACTTGGCGGCATTTTGCTTTTGGGCAGGAAGAAAAAAGAAAGTTAAACGCCAGAGGCGGCTTTTGCGCTTTCGACAGTATTATATAATAACATTGTAATAGTCATAGGGCCGACGCCGCCGGGGACGGGAGTAATTAAACTGGCCTTCTTGCTGACGTTTTCAAAATCGACATCGCCGACAAGCCTGAAACCATTCTTCTTTGTCGAATCTTCGACCCGTGTTATGCCGACATCAATAACAACGGCGCCATCTTTTATCATATCGGCAGTTATGGTATTGGGTTTGCCGATTGCGGCGATAACAATATCAGCTTTTTTTGTATGAACGGCTAAATTTTTTGTTCTCGTATGGCAGATGGTAACGGTTGCGTTGCCGGTGGGGGATTTCTGCATAAGCATAATTGCAAGCGGTTTGCCGACGATGTTGCTTCTGCCGACAATGACGACGTCTGCGCCGTCAAGTTTCACGCCGCTGCGGATTAATAATTGAACAACGCCGTTAGGAGTGCAGGGCAGAAACGCTTTTTGGCCTGTGACCATTTTGCCGACAGTTACAGGATGAAAAGCATCGACGTCTTTGGCAGGGTCTACCGCTAATAAGACTTTTTGCTCGTCGATGTGTTTCGGAAGCGGCAACTGGACGAGAATGCCGTTGATTTTCGGGTCTTTATTCATTTTATTGATAAGGGCAAGCAAATCCTTTTCACTTGTCTCGGCGGGCAGACGGTTATCGCTTGAATAAATGCCGATTTCGGAGCAGGCTTTTTCTTTAGCAGTTACATAAGAGACGGAAGGAGGATCCTGGCCGACGAGAATGACGCCAAGGCCGGGTGTAATGCCCTTTGCTTTGAGTTTGGCAACTTCAGCTTTTAATTCGCTGCGAATATCTGTCGCGATTTTTTTGCCATCGATGATTTTAGCCGGCATTTGGTACTCCAATTTTTCACCCTGCGCTGTCGCTTGGGCTCTGAAATCTAAAACAATCCTTTAACTTTTCCTGTTTCGACGTCAACGTCGATATTTCTGAACGCAGGGTTCGAGGCTGTGCCGGGCATAAGTTTAATATCTCCGGCGACGGGGACGATAAAGCCTGCGCCTTTGTAAATCATAATATCTTTTACGGGCAGTGTCCAGCCTTTTGGGCGGCCTTTAATGTTCGGGTCGTGGGAAAGCGAAAGATGAGTCTTTACCATGCAGGTTCCGAGTTTTTGTGCCTGTGGGTCGTTTTCGAACGACTTTGCTTTTTCCAGGGCCTGCGGCGTGTATTCGACACCATCGGCGCCGTAAACTTCTTTTGCAATCAGCTCAATCCGCTGACGCAAAGGAGTTTTGAGTTCGTAGAGGAATTTGAAATTATTTTTTTCATTTGCCGCCGACATTACAGCTTCGGCAAGTTCAATTGCACCATCGCCGCCTTTGAGCCAATGCTGCGAGACGGCGCAGAGGGCACCGTTTTGCTCGGCAATCTTTTTGACAAGCTGAATTTCGGATTTCGTATCGGTATAGAAACTGTTAATGCAAACGACGGGGCGAACGCCGCTTTTTTTGACGATTTCGATATGTGCGATTAGATTTTCGCAGCCTTTTTCGACGAGCGCGAGATTTTCCTTTGTGTATTCTTCGCTTAGTTCGACGCCGGGCTTGACGGCAGGGCCGCCGCCGTGCATTTTTAAGGCGCGAATTGTCGCGACGATAACAACAGCGCTGGGAGTAAGGCCTGACATACGGCATTTTAAGTTCCAGAATTTTTCAAAGCCGATATCTGCGCCGAACCCGCTTTCGGTAATATGATAATCGGCAAGTCTTGTGCCGAGCTCATCGGCGATGATTGAACTTTGGCCGATGGCGATATTCGCGAATGGGCCGGCGTGGACAAAGACAGGCTGGCCTTCGATAGTTTGCAGGAGATTTGGATTTATGGTTTTTGCCATAATTGCGGTCATAGCGCCGTCAACTTCGAGGTCAGCGGTTGTAACTTCGCGGCCTTTTTTGTCGCAGGCAACGACGATTTTAGCCATTCTTTGACGCATATCCGCGAGGTCCTTTGAAACGGCGAGAATCGCCATAACTTCGCTTGAAACGGAAATGGCGAAACCTGAGGGCATTTCGAAGCCGTCCATTTTTCCGCCTCTGCCGATGATTATGTCGCGAAGGGACTGAGCACAAAAATCCATAACCCATTTCATCTGGACTCTGGCGGGGTCGATGTCGAGACGCTTTAAGCCGCTTTTTGCCAGGCGTGCATCGTCGTAATTGTTTTCATGCTGCATTCTGCTGGTCAGGGCGACCATTGCGAGGTTGTTTGCGTTTGTTATTGAGTCGATGTCGCCAGTCAGGCCGAGCGAAAGCGGAGCGAGCGGAATACATTGAGCCAGACCACCGCCTGCGGCAGAACCTTTTATGTTGAAAGTTGGGCCACCGCTGGGCTGACGGATTGCGCCGGTTACTTTTTTACCGAGCTTGCCGAGACCTTCGATAAGGCCGATGGTAGTCGTTGTCTTTCCTTCGCCAAGCGGGGTCGGAGTTATCGCGGTAACGTCAATATATTTTGCCTTAGGAGTATCCTTGAGACGGTTGAGGACTTTTTTGTAATCGATTTTGGCAAGGAGCCTGCCCATCGGAATGACTTCGCCATCCAGCAGGCCCATATCTTTGGCAAGGCGGGCAATAGGTATGGCGTTTTGTTCAGCAGCTTCGGCGATTTGCCAGTCTTTAAGTTTTGTAGGGTCAAGTTTCACCCCGCACCTTCTTTCTATTCGGTTTTTAAAAATTAATTGTAATTCTATTTTTTAACAAACTATACGCTATTCTTCCGGCACCTAATTGAATATTTAGAAGGTGCGGGGTTCATTTATTATCCTTAATCAGTAATCGCGTAGATAAAAAGTTATCAGCTTGTCAGGTCACGCCTCAGGCGGACAAGTTTTGCAGAATCAAATCGACATTAACGTTATCTTTGAGCAATTCGTAAGTACGCGCGATTTTGCCGCGGTCGCCGGAACGGATTTTAAAATGCAAATCCTTCATTTTTGCCGTTACAGAAAAGGTATCCTCGTCAGTAAGAAGCACTGGAATGGTGCTTTTTAAGAGAAGCGAGAGAATAGTCGAATCGGGTTTTAGACCGCCGGTGAGAATCAGGCCGCAGGAGTATAATTTATCGTGATAGTCGGTGGATTCGGACAGGGCGAGGGTGAGCAGAATATTGTCGATACGGTCGCCGGGGGTGATTATCAGCGTGTTTCTATCGATGTAGTGCAGGACGTTCTGCGGCTCCATCGCGGCGACAACGGTATGCTCAATTGTGTTCGAGAGAGAATCATTTCCGCTCAAGACCTTGTAGCCGAACTCTTCGGCAACCTGACCGACGGAAAAAAATGAAAGTTCAGATTCAAAAGGAATACAGCCGATTAACTTAGTTCCAATCAACTCCAGACCCTTAGGGGCAATCGAAGAAATTTTCTGGAATTTCTGGGCGTAGATTTTGTTCAAAATCACGCCAATAACGTTGACATTGTATTGCTTGAAAAGCGCCAGCGACATCGCGATTTCATCTATCGGTTTGCCGATGCCTCCGGAAGCGACTATTATTACGTCGGCGCCGAGCATCTGGGCGACACGGGCATTCGACAGGCCGAAACAACTGCCGACGCCTGCGTGGCCGGTACCTTCGATAATTACCATCGAATGTTTTTCTTTGAGCCTATTGAAACTGCCATTAATCTGCTTCTCGAGCGGTGAAACATCAGGGTTCGCGATGAACTTGGCAGTGAAACCTTCGGCTACGGCGATGGGACTCATATCCTGCGGACGGTCCTTGAAAGCGAAGGCCTGGTGAGCAAGCACGGCATCTTCATCGATACTGTGATTATCGTATAGCACGTATCGCTGGCCGACAGGCTTGCAGTAGCCGGGGTCGTGGCCTTTGTCACGCAAATATTGAATCAGGCCGCAGATTACAGCGGTTTTGCCGCTGTCCTGTCCTGTAGCGCTAATGTAAAGTGGTTTCATCCCGTTAGACCTCACTGCAATCTATTAATTTGTATAATCCACATAAAATTATGCACTGCTTTCTCACTATTTTAAAACATATATGAACAAAGAGGTCTAACTGGGATTCATAAAGGTATTTATAGCGAACAAATGTGAATTTGACAAGCACAAGCTTAAATTTAGCGTATATAATGATAACTTCTTGTATTTGAAGTAATTATGGCAATTTGAGCAAAATAGTGCTAAAATTCATTTCATAATGTATAATTGGCCGAAATTTATATATGACTAAACGGATAGCAATACTCGGTTCGACAGGTTCGATAGGCACAAATGCCTTGAAGGTTATAGATGCGCTTGGCGCGGAATATAAAGTAGTTGCGCTTACCGCTCACAATAATGCCGAACTGCTTGCCGAACAGGTCAGGAAATTCAAGCCGAAAATCGCAGTGATAACCAATCCTGAGAAACTTAATACTTTAAAAAAACTGATGGGCGGAGTTAAAACTGAAATATACGCCGGCGATAAAGGACTTTCAATCGCGGCATCAAATGAAGATGTTGATATCGTAATTGCGGCGGTTGTTGGAGCGGCGGGACTGGAAGCAATATTGTCGGCGGCAAAGGCAGGGAAAATACTGGCCATAGCGAATAAAGAGCCGCTGGTTATCGCAGGGGCACTACTGACGAAAATCGCAAAACAAAGCGGCGCGAAAATACTGCCGGTTGACAGCGAACATTCGGCTGTTTTTCAGGCGATGCAGTCAGGAAACGCCAATGAAGTAAGCAGGATAATCCTGACAGCAAGCGGCGGGCCGTTCAGAGGCGCTACGGCAGAGCAAATTCAAAACGCAACAATCGAACAGGCACTTGCGCATCCGACGTGGAATATGGGCAAAAAAATTACCATCGATTCGGCGACGATGATGAATAAGGCACTTGAAATAATCGAAGCGAAATGGCTGTTCGATGTGCCGGTGGAAAAAATCGAGGTGCTTGTTCATCCGGAGTCGATAGTGCATTCGATGGTTGAGTTTGTGGATGGGTCGGTAATAGCGCAGATGTCTGAGCCGGATATGTGTCTGCCGATACAGTATGCCCTTACGTTTCCAAAAAGGGTAAAAGGAATAACAAACCGGCTGCGGCTGGAAGAGATAGGCAGTCTGACGTTCGAAAAGCCGGATATGGAAGTGTTTAAAGCCCTGAAAATCGGTTACGAAGTCGCTAAAGCCGGCGGAACGGCGGCGGCAGTATTCAACGCGGCAAATGAGGCGGCGGTTAAAGAATTTCTGGAAGGAAAAATAAAATTTGTTAATATAGTCGAAATTATCGAATATTGTCTGGCTAAACATAAGGTAAAAACCGAAGCGACGCTGGAAGAATTGATTTTGGCGGATAATTGGGCAAGAAATGAGGCAAAAGAATGGCTGATGAGCAAAACAGTATAAAAACCAAAAATTACATCAACGCCCTGATATTAGTGCTGATAGTCGGCTGGGTAGTGTATTATATTTTCAACCACTTCAGCAAAAGCAGCAGCGTAATAATGTCATTTGTGGGACTGGGCGTAGTGATTTTTATACACGAAATGGGCCATTTTGCCGCGGGGAAACTGTGCGGGATAAAAGTCGAAGCGTTCGCGGTAGGATTCGGGTCAATTGTGCTGGGAGTGAAAAGAATCGAAAATTATCTGCGATTCAGGATTCTGCCGACAGTTCTCCAGAAAGATAACGACCCGGACGGAGAGGGTCTTTTGTGTATTAAAATACCGATGCGATGTAAAGCAGGCGAGACGGAATATCAACTGAGAATATTTCCAGTAGGAGGATTTGTAAAACTAATGGGGCAGGAAGACCTCGGCTCTGATAAGCCAAGCGAAGACCCCCGTTCATTTGTCAATGCGGCGATATGGAAACGAATTGTTACAGTCTCGGCCGGCGTAACAATGAATATTATCCTGGCGGCGATACTTTTTGTTATCATTTTTACGGTGGGAATAAATCAGATACCCGCGGTAGTAGGAGAATGTATGCCGGGCTATCCGGCAGCAAATGCAGGGCTGAAAGCCGGCGACGAGATATTGGCAATCAACGGCAGCGGTAATGTTGATTTCACCAGCATTTCGATTGCCGGAGCACTTTCAGGAAAAGACACCCCCATAGCTTTCAAGGTAAAAAAAACCGACGGAAAAATTGAAGATATTAATATTGTTGCGGTACAAATATCCGGAACAGGGTTAAAAGGCATCGGCATACATCCGGCGACATCGCTTGAAATCGCAAAGGTCGAAAACACAAAACAGCTATATGAGCAGTATGGTTTGAAACCCGGCGATGTACTAACTGCGGTTGACGGGGAAAAAGTCGAGCAGTTCTGGCAATTCGGCGAAAAAATCAGGAATAGTTTCAAGCCTGAAGTTACACTTACATTTAAAAGAGCCGGCCAGGCGGAACCAGTAGAGAAGAACTTCGGGCTCGATTTTGCGCCGGTGCTGGAATATAAGGGCGGGGAAGAATTTGTGCTCGCTCAAGTATACGGATTAATACCGCGGCTTAAAATAATATCTGTCGATTCGGCTGAGGCAAACGAGGTTCTGCAAAAGGGAGATATTTTAGTTCAGACAGCGGACACGGCCAATCCCACGTATAAACAGCTTAGAGATATAACAACGGCCAGCGCGGGCAAAGAGATGAGTATAGCAGTTTTGCGGGGCGATAAAGTAGTTGAAGTGAAAGTAACGCCCAAAACAGGAGCCGACGGAAGAGTGGTAATCGGTATCGGCGTCGGGCTGGACGTAGAAAGCACCTTTGCGGCGGCAACGACAGACGCAAATATGTATCCGTGGCCGGCCGGTATGCCTAAGGGGGCGGAAATCGTATCCATCGGCGGAGAAAAGGTAAAAAATTATTTCGAAATAGCCGCAAAGCTTGAAGCAAATAAAGGCAAAAATGTAAAAATAGAATACAGCAGCGTATTAGGCGATAAGAAATTCGAATTCGCAATGCCTGCCGAGGCAGGTCTTAAGGTCAGGGAGCAGATATCGCAGGAGCTTCCATTTAATATTTTAAGACGGCTTTATAAGGCATCGGGCCCCGTTGCCGCCCTGGAAGCGGGAGGCAGAAAGACGCTGGAATTTGCCGCACAGACATATATGACTCTCAAGGGGCTGATTACACGCGACATAAGCCCCAAGAGCCTGATGGGGCCGGTAGGAATGATAGCAGCGAGCACAAAGATAATCTCCGAAAGAGAATTTATTCAGTATCTTCATTTTCTGGGGATGATAAGCGTGTGCCTTGCGGTATTCAATTTTCTGCCGTTGCCGATATTCGACGGCGGACTTGTCGTGCTGCTGATAATAGAAAAAATCAAAGGCTCTCCGGTGCATGCAAAAGTTCAGGAGGGACTGGTGTATGTCGGTCTTGTACTTATCATAGGATTATTTTTAATGATAACATACAATGATATTATCAGATGGATTTTAAACAGATAAAAGGAGTTTAAAATGAAGCTTGTTGTAACAATACCGGCATATAACGAACAGGCAACTGTAGGAGAGGTGATATCGAATATACCGAAGACAATTTCCGGGATTGATAAAATAGAGGTTGTAGTCATTGACGACGGAAGCAGCGACGAGACAGCGAAAGTTGCGACACAAGCGGGCGCTTTTGTGCATAGCTTCGGGCGCAACAAAGGTCTTGGCGCGGCATTTGCACAGGGGATTCGTGCGGCACTGGCTCACGGAGCGGATATAATTGTTAATATCGACGCGGACGGACAGTTTGACCCAAAGGATATTGCCAAACTGGTAGAACCGATATTAAATGATAATGCGGATATGACAACCGCAAGCAGATTCGCGGATGTTTCGCTGATACCGGAAATGCCGTGGATAAAAAAATGGGGCAACAGGCGAGTGGCGAATATTGTCAACAGTCTTTGCGGGGTTGATATGAAAGACGTATCGTGCGGGTTTCGTGCGTATAAGCGCGACGCGGCGCTGCGAGTAACATTGCTGGGCGGTCATACATATACTCACGAGGTAATACTCGATATGGCGTTCAGAGGGCTTCGCATAGTCGAGGTTCCTGTTAAGGTGCTGGGCGTTCGGAAAGTCGGCAAGAGCAAAGTAGCATCCAATGTGATTACTTACGGCTGGAGAAGTTTAGTAATAATGCTCCGGGCGTTCAGAGATTACAAGCCGATGTGGGTATTCGGCGGCATAAGTGCGATTTTCGCGATAATGGCACTTATTTGCGCGTTTTTTGTTTTGATACATTATATGGTGGCGAAAGCGTTTTCGCCCTATGTATTTGTGGCGTTTATGGCAGCGGCGTTCGGATTTGTTGCGCTGGTTTGCTATATAACGGCACTATTGGCGGGAATGATAAACAGACTGAGAATTTTGCAGGATGAGCAGTTGTTCCTGCTTCGCAAAAGAGAGTACGAAAAAAACAGTGATTGAGAGAACTTTCCTGGCTATGGAATTCAATAAGGATTTTAAATGAGAATTATCTTCGACTTGGGACATCCAGCGCATTTTCATCTTTTTAAAAATGTGATAACCGAATTGCAAAAGACCGGCAATGATATACATATTGTTGCACGCCAGAAAGATTGTCTCATAGCTCTTCTTGACAGGGCACGTTTTGAGTACAAAATTATACCTCGGGAAAAGAACGGCCTTTTTGCTCTCGGGATGCAGAATTTGAAAACCTTTTCGGCTATTTATAAAATCGCAAAACAAAAACCGACGGATTTTATTGTCGGTACATCTTTAGTGGCGCCTTATGTTGCACGGCTGGTCGGTGCAAAATCAATAATATTCAGCGAAGACGATGCAAAGGAAATCCCTTTGTTTGCCAAACTGGTTTTCCCATTAGCCGACTACATTGTTACGCCGGACAGTTTGGTAAACGACAATTACGGCAAAAAACATATTAAATATCCCGGTCTGCACGAACTGGCGTATCTGCATCCGAAAAGATTTCAGCCGAATCCTGATATTCTTAAGGAACTTGGTGTCGGCAAAAATGAAAAGTATTTTCTTGTCCGGCTTGTTTCGCTTACCGCTCATCATGATATCGGGCAAAAGGGACTTTCATCCGACCATGCTCATTTGCTTGTAAAAAAACTTTCAAAGCACGGCAGAGTCTTTATAAGCGCTGAAAAGGTTCTGGAAAAGGAATTTGAGCCGTATCTTTTAAAGGTTGATGTTGATAAAATTTTTGATGTAATAGCCTTTGCGCAAATGGTAATCGGAGACAGCCAGACAATGACTCTCGAAGCTGCGATTCTCGGTACGCCTTCGATAAGGTGCAATACATTTGTCGGCAGGCTGATGGTTATTGAGAATATGCAGAATAAGTACGGCCTGACCCAGGGATTTTTGCCGAAGGATTTCGACAAACTCCTTAAGCACCTTGACAGCTGGCTTGCTATCGAAAATATTAAAGAACAGTGGCGGCACAAGCGTGATGAATTTATAAATCAGTCTGTTGACCTGACGCAATGGATGCTTGACTTATTTAATCGGCTCTATTCGGAAAAACAGCAGAAAGGATAGAACAGTGCGCCAAAATATAAATATAATAACGATAACAGGCGCCAGGCCTCAGTTTATAAAAGCTGCTTCTGTCAGCCGTGCGGTAAAAAAGTTTAATGATGCGTCCGGGAAAGTATCTCTTGCCGAGAAAATTCTGCATACCGGCCAGCACTATGACGATAATATGTCGCGTATTTTCTTTGAACAATTGGAAATCCCCGAACCTGTGTGGAATTTGAACGTCGGCAGTGCAACTCACGGCAGACAAACCGGCGAAATGCTTGAAAAAATAGAGACGATTCTGCTGAAAGAGAAACCAGATTACTGCATTGTCTATGGCGATACAAATTCGACTCTTGCCGGTGCTCTTGCCGCGACAAAACTGCATATCCCCGTTGCCCATGTCGAAGCCGGACTGCGGTCTTTTAATAAAAAAATGCCCGAAGAAATAAACCGGCTGCTGACAGACCATATAAGCCGATTGCTTTTCTGTCCCACGGATGTTGCCGTAAATAATCTGAAAACGGAAGGCATTAAAACCGGCGTACACAACACCGGCGATGTGATGTATGACAGCATCATTTATTATTCCCAAAAAACCCGCAATATCGCCGCCGAACTTTTCCGAAAGTATAGTATTCAAAGCAAATCTTTTTATCTGGCTACCGTGCACCGCGCCGAAAACACAGACGATAAAAACCGCCTGTCTCAGATTGTGCAGGCATTTAACGAAATCGCTCAGCCGGCCTGTCCGCTTATTCTGCCTCTGCATCCCAGAACGGTAAAATACATTCACAACTACAAACTGCGATTGTCAGAGAATGTCAAAATCCTTGAGCCCTTGTCTTATCTTGAAATGCTCGCGCTGGAGGAAAACGCAAAGGCAATTCTTACGGATTCCGGCGGGATTCAGAAAGAAGCCTTCTGTCTCGGCGTTCCCTGTATCACTTTGCGAGATGAAACAGAATGGCTCGAAACGGTTCAAACCGGATGTAATACTCTTACAGGTTCGGATACTCAGAAAATCATCCATGCTGTCAAAAGCCTCAAGAAAATCAATCCATCGGATATACAAAAATTCTACGGCGACGGCAAAGCATCTGAAAAAATTGTAGAAATTATCGTTAATTCTGTTATAAATAAAAATCAGGGATAGGATTATAATGACTGCGAAAATTCAAAATAATAAAGAACCAACAGGCGGCATAAACTACTACTGGTACTGTGTAATAGGGATAATTATCCTTATGTCCTGCATCGGCGCAAGAGAAATAGACCGGCCATTCTACGGTCTGCATAGCTGGGGCGAAGCTACCGGCACATGGGCCGCTCGAACGCATGTCAAATATGGTCTGGCTTATACAAAAGGCATGACTACCTGGGCTGTCGGCTACCCGCCAAAAGAAAATCCGAAAAGATATTTAGACCATCCGCAACTTGGCAGCCTCCTTGCGTGGTTATTTGGTTCTATACTCGGCGTTCACGAATGGACATTCCGTTTTGTTACCCTTATAGTCTCTATTGGTGCTCTGGCAGTGTTTATGCTGATGCTCAAAGGACTGATGGAACCGCTGCCTGCTCTGCTTGCCGGCCTTTTATGCGCCATATTTCCACTAACCGGCTATTTTTCGTTTGGCGGCTGGACAGTATTATTCGGCTTGGCGGCGATATATTATTATCTTGTTATCATTAAAGCACTTACGAACGGCCCCGAACCGACGAAATTTCACAAAATCGGGCTGGCTCTCAGTCTTTTTCTTGGCCTGCAGATAGCCTGGACAGGCTTTTTCTATGCCCTTGCAATAGGCGTTCATTACGTTTTTCGCTGTCTGAAGAGAAAGCAGTTTCCGTCCATCCCATTGCTTGCGATTATGGCTTTCTCGCCGGGTATTAGTATGCTGATTACCTTTACTATTATGTTCATGGGTTATGGCGGAATTTCGAAGATAATTGAGCTTTATAAATGGCGTGCAGCAAAAGGTGAGATGCAGCAAATGGTAGGTTTTGACTGGTCTTTATGGTTTGCGAAGCTTTGGGAGTTTTCAAATACTAATTACACACTGCCAATATTAATAATAGCAATACTCTATATTACAATCGGTCAGCTATTTGTTTTTACGGATAAACCTGACCATAGTACCGGCAGAAGAGCCAGACAGTTCCCGCAGTTCTGGATTTTCTTTATGGTGCCGTTTTCTGCGCTGTTTATTCTCCGCGGCTGTTTATGGCGGCATCAAACATGGCTGCTGCCGATGACGCCTTTAGTAGCGATTGCCGCATCTTTAGGTGTTTTTATGGTTTGGGACTTGATTAAAAAAAACAATTTCAAAATCGCCATGGTCACTGTTTTAGCGATTTTGAGTATTTGTGTATTTGATTGCATCGCAGGTACAAATTATTATTATGCAATTCGCTGGCAGCCGGAAGCGAAAATAAATATGTTCAAAATGCTTAATTCGCGAATTCCGCCGGATAAGTATCTGCTCAGTTTCGACGCGTTTATTGTTGACCAGCACGAATCAAAAGGCGCTTTCTATCGGCCTGAAATAGCGTGGTATCTCGACCGCGAAATCGTACAGGCGGAAAAGCTGGAAGAAATTACAGCCGCGGCTAAAACAGGCAAATATCCATTTTATCTTTTGCCTCTATCTGTCGGCGACCCGCAGGCGGACGCGTATCTGTCAAATCTGAGCAAGCAGCTTGGGCAGCTTTATAAATATGAATATATACCAGGCGTGGCCGGAGAAGCCGATAGCGAAGGCAGATTCCTTAAAGCAGGTATGCCTAATTATATTCTTTACGACCTGGAAAAACCTCTGAAGTAAAAAACTGAAGATTATTGTATGTGCGGAATAAACGGATTCAGCTGGGCCGACCAGAAACTAATCAATGCTATGAATCAGGCGACCTGCAACAGAGGGCCTGATGACGAGGGTGTGTTTACAGACGAAAATGTTTCGCTGGGACACAGAAGACTGTCGATTATAGACCTTTCGCCTGCTGGCCATCAGCCGATGTGCAACGAGGATGAAACTTTTTGGATTGTATATAACGGCGAAGTATATAATTTTCAGGAGATTAGATGGCAACTCGAAAAACTCGGGCATAAATTCAAAAGCAGAACCGATACCGAGGTTATTGTTCACGCTTATGAGCAGTGGGGTGTTAAAAGTTTCGATATGTTCAACGGTATGTGGGCGTTTTGTATATATGACAAGAAAAAACAAGAAATGCTGCTTTGCCGAGACCGTTTCGGAATTAAGCCTCTATATTATTGCCGGCAGGACGACAAAATTATTTTTTCCTCGATGATTTCTGGAATACTGGCTCATAATATTCAGACTTCGCCAAATGTAAAAGCGATAATGAATTTTCTTGCGTATAACCTGGAGCATTGCGACAAGGAAACGTTTTTTAATAATATATATTCGCTTGAGCCGGGTAATTATTTAAAATACGATTTGAAAACTAAAAGAGCGAATATTGAAAAATGGTATGCTCCGGAATTGAGAAACAACGTTTCTGTCGAGGATGTTTGCCGCTCTTTCGTCGAAAGCGTGAAATCTCAAACCATCGCGGATGTTCCAATCGGCAGCTGCCTTTCGGGCGGGATTGATTCCTCGGCGATAGTATGCACGCTCGACAAGTTTCTGCCTTATAAATTTTTTACATTTTCATTCACAATTCCAGGCAGTCCCATTGACGAAAGCAGATATATTAAAGAAGTCGGCAGACTTACAAAAACAGAGCAGTATTTTACTGAGATGAATGAAGATGATTTTTTAAGTGAATTTCCTGATTTTGTAAAGGCACTTGAAGAGCCTGTGCTGGGCTTAAGTCCTTATGCACAGTATCGTGTAATGAAACTGGCGCACCGGCAGGGGGCAAAGGTTCTTCTGGACGGACAGGGAGGCGATGAGATTTTCGCGGGATATGTTTACTATTTCAGCTATAGATTTTTCGATTTAATAAAACGAGGAAAAGTTCTTCAACTTATCAAAGAAATGTATTTATATTTGCGCAATTTCAAACAACTGATGCCGTTTGGTCTGTTTGCCTTTATGCTTATGCCGAAACGGCTTAAAAACGGACTCTGGAAAATGATAGTCAACAGATGGATTAATCATAATCTTCTTGAACAGTCTGCCGGAAAAGGCTCCGACCCGCGATGGCAGGGGATGTCTTTGGACGAAGCACTGCGGCTGACGCTGTTTTCGACCGCTATACCGCATTTGCTGCGATGGGAAGATAAAAATTCGATGCGATGGAGCATTGAAAGCAGGGTGCCGTTCCTGGATTTGCATCTGGTTGAATTGGCACTATCGCTTGGACCGGGGCAAAAACTTCAAAACGGAAAAACTAAGGTTATATTCAAAGACGCAATAAAAGATATTCTGCCGGAAATGATAAAAAACAGAAAAGATAAAATTGGTTTCGGTACGCCTGTGGACGAATTTTTCAGGAAACCCGGGATTGCCGATTACTGTAAAGAAATTATATATTCTGACAGCTTCAAGCAACGGCCTTACTGGAGATGGGACAAGGTCGAAAAGATGTTCAGCAGGCATATCGGACAAAAAGGCAACTTCGGCAAGGATATCTGGAAATGGATTAATCTGGAATTATGGCTTAGAGAGTATTTTCACTGAGAGATTTGTTTTCAGTATAATCCCTGCGATGACGCAAAAGATTAATTCCGCCAAAAATCACGGCAAGCAGAGAAAGAACACTTGTGCCGGCAATCCTCATAAAAGCGGAGACAAGGACGCTTTGTGCCATTCCAATGCCCATTTGAGTGCCGAGGAAGCCGTAAGCCATCTCCTGTATGCCGAAATTTCCAGGGGTGACGTTAAAGTAGCTGCTGATTTTTAAAAGCGCATAAAATATAGTCAAAGTGGGGATATTGGGACTTATATTAAGAATCAGAAAACAGAAATGAAGCAGTCCCGTAATACAGGAAAATATAAGAATGTCTATCAGGAAGATTTTTGCAATATAAGTAATGTCTTTGATGTTGCTTACGGATACCGATAAAACTTCAGAGGTTTTTGAATGCAGCCAGGCGAGACGCGGATGACTGAATTTAAGCTTTCGCCATAAAATCTCTATCAATACCGGCACGGCGATGATTACTGCAATCGCGGCGAACAGGATTTTCCATGCGATTAGCGGGCCGATTTGCAGGTCAGGTTTGAGGAATAAAATAATTAATGCGGATATAAATAAATTTATGCTAAGGTCCATCCAGGCGAAAGATAGAAAGCTGCTGACATAGTTGGTATACGAGATATGGTATTCAGACTTGAGCTTAACGGCGCGATAAACATTGCCTACCTGCGAAAGAACAAAATTAAGAAATGTACTGAGAATAAAGATTTTGAACCAGCCGAAGAAAGGCAGTTTTTTGCCGCTGCATTTTTCCAGAATAGTCCTGAGCAGAAGGGCCAGCAGAGGATAATATAATACCTGAAGCGCGATAATAAAAAATAAGGTGACCAAATCAAGATTGAAGGCGAGATTTAAAGTGTCTCTGTTTGTATAGAAAAACCTGACCAGGTAAACGACGCAAATAATAACCAAAACCAGCCGCAGGATTTTTTTGAGTTTATTCAAGTTGTTTTGTTCCTCTTGCTTCAATGCCGTTATAGCCGTATCGAACGTCAATATCGCTTAGACCGGCGTCCTGGAGCCATTTTTTGACGGTCTTTATCGTTTGCGGATAATCGTATCGCGGCGAGAGCATATCGAAGGTGTCGAGATAAGCCCATTCTTTCAACATTTGACCTTTCAGGCCTAATTGACTGTAGTCCGCGACACACAGCGCCCAGTTAATTTTAGTGCCGATTTTGGGAATCCTGCGAATAATACCGGCAATCGGCCACATAAAATCGACATATTTTTTTGTCCAGTTGTAAAGTTTGCCGGCATCCATTTTTCTTGTAAAAGGTCTTATATAGAATTTGATTGTAAAATATATGCTGTAATTTTTCTTGTAGATATCAACAGTCAGTTTTCCGCCTGCTTTCAGGAATTGCGGCAGCGACATAAAAGTCTTATATGGGTCCGGAGTGTGCTGGATAACGCCGATGCAAAGCAGCTTATCAAATGATTGTTTCCTGAACGGCAGCGAATAGATGTCCGCCTGGACGATAAAGACGTTATCTCTGTTTCCGTTAGATTTATAGTTGGATTCGACGGCGTTGCTGTAATCAGCGCTTATAACCAGAGCGTCTGTAGATGCTGCTTGTTCCGTAAACCGGCCTGAGCCGCTGCCGGCTTCGAGGATAATTTGACCTTTGAGGTTTCTCGGCCAGCCGGTTTCTTCAAAAAATCTTTTTTCCGAGCAATTTATTCCGCTGTAACTGTCGTATTGAGTTTTCGAATGTATGTTCCATTCCAGGCCGAAACTGGATGCGTAATTTTCTTTCGGAACAAAACGGGGAATAAATTTGATAATTTCATAAGCGGCTGAGCATTTCGAACATACTATCAAACCGGACTCGATTCGGCCGGAAATTTCCTTTTTTATCTCTTTAAATTCGAGGTCTGAGCCGCATTTGGGACATACGAGATATTTGATATATTCGGATTTCATATCACCTTTTTGTAAATATCAATAATTTTACGTGCAACGGCATTTATATCAAGATGTTTAATATTATCCCTGCCGCCGGTAGATTTGCCGAAGTTAATCGCTTTGATAATTTTATCGGCAAAGTCCGCCGGGTCATACGAAGCGAGAAAACAACCGGGGGTTTTCGATATAACCTGTGCGGCATCGCCTGCATCCGTAGAAACAATAGGCAGGTTACAGGCCATCGCCTCTTTGATTACATTAGGCGAACCTTCGGACAGCGAAGTAAGGATTAAAACATCCGCAGCATACATATAATAAGGAATAAGTTCAGGGTCGATACCTTTGACGATATTTAACTCAACATTGCGGTTATTTAATAATTTATAAGCATCATAAGCAAGCCGGGGATTTTTGCTTTTCGAATCGTGAGTTGCAACAAAGATTATATGTTTTTTATCATTGAAATTGACTTTATCACGGGCGGTTTTTTTGTCAATGAATTTGAATTTTTCGAAATCCACGCCGTTTGGAACTACCAGAGCATCTGGAATTTTTATATCATTTTTCATTCTTTCTGATTTGACGATGACGGCTTTCCATCGGTGTTTGTGCAGAAATCTTATAAAACTTTTCATAATAAAACTGCCCTTAACATCGTCTCCCATCAGCGAAACAACGAGTGGGCTTGCTCCGGCAAAGGTGGCGGCAAAAGCAGATATCGAATAATGAGCGTGAATTACATCGAATTTGCGGGATTTGAGAAATTTTCTCAAATTTAAAATACCGGCCGGATAACCGCCCAGGAAGTTTCCTTTGAAAGCAAAATATTCAACTTCTATTCCATTACGTCTCAAGGATTCGCCCTGGCTTTTGACCAAAGGGCTGATACCTAATAGTGAATTGCCGCTGCAGACAAAAAGTACTTTCATTTATCCAACCTGTATATAATCATCCATAAAATATAATTTAAGCAGAATAGATCAAAAGAGCGCCGATGAGAAGATAAATCAGAGACAGGATTCGCAATATTATGTTATTTCTCGCAGCAAACCAGGCGGCCATCACTCTTGACTTTTGCGGCAACGCAATGATAAAAACCGCGCCCGCAAGGGCGAGAATTCCGAATAAAATGATGACCCATTCGTGAGCACATCCTTTCTTTGCACCGAAAAGAAAAATCAAAGCAAAAACTGCCTTGATAACCGCGGCAAGATAAATTTTCGAGCCTTGAGTGAAAATCTCGAAGAACTTTTTCATAAAATCAGGCTTGAGCAGCACCACAATGCCGTCAATAATAATAAGTATTGCGACAATTTTCAGCAATAACATAAAATACCTCCCTGATTAAAAGCATCTATGACTATTTTAAGTATAACAGATAAGTCTTTCATTCGCCAGAGGTTTTACTAAAAGAGGACAGAGAATAGATGAATAAATTTATGAGCAATAAAAACCCCCCGGCTAAAACCGGGGGTTTAGAGATTCAATATTTTAAAGATTAAAGTTTATTCCTGATAGAAGTTAGTCGATTCTGTATGTTCAACGTCTCTGGTGAGCTGGTCAGTTCTCATAACAGCTTTAAAGCGGACATCGCCGGGGGCTTTAGCCCTGACGGTAACTTCCCATATAGCCCTTGTTTTTGGACCGAGTTTAGACAGCGGCACAAATGTAACCGTATCACCAGCAAAGGTGCCTTGAGTAGCGCCGGCATTGCGAACATATTCCATCTGCGGTTCGAGTATCGCTTTTATCGCGACGTTTGTCGCAATAGCAGAACCCTGATTTGTGACGGTGATTCTGTAGGTAGTCTCCTGACCGATTTTTACAGGGTCTACCAGGTCAATAGTTTCAAGCAGAACACCAGCAACGCCGACAATCTCTGTCTTAATAGAAGATGTCGTGGAATCACAACAAACCCCGGAGGTACTGGCGGTATTAACAACCGAACTCAAACCGTCTGTCATAAAGGTAACCGAGGTCTTTGCGGTAGCGCCGGGATTGAGTTTGGCGACCTTCCACATAACTTTGTTATTAATAAGAACGCCGCCCTGGCTTGCCCTGACAAATTTCAGACCGGCCGGAACCGGGTTTTCAATCATAGTATTGAAGGCGGGCCAATCGCCGTTATTAGTTACCGCGATATCATAAGAAACTTCTCTGTCGATGTACGAGGTTTGCGGGCCTGTAGTTGAAATCGTGAGATAGGGTTTCTTAACAGCAGTTGTAACAATCGGAGATTCCACGTTTATATTGCCATCAGCGGTTGCAACGGCTTTGCCGGCGAAAGTGCCGGGATTTTGAGCCTTGAGTGCGACTGTAGCGATTCTTGCAGCGCCGGCAGTCAGGGTGCCGACTGGAATTTCAATCCTCGAAGAACCCTGAGCAGTTACAAGGCCGGCAGGCAGGGTGTCGGTGATTCTTACGTTATTAGCCGGGCCTGTGCCGGTGTTTTGAATTCTGTATTCGGCGTTAATCGTGTCGCAAATTGAAACTTCGGCAGGAACGGTTTTTGTAATGATAATATTCGGCTGAGTGCTTAAGGTTTGCGCACAGGCCGGAGTTTTGTATGTGACATCGGCGCAACTCCTGACGATACCGCCAGCGGTGGCTACGCCAATGACTTTGATTAACTGAAATTCCTTTGAGCCGAGACCGGGGAAAATCCAGGTGAGTCTGTTGCCCTCAATGTTCGCAGGAGGGGTTGAAGATTTATACTGCAGGTTTTTGCCCAGCAGGTCTGTTACGACGACATTGGTAATTATGGCATCGCTGAGATTGGAAACTTTGATTGTATATTCGAAATTCGCGTTTGTCTGCACCTGATTCGGCATACATTTTTCAAGCTGAACCGTTCCGCAGCTTCCGCAAGGATAGGTTTTTGTGGTACAGTTAGGAACAACAGGCGCAGGCGTGAGAAGTGGCGGGGCTGTTACCGGAACATTGCAGGGTGTTTGACATTTAGGAGGCAATTGTTCACAGCAAACACAGCCGTTAATTGATACATACGAAGCAAGCAATAATAGCAGTAATATCTTCTTCATAATCTTCCTCCTTCAAAGGACTATTAAGTTACTTTTATCTTATTGTTATCATCTTTCCTGTTTCGATATTTCATACCGGATAACAGGTAATCCTTCGCTATGAGAATTAATAATCCTCACGTGGCGGTATTATAACGCCCAAAATCGACATAATAAAGAGTATTTTGAAAAAATATTGCCTATCTTTCCCAATTTTCACGAAACAATTATACCGGACGCAATAAATCTTTAATTTGTTTTTTTATAGTTTTTGACGATTTAAGATAGAAAAGCTATAATTTCGGCAAATAAGAATAATCGGGAATCGGTAATGGAGCAGGCACTAATAATAATACTTGTAATAACTTTTTTGGCAGCGATAGCTGTTTTGCTATGGCTGGCCCACTCATTCGGCAGTATGCGGTCGCTTGGTCAGCAGCTTGAGGCGCTCAGGACGGCACAGGATAACCTTTCCCAAAATCTTCAAAAATCTCTTGTTTCAGGTCAGGACACCGTAAATAAAAATCTGCAGTTTCAGGTTCAGACTCTTGAAAAAGTTAATAATCAGCTCGGTCAACTTCAAGGCACAAGTCAGAGGATAATCGAATTAGGTTCGGATATTAAAAGTCTTCAGCAAATACTTGCAAGTCCCAAACTTCGCGGCGGCTTAGGCGAATGGTCGCTTGAAAATATTCTATCAGCCGTGTTGCCTGCGGATAGTTTCGCTCTTCAATATAGTTTCCGTGACGGTAAAATTGTCGATGCACTGGTAAAGATGCCAAAGTATTCAGTTCCGATAGACGCGAAATTTCCGCTGGAAAATTTTAAGAAGCTCCAACTGGCACAAAATGAAGCTGACACAAAAAAACTCCACAGAGAATTTTTAAAGGATGTGCAGAAACATATCGACAAGATTGCACAAAGCTATATCAAGCCCGATGAAGGAACACTGGATTTTGCTATGATGTTTATACCCGCTGAAAATGTTTATTACGAGGCAATGGTGAAAACTGCCGAGGACACGATAAGTATTCAGGATTATGCGATGGAAAGAAAGGTCTTTCCGGTTTCGCCGAACCTGCTTTATGTTTATCTTATGACGATAGTAATGGGGCTGCACGGCCTGCAAATCGAAAAACAGGCAGCCGAGATACGCCAGAACCTTAAATCGCTTAATGTTTCATTCGCGGAATTTATATCGGTATGGGATACCTTGGGCGACCATCTGCGGCATTCGCACGATAAATATGAAGATGGACAGCGAAAGCTTAATAAATTTGTGGCTCAGTTGGAACAAATACAAGATAAGGATAACCCCCAGTAGAACTGGGGGCTAAATATGTAACGAACTAAATTTTATGCCGAACACATTAGGTTATCATATAACGTGGACGACTTATGGCACATGGCTTCAAGGTGATGGGCGTGGTTATGTAAAAGATGGGGAAATTTTACCTGTAAACGAAGCATTATTACAATCAAACCAAAAATTACAGATGCAAGATGCTGTCAAACTATCGAAGCCTCAACGGGAAATTGTACGCGAAGCGATAACGAAGCAGGCGGAAATGCTTAAACAGCGAATATATGCTTTGGCAATAAAATCCAATCATATTCATCTTGTTGTTGAATACACGCCACAGCCAATAGAAAAAATAGTCGCATATTATAAAAACGCCGCACGACAAGCCTTGAAAACGGTTGGTTGTGATGGTAAAATATGGACAGCCGGATACGACAAAAGGTATTGTTTTGATAAGGAGACACTGGAGCGAAAAATAAGATATGTGCAAAAACACAACAAATAAATATTTCAAAAATAATGGAAATCCGAATGACTCCTGAAACGGTGAATTTAAAGGTTTTTGCTTCTCTACACGAGGAATCAAGAGAACCCTGGATTTGGGTGCCAAACAACATCGGGGTAAAGTCTGGAAACGTTGTTAGGGTATTGTGCACATCGACCCAGAAGAAGATTTGGTGTATTTGCCGGATATTAGACAATAACTTTGTCCGAGAATATAATCGCAACGATACCTTCGGGATTAAAAATGAAAATGATTCTGTAGTCGTCATCAGCAAGCACTACCGAGATAAACTCGGTATCCAGAATACCGGCAATAAATACGAATTCAAGATTTCTCGAAGTTTGCCTATTTGGGGGACAGTGCGAACTATTTTGGACCATCCAGATCCTTGCTATAGATTTCTATTTTGGCTCGCAGTTATATCCATAACGATAACCATCGCGTTCGGTCTTGCTGGTTTGATTATGGGCAATAGGGAATGTACGGAAAAGATGATGGATAAACAAATTTACCCAGTACACAGGGATGCCATTATTAAAGAAAAAGATTTTAATGGTTTATGAAGATTTGGTAATAAAATATTTAGCCGCCGGTTTTACCGGCGGTTTAAACCCATTGTGGAACGGAAAAACCCCCAGTAAAACTGAGGGCTAAATATATAAAAGGAATGATAATGATATACGAAGATTTAAAAGGCAAAAAGGTTCTTGTAACCGGCTCGTCCAGCGGAATCGGCGCCGCGACGGCAAAAATGTTCGCACAGCAGGGCTGCTTTGTCGGCGTTCATTACTTCAGAACACAAGAAGGAGGCGAAGAGACATTTGCCGAGGTTAAAAAGATTTCCGGCGGATGCCTTCTTAAAGCCGATATGCGCGATAAAAATGAAGTAACTAAGCTGATACAGAATTTTGTTAAAAACGCAGGCGGAATTGATATCCTTGTCAACAACGCAGGCTCGCTGATAGCGAGACAATTTTTTGCTGACGCGACGGAAGAATATTTCGACGATGCTTTCGCTACGAATGTAAAAAGCGCGTTTCTGGCTTCGCAGGCGGCTCTTGAGTATTTGAAAAAATCGAAAGGATGTATCGTAAATATCGGTTCTATCGCGGGCCATAACGGCGGAGCGGGCGGCGGCGGAATTTACGCATCTGCAAAAGCGGCAGTGGCAACAATGACAATTGCGATGGCAAAAGAGTTCGCGCCTTTCGGCATCAGGGTTAATTCCGTTATGCCAGGCTTGATTGAAACCAGATTTCACGAACAGTTCAGCACGCCGGAAAGAAGAAAACAAGTCGCTGCAGAAACGCCGCTGGGCAGAAACGGCAAAGCGGAAGATGTGGCAAAAGCAATTCTGTTCCTTTCGAGCGATGCGTCGAGTTTTATTACCGGTGAATATATTGCCGTCAATGGCGGCTTATATATGCGAGCATAGAATATGAAAAAAGCGAATATAATCGTAATGTGGATAGCGGGTATTTTTTTAATCGGCGCTTCGGTCCTAAAGATTCACCAGCTTGTTACCGAGCCGATAATAAGCAAGGGGTTGTGGGAGTCGTGGGAATTTTTCCTTATCCAAATACCGCTCGAACTGGGGTTGGGTATCTGGCTTGTCTGCGGGCTGTTTAGAAAGGCGGGCTGGCTGCTTGGCTTAATCGCTTTTGGCGGATTTATCGGCGTAACGTTATATAAAAGTTTGAGCGGCGCAGAATCCTGCGGCTGTTTCGGCGTGGTTAAAGTCAATCCGTGGGTTACGCTTATTGTCGTTGATATCCCGATTTTTTTACTGCTTGCGATTTTCAGACCGAAAGGTGAAAAGTTACTGCCTCCGCCGTGGCCGAAAGCCGCACATTTTTTGGCGATTGCCATACCGACTTTTATTTTACTGCCGGCGATTGAGTATGTTCTAATCACGAACAAGCCGCCGATGGTGAGCCAGACATACGAAGTAATTGATGTGAAGCAGTGGGGAAATCAGCAGCGATGGTCATTGCTCGATTATATTGATATAAAAGAGCAGTTGCAAAACGGGGAGTGGGTGGTGCTGATGTATCATAATGATTGTCCGGACTGCCGAGAGGCTATACCTCTATATGAGAAGATGTATAAGGACCTGACAGGCAATAATGTAAATATGGCGTTTATTGAGATGCCGCCTTACGGCGATGATAATCTGCAACTGGTGAAACCCGGTGGCGAAGTGCCTCACGGCGTTTTAAATGATATTAAAAAATGGCTGGTTGAAACGCCTGTTGTTGTTGTTTTGCGCGACGGCAAGGTACTCAAGGCATGGCAGGGCTATGCGCCAACATTTGACGAATTACTCAACGCCGCTTTTGGACAATAAATTTTTCCTATGCCAGTAATTGTTCCGCTTCAGTCATTATTTTACCGATTTGAATACCGTTGGGACAAACTGCTTCGGCTGCGGTGTAATCAACGGAGCCAATCGAACAATTTACCTTTCGTGCTACATCAGCGAAAACTTCTTTTGCAAGGGCTTTGTTGCCATAGCTGTTACGATACATAAGCGAACGCATTACGTCGCTGACGTAAGGCATTTGAGGAACAGCGGCGGCGCAGGCATTGCAGCCGGTGCAATAACTGTCGGCGGTTTCTTTTGCGTAATTACCCATAAATTGCAAATCGCTTTGAGAGAGCTGAGTTTTATCGAGAGCCGCGGCAACGGCCAAAGTCAGATATGATACGTTTGTCATTCCCACGCAGGCGGAGCAGATTCGATTGTCCTGCAGGACGGTTTTGATTTTAGCTTGTCCTTCAGTGAAACCTTTTTCGATGAATTGCTTACTAATCGACGCATCGTTTTCAGCGGTGCGTCTAAGAGCCTGAGTTTTCATCGCAATAAGAGCGATGCCGGCTTTATTGCAGGCGTCAATGGCAGCCGTTAATTGCGGGTCCTGCATTACTCGGAAATTATAAAGCAGCATAATTGCGTCAATCCAGTCGCATTTTGAAGCGGCCATCAGGCAGGCGGCCATATTTTGGTGTGTGCTGAATCCGAAATACTTTATCAGGCCTTTTGCTTTCGCATCGGCGGCCCACTGCTTTAATTCATCCGTCAGTTGTGCAGGGTCGGTCATACTGTGAACGCCGTAATACAGGTCAATATAGTTTGTATTCATTCTTTTAAAAGATGTTTGCAGTTTTTCTGTACGCGAAGCGGCGTCATTTGCACCGGATGCCTTGGTTACCAAAAAGACCTCTTTCCGCTTTTGGGAGTTTTTGGCGAAGAACTGGCCGATTCCGATTTCGCTATTGCCGCCGGCGTAGCCAGCAGCAGTGTCCCAGTAATTAACGCCCCATTGGAGACATTTATGCAGAAGAATTTGATTATCAATAATATCGAACATCGCGCCAAATGAGACTATAGGCACGGTTATCTTTGCACGGCCGAATTGTCTTCGCGGGACCGGCTCGAAAGACTGGTTTACGGGCTTGTTTGGTTCGGCTGGTTTATTGGCATCAATCGCGGAAGCGAATTTTGAGCCGGAGGCTATCGCTGCGGCTAAACCAACACCGGCAGCGGATTTGAAAAATTCCCTTCTATTGATTTTTTCGTTCTTCATAAGTTTGTTCTCCGAAAATTTTTTATAAATATAACCTGTTTTCCCTGCTTTGTCCATCAGGGGTAACAATTATAGCGCCTTTCGAGCCGATGGGACATTCATGCTGACAAATTCCGCAGCCGATACACAGTTTCGCATCGACATAAGGCTGCAAAAGCTCTGTATCAATTTGCGGCTGGGAACCTTGTTTTGCAAGAACAATTGCCGGTTTGGCATAAATAGCTTTTGGACTGACCGGGCAATTTTCCTGGCAGACAAGACAGGGTGTGCCAAGTGCCCAGGCCAGGCATTTCGATCTGTCAACGTAAGCAGTACCGATTTTGACAGGGCCTATGCCGCTGAAATCGCCTTTACCAAGCTTTTCAGCAAGCGTAAGCGGTCTTATCGCTGATGTCGGACAGATATATCCGCAAGCGACACAATCGAGCTGGCAGCCGCTTGTGCCGATGCGATTGTTCATTACCGGCGTCCAGAGGTTTTCAAGGCCATACTCCAAACCTGCCGGCTGGATAACGTTTGTCGGGCAAAGTTTCATACACTGGCCGCATTTGAGGCAGCGTTTTATAAATTCCTTTTCGCCAATCGCACCGGGCGGACGAACTAAATTATTGTCCCTTGCTGAAATGCCGGAAAGTCTGAATGCGGGCAGAGCGAGCAGGCCGGTAAACGCTGCCGCTAAAATTCCCCGCCGCGACAAGTCGGGGGCGACCTGACTTGTTTGAGAATTGGTCGTATTGTAATCGATAGCGTCAAATTTGCAGTCATCGAGACAATTAAAGCATAAAATGCATTCGCTTAATTTAAGCGTTTCAGCAGGCTCGCAGGAACCCTGACAATGTGAATTACATAATTTGCAGTCGGTGCAGGTTGAAAGATTGCGGTTGATTCGCAGGATAGAAAACCTGTTGATAATTCCAAATAAAGCGCCTAGCGGGCAGATGAAAATGCAGAAAAATCGCGGCTTGTAAAAATTCAAGAGCACAAAAATTAAAAAGACAGACAAAGTGAGCAGAGATATCTGATAAAATCTGCCGGAAGTCATGATTTTCGCCGAGTCTCCGATTATCGGCAGGATTAAAAGATTTATCGTACGTGTAAAAAGCGGAATAGGGTCGAGCAGTCCGCTCTGAAGGCTTGAGTATCTGCCCAAAGCGGCCATAATCAGAATAACAAATAGAATATAGTATTTTATATTCTGAGCCTTGCTGTATTTATGCAGGGCAATCAAATCGGTTTTTTTCCTGCCGTGGGCAAGATGAGAAACAAGCTGATGCAGCGCGCCGAACGGGCAGACAAAACCGCAGAAAAACCTGCCGAATAAAATTGTTAGAATAATTGCTACAAGCGACCACAACAATGGGCCGTAAAGTTTATGCGTTGAAAGGATGGTTGCTATCGCGTTGATGGGGTCGAGATTGAGAAAGAAGTTTACAGGCCAGCCGCGAAGCTGCCAGAATTTCTCTCCGACGGTTGTTACGGCGCAGAGCCAGATAAACAGTGCGAAAAAGAAAACCTGACTTATTCTTCTTGCTGTCGTGATTTTCATTTTATGCTTTTACCTCCGCGTATAATGGTTTTAGCGACTGGTAATCGGTTGTGCCGAGTCCGAGTTTTTCGGCTTTTACAAGATACGGCAGGTCGTCGGGTTTAAGGCCGAGCAGCGAAGCGCCAAAACTATCAGCGGCGACCTGGTCGCAGGAGGCAATCATAGTATCGGTTCGCTTAAGATCGGATTCCGAGCCGCCCGTCGGGCCGTTTGAGACCATAATCTGCGTGGCGTCAAGTATTACAAGAGTCGGTTTTATCAGCACGGCAAGCTCGACAATGATTTTGTCGATGTCCTGATGGAAAATACTCCTGTTGCCGCCGAGCAGGCCGTACCAGTTTTTCATCAGCATTGAAGCGATACTTCTTCTGTGGTCTTTGACGACGGCAAGGCCGATGACCTTGTCGACTTTTCTTAAAGGCTCATAAAGTATCGGCCAATTTTTAATCAGTTCCGCTCCCTTGAGCGTTACCTGTTTGAAGTGGTCCTGACGCGGCAGGATTATTTCAGCGCCGCATTTTTTAGCGGCGGATGCGATTTGAGTAAGCTCAAAGCAGCTTTTGGGGTCGTTGATGGGATTATCGGTAATAAAGACTTTTTTCGCACCGGCCTGGAAGCATAGTTTTGCTACCTGCTCTATCAGCTCAGGATGCGAGGTAGCGCATACCCGCGGCGGAAGCGAAAATCCGACATTCGGTTTCAGCAGGACATTATCGCCGGGTTTGATAAATCTTTGCATACCGCCGAGCAATTCGACAGCCTTAGTTACCGTTGCCTGCCGATTAGAGCCGGTTACAATGCTAATGGCTTTACCGGCGACAGGCAGAACGGAAAAATTCATAGCTTCAATGATGTTACTGGATTGAGGAGAGATTTTCGCTGGGTCGGATTCATACAGCAGACCTGCCAATACCGCGGCAGCCGCTGTGGAAAGGCCTGCCTTTGTGCAGCGAATAAAGAAATCTCTTCTTGATATTTTATTTTCTGTCATTTTTTGTGCCGGACAAACTGTTTTTAAATGATATCGCCAGATTGGTTAAATCGCCAACCGTCCCGGAGCCTCTGACGCCGGCGAAATAATTTTTATAACAGAAAAGTATATCGGTTGTGCCGAACAATTCAACTGCTTTTGAGTCGGGCAAAGCGGTATTGGCCAGTTCTTTTCCGCCGTTTTCGATGAGGAATTTATGGTATTTTTCAAAAAGAATATTCGCCGAGTTGTCGTCATTCATATCGGCGATATAGGCGGTCAGGTCGTTTCCATCAATATGATATATCGCGGTGAAGATATTATCCATACCCTCGCAGCCGAATGCGTCTTTGCCAATAAGTCTGTATGAATCCGCAGCGAGATTGTCTTGCGGGAAGAATCCGATAGCGAAAGGCTCACAAGGCACTTTTGAGGCAAGGGCGGCAAGCTGCTTTGCGCCGGCTTCGGCGGAATGCAAAAGTTCATTTGAGTCGGCCGATAAAATTATTTCAAAATAAAAATTGCCTGCCGCGATGTAAATAGAGTCAGTGGTTTTATATCCGAATTGCGCCCAGTCCAAAGATTTGCGGCCGGTTCTTTTCTGGCCGCTGTAAACAGCAAAGGCGTTTTTCGTTTTGGCCATATCGTAAACGTAAACTTCCGCCCAATTCTGCTCGGACGATTTGCTGCTGTATCGTTTGCACTGCAGGGAAACGAAACCATTCTGAAGGTATAAATCGGCTTTGCCGTCAATTTTTTCATAGAGATTGTCGGCATTGTAGTTTTCCACATTGTTTGCGGGTTTAAAATCATCGCCGAAAAGCTGTTCGCTGAGCCAGGATGGCGGTTGTGAGGTTGCGGGCCGGTTTGCGGCAACGTTTTTTTCCGCAATTGAGGCGTCCGAAACATAATAGTGCTTCTGTTTTATAAGTATGGCAATGAAGACAACGACAAGTGCAATAACTATGATATAGCTTATAATTGTATGTGACTGATTTCTGCTGCTTTTGTAAGGCATAACTACCGGTTATTTTAAACTATTAGATACTTGCAACCGTAATTATTTAAGATTATACTGTTGTGGAACTTGGGCGTCAACTTGTATTGATTTTATAACAGATAATACACAGCAGAAAACCGGAGTTTAATATGATGAATTTAGCTCAAAATGTTATGGCGTTTGGTTCCGTCGGCTGGCCGGAAATGCTGATTATATTGATTATCGCTCTGCTTATCTTCGGCAAACGCCTGCCGGAAGTCGCCCGGTCACTTGGCAGAAGTCTTAACGAATTCAAAAAGGGTATGAATGAGACGAAAGACGATATTGAAAAGAAGATGTCGTCTGAAGACAAGGACCAGTCCACGAGCGAGAAAAAAGACTAATCCTGCCGCAAGGCATGCCTTTGGCCGGTTGAGCGAGAGAAAAGTATCGCTATTTCGTAGAGGATATACATTGGCACCGCTAAGGCAATCTGACTTATCATATCCGTCGAAGGCGTAACGACAGCTGCGACAATAAATATTACCAGCAAAACGTATTTCCTCGCTTTTTTCAGATTATCAACCGAAACAATTCCTATCCTGTTAGCCGCAATAATCGCTATCGGCAGTTGAAAGCATAGGCCGAAAACCAGCATCATTGAAAACATAAAATCTATATAGCTGGAAATCGTTACCTGGGTCTGGACTTGTTTTACGCCGATGTCAAAATCGGTGAAAAACTTAATCATAATCGGGGCGATGATGAATAAAAAGAGCATCGCTCCTGCGATGAACAACACGGCGCAGGCAGGCGATATTATGTAAACAAGCCGTCTTTCGTGCGGGTAAAGACCTGTCGAAATAAACTGCCACAACTGGTAGAACACCCACGGAGAAGAAAAAACAAGGCTGAACAGCAGGGCAGTTTTCATATATACCATAAACTTCTCAGACAGGGTTATCGCCTGAAGCGATATTGATACACCGGCCTGCTGTTGTATTTGGAGATACGGCCGGGCAAGGAGCGAGAGGAAATAACCTGAGAAAAACATACAAATCGTCAGCCCCACAGCGATGCCGAGAATCGCGAGGATTACCCGTATGCGCAGTTCCTCGAGATGGTCGCCAAGGGACATTTCGGTAAATCTTATATCTTTCTTTTCTGACATAGTTAACGCAATATCATATCAATACGTCATATATAATGCAAAAGGTTTACCTGCCTCTGGCATGGTTTGCTTTGTCTTTGTGATTGCATTTAAGTGTCTGAAAGTATAAAATTACATACGTTAATCTGCTTCTGAAAGGGCTTTTATGACGCAGGAATATTCCGTAAGTGCGAAAGTATACAAAAACGCTGAATTCGGCAACTGGAGTATTGAGGATATGCTGGCCTATGTTAAAAGGCACGGCGTGATGAGGGTTTCCGATTTGCACATAAAAGTCGGCGTTCCGCCGGCATACCGGTTTGACGGCAATCTTATGAAACTTCGCGGCGATGCCGTAACAAAACAGGTTTTTGAAGAATTGGTTTTCCCGCTGCTTGGCGAAAGTAAAATTGCGGAATTCAAAGCCAAAAACAACGTCGATTGCTCATATCACTATTCCGATTTGCAGTTCAGAATAAATGCTTTTGTGGACAACGACGGACCTGTCGCCGCTATCCGGGCGCTGGGAAGCGATGTGCCGAGACTGGAAGAAATCGGTTTTCCAAACGATGTTTATAAGGATATCGCAAAGCTGCAGAACGGGCTTGTTCTTTTGACGGGCATTACAGGCGCAGGCAAATCGACCACTATCGCCTCATTTCTCGACAGAATTAGCGAAACAAAGGCCTGCAGGATAATTTCAGTTGAAGAACCGATTGAATACCTGCTTAAGCAGAATAAATCTGTTGTTTCACAGCGTGAAGTCGGCAGGGATGTATCCACATTTTCCGAAGGTCTGAAATATATGCTTCGCGAAGACCCGGACGTGATTTTTGTCGGCGAAATGAGAGATGCAGAGACAATTGCGATGACGCTTATGGCCGCCGAGACGGGCCATCTGGTTTTTTCGACGCTGCATACCCGCGATGTTACGGGAACCATCACCAGGATTTTGGATTATTTTCCATCGACCCGGCAGGATGAGGTCCGCAATCAGCTTTCACTTGGTTCACTTGGGCTTGCTTATGTCGTTAGCCAAAAGCTCATCCCCAAAAAGGACAACTCAGGAAGGCTTGTTTGTATGGAAATTCTCAACAATACTTATGCCTGTGCGAATATTATCAGGCTGGGAAAGTTAGAGCAGCTTTATTCGCAGCTTCAGACAAGGACCAAAGATAAACCGGACGAAAAAATGATAACCTTTGAGGCACATCTTGCCAGGCTTGTAAAGACTGGTCAATTGGACCTGCTCGAAGCTAAAAAATGGGTCAACGATTATAAGTGCTTTATTGACGCGATGAACACTATTACGGTCTAATTGCCAATGGATACAATTACGTTTTATGGCTAAACAACTCGAAAAGAAAGAATATGTTTTTGGGCCTGTGCCTTCGAGAAGGCTCGGCCGTTCGCTTGGCATAGACCTTGTGCCGTCAAAAACCTGCACCTATGACTGCCTGTATTGCC
>JBEKEA010000010.1:0-53004 GCA_050014075.1 Sedimentisphaerales bacterium | reverse complement strand
GATTGCGTATTGATGGGCATAGCATTAATGTTCGCATTGCCTCAAACGAGCATAGAATATAAAGTGTTATTTTCCGTATTGATATTGCTGTATCTATCTATTGTCAGCCCATTGGAGCCCAAACCCAAGTTAATACTATACGTTTTTATTTCTTTTATGATGGCGGCGGCAAGCCTGATTAAATTCACTGCAATGCTGATAAGCGGCAGCATATTAATTTTTATGATTGTTTTTTACCTTTATAAAAAGCAGATAATTCCGCTGTGCTGTATTTTATTTTCATATATAGGCTCTATGCTGCTTTTACTTGTTTTAACAGGGCAGAAAATCAGCAATTTCCCATCTTACCTGCTTAACAGTTACGAATTATCTGATGAATACAGTTCCGCTATGGCTGTTGATGGTCCATTTGGGGAAGTTTTTGTCGGCTTATGTGTCGCGGGATTGTTTTTCTTTCTGCTGCTGAATGCAATTATAAAAAATAAACCTGCTTTAAAATATTTTATTTTTCTTAATCTGGGTTTTATTTTTGTAAGTTTTAAACATGGTTTAGTTCGTCAGGATGCAAGTCACATATACATTTTTTTTGCCAATGCACTGTTGATTTTCATCTCTATGTATATAACGAATAAAAAACAGCTTACCTTACTAATGCGAAGTTTAATTCTGATACTTGTATTTATTTTAGCTGCCGCTATTTTTAAACATTCTCCGCGTCAGATAATTCCGGATATTGGCGGACAAATTAAGATGCTCGGTTCTGCGATGTCTTTAGCGACTGATGACGCGGCGGCCAGAGCTAAGATTCTGGAAGACGCCAAAAGTAAAATGAGAACATTAAAAGATACAACTATCGAGTATATAGGCAGCAAATCTGTAGATTTAATGCCGTGGGAAATTTCGGAGGCTTATGCTTACGACTTAAACTGGGCACCCAGACCTGTCTTTCAATGTTACAGCGCCTATACAGACAAACTTGACATGCTTAATGCACAGTATTTTGAAAGCGATAAAGCTCCGGAATTTTTGTTATACGCCTACAGCGCCATAGATGGAAGATACTCGCTGTTTGATACGCCGGCTACCTTCAGAACTATTTTGAGAAATTATAAACCTGTATTTATAGACGACAACCACTATTACACTGTTATTTTACGAAAAGCGGATACACGGAGTTCGTCAACCTCAAAGATCATCTCAGTTCTCGATACGGAAATTAGAAAACCGATACCAGTGCCCAAAATAAAGGATGGATATTTATTCGCAAAAATATATATGGATTATAATTTACTTGGAAAAATAGCAAAGCTGGTTTACAAACCTCCAAGTACTTATATACTATTAAATGCCGAGGGGACTACGTATAGATACAGATTTATTTTTTCGACAGCAAGGAACGGAATATTCATGTCGCAATATATTCACAACATGAATGTTTTAGTTGACATCTGGAATGAAAATGTGAATAACAACCTGAGTTCGATAGCTGTATCTACCCTATATCCGGCTTTCTATAATAAAAATATACGTGTGGAATTTTTCGAAGTTCCAAAGTGAATATTGATGCGCGAAAAGATAATAAACCATCAGGATCAAAGGCATAATAGAATATTTAACAGGTGCGGGGCACGGCGCCCTTCGACTCCTTCGATGCGACTCCCTTCGATAAACTCAAGGTAAACAGGATAAATCCGCTCAGGGCAGGCCTTTCGACAAGCTCAGGGCAGGCATAAAAAAAGGCTCGCCTCCTGAGCGAGCCTTTTTCTATTTTTGTAAATCCTGATGATACGTTAGGCTTTGGTTAACTCTACATCGTTTTCTTCAGCCGGGTTTATCTCTGCTAAAGTCGGGATTTCCTCTGCTGCGACCGGGGCAACTTTTGCCGTGAACGGAGTTACATTGTTTGCACAAGGGCCTTTTTTGCCCTGTCCAGGCTCGAAATTAACCTTCTGGTTCTCTTCGAGTGTTGCGTAACCTGTGGTCTTAACTTCCGAATGATGGACGAACAAATCATTGCCGCCGTCATCGGGAGTAATAAAACCATAACCCTTTTCTGCATTAAACCATTTTACTGTTCCTATACTCATACTAACTCCTTGACCTGTCTATAGGCCATTAAACATAGTATCTCTCGATTGGATTTATTGGAAGCATACTCTTGAGAGATGAAAGGATACACACCAAAAACACTAATTCTATAAAGTGGATTTATAAAGTCAACAAAAATATAAAATAGTTTTATAAATGGCGACAATAAAAATTACATTGGGCGGGGAAATTTCCTTCGACTCCTTCGATTCCACTCAGGATAAATCCGCTCAGGGCTCGGAGGCGTTGTAAATGATTCGGGCGGGAAAAGAGACGCACCCGTCTTCGCCAAAGGCTTCGACGGGCAGGCAGGTCCGGGGGCTAACCACGGGACAAATTAAGGAGTGACGGAAGCGAGCCAATTGTTGACGAAAATGGTTAAATCGTAAACGTCAACAAAGCCGTCATAATTGAGGTCGCGATGCTGACAGAAAGTATTCGCTGAATTGCAATCGCTGTCGAACCATTGCGAGGCGAAAGACGCGAAATCCTTCAAGTTCACTCTGCTGTCGGAAATAAAGTTACTGCAATCAGGACTGGAGCAGGGAAGCACATAAGCGGTATAAATACCGACCGGCGGATAAGGGAAATTTTGAAGCAAATCATTTATATAATAAGTGGGCACATTGGCAATAGCGTCAACGACATTCATACCCTGGACAACCTGTCCGAAAACACAATAGCCAAAATGGTCGGCGGCATTTGCGCGGTCGAGGAAAGTGTTATTAACCAGATTTATAAAAAACTGCGAGGTGGCGGAGTTCGGGTCGGAAACGCGAGCCATTGCGATTGTGCCGCGGAGATTACTCAGGCCGTTATAGCTTTCGTTGATAATAGGCGGCTGGTCAGGCGGCCAATAATAGATATTGTCATTATAGAAATAATAAGCACCGCCTTGAATCATAAAACCCGGGATGGAACGATGAAACAGCAGGTAGTCGTAAAAGCCGCTGTTGACGTAACCGAGAAAATTGTCCACTGTTATCGGAGCCTGGCCGGGGAAAAGCTCAATAACAATATTGCCAAAGTTTGTTTCGAGGACAACGCAGGGATCATTAACCGCTGACAGACAAACCGTCTGCATACAGAGCAGAGCCGACAATAAGACCGCTAATTTAAAAAATCTTTTCATCAAACCCCAAGAAGTTTACGGATATATACTTAAGAGAGGATATTATACCAAAATTACAGTTAAAAATCAAGGAAATTTTGCCAGGAAGGAAGAGGCGAGAGAATGGGGGCGATTCGGCAGCGATTTCAAAGCCCTCATTAACATTCGGGGCTATGTTGCCTCCCTGCGCTGTCCCGCCTTCGTCAACCCTCCACCTCACTACGTGCTATGTAGGGCGGGGACTACGGACGGGCAGGCGCCTGGGCTCTGAAACCTGTCAAAATAAATTTACATTGGGCGGGGGAATTCGGGTTGTTTTGGAATTTCACTTACGCGCAAAGGCAAGGATGCCTGCAATTGGCCGTCGATTGCCAAGTCTATCTGGTAACTGCCGAAGCGCTTAATCTCCAAACCCTGGATATGGAGAATGAGATTTGCGACTGAAGAATCTGTGCCGGGGACGATGCGAATCGAGACGGTGCCTTCGAGTTTGGGGGCGATGTTCTGGCCATCCTGGTCAATTATCTGAATCTTTACGGGATGGTCGCCCTCCTCAATCCGATCGAAACGGACCCTTGCGGCGATAGAACATTGCGGAATCTTTATGGGCAACTGCATGGCCCAAAAATTATCAAACGCACCTAAGATGTTTAATTTGCCCTGATTATCGGTTGCGGCATCGCATAAAAGAAAAGCTTCGATTTCCATTTTGATTCCTTTTAAATATTCTAAAGATTGTACCATAAGAAAGTGAAAAGTAAAAAGTTAAATCCGTCTTCGCCAAAGGCTTCGACGCGACGCTTCGCGAAGGCAAAACTTATCCGATTGACATTGAGGCTAAAGTTGCATAAGGTAAATGCATTGGAGAAACAATGGAAATAATCGCTAATATAGATTTTGCAGACCTTTTCCTTCATCTGGATACCGCTCTTCAATCGGCTGCGGCGAATTATCATAACTATGTATATTTGATTATGTTCGCGGTGATATTCTGTCAAATCGGGCTTGTGGTGATGCTGATTCTGCCGGCGGACTCGGTGCTGTTTGCGGCGGGAGCACTGGCGGCGGCGGAAAACAGCGAACTTGAAATTTGGGTTGTTTTTCTTGTGCTGCTTGCGGCGGCAATACTGGGCAATAACAGCAATTACTGGATTGGCAGGTTCATCGGAAAAGAACTATTGGGCAATGAAAAGATTCGTGCAATTTGCCAGCGGTATATCGATATGACCCATAGATTCTATGAAAAATACGGCGGCACAACATTAGTAATAGCACGGTTTCTGCACGGGCCGCGGACGTTCATACCATTTGTCGGCGGCATCAGCAGGATGCAATACGGCAGGTTTTTCATATTCAGCGCGATGGGGTCTGTGCTGTGGGTGAGCGTTTTTACACTGGGCGGGTATTTTTTCGGCAAAGTACCGGCGGTGAAAGAAAATTTCGTTTGGGTGATTGCAGCGGTTGTGATTATTGCTATTTTGCCTGCAATTATTGGGTATATAAAACAAATGAAGATTGAAGAATGAAGATTGAAGATTTAAAAATGGCGGTTATAATTATTTAAACTATGGCTGGAATAAAACAAAGACTGATAACGATGGTATTGGGAAAGGTTACGCGGGAACTTGCCGGCGAAGTGTTTAATCCTGCGATTATCAAAAGCTCGCCTATATATTACAAGTCCGCGGTGCCCAAGCAGGTAATAGTCGGGCAGCAGAACTTTACTATCGGCGGGCAAAACGTAACGTTTCATCTGCGGGGGTATCAGCCTGACGTGCTTTTAATCCAGACGACAATTGAGGTAGAAGATATATTTCATAAGAGCATATTTGCACTGGAGAAGCAATCGTACGAACACTCGCTGCGAATTCTGAAAGAATATGGCGGAGATTTACTGTTCAGCGAGGAATACTCGGTTTTCGCAGTGACCAATTACGAAGGCGACCCGGAACAGTTCTTCAGTCATCAGGATGTTATCGCATCGCTTTTGAAATCGGAAGAGATGCTGGAGCTTGACCCGCAGGAAATAGAATACACGCAGAGCAGCAGGATAAAATACAGCAATAACGACTTGTCGATAATCGACTGGGACGGAGCGTTTCTTTTCGACCCGAATGACGATATCGAAGAAGATTTGGAGCTTTTGACGCTGGCGAACCTGCAGCTATTGCGGTATAGGATTCTTGACCATCAGCTCGACGGCAGACTCGAGAGAATGGTGGAAATGGTACACAATATTCCGGCGGGCGGGAGTTTGAAGAACAAAGATTTGACGGAGAGACTGAAAGAGACGATGGAAATACGAATGGTCTCCATTTCGGAACTGCAAAGGCTGGAGCGGGATATAAAACTTATCGGGGACTGGTACTCGGCGAGGTTTTATGAACTTGCGGCGACTAAATTCAAAATCGAAGACTGGAGAAAAAGTATCCGCGGCAAACTGGAATCGCTGGAAGATACATACACGGTGGTAGTAGAAAATTTCACAGTCTCGGCCAAACACCGCGCAGAGTGGATTCAGATTATTTTGTTTTTTATTCTGCAGGTAGGATGGTTTGCACTGCTGGTTATAGAATTTCTGTATTTTACGAGAGGTCATTAAAAAAATCCCGCATTTAAAAATTAATTAAACGCGGGATTTTGCATTTCAGAGTTTCAAATTTATTATTTCAAGAACAGATAATACAATTTTCCTTCCTGGTATGTCCTTCCTGCGAGCGTGCCGGCCTTGTCGCCCTGACCGATATAGATGTCACATCTGCCTGCGGCCCTGATTGCGCCGCCGGTGTCCTGGTCGAGAGCGAAACCGGTGTAAGGCCTTTCAGAAATGACGCCACCTTTATCAAACGGAAGTTTGGTCGAGAGAAAAGCAACGCAGGCGGGCGGGAAAATAGTTTTGTCCGTGGCAATGCTCCTGTAGGGCGTAACTTCTTCATTTATACTGCCGCGAGGCTCGCCTTTTTCAATTTGGAAAAATACAAAACGAGGATTCATCTGGGTATAAGATGAAACTTCATTCGGGTGCTGTTTGAAATACGCAATCATCCCCGATAAACTCATCTGCTGACCGTTAAGTTTTCCCTGGTCGAGCATCGCTTTTGAAACACTCTTGTATTCCTGACCATTGCTGGCAGTGTAGCCGACGCCGGTAAGGCTGCCGTCCGGCAGTTTAATTTTTGCCGAGCCCTGAACGTGGGCGATGTAAACTTCAAACGGGTCGCCCATCCAAATCAGCTCAGTGCCGGCAAGAGTACCGGAAGATTCAAGAGACTGTCTTGTGGGATAAGGCTCAGTGCCCGACGCGGTTTTTCTGCCGAGGATTTCGCCTTGGGGACCTTTTACGAGGTCGGAAGGCTGTTTATAAAGAGGATACTTGAAACGGTCGGTCTTTGTGAGCGAGCCGTCGAAAATCGGAGTGTAATAACCAGTAAATAATACGGTGCCCCTGTCATCGCAGCCGACGGAGATGTAAACGTCGAACTTCTCGCGAATGGCCTGGTTCATCTGGGCGGCGGACATTTTGGAATTCAATAAATCCTCGAAGGCCTTGAGGCTATCAACGGCTTTGGCGTGAGTTATGTCGCCATAAGGATAATGCTGATTGCTGGAAGGCTTCTTCATATAGTTGAGACTGTTTGCCACGGCAGTTTTAAGATTGCTCAGGTCGTAGCAGGCAAAAGTGAAATCCGGGATGTCGGCGGGATTTGTAATCTTCCGCAAGGCAAGCTGGCCAGGCGGCAAAGGCCTGTCATACTGAGGCTGGGCCTTGACAGGCTCAATCCTTCTGTGCTTCTGACAACTTGCGGAAAACAGTGCAATCAATACCAGTTCTACAACAAGAATCGTTTTTTTCATGGAAGTCCTTTTCTAAAATTAATTACTGGGCTGCTTTATAAAAGCCGCGGCAGGCAACGTCGATTTGCTCCTTGCCTTTAATTTTGATACGCAGATTATCAGAGAAGACCCTCGACTTTCCTTCGGCCAGAGGCGGGGCAATTTCAATATCAAATTTGAAGCTGTTCTCAGTCTTCTCCTTATTAATCACCTTGATAATTCCTTTGTCAGAAGAAACTGATTCAATTTCAATAGGCTGATTGTAATTGCTGGTAAGATATACGGTGCGTTTCTGGATTTCGCCGACAACGGCGTTTCGTATGATAATTACAGTAGGAGAAGCCTCGTATTCCCTGAGGCAGGAATACTGTATTTTGATTTCCTTGCATTTGGAGTGAGTAATAGTAAAAAGCGCAGAACTGTTTAAATTTTTGCGGAGATTATTAACATCTACCACAGGATTAAAGATGAACTTGTCAGAAATTTTGTTGGGGTCAACAGAAATAGAAATTACATTGCCGAAAGATTCGAATTTTGTTACTGCAAATTTTTCACCATCAAGGCTGGTAACCGTAATGGGAGAAGCACCGCCATTGGGGGCGATAAACGATAAATTCAACAGCTCGGGAGTAACCTGAACCGCAAGCTGAACAAAGGCTTTGATTTCCAGCTCAACCCTGGGTTCATTAGAGTCATTGCTGAAAACCATAACATGCTGCGAAGTTGCGCCCTGGAACTTCGGAGAGTGAAACTGAACAGTAATTTCGCCAGATTCGCCAGGGGCATATTCCTTCTTCTGCAAATCGGGAACGGTGCATTTACATGAACCCTGAAGGCGGTCAATCTTAAGAACGTCTTTTCCGACATTTGTAAACTTAAATTTACAGTCGTTGTTAGTATCCGGGCCAACCTTGTTAAAATCGTGCACAAGCGTATCAAACTTAATCCTTGCGTTTGAGGGCGCAGAAGCCTGCGGCTGGTTTTTTGCCGGCGCAACGGGCTGATTGGCCTCGACTTTGGCAGGCTTTGCGGACTTTTGGGACTTGTCAGACTTCGCAAAAACCACAGAACAAAACAAAAGCTGCGATACAACAACAAAAATTACAAAATAATAAAATCTTTTATTCATAATCTTGCTCCTTATCTATAATTGGCTGTAAAAAATCAAAGCTGATAGTTTAGCACAAAAAAATACGCAATCAACAACAAATTTTCAGCATACAAAGAAGCCTTGAGAAACCAGAAAAGCTATGGTAAATTAGCAGTACGAAAAGAAGCTAAAATAACTATACTTTGCAAATGAGGTAAATAATGAACGTACTGCTGGTCGGAAACGGGGGACGTGAACACGCAATCGCGTGGAAACTGGCACAATCCAAGGAATTAAAAAAACTTTTCATAGCGCCCGGGAACCCGGGAACCGCTAAGTGCGGCATAAATATCGACATAAAAGCGGATGAATACGATAAACTTTTGGCTTTTGCCAAAGAAAATAAAGTCGGACTGGCTGTTATCGGGCCTGAAGACCCCCTGGCGGATGGAATTGTCGATAGATTCGAAAAGGCCGGCATAAAGGCGTTCGGACCAAGCGGAGCGGCAGCACAACTTGAGGCGGATAAGGCATTTTCAAAACAAATAATGAAGGCAAACTCGATACCCACGGCGGAAAGCCGAACATTCGACAATTTTCAGGACGCAAAAACCTATATCGCAAGCAGAGATGAAGCGGTAGTGATAAAAGCTACGGGACTTGCCAAAGGAAAAGGAGTTTTTGTATGCAATGAGCCTGCGGAAGGAATTCTCGCGGCTGAAAAAATTATGGAAGGGAAAATATTCGGAAAGGCAGGCGAAAAAATCCTTGTCGAAGATAAACTGCTCGGACAGGAGGCGTCAATATTAGCTCTTGTCGATGGAAGAAATATTTATGTGCTTGAGCCGGCGCAGGACCATAAGGCAATCGGAGACGGCGACACCGGGCCAAATACCGGCGGAATGGGAGCTTACTGCCCTGCCCCGATTGTTACTGAAAAAATGATGGACCAGATTGTAAAAGAAATACTTGTGCCGACCATCGATGGAATGAACAGGAACGGCACACCATACAGAGGCGTTTTGTATGCGGGGATAATGATAACACAGGGCGGGCCAAGAGTGCTCGAATATAATGTTCGATTCGGAGACCCGGAGACGCAGCCGATACTTGCAAGACTTAAAAGCGATTTGCTGGAAGCGATGCTGGCGACCTGCGACGGGACGCTGGATAAAATCACGCTCGAATGGGATAGTCGGCCGGCGGTATGCGTCGTTATGGCGTCAGGCGGATACCCGGACGAATATGAAAAAGGAAAAGTAATAACCGGCCTTGAAGATGCAGATAAATTAGAGGATGTAATCGTATTCCACGCTGGAACTACAGAGAAAAACGGACAAATCGTAACGGCAGGCGGAAGAGTGCTGGGCGTTACAGGACTGGGAAATAATATCGCCGATGCAAAGGCAAAGGCTTATGAGGCAGTCGAAAAAATAAAATTTGAAAAAGCATACTACAGAAAAGACATTGCCGACAAAGCGATAAAATGGAAAAAGTGACAAAAAATAAAATAGCAATTCGATGGATGATCGTAATTATCACGGTATTAGTGCTGTGGTTTTTGTATAATCTGGGCGGGAACCTTCTCAAACCAATCGCGATAAACCAGATAAAGCAACTGACCGGTGCAAGAGTAGATATCGGTTCCATCGCATTTCAACTGAGCGGCAAAATCAGCCTAAGAAATATAAGCATCGGGCCATTAGAAAAGAAGACGCCGGATAACGCAATACTAACGGCAAAAAAACTCGACGTGTATTTCGCTCCCACAAGTTTTCTAAAATTCAGTCCGAAACTCAACCGCATTAATATTGAAGATTTCAGCCTTAACATTCAATACAACGGCGATACAAAACAATGGAATGTAGCCGTGCTGAAACCGCCCAGCGGAGGAAAAGGAGAATTACTGCCTGAATTGAGATTCAAACGAGGAGAAATCAAGTTCGCGCAAATCAACAAAGGCGTGGAAGTCAAAACTACATCGTGCAATATCCAGGGCGGCAACGCCAAAACAACGAGCGAGAACGGGGTTTACCGCTTCGTAATAACAGAAAATACCCAAAATGAAAATAAGGGCAACAGGATACTGGTCAAATGGACAAAGAAAGAAACACAGGAAATTGAGATTGAAGGGTATCTGCCGAGACTGGATATGACGCTGTTCGGCAGCAAATGCAATATAAACAGTTTTTATTCAAAAATCACTTCGGACAAAGAAAAGATAAATTTTGAAAAAGCAACAATCGCAATCGGTCCGGAAACGGTGATAGACTTCAACGGAGTAATAAAAGATTTTTCAGATCCCCAGTTTGCGTTTGGAGTCAGAATTAAAGACCTGAACGTCAGAGAGGAAGCGGCTGATAACAGTTTCGCATACGGGAGCAGGATTTTCGAAAGTTTCATCCCCCTGCTGCAGGTATTTTTCGATAATTTCAGTCCGCAGGGACTATTAGACCTGGATGTAGTGCTGACAGGAAAAGCGACAGAAATATCCAAGACGCACTGCAAAGGATACTTAGACTGCAAAGATATATCCATGCGATACTTCGAGTTTCCATACCTTGTAGAACATCTTGCGGGAAGAATCGATGTAACCGAAACCAGTATGACAATGAAAGAACTTACGGCCGTGCACGGCAAAGTCGATATCACAATGAAGGGATACTGCAACGGGTTCGGGGAGACAATGGACAGCAATGTAATTATGTCGAGCAATAATATGCTGCTGGATAACGACCTTTACGCGGCGCTATTGGAATATCATAAAAAGCTGTGGTATATTTTCTCACCGTCGGGAATGGTATCCGGGGATTTTATTTACGCGGCTAAACCGCCTAACACGAGAATATTCAGGTTATATGCAAATTTGCTCGATGTAGGGATTATGTGCCAGTATTTTCCGTACCCGATAACGGGCATCAGCGGCAAACTCGCGGTTGACAGCGGAGTCATAGAATTAATAGACGTCGTAAGCAAACAAAGCGGCGGAACAATAAAGATGCAGGGAAGAATTACCGATACGTATACGCCAGACCCGGTATATGACTTTAAAATACTGGCCAGTAATGTCGCTATCGACAATAAACTAATAAGCGCTTTTCCGCCCGAGCAGAAAAAATTATTCAACAATTTTGAAATACATAACGCCAGAGGCGACGCGGATATTTACCTTCACTCTGTGGCAAAGCGGCCGGGAAAAGCCGATGCCAATGAATTGCCAATCGATTACCTGGCAAAGCTCGATTTAAAGAGCGAAATGATAAAACATCCGATGCTGGAGCAGCCTTTGAAAAATATACGACTGGACGCAAATCTTACGCCGGTGAAGCTTGAGGTGAAAAACTTCAAGGCGGATTTCAACAGCAGTCCAATCAGCGCGACAGGAACAATATGGACCGGTTCCGAAAAAGAGCCGATGGGTTACTGTATGCGATTGAAGGCGCAAGACCTTTTATTGGACAGCAATATGGTCAAGCCGGTGCTGGGTCCCAACAGCGCAAAAATGCTCGAAGATTATCAGTTCGAAGGGCCGGTAAATCTCGATGTAACAATGGGTAAAAATTCGAAGATAAAATGCCCCGAATATGAAATAAGCGTCGATTGCCGGAATGATGCGGCATATTTGAGCAAGTTCGACCTTCCGCTGGAAAACATAACGGGAAAGATAGTAATCAAGCCTGAAAATATCGAAGTCGCATCGCTATCAGCCAATATAGCCGAAGGCAATGAACCCAACAAACCGCCCAGAGTCACGCTGGACGGAACAATAAAAATGGCCGGCGGAGACATTGAATCTGCAGAGCTTAAACTAAAAGCCATAGATATGGACTTCGACCCGAGGTTATTTGCGCCGGCGGAAAAACTTGAAAACTACTATACGAAACTCAAGCCGGCAGGAAGATTCGACCTGGATTTCGACAAAGTCAAACTATATAAAACAGAAGCCGGTGATAAAACGCTCGACCTTAGCGGCTCGGCACTATTTAAGGGATGTTCAATCGGAAAAACAAAACTAATATCCAATATATACGCGCTGCTCAATATCGATACAAAATACGATATCGGAAAAGGTCCGCGAAACAGCAAACTTAATCTGGATGTGAGAAGTTTTTCAATCAAAGACAGACCTATCAAGAATCTCAAACTTACGATTCCATTCGATAGTAATAACCCGAAAATAGCCGTCAAAAAATTCGTGGGCGAATTCCTGGGCGGAAGGATAATAGGCGACGCGATATTCGATACCGACAGCAACAGTAATTTTTCAAATTATAAAGTTGACATAATGATAGTACAGGCCGCTACCGAAAAATTTGTCTCTCCCAAGTCAGAGACGGCAGAAGACACCGGCGGAACAATAAACGGCGAATTTCATATCGAAGGAGATGTGCAACAGCCGCAAATAGCAAAAGGAATACTCGTCGGGCAGGCAACAGGTATCCAACCGCGACAAACCGGACTATTGGCACAAATAAGAACCGCGATACTCAAAGCAATCAACAAAGACCTGGCATTCGACAATATAAAGATTCAAGCGGTAATAAAAGGTAAAATCGTAGAGATAAGCAGATTGGACCTCTATGGCTCGACGGCATCACTTAGGGGAACGGGCACTTATGAGCCGGCGAGCGATTCAATAAATATTAACTTTGTGGGATACGGTGCGGCGGGCAAAGAAAATCCCGGATTCTTTGATTCTATGACTGCAGGCCTCGGGGCGGCATTTCTGAAAGTTCAAGTTACAGGGTCACTCGAAAAGCCGGAAATAAAAGTAGAACCGCTGCCGATTCTTAAACAACCGTTCGAAATGTTAGGAACGAAAAAGAAAAGAAATTAAATTTTAAACCAAACTGATATCAATTCCTTTAGAATGCAAGGCACCAGGTACATAAGACAAAAAAGTTCGGCGACTACCGATGCGGTAAAATATTCGTTTTTCAGACCCAAATTCTCCAAAGACAGATTTCGCGGAATCCAGCGGGGAATATCAGACATAAATTTTTTATAAGGCTCGCCGTAACGGGCAAGCAGATGCATTTCCTCGTAATGAATGACAAAAGAATATATTGCCGCAGACCAAATTAATGTAACGGGAACCAGCCAGGGAAGCTCAAACAATATTGTCATCCCCAAAAAAATCGTAATGGTGCCGATATAGACGGGATTTCTGACAAATTGATACGGGCCGGTAAGGGTCAATTCCTTGTGAATCTTCAGCCGATACCGCAAATGCTGCTGAGCCCAGATGCGAATAGCCATACCGATAAAAAAAACAAATAAACCAATCGGCCAGATAACGTAAACATTCTTTGTTTCGCCGTGAAACCAAAAAGCCGCAAAAATCAGCGGTATGCTGACCAGAAAACCTCTGAAAAGATAAACTAATTTCCATACCAACATCTAAGAAATACCTCCATTTAAATTGCAAAAGTCTAATATATGCCAAAATTTTGGTGAAATTGCAATACTTATTTACTCTTGACCGGCTTAATATACAGGTTTATACTTATTTTTGCAGGGGTGGCCAAAATGGCCTGAGAAAATACCCTTTGAACCTGAACAGGATTATCCCATTGCGGGAATGCCTGCGTAGGAAGCGATAAAAAAAGATTTTCAAAGGCCGCTTCCGAAAAAGCGGCTTTTTTATTGGAAGAAAAAATGACAACACAAATTAAACAGGCTCGCGACGGCAAAATTACGAAAGTAATGAAAACTGTTGCGAAAAATGAGGGAATCAAGCCAGAGATTGTATGTAAAGAAATCGCCGCGGGAAAACTCGTTATCCCCGCAAATAAAATACATCTCAAAAATAATCTAAAGCCAATCGGAATCGGCAGAGCAGTCAGTATAAAAGTCAACGCCAATATCGGAACAAGCAGCGCAAGCTCATCAGTGAAAAACGAACTTAAAAAACTCAGCGCAGCCCTCGATGTCGGCGCCGATACCGTAATGGATCTGAGCACAGGCGGAAACCTCGATAAAATCCGCAAGGAAATCATCGATAACTGCCCTGTGCCGTTCGGAACCGTTCCCGTTTACGAAATGATAATCGGAAGAGATGTCGAAGACATAAATCCCAAAATAATCCTCGAAACAATTGAGAAACAGGCAAAACAGGGAGTGGATTTCTTTACCATTCACGCGGGAGTCCTTAAGCAATATCTGCCTGCAGCGGTTAAAAGAGTTTGCGGAATCGTAAGCAGAGGCGGAGCACTAATCGCAAAATGGATGACTTTGAAAAATAAGCAAAATCCGTTTTATGAACTGTTCGATGACATCTGCGATATTATGGCAGAATATGACGTTTGCTTTTCACTTGGCGATGGGTTGCGGCCGGGATGTATCGCAGATGCAACGGACAAAGCGCAAATCTCGGAACTGAAAACGCTTGGCGAACTTGTCCTGCGGGCGAAAGAAAAAAATTGCCAGGTTATGGTGGAAGGGCCGGGGCACGTTCCGTTTAATCAGATAGAAAAAAATATGAAACTCCAGCAGAAATACTGTCATAACGCACCGTTTTATGTTCTTGGTCCGCTGGTAACGGATATCGCGCCGGGATACGACCATATAACAAGCGCAATCGGCGGAACGGCAGCAGGATACTGGGGTGCATCGTTTTTGTGCTATGTTACGCCGAAGGAGCATTTGGGCCTGCCGGATATTGAAGATGTAAGGCAAGGCGTTATCGCGGCGAAAATCGCAGCTCACGCGGCTGATGTAGCGAGAGGATTTTTAAACTCAGCAGACAGAGATAAAAAATTAAGTATCGCCAGGGCAAGTTTCGACTGGAAAAATCATATAGCCCTGTCGCTTGACCCGAAAACCGCGAAAAAATTTCACGAGCAGGCCTGTGCCAAGAGCGGCAAGGCCGGGGCCAATGACGATTTCTGCACGATGTGCGGCAAAGACTGGTGCAGTTTGAGAATCAATAAAGAATTAGCAAAAATTTACAGCAAAAAATAAAACAGGATTAACTGTATATGCCGCCAAAATTTATATTTGAAATGAACGATGTCAGCAAGAGCTTCGGCAAAAACGAAGTTTTAAAGAATATTTCGCTGTCGTTTTTTTACGGCGCAAAAATCGGGGTTATCGGCGAAAACGGCTCCGGCAAAAGCACACTCCTGAAAATAATGGCAGGTCTCGACAAAGATTTTCAGGGCGATACGAAACTTGCCGCAAATATGAAACTGCGATACGTCGCACAGGAGCCGCAGCTCGAATTAGACAAGACCGTTAGGGAAAATCTGCTCACCGCGATAAAGCCAACACTCGATATGGTAGCGCGGTACAACGAAATTTCGCATCAGCTTGCCGAGCCGCAGTCCGACGAGAAAATGAATAAGCTGATGGAGGAACTGGCCGTTTACCAGGATAAAATCGACGCTTGCGAGGGCTGGGAAACCGACAGGCTCATTGATATTGTTTCCGACGCGATGGTTTTGCCGCCCGACGATGCATCCGTCGGCAGATTGTCCGGCGGCGAACGCAGACGCGTTGCACTGTGTATGGCTCTGCTGGAAAAACCGGATTTGCTGCTGCTCGACGAGCCGACAAACCACCTCGACGCTGAAACCATTCAATGGCTCGAAACGGCCCTTCGCGAATATCAGGGCACAGTAATTATCGTAACTCACGACCGGTATTTTCTCGACAACATCACAAAATGGATTCTCGAACTCGATAAGTGCAGAGGGCTGCCGTTCGAGGGGAATTATTCTTCCTGGCTGAAACAAAAGGCCGAGCTTCTCCGCGTAACGGAAAAGAGGGAATCGCAGCGGCAGAAGACTTTGGCACGCGAACTTGAATGGATTAACACCTCTGCCAGGGCACGCAATAAGAAAAGCCAGGCGCGTATAAATGCTTACGGCGATTTGGTTAGCCAGTCCGAAGAAGACAGGCAAAATGAAATACTGATACAAATACCGTCAGGCCAAAGGCTCGGCGATAAAGTAATTTCGTTTGCCGGGGTCTGTAAAAAATTCGGCGATAGCCCGCTCATCGATGACTGCTCATTTGAACTGCCCGTAAACGCAATCGTCGGCGTAATCGGGCCAAACGGCATCGGCAAAACAACGCTCTTTAACCTGATAGCCGGCCAGGAAAAACCCGACAGCGGCAAAATCGAAATCGGCGCAACCGTCTCAATCGGCTACGTTGACCAGCACCGCGACGCCCTCGATGACAGCAAAACAATCTTCGAGGAAATTTCCGACGGCAAAGATTCTATCGTTGTCGGCGGCGTTTCGGTCGCTTCACGCGCTTATGTCGCTAAATATAATTTCTCAGGCACCCAGCAGCAGAAAAAAGTTTCAGAATGTTCCGGCGGCGAGAGAAACAGAATACATCTTGCCAAAATGCTCCGCCGCGGCGGAAATCTTTTACTGCTCGATGAGCCGACAAACGACCTCGACGTCAGCACTATGCGGATTCTTGAGCAGTCGATAATCAATTTTCAGGGCTGCGCGATGGTAATCAGCCATGACAGATTTTTCCTCGACAGGATATGTACGCATTTGCTTGTTTTTGAAGGCAATGGCAAAACACAGTGGTTTGTGGGCAATTTTGCCGCTTATGAGGAAAAGATACAGGCCGAAAATCCCGAACGTCTGGCCCACCGCCGCGGAAAATATAAGCAGCTTAAATTGAGATAATCTCTAGCTTTTTCTTCTCAGCGTTACCACCCCCAAGCCGAGCAGTAAAAGCGTTGCGGGTTTAGTCAGCTTTGCCCTTTTTGCCTTGTTTGTCTCTTAGGGTATAGATTAGACCACCAGTTACCATAACAGTACCTGCCAAGCATGTAATTATTTGGGCGTAAGTGTTTATACAGTAACCGGCCCCAAACAATGTTCCTGTATTCAGTCCGATTAGGATGAAAACAACTATACCCGCCCACATACAGACAAGTTGTTTCTTATTCATAGCAATTCCCTTTCAATCAAGAATATTTACTTAAAAAGTTTTTTCTCACCATCCCCGCCCCGAGGCTGAGCAGGTCAGACGTTTGATTCTTTGGTAAAATCGTCTGGCAAGTTTTCACGAAAGACTTGCAATACCGCTTTTATATCGTTCACAATTTTAATATAAGGCCACTGCATTTTCCCTTGTAAGCGAGTATAGGTGAGATGAGCAAGCTGTTTGTGTGCGTCTTTTTCTGTTTTTTCGAGCAACTCAGTTTTTGGAGGCCGGATACTTTCCCAAGGGCTGTCAGGTGTGAAGTATTGGCTTGCTCTAACATTATCTTTATATGGTTCATCCTTGTATAGAAATTCGATAAGTATTCTGGTGTGGATGAGAAAGGATTCTAATAACGCATTATGAATCACGCCCTTGCCTTGATTGTCGGTAGCAAGAATATTCGCCAAAGACCACAGCATCCAGACTTCATACTCAAGGCGTTCCAGTGCACCTTTTAATTCTTCTACGGTTCTATTTTCTGTCTTTACTTTACTCATTTTATTAGCGTTTCCTTCTCAACATCACCGCACCAATGCCGAGCAGCAAAAGCGTGGCTGGTCCTGGGATAACGAGGGTCAAGGCGTTTGCCATCTAACTTTGCCGTTCTCGTCTCTCAGAATCAGACCCAGTCCGCTATACAGCCCGGCGCGGGGCTTTCCGTTCGCATCGAGCAGCATCAAGCCCGGCTCGCCCTCGGCTATGCACAACCCGGCGCGGGTCTTTTCGTTTGCATCGAATAGCCTCAGTCCCGCCCCGTTCTCGTCCATGTTCAGACCAACGCGGAACTTTCCGTTCTCATCTCTTAGAATCAGACTCGGCACGCCCTTGGACACGTCCAGACTAGCGCGAAGCTTATCGTTCTCATCGTACAGAATCAGCGCCGGCCCGTTCTCGGACACACCCAGCATTGCGAGGAGCTTATCGTTCTTGTTATACAGAACCAAACTCGGCCTGTTCTCGTACACGCCCAGCGATGCACGGGTCTTTCCGTTCTTGTCTTCAAGAACGAACTCGTTGGCCCGAATGACATTGGATGTCTTTTTAACAGCCCAAATACCCAAGACAAATGCTGTTACTGCCAATACCAGTCCAATCAGCAGGAGTCGGTTTTGTCGCTCAAGTTTTGCCAATCGTTCTTCTGTGGTCATAACCATCTCTTTCAAAAAAATTGTTAATTTTTGATTCTTTACGAATAATATGCACAAAAATACTGCTGGATTGTAAACGAATGGGAAATCCTCCAACAACTTCTCATTTTCTTCTTCCTTCCAAAACAACTTACTATTATAGATATTTCCTGTTGATAATCAAGAAAAAAGCGGAAAGAAACCTTTTAAATCTATCTAATTTTCAGCAGCGGAACTCCATCGCTTTTGAGCAGGGAAGTTAAAATTTCACAGCCGTTTTCGGTAATCAGCACATCATCCTCAATTCTTATGCCGAATTTGCCGGGCAGGTAAATTGCCGGCTCAACTGTAATTACATTTCCGCTTTGCAAAGAAGCCTTTGAGAGAAATGAAACCCTCGGCTGTTCGTGAACCTCCAAACCTATGTCGTGGCCGAGGCCATGGCCGTAAGGCGGCAATTTCGACGCTATTATAATTTCCTTCGCAACAGCGTCTACATTTTTTGCTTTCATACCGGATTTCAAAACGTTTATCGCATTAGTTTGTGAATTGAGTACCGTTTTATAAACCTTTGCGTAAAGATTATTTATCTTTCCGACAGCGAAGCATCTGGTTATATCACAGCAATAGCCGTTAACTTTTGCGCCAAAATCAAAAAGGATAGTATCGACTTTTTTTAATTTTCTCGCTGACGGGCGATGATGCGCCATTGCTGAATTGCTTCCGAAGGCAACGATGGTTTCGAATGCCGGATTTGCGCCGGCTTTTTTCATTTCGAAATCGAGCATCGCGGCCAGAGAAGTTTCGCTAATGCCGACGCGAATTTTGGGTAGGACTTTGGCAAGAGATTTTTGGGAAATACCAATCGCCTTTTTTATCGCGGAGATTTCAGAGGAGTCTTTTATCTGCCTGACAGATTCGACAATATTTTTTACAGGCTTTATCCGGACAGGAAGTTTCTTGCGTAAAATTTTAAAAACGGCCAGTTCGATTTTGTCCTCGACGGCAATCGTTTTGATTTTGGGAAGTTTTTTGAATATGTCAGCAACGGCATCAATCATCGAGCCTTTGCGATGGTAAATTCGGCAGGCGGGACACTGGTTTTTTGCCTGGAGGGTATATCTGCTGTCGGTAACAAGGAAAACCTGCCCGGCTGTTAAAATCAGCCAACTGTCGTCGCCGGTAAAGCCGGTTAGATAGGAAACATTCGAGCAGACGGGGACTACAAAAGCATCCGCTTTGGCAGACTGAAGCTTTGCCCTGACATTTCTTATCCGGTCTTTTAAAATACTTGTATCCGATACCATAAAGGATTAGAATACCACTTTAAATCAATATTTCGAGACTTTTTTATAAAGATTAGGATATGATTTTACCATTAAGGACAAACGTTCAGCCGTGGCGGACGCCATATATGAATTACGCGCTGATCGTCATCAACGTGATAATCTTCATTTTAATGTATGCCGGCGGAGCAAAGGCGGCGCAGAAATGGGCGGACATATATATGCTCACGCCCGCGTATCCGTTTGTGTGGCAATTTATCACTTACGCGTTTCTTCACGCCAGCTTCGCTCATATCCTCGGCAATATGTTTTTCCTTTATCTTTTCGGGAATAATGTAAACGACCGACTCGGACATATCGGATACCTGATATTCTATCTGGCGGGAGGAGTCTTCAGCGCAATCGGCCATATTCTTGCAGCATCGTTCTTCGCCAATGCCGTAGCAACGCCGGTGCTGGGCGCAAGCGGAGCAATTTCCGCTGTGATTGGAGCATATCTTGTCCTATATCCGCAGTCTCTTATAACTATTGTCTATTGGTTATTCTTCATAGGAACAATGGAAATACCGGCAATATATCTGATAATCATCAAAATGATTTTCTTCGATAATATCATGTCGAGAAGCGCAGCGAACGTCGCTTACGATGCACATCTTTCCGGTTACGCATTCGGAATCATAAGTATACTTCTGCTGCGAATAATCGGGTTGGTGGAAGGCGACCAGTTCGACTTGTGGTCGATGATAAAACGATGGCGGCACAGAAACCTATACCGGAATATGACTGCCGAGGGAATCGACCCTTACGCGGGCAAAATCAGCAAAAAAATAGAAGTAACAGAAGTAAAAACCGAAGAGCAAAAACAGGCAGAAGAGAGGGTTGCTTCTTTGCGTTCTCAAATTATGTCTCTGATAGCGCAGGGCAGCCTTGCGCAGGCAGCGGATTTATACCTTGAGCTGATAAAAGAGGATGTGGTGCAGCCTTTGCCCAAACAGTCATTGCTCGATATCGCAAATCAGTTTATGTCGATGGGCAAATGGGCAGAGTCGGCAGCGGCTTATGAAAAATATTTGTCATATTACGGCGGATACGAATATTCAGGACAGGTACTGCTTATGCTGGGCATTATTTACGCAAGGTATCTGCCGGACAAGGAGAAATCGCTAAATTACCTCAAAAAAGCCGTTGTCAAGCTTAACGACCCGGGCCAGAAAAAGATGTGCGAGGACGAAATTAAACGTCTGGAATCGTAAAAGAAATAATTGACAACCGCAGAGGCTTTGAGATAATTAAGCGTTCGTAAAAATAACCATACTTTCTTAAGGAAAGGGAAGAATATGAAATGGATTAAAGTTTTCCAATCATCAATAATAGCAACAATCGCAATATGCGCAATCGCCTCGGCAGCAGAGGAAAAAAGACCTGCAGCACTGGGTGCTCCGGCACAGGTCGCTGAAGTAAACCAGGCACAGTTTCCTTATGTCGGAGAAATAACCGGCACGGAACTGAATATCCGGTCCGGGCCTGGAATGAATTACTACGGCTGCGGTAAGATAAGCAGTCCTGCCAAGGTGGTCGTCATCGGACAAAAGTTCAGTTGGTCGCAGATACTGCCGCCGCCAGGCAGCTTTTCATGGATTTTCAAACAGTATGTTCAGACAGACGTCAATAAACCCGGAGTCGGAGTAGTCAGCGGCGATAACGTGCGAGTTTACGCAGGTGCAGACGACAGAGAACCGATGGTGAGCGACAGCGTTCAACTGACGGTCAGTAAAGGTCTGAAGGTTCGCATAATGGGCGCGGCAGTGGGCGATTATTATAAAATCGTGCCGCCTGAAGGAGCGAGCCTTTGGACGAGCAGCCAATATATAAAATTCATTCGCAAGGCAGATGGAATAGATGCTAAAGCTACAAAGAGCGGCGTCGGCGAAGCAAACGCGCCAGGCGCAAAGCCGGGCGTTGTTATGGAACAGGTGGATGCCAACAGCAGACAGCTCGAACAATATTACACAATCGTAAAACAATTCGATGATGAAAAGAAAAAACCGCTCGCCGAGCAGGATTATTCGAAAATAAGGGCCGGGCTGGAAGCACTTGCGGCAGATTCCAATAGCGGCAAAGCAGCCGACTACGCGAAATATATCCTTAGAGATGTGGCCAGATGCGAACTTGCCAAAGAATCTGTAGGCGCGGTCGAAGGCCAAAACGCGGAACTGCAAAAACAACTTGCGGAAATTGACAAAACCCATCAGGAAAAAATCAAGAGCTTTACAAACAACAGCAAATACGCGATTATCGGGATATTCAAGCCGTCAGCCGTATATGAAAACCGGTCGATAAAACGATTTTTGATTGTCGATGTCAATAATATACCAATCTGCTACGCGGAACCTGCCAATACACCTAACGCACCGGCAGACGCCAATTACGCAGAATATATCGGCAAACAGGTCGGACTGGTCGGCGAAATCAACAATGACAGTCTGAGCAGCTCGGCACTGATAAAGTTCAGCGAAATCACCCTCTACCCGCCTGAAGAGCAAAAAAAAGAAGAACCTAAGAACCAAGAGCCACAACCAACAGAGCCGAATAAGCCGAAAGAATAAATAAGAAATAACTTAACAAACAACAAAAGAACCGCACTTAAAGTGTGGTTCTTTTTATTTCGCGGCAATAATATCAACAAATTTTTTGTGGACAATTTTATTTGCGGCTAAAGTGTTAAAAGTTTGGCCACTGTATTTTTGCATATCAACCGGCCAAAGAGAATTGCCTTTCCAATTTGTAACAATTCCGCCGGCAGATTCGACCAAAAAGGCCCCTGCCGCGATGTCCCAGAGTTTTGGCTTGTCCATTACGGCAGCAACGAAAGAGCCTTTGGCGACATAAGCAAGATGTAAAGCAGTTGTGCCAAGACTTCGGCAGCGAAGAGTCTTCATTAAATAAGTAATCCAGGAAGGCACACCTTCGGTAAATATACTTTCAATGCCGATGGTCTGGAAAAACTGGATGTCTTTGTCGCTTACTGAAATATTTGTGCCATTATACTGGGGCGGCAAATTGCCTGCGGCAGTGAACATCGAATCGGTCGAAGGGTCGAAAATAACGCCAAGCACAGGACTGCCCTGATGGATTAAGCCGATACTGACTGCAAAACTCATTACCCGCTGGGAAAAATTGTTTGTGCCGTCAATGGGGTCGATAACCCACCAAAAATCCTCGCCAGAGGGAGATTGTTTGAAAAGCTTGCCGTCTTTGCCCTCTTCGGCAACAAAGCCGTGGCCGGGAAAACTTTGTGTAATAGTATCGATTATAATCCGCTGGCATTTCGGGTCGGCATCGGTAACCAACTCGGAGGGACTTTTTTCGTGAGTTTTTACACTGTCTATTTCGTCAAGGGCGCATCGTCCTGCCTGACGGGCAGCGGCAACGGCTACCTCTAAAAACCGGCTTAAATTTTTATTGTCAAAAGTCATCAGAAAAACCTTTCTCTATCCGTGCGTAACTTGATAACATATTGCGGGAATCAGTGCCATAGAAAAAAATTTTGGAAAAAATATAAGTTTTATTATTATGTGAAAGGTTTACTTTATAGGCAGGATATTTTATACCCATCTGGCACAATAATCGCGCAGAAATAACCTGAAATTACAATGGAAGAACAGGAAAAACCAAAAAACTCAAAATGGTATGCCAAGGCAGAGCGGGCGGATAGAATCGCGTTTTTAGCGATTTTTCTGGTCATTTGTGCCATTTTCGTGGGATTCTGGCTACTGGAAAAAGGGATTATAAATCCAGGCTCCTGGGGCGAATGCGCACTGAAAAGAAACTACGGAATCCCCTGCCCGACGTGCGGATTCACAACAGCGATAAAGGCTTTTGTGAAAGGCAGAATAATAAACGCCTTCTATATTCAACCTGCTGCGACAATGGGCTGCCTTATCTTAATCTGGACAGCGTTTTTTTCTTTACTTAGCGCTGTAATAGGGATAAACTTCTCTTTCCTGCCGCCAATAAGAATGTGGCAATTAAAATATATACTGATAGCAGGCGGAATAATTCTCGCGGCCGGCTGGGCGGTAACAATGGCAAGAGCTTTGACAGGGACGCCATAAAAACCCCTGCCATAGCGATAACCAAAAATTAAAAATGAACGCGAATATAAAAAATATATTAATAACAATATGTATCGCGGCAGCGGCGGCGATGTGGTCAGGATGCGGAGGAGTCGGCGCCCTTGCGGGAAATATCTCGTCGGAAACGCCATCTGAAAAAGAGATACCGGCGGAATTCAAACTGGGCGAAGCATTAGGAAAAGAAGGGAAAATTATTGTCGTTGCCACTCAGCCGGCGTGGATAAAAAGCCCAATGGATTTGCGAAATACATTGACAAATTCGCTCAACGCCGCACTTGAAATAAAAGCGGAAATAAAAAAAGAACGGCTGACTGCATACTCAGATATAATGAAAATCCGAATGAGTCTGCCGGAAGACAAGAAAAACGACCCAATCGAAACCGCAAAAAAGCTTAATGCAAAATATGTGCTGACCGTCGAAGTGCAGGATTTCGATTTAAGCACATTCGCAGAAAAAGATTTTTACAACGGGACTATGACGGTAAAGTCCTGCATAATGGACAGCAATGGCGTCAAACTTTGGCCTACTAAAAAGGAAGGCGAGGATTACCGCCTGACCAGCGTTGAGATTGAAAATGAAAAGGGGACAGTAAAATCGGCTGTTGAAAAACTTTCGGACGCTGCGGCATTTTGCATTACACGATATTTCTACAACTGCAAAACAGACCACTTCCGTATTCCAGAAGAAAAAAGGAACATTGAACAGGAGTCAGAAAAATGGTAACCAAACAAAGGAGAAAGAAATGATAAAGATTCTGATTACAGACAAGCTGGCAAAAGAAGGCATTGACCTGCTCAAATCGATGAAAGATGTGGAGCCGGTGGTAAAAACCGGAATCAGTCCGGAGGAACTAATCTCCATAATTGGTGAATATGACGGGCTGATTGTCAGGAGCGAGACAAAAGTAACGGCTAAAGTTCTCGAAAAGCCGGGCAAACTCAAAGGTATCGCGCGAGCCGGAGCTGGCGTCGATAATATCGATGTGCCGGCAGCGACGAAAAAAGGCATTCTGGTAATGAACACGCCGGGCGGAAATACGCTCAGCGCGGCAGAACATACGATGGCATTAATGCTGGGGATGAGCAGACATATCGCTCCGGCAAGCACTAAATTTAAAGGCGGAGAATGGGACAAGAAAAGCTTTATGGGCAACCAGCTTAATAATAAGGTTCTGGGCATTATAGGGCTGGGACGAATCGGAATGGCTGTAGCGAAGATGTCAACGGGATTCAATATGAAAATCCTCGGATACGACCCTGTCGCAACGCCGCCGGATGTGGAAAAATTAGGAATCGAAGTTACCGATAACCTCGAAAGAATATTCAAGGAAGCGGATTATATCACAGTGCATGTTCCTAAAAACGACAAAACACTGAATATGATAGGCGAAGCACAGCTCAAGATGATGAAGCCGACGACAAGACTAATTAACTGCGCACGCGGCGGAATCATTAACGAAGACGCACTGTATGACGCACTTGAGAATAAGACCATCGCGGCGGCAGCGCTTGACGTATTTACGGAAGAGCCGCCGGTGAAAAACAAACGATATGAAAAAACCCCCAATCTGCTTGTTACGCCGCACCTCGGAGCAAGCACAGTTGAAGCACAAATCGAAGTGGCAGTCGAGGGCGCACAAATTCTGGCCGATTATCTTAGAACCGGAACAATCAAAAACGCAGTTAACGCACCGTCGAGCAGCGGAGCAATACCCCCTGTCGTAACTCTATACGCGACACTGGCAAAGAAAATCGGAACACTTAGCAGCGCACTGGCAGAAGGACAAATCAAAAAGGTAGAGTTGCAGTATCGCGGGGCAATCGCAGAACACAGCGTCGGCTTGATAACCTCTTCGTTCCAAATCGGGCTGCTTCAGCCATTTTCGGATGACCCGGTCAATATGGTAAACGCAACGTCACTGGCGAAGGAAAAAGGCATCAGCATCGATGTGATAAAAAATCCTGAAGCCAAGAACGTAGCATCCGGATTCGGAGCCAAAGTTACAACGGCCAAGGGCGCGTGCAGTTTCACGGGCACCGTATTCAGCGATAAGATAATGCGAATTATCGAAATCAACGGCTTCGACGTGGAATTGACACCCGCTGATAACATTATGATAATTTTCAACGACGACAAGCCGGGAGTTATCGGTGCGGTCGGTACAGTTATGGGAAAACACGGCATTAATATCCAGACAATGGGCGTAGGGCAAAAAGACGCTGAGAAAAAGGCGATACTTGCTGTCAGCCTGGATGCGATGCCGAATGAAAAAGTAATAAAAGATATTAAAGGACTTGAGTTTGTTAACGAAGTTTTTGTGTGCAAACTCAGTTAAAAAGCATTAAAATTCAGCCCCCGAATTTTTATTTGGGGGCTGAAATATAAATAAAAAAATATTAAATATAGCCAAGGATATGCCAGCAAAGATAACACGTCAGACGAATCAAATGAGTCTTGATTTTGGCGGCGAGTCCGCCTCCGCAACGGCAATTGCGGACAAGCCGGAGCCGAATACGAAAAAAACAAAAGCAAAAAAGACCCGAAAAGCAGAAAAAGACGCTGAAAGTGTTTCAAAACAGCATCAGGAAGAAACGCCTAAGGAAAAAACCAGATCGTCAACAGCGGCAACCGCAGAATCGATGGCGGCCAAACAGCGGGATATCAGCGTAAGTGAATTCTTCGCCAAAAACAGGCACCTGCTGGGGTTTGACAATCCAAGAAAGGCCCTGCTGACGGCTATTAAAGAAGCAGTGGATAATTCGCTGGACGCATGCGAAGAAGCACATATTCTACCCGAAATAGTAGTAACGATAAAACAGCTTACTGAAAAAAAATTCACTATAATAGTTCGAGACAACGGGCCGGGTATCGTCGAGAAGCAAATTCCAAATATATTCGCCAAGCTACTCTACGGCAGCAAGTTTCACAGTTTAAAAATGTCCAGAGGCCAGCAGGGAATCGGAATATCAGCGGCAGGAATGTATGGACTTATGACGACAGGCGAACCGGTGCAGATTATCTCCAGAACCGACAAGAGAAAAAAAGCGGCACATTTTCATGTGCAGATTGATACGAGTAAAAACAAACCTATGGTTGTTCTTGACGAGGACTGCGATTTCGAACTTCCTACAGGGACACAGGTAATCATAACGCTGGAAGGAAAATATCAAAAGGGAAAACAATCTGTCGATGAATATATAGCTCAAACGGCAATGGCAAATCCGCATACGGCAATAATATATAACGCACCGGATGGGCAAACATACACATACGAGCGGCAGACAAAACAATTGCCGTTCATACCGGTTGAGATAAAGCCGCATCCTTATGGCGTTGAGTTGGGTATGTTCTTCCAGATGGCAAGAGAAAGCACGGCAAAACATCTTTCGGCATTTTTGCATAATGATTTTTCGCGAGTAAGCTCCCCTATGGCCGGAGAAATGTGCAAGAAGGCAAAACTTTCCAAAAATATGAAGCCGGCGGCGATGACTTTAAAAGAAGCTGAAACACTGCATACTATAATAAATGAAACAAAAATAATGGCTCCGCCGGTGAACTGCATCGGGCCAATCGGGGAAAAGGAGCTTGAACAGGGATTGAAAAGAACTATCGAGGCGGAATTTTACGCTTCGTGCACGAGAAAACCAACCGTTTACCGCGGCAACCCGTTTCTTATCGAAGCGGCAATCGCTTATGGTTTCAAAACCGAGCAGGACAATAGTAACGACAATGGCGACGACGAAGATAAACAGGTGCAAATGGAACTTAAACGACTGGCCAACCGCGTGCCCCTGCTGTATCAGCAGGGAGCGTGCGCTATTCATAAAGCCGCTGTCGAAATTAACTGGCGAAATTACAGTATTTCGCAGTCAAGGGGAGCTTTGCCGATGGGGCCGATTGTTTTGATGGTTCATATCGCTTCGGTTTGGGTGCCGTTTACTTCCGAGAGCAAAGAAGCGATAGCTCATTATCCGGAAATAATAAAAGAAATAAAACTTGCAGTTCAGGAATGCGGACGTAAACTGGGGATGCACCTGAGAAGACAAAACCGAATCAAGCAGGAAATGGCCAAAAGGGGCTATATAGAAACTTACCTGCCGTATATCGGAGAGGCGCTGCAGGAAATACTTTCACTTAAAAACGAACAGGTAAAAACAATATTAATAAGACTTAAAGACGTACTCGAAAAATCAAGAAAAGTTTAAATGGGGTTAATATGGCAGAAGAATTGATTATATCGATAAGCGGAATGCGTGGAATTGTCGGAGAAAATTTAAACGCGATAACGGCGGTAAACTACGCGTGCGCGTTTGGAACATTTCTTAAAAAATCAAAAGGCAAAAGTAAAATTACCATCGGCATCGGCACAGACAGCAGGCCCAGCGGCGATATGCTCAAATCGGCCATAGAGGCCGGATTGTGCTCGATAGGCGTAAATGTAATCGATTTTGGACTGGTAATTACGCCTACGGTAGGCATTATGGTCAGGCACCTGGAATGCGACGGCGGCATAGTTATTACCGCTTCTCATAATCCAATCGAATACAACGGAATCAAACTGCTGACAAGTAAAGGAATCGCGCCGCCTGTGGGGATGGCTGAAAAAGTAAAGGCACTTTTTGCCAAACCCGATTTCAGTTTCGTTTCCTCAAAAGACTGCGGCAGAATAGTAATAGACTACAGCGGCGATACGATTCATATCAAAAATGTTTTTGGCTGTATAAACAGAAGCACAATAGCTTCGAAAAGATTCAGGGTTGTCCTGGACAGCGTAAACGGAGCAGGGGCAAGGCCTGGAAAAAGACTCCTGGCGATGCTCGGCTGTCATGTCGTAGCGATAAACGACACGCCGACCGGTTTGTTTGCGCATAAACCGGAACCGCTGGCGGAAAATCTGACACAACTTTGCGATGCGGTGAAAAAAACCGGCGCTAATATCGGCTTTGCGCAGGACCCTGACGGCGACAGGCTGGCAATCGTCGATGAAAACGGCAGATATATCGGCGAAGAATATACCCTCGCTTTGGCGGCAAAATTTATTTTAAGCCATAAAAAAGGGCCCGTCGCGGCAAATCTTTCTTCATCGCGAATGATAGACGATATCGCGCAAGCGGCGGGATGCGAGGTTATCCGCACAGCTGTGGGCGAGGCAAACGTGGCACAAGCAATGATAAAAAATAATTGCGTAATCGGCGGCGAAGGCAACGGCGGCGTTATCGACCTGCGAGTAGGACCTATTCGAGACAGTCTGGTCGCAATGGCATTTGTTCTTCAGCTTTGCGCCGAGACAGGCAAAAAAATAAGCCAGCTTGTCGATGAAATGCCTGCTTATCAGATGACAAAACAGAAATTTAACGCCGACAAAAAACAGGCTGAGAAAATAATTACACAGGCGAAGAAATCATTCAAAAAAGCAAAAGTTGATGAAAGCGATGGATGCAGATTAGATTTCGAGGACGGCTGGATTCACCTGCGAACAAGCAATACAGAGCCGGTAATGAGAATGATTGCAGAATTCAAAGAAGACGCGAAACCGGAAAAATATTTAGATAAAATCACGGCTATAATAGAAAAAATTACAAGCTGAAAAATGTCTAAAGAGCAAAAAAATAACGAGGCATTTGACCAAATCATAAAGGTTACGTGGCTTGGGATATTTATCAACCTTGCTCTTGTGATAGCTAAAATCATTACGGGCTTACTGGTATCTTCGATGGCGATGATAGCCGACGGTTTCCATTCTCTTTCCGACCTTTTAACAGACTTTGCGATTATTTTCGGAGTTCACATAAGTAAAAAAGAGCCGGACGAGGACCATCCTTACGGCCACGGCTGGGCGGAAAACTTCATAACCTTTTTCACCGCGGTTCCCCTCGCTGTGGCGGGCGGATATATGGTCATCAATGCAGTTCACAGTATCGCAGACCACAGATTGACAAAAATAGGGTATCCGGTTTTGACCGTTGCCGTAATCGCGATTATCCTAAAAGAATATTCATTTGTCATCACAAAAAGAGTTGCTGTCAAACTGTCCAGTTCAATGCTTTATGCGAACGCCTGGGACCACAGGTCAGACGCCTTAAGCTCGCTGGCTGTCGCTATCGGAGCAATTGCCTCGCTATTCGGCGTGGACTACGCAGACCAGATAGCCACAATTGTCGTTGGTCTTATGGTTGTCTTCGTGGCGATTAAAATACTGCTCGATGCCACAGGCCAGTTTACGGCAAAAGCGGTGGACAAAAAAACTAATGAGCAAATAAAACAAATTATCTCGGCGCAGCGGCAAATCCGAAGCTGGCATAAACTGCGGACAAGAACAGTCGGCAGAGAATTATTTATGGATTTGCATATTCTTGTTGACCCTGATTTGAAAATAACAGAGGCGCACGACATCGCAGAAAAACTTGAAAACGAACTTCACCGGCAAATTCCTCAGCCGGTAAATATTGTCATTCATATTGAACCTAACGAAGGATAAACCTGCACGACAGCAGCCGGCGCAAGAAAATACAGCCAGCCGGAGACATTTTTAACATCAAGTATCTCCCCTGCCGCTTTGCAATACCATCTTAACTGCGGTAAATAAAGTTCCGCTCTTTGCTGCACCTGCCCGGAGCTGATATGGTCAGTCTTAAAATCAATTATTATCGCTTCATCGGGCGTCTTTATCAGCATATCAATAATGCCCTGAATAATAATTTTTTCATCGCCGCAATTTTTTAAATCGGGATAAATATCCGCTATGGGAGCGGCATAAGTAAACGGCCATTCTTTCATCACTGTATTTTTGCCATTCTGAACCAGCCTGCCTAAATCGCTATTTAAAAATTTCATAATAGATGAAATATTTATCTTCTCGGCAGTTTGTTTCGTCAGGCATCCTTTTTTAACTAAATCACTTATCAGGTTATGAATCACACCTTCACTGACGGTTTGTTTTAAATCGATATTCTGAATAATAAGATGAGTCGCGCTGCCGATAACAAGGGCATTAGTTTTATCAGGAACCGTTTCAAAAGGCTCAAATGAAAATTTAAAATCAGCCTCGGCAAACTGCTCTCCGGCCCCAACAAGAGAAGATACAGACTGTTTTGCCTTTATCGAGGCGCAATCTTTAAATTGATACTGCCAATTCAAATTTTTCGCTATATTTTCAAGCAAAAGTTTATCGGGCGAAGGCGATTTTATCGATTCATACCTGCTGACAGAGCGTTTTTTTATAAGCGTTTTTCCAATCTGCGAAATTTCCAACTTATCGCATATTTTCAATTCAAAAAGATTGTCTTCTTCTCCTTGAATTCCCACCAGAGGCTTAAAATGCGTATGTAGCTTTTTATATCGCGCCAGCGACAATAATATCCAGTCAAGTTCACTCTTTGCATCTTCTATAAGCCAGCCCGGCAATTCCACAGAGCCGCAAACAGCCGCATTACTTATTAACTGAGCATTTTTTTTGGATTCCGCCGAACCGGAAATAATCAGTTTATCTTTCGCGCGTGTCATCGCGACATACAAAATCCTCATCTCTTCGGCGATATCCTGCTTCTTCTGCTTGTCTCTTATTACCTGCCAGGTCAGCGAAGGCAGTTTCGTATTGCTCTTGTCATCTATTATTTTAATACCGGCAGTATTTTGTCCGTCGGTAATGCAGTCTTTAGAATTGTTACCTGCCTGAAATCTCCTGTTGGTCTCCGCTAAAATCACAATCGGAAATTCCAGCCCTTTGCTTTTATGAATGCTCATCACTTTAACGGCGTTTGCCGCCGAGCTGTCCGGTTCCGCCGGCGACCAGTCTGAGCCGCTGTCGAGCAGCTTTTGCAGAAAATCCACAAATCGTGAAAGCGAAATAATATTAAAATTCGATGTAAAATTCTCGAACTGAATCGCCCGCTGATGAAGCTTCAATAAATTCGCATGCCGCTGCGACCCTCCCGGCATCGCGGACACATAAGACAGGAAACCGCTCTGCGAATAAATCTGCCAGATTAAATCCGCCAAAGATGTCTGCCTGGCCAAAGTTCGCCAGCCGTCAAGCCGCTGCAAAATATCAGAGATTTTATTTTGCAGCATTTTATCGTCTGTTTTTGCAGCAAAAGATTCAAGCTGCGAATAAAAATCTTTTTTCTCTTTGCTATCAGATTTTATTTTCAAAAGCTGCGTATCCGAAATCCCGAAAAGCGGACTTCTCAGCACAGAGGCCAAAGGAATATCCTGTCGCGGATTATCGAGAACCTGCAAAAGCGAAAGCATATCGTTAATTTCAGTCGCGGCAAAATAACCGGCCGAGCTGTCGCTGACGACGGGAATATTCGCCAGCCGAAGCACCTGAACATAATTATTGGCTCTTTCTTTGAAAGAACGGGTCAGTATAACTATATCGTTATATCTGCAGGGCCTGAAAGAATCCGTCTTTTTATCATAGACCTTAAATTTCTCATCCTCCACAAGCTCTTTTATTCGCCTTGCTGCCGTAATCGCCCTGCGATTTATCGCATCTGAAGGAACAACTCCTTCATCTTCTTCATCTTCCGGCTCATCTTCCGATTCTTCGTCAACAATAATCAATTCGACATCCGGCCTGGCTGCCTGCTGCGATTCCTTGAAAGGCTTCAGTGCCGCGTTTTCATCGTAATCTATCGCAGCGACAGATTCGGTCATAATTCGCGAAAAAACTTCGTTGACGAAATTCAAAATGCCCGGCCGGGAGCGGAAATTTTCATTCAAATCAACGCGCGATTTTATTTCATCGGTTTCAGTGCTGTTCAAACGCTGAACGAACAGTCCGCAATCGGCGCCGCGAAAGGCGTAAATGCTCTGCTTAACATCTCCGACCACAAAAACCTTCGCGCTGCCGCCCAGAAGGTCGATTATTCTCTGCTGAACGGGATTTATATCCTGATACTCATCGACAAAAATATATTTATATTTTTTCGCAAGCTCAATCGCGATATCCGATTGTCTGGCTGTATCGACATCGCCGTTTTCAGACAAAAGCGCCAGCATATATTTTTCAAGGTCTGCAAAATCTACAGAACCAAATTGCCTCTTTCGCTGCTGATAAGCCAAATCGAATCTTTTAACCAACTCTACTAAAACTTTCGTCTGATTAGAACAGGCGTCCGCAACAAGACGCTGATAATCAGCATTCAATATCGCAAGCGACGAAAGATTTTTAAAATCCTTTATCGCTTTTATCGCAGCCGACAGAACAAATTCTCTCAACTGCGAATCAAAATCTTTGGGTTTATCGTCCCATCTGAAACCGGCGAAACTGTTGAGGATTTCGACAAAAGATTTCAAATCGTCTTTTTGCAGAAAATCAATCGAAAGCAAAATCGGCGGCAGACACTGACCTTCAATCTGATGTCTCCAATGACCTTTTGTAATTTTTTCATCGAGTTTCAATGTCCATTCGAATCGCTCTTTGATATTTTTCAGCTTCTCAATCACAATCTGCTTTTGGTTTTTAAAAGCTTCGCTGGATTGGGAAATAATTCCATCGTTCAAATTAACCGCCCTGTCGAACCAGTTTTGCCGCGATACAACCGTATCGAGAAAATCGCTGATGCCGATAACGCAGTTAAGAAAATTATTTTTCGGATTCGAAACCGCCCTGCCCTGCAAAAGCTGATGCATACCCTGCGGCAAATCGCTCCACGCCTGCTCGATAATCTGCTGCAGGATTTCAGTTTTTATAAGTTTGCTTTCGTCTTCATCCATAACACGAAAAGCCGGGTCAAGGCCGAGCCGATGAAAATGCCGACTAATCACGCGTTTGCAAAACGAATGAATCGTGCTGATATCGGCGCCGTCGAGCATAAGAAGTTGTTTGCGAAGATGTGCGTTTTTTTTCTGTAGCGCCGCGTCATTGAGGTTTTGCGCAATCCGCTGCTTCATCTCGCCCGCCGCAGCATCGGTAAAAGTCAAAACCAAAATATCGTCAATCTCAGGACCGCTGGCCAGGCCGAGCATCCTTACCGCACGCTGCGACAGCACAGTCGTCTTGCCTGTACCGGCCGAGGCGGCAACGGTTATATCGCCGCTCTGCGATTCTATCGCCTGCTTTTGTCCTTTAGTCCAGTTCATTTAATCGCACCAAAAAATTCCGTCTTCGATACTTTTTCAACTTCCGCGTAATCGTTTATCTGCCAGTCGAACCGGCAAAGAGCTTTATACGCACAATTCGTGCACGCAACCTTTTTTTCATATCGATATGGTTTTATATCGATTTGGCCCGCCAGAATTCTGCCGCCAAGCTCGGCAATTTTATTTTCCGTAAATGAAAGCAGTCTTGAAAAATGTTCAGGCCGCAAAATCGATTTTCTTTCATAATCGCCGAAAGGAAGATTGTCTTTGGTTATCTGGAAACTGTAATACGGGCTGTTTCCCTTTCCGGTCACTCCGTCGATAAGTTTGTGAAACTGTCCGTTAAAAATTCCTTTGGGTTTTCTTATAATCGCTTTGGTTTCGATATCGCTCAAATTCCCCGACTTGGAGAAAACCTGAATCTGATAATAAAACGCGCCGACCGGATTGGAATTCTTCACCGCCAGAAGATATATCGGAAGCTGCAATTCAAGACCCTGCTTAAGCATCGGCCAGTCGATTTTATTCTCCGACGTTTTGTAATCTATAACCAGGCAATATTTTGTGCCGTCTTTAGATGCCGTATCAAGCCTGTCGATTTTGCCTTCAACGCATATTTTTTTGCCATCGGCTGATTTTATTTCGACACACGACAGCGAATATTTGCTTCCGAATCCGATTTCCGCACCAATCTGCCTGAAACTTCCCGCCGATGCAATCTGCGAAAACTCCGAAACCGCTTCTTTAAGCATCTGCGTTGCGGAAAGAATAATAAAACTATTATGTTTTGCTCTTTTATTAAAACTTTTCAGGAATGAATCCTCGATGAGAAGTTTTTCGACCGCGTTATCTATAAACCGCTCGAGCATATCAGCGTCGCCGTCGCAAATATTATGGTCGATGCTCTTTAGATTATTAAATAATAATTCAAGAACCTTGTGAAAGAAAAGACCCAGGCTGAAAGGCTCCAGTTCGAAAATTTTTCTTTCGCTAAGTCCGAGGAGATGCCTTGCGAAATACTGGTATGGGCAGTTTGCGAAAGACATCAGCTTCGTTGCGCTCGTATAAAGCACATCGTCTGCGGTCAAATCCTCAAGCCGCGCCTTATTATCATATTCTATCGCGGACTTGACCTTTCCTATGTCATTCCCGCGAAAGCGGGAATCCACGTTATCAAGCAGCCACTTGCATTTGCCGTCCAAAACATCATCGGGCGTAAAATTGTCTCTGCCCAGCCTTGCCGCAAGCAGCAACGTCAAATCAGAAAAGCTATATAAATTTTCAAAAGCATCGCTGCCAAAATATTTTTCTTCCTGCAAATCGCTATAAAGCGATTTTAACTGACTCACAAGAAAACTCGGCTGAACATCGGAGCCTTTTTCGTCCGTCAGAGGATATGTGATACATAGAAAATCGCCCGGCCGCGTAAAAGCGATATAAGCCAGATACCTGCGCTCGATAAGCTGCGATGAGCCGATGCGCGATAATTCGAAACCGGCGTCAGAAGTAACTCTGCGGTCGCTGTCATTGAGAATATTATCGTAATAAACCGGAATGGGGAACTGCTGCTGAGTTGCGCCGATAAGAAAAACAGCTTTCAAGTCCGGATGTCTGCTTCTTTCAATCGAACCAACCAAAACCTGGTCGAGTGCAGGCGGAATTAATGCTACCGTCATATCGGAAAACGCCGAACTGATTATTGAGGCATACTGCTTTGCGGAAAAAGATGAGTTTTTATAAATAAAAATAAAATCGTCCATCAATTGCGTAAATTGTGCGAAAAACTGCTGATGCAGCTGCGCTTCATCAAGTTTTTTCTGCTCAAACGCGGTCTTTGCCCAATCAGCAAGTTGCCCTCTTATATTTAGACCGTCAAGAAAAGTAAAAAGCGCACTGCAAAACCCCTCAGGGGTGATTGTGCCGATGCTTTGCAGTGAATTTTTAAACTGCAAAAGATGTTCTATCGCTTTGCGCCGTATTTTTTCTATTTTTCTATTGTCAAAATCATCGCCGGCCGGCGCGAAATCCCAGGCCTCTGCCAACAACCAGTCATCTCCCTGGACGCCAAAGGCAAGACAGTAATTTTCAAGCAGGTCAACATCGTCCCGGCTTACAGGCACAAGATCGCTCTTTAAATAATTTATTACATCATTAGTATTAAACCTGTCCGTCGCAATCTTCAGCGCACTTGTTATCAATTCAACTGCCGGATACTGCTGCAAGTCCCTTCTGCGGTCGATAAAGAAAGGAATATTAAAATCAGAGAAAATCGCCTGGATGAAATGACGATACTGGTCAATATCAGAGGCTATAACGGCTATATCGCGCCAGCGAAACCCCTTGTCTCTGACAAGAGAGCAAATCTGCCGGGCAACGTAATCGACTTCAAGCCTTGTCTTTGCACAGGCGGTAATTTTAATATTGCCATCGCAGGAAATCGGCCGAACATTTTCAAAACTGAAAATGTTCTTTTCAAGATGGGCCAAAGCCTTTGAATTTTTGAAACGCGCAGGCTCCGTTAAAATAACAGGTTTTTCAATATTCAAATTAAGCGACTTAATAAGCATAAGAAGGTCATTATAAGTTTTTTGGGTAGGCTCAAAAATTCCTGCCCAGTCTTCATTTGCCGCCGCGGGGTCAAGACAAAGTGCAATCTTTGACGATGAAGAAACTTTTAAAAGCTCAGCCAGCAAAAGCGATTCCGAAGCAGTAAAACCCGCAAAGCCATCGACCCACAGCAAACAATCTTTCAAAAATGGTGTGCCGGCAACCGCGTCTTTGGCAAGATTTAGCTGGTTATCATTGTTTAAAAAGTTTCCTTCGACAAAGGAAAGATACTGTTTATAAATAAGATTGATATCGGAAAGTTTGCCGGCTGTTAATTGTGAGGAGCTTTCGAACTGCTGGATAAGTTTATCAACATCGTCAGGCAGTTTCCCATATTCCTGAAGTTCGGTTATGGCATTTGCAATGCCGGCAGATGCTATGGAAGAAAAAATCGATAACTTTTCAGCATTTTCGCAAAGCAATCTGTGCACAATCATATCTCTTGCTTGTGTTGTAAGCGGCCTTGCAGCAAGATTCTTGCCGAAAATCAGGTAACAGAGCCGTTGAAAAGACAAAACGTGCAGTCGGCTGTAGCCTTTGATCTTGCTGTCGGCCAGAATAGCCCTTTCGGCCTGATATGTAGCCTGTTCCGGCACAAGAAAAACAAGATTGTTCGTTCCATAAGCCCCCGACTTTATGTCGGGGGTTTCATTGAGCAGAGAATCAATAATCTGCTTTATACAAAGCGTTGTCTTGCCTGTCCCACTTCTGCCTAATATAAATTGAATGGCCATTAATTAACCACGAATGAACACGAATAAACAAATAAATTGACAATGTCATTCCCGCGAAAGCGGAAATCCAGATTATTCAACTGATTAAGTTACCATACAAATCTTAATTTTCTACATATTGTATGGTAACATTTCTTTTCCTGTCACACTTCTGAATCAATCATTGCGTAAAATTTTTCCATGTTATCGAAAAACACAGGCAATATATATACTATACTAGCAGTCAAGGCAGTGTTTATGCTGAGTCTCTTAAATGCGTCATAAATTAAGATAGTGTCATCGATTTCATACGGGGCTAGTTCCCCCTTAGATGTGCTCTCCACAATTAATTCTTCTAGACGAGACATCCATGGGGATTCCGCTCTGTTTTTAAAAAAAGTTCCTTTATCTTCTTCTCCCACGATATTGTAAATTTTAAACCTGTTATCTACGATTTGTTTTAAATTTTTAAAGCCAGCAATATCTTCGAACTTATTTATCATATCATTTATTAAGAATTGGAAAATCTCGATTTGGTTTTTATGGAGATTATCGTTTGAGTGCCAATTACCAATTAAGTAGTAAACGAAACATGCCCATTCAAATATAGCTAAATCATCTGCTATATAATATAAAGGATCATTAACAAACTCTTTTTCAGGAGCGCCAAAACGAGAAATGCCATAAAGCAGCGAATTTGATAACGTCTGAATTAGTTGCGTTTCTTTATAGCCGATTCTTTGCTTTTCTTTATAGTCTTTTTCAGCCCATTTTCTGATTTTTGAAGGATCTTTCGGTATTCTGTTCTTGAATATACCAAACATTAAAAACCCTTTCAAAAAACTATAGTGTCCACTTTGCTCGATCTTCTTCCGGCAACATTTGAAGGAATTCGATATAAGCTGTTTCAATCTCATCCATTATTTGGGGTAAATCATTCCATTGATACTTACCTTCTATTCGGCTGAAAGTTAGATGACCAAGACATTTATTAATATCTTTTATTCGTGATTGTGTATATTGAAGTTTAGATGACTTCCACCAATTCTTTTCGTCTTTATGATATTTTTCAACAAAATATCCCGCACATATATTATCTTCATTGAGATCGCCCTTCTGAGGATGTTTCCCAGTAAAGAACTCAAATAGATTCCTTGCGTGCAACAATGCAGTTTCAAGAGTAAAATTGTTGCACAATTTAACACAATGTTGCACTGAGGAATGAAGCATTTTAAGCTCATATAGAAATGCTTGTGGCGATCCTTTTAGCTCAATATCAGTTGGTTCAAAAGGAACTTGTTTTTTATTTTTATTACTAACCATATTTTTTCGGGTTAATTCGTGTTCATTCGTGGTTAAATTTCATTTTTTCGGTACCGGCAGGCCGAGTTCGGCAAGGACGGTTTTCATATCTTCCCAGACTTTTCGCCTGTTTTCATCGGAATAATTTCGCAGGAGATATGCCGGGTGAAAAGTCGGCATAAGCTTAATCGGATCAGAAAAATCATCGAAATTAAAATCATAAAATTTGCCGCGAAGCTGACCAATGGGCTTATTTGTTTCCAAAAGCGTTTTTGTGGCAGGAGCTCCGAGTGTAACGATTACTTTCGGCCTGATTAGCCCAAGCTGTTTTTTCAAAAACGGCAGGCAGCTTATAATCTCTTCCGGTCTTGGCTCGCGATTTTCAGGAGGCCGGCATTTCACAATATTACAGATATATACATCGCTGCGTTTTAAACCCATAGCGATAATAATCTTATCCAAAAGCTGGCCTGACCTGCCGACAAACGGGCGCCCCTGGGCATCTTCATCTGCGCCGGGACCTTCGCCGACAAAAACTAAATCAGCATTGGGATTTCCTTCGCCGGGGACGGCATTTGTGCGAGTAGTGCCAAGAACGCATTTTCGGCAGGCATCGACCTCTTTGGCAAGCTGTTTAAGTTCAGCGATAATGTCGTTATTTTGCGGCTGCTGAGGCACAATAGCAGGTTTGTCTGATTTAACAGAAAAGCCTGTAAAATACTCCTCCAGCCTGACGTGCTGGTCAAATACCTTCCGTAGATTTGTCTCTTCCTTCATAGGCAGGGATTGTAATGGAAAACGCCCTGCTGGACAATAAAAAAACCCCCGGCAGAGCCGGGGGCTAAATATTTTATTTTTTATATTTTACTTTTAATTTTCTTTATACAACGCCCTGAGCGAGCATTGAATCGGCAACTTTAACAAAGCCGGCGACGTTTGCGCCAACGATGTAATTGCCTTTTGCGCCGTACTTTTCAGCAGCGGCACTGATATTCTTATAGATGTTGACCATGATGTTCTTCAATTCAGCATCTGCACGCTCGAACGTCCAGGCATATCGCTGGCTGTTCTGGGCCATTTCCAAACCTGATACTGCGACGCCGCCCGCGTTGGCAGCTTTGCCCGGCAGGAAAGCGACTTTATTTTCAATCAGCAAATCAGCCGCATCCGGAGTTGTCGGCATATTTGCGCCCTCGGCGACGACTTTGCAGCCGTTCTTTATCAGGGCCTTTGCGCCTGCCGCGTCAAGCTCATTCTGAGTTGCGCTTGGCAGAGCGATATCGCACTTTACGTTCCAGATACCATTGCAGCCATCGGTGTATTTTGCGCTCTTGTGGATTGCGACGTATTCTTTGATTCTCTTTCTTTCGACTTCTTTAAGCTGCTTTACGGTGTCGAGCTTAATGCCCTGCGGATCATAGATATAGCCGTTGGAATCGCTCATCGCGACGACTTTGCCGCCGAGCTGCTGGACTTTTTCAACAGCGTAGATAGCTACGTTGCCCGAACCGCTGACAACAACGGTCTTGCCGTTGAAGCTGCCGCCTTTTTCCTTGAGCAGTTCATCGACGATATAAACAAGGCCGTAGCCGGTAGCTTCAGTTCTTACTAAACTGCCGCCCCATTGGAGTCCCTTGCCTGTGAGTACGCCGACGAATTCATTGCGAAGTCTCTTGTATTGGCCGAACATAAAGCCGATTTCACGGCCGCCAACACCGATATCGCCTGCCGGCACGTCTGTATCAGCACCGATATGTTTGCAAAGCTCAGTCATAAAGCTCTGGCAGAAATGCATAACTTCGTTGTCGCTCTTGCCTTTGGGGTCGAAATCACTGCCGCCCTTGCCGCCGCCCATCATCAGGCCGGTGAGTGAATTTTTGAGTATCTGTTCAAAACCCAAAAACTTGATAATGCCAAGATATACGCTCGGATGAAAACGGATACCGCCCTTGTATGGGCCGATGGCACTGCTGAACTGAACGCGGAAACCCCTGTTGACCTGAACCTTGCCATTGTCGTCAAGCCAGGGAACCCTGAACATCAGCACTCTTTCAGGCTCAACAAGTCTCTCAAGGATACGAGACTCGACATACTGCGGATTCTCATCAAGAACCGGAACCAGGCTGTCTAAAACTTCCTTAACTGCCTGATGGAACTCGGTTTCGCCGGGATTGCGTTTGAGAACAAGCTCATAAACGCTCTCAACTACTTTCTTTGAAGACATTTGTACACCTCCATAAAAAAATACATTTTTGTTGAAATTGCTATAAAATTTGTTAATAATACGTTTAAATGAAATTGAACTAATCAAGCTGTGATAGCCTGATGCTAAGCCTTAAAAGTGCATAAATCAAACTTTAAAAGATTATACTTTCTATAAGTAAAACTTATAATAGGTACAAAAAACAGGATTTTCCCAAAAAACAGCTTATACGCAGGATAATAAAATGAAGCCGAACGAAAGATTAAGCACAGGTTTGCCGGGGTTTGACAAGATAATCAAACAGGTTTTGCCCGGCGATAATATCGTCTGGCTGGTGGACAGTCTCGACGATTTCAGACCGATTGTAGAGGCATATTGCGAAAACGCCCTGAGCAGCGGATGGGAACTTGTTTACTTCAGATTCGGCAAACATGCGCCATTTGTTACCGCAGAGCAGGGAGCAAATGTGATTGAGCTGGATGCCGAACAGGGATTCGAAACATTCACTACGAAAGTTCACAACGTAATAAATCAGTTCGGCAAGGGACATTATTATCTTTTCGACTGCCTGAGCGAACTTGCGCCGGCATGGTGCAACGACAGAATGCTGGGCAACTTCTTTATGCAGGTCTGCCCTTATTTGTATTATGCCCAGACTGTAACGACATTCGCCCTGCTGCGGAATCATCATTCGAACCACGCCACAAGACCTATACTCGACACTGCACAGGTTATCTCCAATGTTTATAACTATAAGGGCGATATATATATTCATCCGCTAAAAGTGGACGCCAGATACTCAACCACAATGAATATGATACATTTGTGGAAGGAAAACGATTTTTTGCCGGTGCGCGACAGCGGAACGATTACAGAAATCCTGACAAACGTCAGCGGCGTTGAGCTCGATGTCGCAAATGAAAGACTCGGATTCTGGGCAAAGACATTTCACGAGGCAGAGCAGCTTTTAAATGATTATAAAAACGGAAAATGCAGCGACAGCGACCTTGACAGGAAATTCGAGCAGGTTGCCAGGATGGCTGTATCGCGCGATGAGCGAATTCTGAAGATGGTCAGGAAATACCTGAACCTTGCGGACATCCTGCGCATAAGAAATAGAATGATAGGGACAGGTTTTATCGGCGGCAAAAGTGTCGGTATGCTGCTGGCAAGAGCGATACTCGAAAAAACAGACGACAGATTCAAACAGGTTCTCGAAGCGCACGATTCTTTCTTCATCGGTTCAGACGTTTTTTACACATACCTTGTAAGAAATAAAATCTGGTGGATAAGACAGAAGCAGCGAATCAGTACCAACTTTCTGGACGGAGCGGCGGAAGGCAGGCAAAGGATCCTTCAGGGAGATTTTCCGGATTATATCATAAAGCAGTTCAGCGATGTGCTCGATTACTTCGGACAAAGCCCGATTATCGTCCGCTCAAGCTCTCTGCTCGAAGATAATTATGGAAATGCCTTCGCGGGTAAATACGAAAGCTTTTTCTGCACAAACCAGGGAACAAGGCAGCAAAGACTTGCGGAATTTACCGACGCTGTAAGAAAAATATACGCAAGCAGTATGAGCGAAGACGCTCTGATGTATAGGGCGAAATTGGGACTTCTGGAAAAAGATGAGCCGATGGGACTTTTGGTGCAGCGAGTTTCCGGCGCACCGCACGGCAGATACTTTTTCCCGCAGGCGGCGGGCGTCGCCCTTTCGTTCAATCCTTATGTGTGGAATGAAAATATAGACCCCAAAGCCGGAATGATAAGACTTGTCTTCGGACTGGGCACAAGGGCTGTTGACAGGCATGACGACGATTACGCGAGAATCGTTGCGCTGAACGCACCGGCAAGAAGACCTGAATCGAGCGAAACCGCGAGAAAATATACCCAGCAAAAGGTAGATTGCATAGACCTCGAGGCCAGAGAGTTTGTTTCAAGGACTTTCTCGGAAGTAGCGGCTGCTTCGACAGACGATAACCTGCAACTGGACCTTTTCGCGTCGCGCGACAGGGAAATGGAAAAACGGGCGGCGCAATTAGGGCGAAAAGAAATTTTCAGCAGGTCAATAACTTTCGAAAATCTTCTGACAAAAACCAATTTCGCAAAAGATATGCAGGAAATGCTGAAAATTCTTCAGGGTATTTATGAATCGCCGGTGGACGTGGAATTTACGGTAAACTTTTTGAATGAAACCGATTATAAAATAAACGTTCTCCAGTGCAGACCGCTGGAACATAAAGGAGGCGGAGCGATAATTGACCCGGCAATGAAGAAAGATTCAAAGGATTTGATTATCGACGCATCGGGGCCGGTCGTGGGACAAAACAGAAATATTACAATAGACCAGGTGATTTATATTTCGCCGGAGCAATATACAAAACTCAAAATTTCCGACAGATACGAACTGGCAAGACTCATAGGAAAATTGAGCCATATCTATACCGAGAAAGATAAAACAATAATGCTGCTGGGGCCGGGCAGATGGGGCACAAGCACACCGTCGCTGGGAGTGCCGGTATCCTATCCGGAGATAAATACTATCAGCGTTCTTATTGAAATAGTAATGCTGAATAAGGAAATGTCGGCGGATATTTCGCTGGGCACACATTTCTTCAACGACCTGATTGAAAGCGATACGCTGTATCTTGGCCTATTGCCTCACAGGCAGAGCAATACTTTCAGGACCGATTTCTTTGAAAATTCACCCAATAAGCTGACTGAAATATTTCCCGAAGCGAGTATCTGGGCAAATGTATTAAAGGTAATCGACCCGCAGCAGGCCTGTCTGGGTAAAAAAATAAATCTTTACGCCAACGCCATAGAACAAAAATTCATTTGTTATTGTAAATAATATGCAGATTGACTCATTACAGATTTTTTGCGATTTAGCGGAGCTGAAAAGTTTTTCCCGCGCGGCCGAGAAAAACATGATAAGCCAGTCCGCGGTCTCGCAGCAGCTGTCGCAGCTTGAAAAATCGTTTAATACGCCTTTAATCGACCGGCATAAAAAATCGTTCGGCCTGACTCCCGCAGGGGAACTATTTTATAACACAAGCAAAGATATGCTGAGCCGATATGAAAATTTCCAGAGCAGTTTAAATTATCTGAAAAATTCGGCCAAAAGCAAAATCAGCGTAGCGGCTATTTACAGCATAGGTATGTACAGTCTCCAGAGTTACGTAAAGAAATTCATCGCGATACATCCGGAAGTTCATCTGGACATCGAATATCTCGACGATGCAGAGATTTATAACAGGCTGCTGCTGGGCAAAATCGATGTCGGACTGGTTGTCCTGCCGAGAAACCACCCTGATATTCAGATGTTTGATTTTGTTTCCGAGCCGCTTGTTTTCGTTTGCAGTCCGCAGCATCCATTCGCAAAAAAAAGTTCTATCGATGTCTATATGCTGCAATATCAGCCCTTCATCGCATTTGAACAGAACCTGCCGACGAGAAACTGTATAGACCAGTTTTTACTGCGATATAATGTTGCGATAAAGCCCGTAATGGAATTCGACAATGTCGAAATAATTAAACGCGTTGTGGAAATAAACGCAGGCGTGAGTATAATGCCCGAAACAACAATAAAAAATGAATTGACGAACGGAACATTAAAAACAATACCCTTCTATAATCCCGAATCGCCAAGATTCAAAAGACAGACCGGCATAATAATCAGAAAAAACCGGGCAATGAACGAACATTTAAAAGCATTTATCGAACTGCTCTGCGGAAAAAACGTTAAATAGCCAATGAAAATTAAAGCAGTAATATTCGACCTTGACGGGACAATAACAGAGCCGTTTCTTGACTTCGACAGGATAAGAGAAGAAATAGGACTTGCCGCTGATGCCGGGCCGCTTCTCGAAGCAATGGAAAAGATGAATCCTGCCGAGAGAAAAAAAGCGGAAAAAATTCTGTACAAATACGAACAGGCGGCAATTGAACATTCCACTCTTAATAAAGGCGCAGGAGAAACGCTTCAAATACTGAGCCAAATGAAAATACATATCGGGGTCCTGACGCGAAACACTCGCTCAAACGCTTCGGCAGTCGCAAAAAAATATAATATAAAATTTGACGCGATTGTTGACAGGGATGACGGGCCGGTAAAGCCGGACCCCTTCGGAGTAAAAAGGCTCTGCGAACATTTCAAAGTTAAACCGCAGCAAACTCTGGTCGTTGGAGATTATCTTTTCGACCTGCAATGCGCAAAAGCGGCGGGAGCGATAGCTGTTTTAATGAAAAATTCAGAAAAATCCGAGCAATTTTCTCGCTTTGCCGATTTCACCATTGACAGCCTGACAGAAATAATCGATATAATAAATAAAATATGAAAAATAAAATCGTAATACTTATTTTTAACGTTCTTCTTATATATCAGGGCGCTGCCTGGGCCGGTGAACCTAACGATAGCAATGTGCCGGTGTCAAAAGAAGTTATTAGAACAATAGAAAAATTAAATTCTGCTGTCGGCAAACTAAAGCAATTGACCGCCCAGATTGAATATACGCACGCCCAGCCTTTGTTTGAAACGCAGACAATTCGAACAGGCAGGGTTTTTTATGTTAAAGACACAAATTTTACCGCACTAAGAATAAATTTTCTGACTATAAAGCAAGATGTGTCGGAAAAACAGAATTACAGGGAAGATTATATCTTCGATGGAAGAAAAATAACAAAAATAGACTATCAGGGCAAATCAGCAACAACAGAACAGATTGCCAAAGATAAACCTATTGAACCTTTCGAGCTTGTGCAGGATTATTTTCCCATTATCGGCCTGGCAAAACCGAACGAAATGACCGAGCAGTTTAATATTACTGTTTCTAAAAACACTATGCGGCTGATACCAAAAGAAAATTCAAAGTTTTTTAAAACATATAAACAGATTGATATAGTGATAAATCCTGCAAATTCTCTTCCATTCGAATTTACGGCGCAAACAAGTGATAACGAGACGATAACAATAAAATTAACTCAAATCGATATTTCAAAAGCTACTGAAAAAACCATATTCGATGTGGTCATACCTGCTGATTTTGCACAAACGCAAAAGTAAGGAATTGTTTAATCGTCGTTCACTTCCGGGCACATCATTATATATTCACGAATCGCGTCCATATTGGCCATTGCAACCGCGATTTTGTCGTCCGCTGCGCCATAATAAAGATACAAGCGGTTATTTTCCTCATTAACCGTTGCGCCGGTAACAAAAACGACATCGCTTACATCGCCTATTCTTTCATAATCGGCACGAGGGCCGAGAACCCATTCTTCGCTCCTGCGGAGAACTTTCCATGGCTCCTCAAGGTCAAGCAAGGCCATACCAATCCTGTATATCTGCCCTGCAGAGGTAGCTCGGACGCCGTGATAGAAAATCAGCCAGCCTTCGGGGATTTCAATCGGCTGACAGGCAAGACCTATCCGCTGGCCGTCCCAGAAAGCGTGGCGAGTTCTCATCAGAACCCTGTGGTCGCCCCAGTGTTTCAAATCAGGCGACATACTAAGCCAGATGTGCGCTTCGCCCTGCACAATGGGACGATGAATAAGAGCAAAGCGGCCGTTGAACCTGCGAGGGAAAAGACAGGCGTCTTTGTCCTCCGGCGGCAGCATCGCGCCCATTCTTGCAAAAGTGTGAAAATTTTTGGTAATCGCCAGCGAAACAAGAGGGCCGCCTTCACTAAACGAAACGTAAGTAATTGCGAAATGACCCTGCTCTTCAAGCCAGACAATTCGCGGGTCCTCAAGTCCCCATCGCTCCTCTCGCGAGTCGTGGTCGGCCTCCATAGTGGGCTTGTCGTCAATCTGCCAATTTGTAAGACCGTCTTTGCTTTTGCACAAAGTCAGATGCGAAAAACCCCTCATATCCTCCACACGTGCGAGCAATAATGTTCCATCAGGCAATTTAATCGCGGCGGGGTTAAAAACCGAATTGACAGGATACGGCCAGTCTTTGGCTTCGAGTATAGGGTTGCCCTCATACCTTCTGAAAAGGTCACGAGCAAGCCGCTCTCGAGATACATCGGCCATTAAACGTTCCTTCAAAACTTATACTAAAAACAGAATTTGCGCAAAAACTTCCATAAATTTATTCGGCTAATAATGAACTCCACTGAAGTTGGATTTAGAGTTAATTAAAGAAAGTTATAGGACTAACCCGTTAATTGCATTACAGGTCCGATAAAACGCGTTAAATAAATCGTAAATTTTTCATTAAATTTGACAAAATTTTTTATCCTGATATATTCTCTCTTTTTAACATGGAGTAATAGATGCAGATTGACAGAATAGTTTTAGGCGAATATGAGAACAACGCATATATAGTCCGCAAAGATAAAAAAACAACAGATTGTATCGTAATCGATACTGGTTTAATCGTTGAACCTTTGATTGATTTCCTAAAGCAAAAAAATCTCAATCCCCTGGCACTAATTCTCACTCACGGGCATGCCGACCATATAGCGGGCGCGGCACTGCTGCTAAAAAACTTCAGCAATATCAAAATCTGTATCCATAAAGCCGATTTATTTATGCTCGCTGATTCTGTAAGTAATTTTTCCAAATATCTTGGCAGAAAGATAGATAGTTTCCCGATAGATGTAATTTTTAAAAATGAAGGTCAGGTTGAATTCGCAGATTTGAAATTTGCAATTCTGCACACTCCCGGTCATACCCCCGGAGGAATTTGTCTTTATAACAGCGACGAAAAAATTCTCTTTACGGGTGATACACTTTTTGCAGGTTCGGTAGGAAGAACCGTCTTCCCCGGTTATGATGTTGAAAAATGTTCCGAGCAGCTCATAAATAATATTAAAACAAAACTTCTTGTTCTGCCTGATGATACTGCCGTTTTGCCTGGGCACGGCCCTGTTTCCACAATCGGGCAGGAAAAATTACAAAATTCCTATTTGCGCTAAAACAAACTTTTAAAAGCCTCGTCGAGACTATCGCATACCCTTGCGCCGCAGGCTATAAGTCTTTCTTTGGATTGATGGCCGGCAGGTAAAAGCAGGCAATCCGCACCCAGCAGGCAGGCAACCTCATAATCGTGTGTCGTATCTCCCACCAGAAGGACTTCTTTGCCGCCGAGAGAAAGATTTTCCATAAGTTTTCTGCCGATGTCGATTTTGCTGTGTGCATAATAGTCGTCAAGGCCCTCGATATTCTCAAAAAAATCCTTCAAACCGAATATCCCCATCGCCTCAATTAAAGAAGATTTTTGAGAAGCGGAAAGAACGGATTGCGAAAAACCTTTATCCTTCAAAGCTTTAATAATATCGACAACCCCATCCCGCAGGCGGCATTTGACCTGCCCAGACTTATAAGCAGCGATATACTCATGGGCAATATCGTCGAAGGACTCTTTTTTAAAATCGAAACCGAGCTTTACATAATAGCTGATTACAGGGAAATCAAAATCTATTTGGTATTGCGCCAGAGTTGTTGTTTTCATTCCGCGGCCAGACAGCATCTGGTTAAGGATTTGGACGCAAAGCCAGGCATCATCAAGCAAAGTCCCATTCCAGTCCCAAATAATATGTTTATATTTTGTAAAATTCAGAACCATTAGTTAGAAGATTCTTACAGATATGATGAAATTATTCAAGGATATTATCGACTGCGAAATGACAGTAAAATTATTTTGCCGTTTTTGAGTTATGGTCCGCCGGCGTATTCGACTCTGCAGCAGCAGAAGAAGTGACTTCCAGAAGTTTTTGCCAGGATTCGAGCTGGCCGGACCACTGCGGACGCGGATTATTGGGGGCAATATTAATCACGGCGAAAGAAAGAAACATCTGCTTTGCCATCTGCGCATCCTGATTTTGCGAAAAATAATTATTGAGAACTTTCGCCACTGCCGTATCCGGATGAATATCAGAAGAAAGCAGGACATTAGCCAAAAGCTGTTTGGCAGACTCTATCTGACCTGAACGCAAATCCACATCGAGCAGTTTGGCAGTTAACTGCTCTTTTTCATTCGGGTCCGTAGCGGAAAGCAGAAGCATTCCATAATATTTAGCGGCCAATCCATAAAGAGAAGTGGCGGCATATTGGTCGGCAAGCATACGCCGCAGAGTCAGAAGCGTAGCGGTATCTTTCTCGGTTTCAGCTTTTTTCTCCGCTGCTTCGAACATTATCCTGGCTCTTGTAAGAAGAAACTCATCCTTCTTCAATTTGGCCCGGCTGGATAACTGCTGTGCCCATGAAATCAAAACCTCAGTTTTGCAATACTGGAAAATATTCATCATCGAATCGGCAGCATGCTGTCGTTCTGCATCCGTTCCTGCACTAATAGTTAGATTGCCGAGCCAGTCAAGGTCCTGCTGGGTGCCGATTTGACCGGCTGCAGTAATTAGTTCGGTGCGTATTTTGGCGCTCAAATGACTGGCAAAGCCCTTTTGTTTGAGCATTTCAAACGCACCGGCCTGGTCGATTCTGATAAGGCCCGTAACAGCAGGCGAGGCAATCTGCTCGTTTTTATTATCTATTGCGGCAATGAAAATATCCTTGAAGACTTCGCCGGCAATAGCTCTGTAAAAGCTGTCGCTGCCGCACAATCGAGCCATTTCTTCCAGAAGTCGAGCCTTGATTTGTTCGTCCTTTGATTTACGGTAATTGGCGGCGATAAGCTCAAAATAAGGTTTAACCGCAGCCTTCTCAAGACCATCCTGCATAAGCAGATTCCGTATAACCTCGGCAGCTATCACGCTGTTGGCGTCCTTGAAGAAATCGGAAGCGATATTCAAAGTCTCAATTCTGACCTGCGGGCTTATTTTAACTTCGGCCCCGGGCGAAAGAGCAAAATTACATACATGCCCAAGCGCAATAAGTATCTCGGTTTTAACATTAGTATCTGTTTCCGCCTTAAGCTGCTCAAGCAATGCGTTGGCGGAATTGACATTGGTCAGCAATCCGAGCAATTTCGCTGTGGCAAGCCTTATGGCGGGGTCGGGGGCGGAAACAAGCAGAATAAGAGGTTTTTGCAGTGTATCAATAGGCAAAGGCTTGCCGCTTTTTTGCCACATATTAATTTTTTCGATTGCCCAAAGTCTGACAGAACTGTGCTCAAAAAGCAAATTTTCAGCGACAAATTTTGCCCTGACATTATCATCCGTCGTCGCCTGATAGATATTATCCAGCGACGCGAGATACCTTTTTTGCCATTTTGCAACATCATCGTTGAGTTGGCGTATCTTGTCCTGCTGTGTAAGCAGCTTTTCGCGAACAATATCCAGCCGGCCTCTTTCGATGTCCCTGCGAATCTTCTGCCACTGTCGAATATCCTTTCCTATCGGCATCCATTCCTGTAGAGCATCGGCTGCGGCAGAAGCAACTACCTTGTCATTGTTGTCCAGTAAATCTATAAGCATCAGAACAACCTCTTTGTCGGGGCGAATCTGAAGGGCGTAAATTGCATTCTTTTTGGCCGTCACAGCCAGAGTATGATTTTTTATAATGTCCTCTAAATGATTTTTGACCTCTCTGAAACTAAAAATCAAAGACCCCTGTGCGGCAAGTTTTGCAGCGTCAGTGTTTTGCCCCTTGATGATATTCATCAGCGGTCCGATAAAATCATTTCTATTAGGAATAAGCTGAGACTGGTTTCTAAAGTCGGCTATTGCCTTGCAAACAGAGCTTTGTACCGCAGGATTATCGGACGAGGCCAGAGCCTCTATAAGGATTTTTCTTGCCTGGTCGTCAGAGTTTTTCAATAGCTCCGTTGCGGTATCTATCCGTATTTGCTCATCTGTTGAATTAAAAAGCGTCCAGCGATTAATTTTCAACTGGCCGCCCGAATCCTCTTTGGTATCGCCAAAGACCGGGTAGAGAAAAGGGTTAAGACATATAATTATGAATATCGATAAAATTATGTCTCTTGTATTCAGTTTTTTGGGGTAATCAAGGCTCATAATCTTAATTCGTCCTTTTTTGGACATACGCTTTAGTAGTATTTTATGTTCAGCGTCAAGTAATGCAAATAAAAATAATAATAATCAATAATTTAACAGAATCTGCGCGATTTTAGCCGCTGCATCAGGATGCGCAAGCCCGGCACAATTCTGTCTCATCAGCAAGCGTTTCTCATCCGAGCTGATTAGCTCGCAAAGAACCGGCCATAAAAGATTTGCGGTCTTTTCCGTATCGCACAAATCTTCGACAATAACTCCGCCGCCTGCCTCGGTAAGAAACTGGGCATTAAGCTTTTGATGCTGGTCATGATGATAAGGATAAGGCAGACATATCGCAGGGGTTCCTGAGGCGGCAAACTCGGCAATGCTCATCGCTCCCGCCCTGCCGACAACAAGGTCCGCCGCGGCAAGCAGATTCGGCATATCATCATAATAATCCAAAACTTTGTGAGTTATTTTTGTCTTCTTATAAATCGTCCGGACAGTATCATAATGGGCGATACCGGCCAGATGAACTATCTGCCAGACTGACGCAAAAGCTTCAAGCCGGTCCAGTAAAAATCCTATCACATTGTTTATATTCGCCGCTCCGCCCGATGCGCCGGTAATAAGAAGAATATTCTTTTTCGGACTTAAACCGAACTGCTCAATAATCTTATCTTTATCAGGATTAAAAAAGGCCTCGCGCAATGGACAGCCTGTTACCGTAACCCTTTTGTTATTCAGGCCGAAATAATTGCTGGTTTTTTCAAACTGGACGAAGATGTCCTTTGCGTAACGGGCAAGAAAAGAATTCGCTTTGCCCGGCACGGCGTCTATATTAAGCATTGCAACAGGAATATTTAAACTTTTGGCCGCCAGAACAGCGCCGGCGGAAACAAACCCTCCCATACTAAAAAGGACCGCATTTTGCGGCTTGTCGCCAAGAATCTTCTGTTTAACTATTTTTTTTGCCGCAAAAACAGACCTTAAAAACAGAAGAAACTGAAATGGATTTATTGAAAATCCCCTTGCAGGCAGAGGAATAAAATCAAAGCCAGTCCCTTTAAGAATCCTGGCGTCTATAGGTCGGCTGCTGCAAAAAAATGTTATTTTACAGGATGGCTCTTTCTTCAAAAGCTCCTCTGCCACCGTAACAGCAGGATAAATATGGCCTCCGGTGCCGCCGCCGGCAAAATAAAAATGTTTCATTTCGCCTGACTCCTTCGTGCCACCGAAGCAAGAATTCCGGCAACAGAGGCGGTGAGGAATAAATGTGTTCCGCCGGCACTTAAGAAAGGAAGTGCAATTCCCTTTGTCGGCAAAAGACGGGTAACTACACCCAGATTTACCGCTGCCTGCAGGACAATCGCAAGAACAATTCCAAATGCTATCAATTTTCCGAAATCATCCGGACATCTATAAATAATAATTATTCCAAGTACGATATAAAGCATAAAAAGCAGCACGATAGCAGCGACGCCGACAAAGCCAAGTTCCTCGGCGATTATCGCAAAAATAAAATCGGTTGTATCCTCCGGCAAATGGCCATACTTGCTGATGCCTCTGCCAAGACCTTTACCCGTAATGCCGCCGGTCGAAACGGCGATAAGAGACTGCCTGATTTGATAGCCGGAAGTCTGCGAGGTCGAATCGCCCGGCTGGATAAACGTTTTTATCCTTTCCATCCTTACAGGAGAAGAATATATCGCTAATGCAAAGCCTATAACCAGAATCGGTACCGGCGTAAGAAAATGCCACCATTTGCCGCCTGCTACGAATAAGAGAACAAAACCTGTAGAGGCGACAAACAAAGCGGTGCCAAAATCCTCCTTTAAAATAAGCGCCGTTACAACGCCGATAAGCAGACACAACGGCACAAATCCCTTGAAAAATAGCTTTAATTTTTCGCCAAGCATAACTGAAACTGCAGGAATAAATAAAATTATCGACCATTTCGCCAGCTCAGACGGCTGAAAACTGATTGACGCAGGCCCAAGTGGAATTCTCAACCACCGCCGGGCATTGTTGACTTCCACTCCTATTCCGGGGATAAGCACCAATACAAGTAATATAACGCTGACTCCGACAAGATAAACCGTAGGGTTTTTAAGCCAGCTTCCGAGAGTATTGCCGGAGAAAGCCAGTTTTCTATAATTCATCAGGCTGAACCCAAATACAAAAAGGACCGCCAGGAAAAAAAACAAACCCTGTCGAAATTCAGGATATGCATAGAATTTGGTAAGGTCGTATTCCATGTCGATTTTGGCACTTGCGCTGAAGACGAAGACCGACCCAATGGCCATCAGCGTAACCGTCAGGCAAACCACCATATTAGCAATCGTCCGATTATCAGGTATTATCTTCACAACAAAAGATTATCCGCAAAATGAAACAAATAATCAATCAGAAAAGTCGAAAGTCATTAGCGTCCAATTCCGATAAATCTGGACTAAATATCACATATCATATACAATAAGCCAAATGCCGCTTACACCTTATCATTTTGGACCGGCCGGGCTTATCGGGTATATTTTCCGAAAATGGATAGACCTGCCGGTGTTTG
>JBEKEA010000009.1:0-59313 GCA_050014075.1 Sedimentisphaerales bacterium | reverse complement strand
AAAAAGACCGGCGCCGCATTCGATTATACCACAGCGGTTGACCAGGCTACCCGCGTGTGCAAAATATTGCCGACCGACTATAGAATCAGCTCAAGCCCGGTGCGAAAGGTAAAAGGCGGACAGATAAATCAGGATGCCGCTATGACAATTGATAAAATCGACATCGAAAAATTCACCAGATTTCTGTCGGTAATGCATATGCGATGGTCGAATTTGCAGTGCACTAACGTATCATTGGCGAAAATAAAAGGCGAAAAAGACTCATGGAAGGCCGATGTGAGGTTTATTTATTACGAATAAAAAATCTTCATTTGCTTTAATATTTGACTTTCGCATCTTTTTTTCTTAACATATCCCGCTTATCCAATGAATTGAATATTACAGAGGTATTATGACTAAAGAAAAAGAGACTCTCAAACGCAGGCCTTTTGTGCTGATTATTCGTGACGGCTGGGGATATAACCCCGATCCTGCCCAGGACGCATATAACACAACAAAGCAGGCGAATATTCCTGTGGATAATATGCTGATGAGCCAGTATCCCCATTGCCTTATTCATACCAGCGGCGAAGATGTCGGATTGCCTGCCGGAACAATGGGAAACAGCGAAGTCGGACATCAGAACCTCGGAGCAGGAAGAATCGTTGACCAGGACTCAGTTAGAATTACCAAAACTATTCGCGACGGCTCTTTCTTTAATATCGAACAATTCGGCAAAATAATTAATTTCATAAAAGAACATAACGGCAAACTGCATCTTCTGGGACTGTGCAGCGATATAGGAGTTCACTCGCTGCTTGAGCATCTTTACGGATTGCTTGAGCTTGCAAAAAGAAATAACCTTACCAAAGTTTATCTGCACGCCTTTACCGACGGCAGGGACTCGCCGCCTGACAGCGGGAAAGGTTACCTTGCCGATATAGAAAACAAAATGGCGCAAATCGGCGTCGGCAAAATCGCAACCGTAATGGGACGATTTTACGGAATGGACAGGGACAGCCGATGGGACAGGGTGCAAAAGGCTTATGAATGTATGGTAATGGGCAAAGGCGGCAGGGCGGCAAGCGCTGCCGAGGCTATGGAGCAAAGTTATCAAAAGAAAATAACCGATGAATTTATTGAACCTGTCTGCATTACTGACGCGGATGGCACGCCTCTTGCGAAAATCGAAGACGGCGACGGCGTAATCTTCTTCAATTTCCGCGGAGACAGGCCGAGAGAAATTACCCGCGCCTTTGTCGATGATGCGTTTACGGGATTTGTAAGAACGGCAAGGCCGAAGATTTATTATCTCTGTATGACTGAATATGACGCTACGATTCCCGCTCCGGCTGTCTTTATCAAACCGCCGAAGATGAAAAATATCGCGGCGGCTTATTTTAGCGACCTGGGACTTAAACAATTCAGATGTGCCGAGACTGAAAAATACGCGCACGTTACGTTTTTCTTCAATGACTATACCGAAAAACCATTCCCCGGCGAAGACAGGCAGATTGTGCCCTCGCCAAGAGTCAGGACTTACGATTTGAAACCGGAAATGAGCGCATTGGAGGTCTGCGATGTTGTTCTGCAAAGGCTCGAAATGAACAAATACGATGTTATAGTTATAAATTTTGCTAATCCTGATATGGTCGGTCATACCGGAATTCTCGAAGCGGCGGTAAAAGCTGCCGAAACGGTTGACGCCTGTGTCGGAAAAATTCTCGATAAAGTTAAACAGCTCGGCGGAGCGGCGATTGTTACCGCCGACCACGGCAATTTCGAAAAAATGCGTGATGAAAATGGTAATCCGCATACCGCGCATACAATCGGCGATGTTCCTCTGATTGTTTTCGATGAGCTTAATAAAAATAGAAAACTCCACAATGGAAGACTTGCCGATGTTATGCCGACTTTGCTGGATATGATGGAACTGCCGAAACCCCAGGAAATGACCGGGGAAAGTTTGTTCGAACATTAAAATAGTTCACTTCTTGTGCCGGTGTTGTAATGGGTCAGATAAAGGTACTTGACCAGAATACGGTTAATATGATTGCCGCCGGTGAGGTTATAGAAAGACCCGCCAGCGTAGTCAAGGAACTCGTCGAAAACAGCATCGACGCAGGCGCAACCGAGATAACAATTCAAATTGAAGACGGCGGTAAAAAACTTATCCGTGTAATTGACAACGGCTGCGGAATGGACAGCCAGGACCTTTCTGTTGCTTTTGAGTCTCACGCCACAAGCAAACTTAAATCCAGCGCCGATTTGCTGAATATTTCCACAATGGGCTTTCGCGGCGAAGCTCTGGCAAGTATCGCTTCGGTAGCGAAAGTTTCTGTGATGAGCAAACGGCTTGACGCGATGGAAGCTTACAAAGCTGAAATTGACTGCGGCGTAAAGGACCCGGTTCGTCCGTGCAGCGCAAATCTAGGCACAACAATAGAAGTAAGCAATCTTTTCTATAAACTGCCGGCCAGAAGAAAATTCCTGCGGACGGCAAATACCGAAATAACGCATATCATTGAACAATTTTCCAGAATCGCTCTTGCTCATACCGATATCTCGATGTCTTTGTTTCACAACGACAGACAGCTTTACAGGCTGCCTGCCGGTTCTGGCATCAGAGGACGAATCGGAAGTTTATTTTCCGCCGACCTTGCGGGTTCTTTGCTCGAACTGCACAGCACAGAAAAAAATCTTGAGTTTTTCGCGCTGCTCTGCAAGCCAGAAAACGCAAGAGCGAACTCGAAATTTCAGTATTTCTTTCTCAACGGCAGGTTCATTCGCGACAAATTTATCTCTGCCGCCGTCAGGGAAGCGTTTCGGGGAATGATTGAGCCGGATAAATACCCGGTAATCTTCCTTTTTCTTAAAATGCCCGCCGACCAGTTCGATGTTAATGTTCATCCGACAAAAATAGAGGTTCGATTCGATAATTCTAATCTGATTTATTCTCAGGTGCTCGGCCTTATACGCGAAAAACTGCTTTCAATGGACCTTGATACAAAGGCAAAACTGCCCGGTGCGGATTACGCATCTTCATCAGGTCCGAATCAGGAGCCGAAACAGCAGATAACTGACGCGATAGCGGGATTTTTCAGCCAAAACAAACCGCCGGTTTCAGGGCGGCAATTTGATTTTTCAAAAGTTACGCAAAAAAGCGATTTTTCCGCCGCTCGGCAGCGAGAGGATTTTTACGACAATATTCCTTCGCAAACGCCGGCTACTGCGGAATATTTTCAAATTCACGACAGCTATATAATATCTCAAACTGAGGATGGATTTTTAATTATCGACCAGCATGCTCTTCACGAGCGGATAATGTATGAAGACCTGTGCAGACGCCTGGCATCTGATAAAGCCGCGAAACTTGAATCGCAAAAACTCCTCATACCTGAAACATTTGAAATAAATGCCGCGCATCAGGAAACGTTGAGCGATGCGGCAGAACTTCTTGACCGGCTCGGCATAGCGATAGAGCCGTTCGGCCCGGGATTGTGGGCGGTGCAGTCTTTTCCCACTCTGCTGAGCAAAATTAAACCGGTAGAGTTTATTATAGACCTGCTCGATATCCTCGATGATGCCGCAGGCAAGCTCGATGCCGAAAGACTGCTGCATAAAATACTCGAAATGGCCGCCTGCAAAGCCGCAGTGAAAGCCGGACAAAAATTAAATCAGGTTGAGATACGCCAATTATTGGCCGATAAAGAGGCAATTGAACGTGCCAGCCGATGTCCCCACGGCAGACCCACAGCTATAAGATTTTCGCTGGCAGAGCTTGAAAAACAATTCAAAAGAACATAACTTCTTTTGGGGTAGAGTGTTATAATTAAAATTAAAATGGCTTGCAAACGGTAGGGTAGCTGAATATAGTATCTGCTCTTTAAAATGCGCAGTTTTGAATAAGTTTTAGGACTAAAGAGTCGATAATACCAACTGCCTGCGGGTTTTTATTTCTAAGGTGAATAGGCTGTGAAAAAAAAGGAAAATATGAAAAAGAAATCATTCTTGGAAAAGGTTTTGCCAAAGCATAGCCCCAAAAAGAAGAATGTTCCTGTCTATACAAAAACAAGCGAATATCTTTCCTCTGAAGAAATAGAACATTTTCAGAAGTTGCTTATTGAAAAGATGCAGGAAATTGTCGGCGATGTCAGTTCCATTGAGGATGAAGCGCTGAAGAAATCCCGCCTCGATGCCTCTGGCGACCTTTCGAGTATGCCAATACATATGGCCGATATCGGAACGGACAATTACGAGCAGGAATTTTCCCTTAACTTGCTCGACAGCGAAAGAAAAATTTTGCATGAGATTACCGAGGCTCTGCAGCGAATCGAGGATAATACTTACGGAATCTGCGAAATTACGGGCAGAGGCATTCCTAAAGCCAGACTTGAAGCCAGACCCTGGGCCAGGTATTGTATAGAATACGCCAAACTCATTGAAAAAGGGGTTATAACGGCTGGCGACTCTGTGCCGGAAAACGTCGATCTTGACAACCTTTAAAAAATTCAAACAAATCGACTAAAATCATTTCTTTTTTCCTTATGTTACTTCTCTTGACGACTGTTGACATACTATGTCTTTTAGCATATAAATATACTTGCATTTAAAGTATGTTCTGAGACTTTTGAAAGCAGGAATATGTCGATAGAACCAGTTATATTTTCATTAGCGACTTTTGTTTCAACCTTTTTCGGCGGCTTGTTTGCCATAAAGTTTAAGGACAAACTTCATTTTATTATGGCCTTTGCCGCCGGCGTTTTGCTCGCTGTTGTAAGTTTTGAAATATTTCCGGAAATTATCGAACAGATAAAAATTAATAATTATGACCCGATTGAAGTTATGGTTGCTTTGGTTGTGGGGTTCCTGGTTTTCCATATTTTGGAAAAAACTATTCTCATACATCACGCTCATGAAGATGATTATGCGGAACATAAACACCCGTCTGTGGGAATTATTTCTGCCCTTGCGCTGATAGGCCATAGTTTTATGGACGGAGTGAGTATAGGGCTTGGTTTTCAGGTTAACGCCTCGGTAGGAGTGCTGGTTGCCATTGCTGTAATCTCGCACGATTTCACCGATGGAATGAATACCGTAACTTTGATGCTGGCTAATAAAAACAGCCCAAAAAGAGCCAGGATATTTTTATTCATCGACGCCATAGTTCCAATGCTCGGAGCGATTTCAACTCTGTTTTTTAAAGTACCTCCTCGTTTTCTGGTTTTGTATCTGGGATTTTTTGCCGGCTTTTTGCTTTACATCGGGGCCAGCGATATTTTGCCGGAAGCCCACAGCAAACACAGTTCGCTTAAACTTGTTGGGCTGACTATTTTAGGTGTAGTTTTTATTTTTATCATTACACGTTTTGCGTAATTGATATATAATTTAATATAAGTTTCTGAACCGGCGAATACGAATGGTCAATAATCAGCAAAGGATTGAACAAATTGCGGGGCTGGCTCTAATCGGTGCGATTATTGTCGGTTGCGGGCTTGTGTTAAGGCCGTTTGCATTGTCTATCCTTTGGGCGGCTATTCTGTGTTTTGCCACCTGGCCTCTGCGTGAACTTCTGTTGAAGTGGCTGAAAGGCCGGCGAAATCTTGCCGCGATTTTGATGACCATCGTGCTCTTACTGGTCCTTTTCATACCATTTTTCATAGTTGGCTTGACGTTTACCGACAGCATTCAATCGGCTATGGAATGGCTCAATTCCCATCGTCAGACAAATTTACCTCCTCCTCCAGAATGGGTTGGGCATATACCGCTGCTTGGTGACAGAATTAGCGGGTATTGGTCTAAGCTGGCGGCAGATGCCGAACCTGTCTTAAAACGGCTGGAGCCATGGTTTCAGGATGTGGGAGTTTGGCTCTTGAGGCATAGTCTCGATTTTGCCGAAGGTGTTTTTTATCTTGCGATAAGTATGCTGATGGCGTTTTTTCTGTATCGTGATGGTGAAGGTGTTGTGGCGCATCTTCGTGAAGGAGTCCAGAAAATCAGCGGCGACTATGCTCAACATCTGATGGATGTGGTTAAAACAACCGTGCAGAGTGTTGTGTATGGTGTGATTGGTACGGCTTTGGCACAGGGAGTAGTGGCAGGAATTGGTTTTGCCATCGCAGGGGTGCCGTCTCCGATGCTGCTGGCGTTGTTTACTTTTTTCCTGAGTTTTATTATGTGCACGCCGATTGTCTGGATAGGTGCGTCGGTCTGGCTTTTTACAGAAGGGCAAACAGGCTGGGGAGTTTTTATGGTAATTTACGGCTTTATTGCAATAAGCGGCATAGATAATTTTATTAGGTGCTAAATTACCGTTTATTATAATGTTTATTGGTGCGATAGGGGGAATTGTAGCATTCGGTTTTATTGGTATCTTTCTTGGTCCGACGCTTCTGACTGTCGGCTACAGCCTGACAAAGGAGATTCTCAGTCATCGCCGTTATAGCGAAACGGCACAACCGGCGGGTAACTCAAAAAATGCCCCGTCACCTGGGGACATGGAAGATTAAACCGATATTTTTCGTACCCCCAGGTCAATAAAACAGTTGCCCAGCTTGAAATACTTTCAATAAAAAGTTACATTCCTTTTTCCTCGGTATGGTGTTCCCAGATTTCCTCTCTACATCGCAATCTTTGCCAGTCCTCTCGACGAAATGAAACCAGGACCCAGATGAAGAAGGCGATTATGAAACCGGTGGTCAAGTCCCGCACGAGAATCTGGTTAGTTGTAACCACAACAGTTTTCCAGAATGAATTCAAAATCAATAGAGAAACCAGTTTGCGGCTGAAAAGTTCGAGAACAATAAAAATAACTTTGAAAACGACAAATACTTGCATCAAAATAAGTCCCCAGACAATCGCCCATCCTCTGCGTCTCAAAGGCAGTGGGGTAGCTGCTATCAAAGCTGTCAGAAAAGCTATGTGCATGTAATCACTGTAGCGAATGTTATATCTGAACTGCGCTCCACTTATTTTCCCGTTCTTATCTACGTGGTATCGGTTAAAAGCATCTATACATATATCATCCTTACTGTCCTCCGGTTGAGAGAAACGAACAATACCCCCACGTCCGAAAGAGCCAAATAGAAATTTCCCTCCTGCCCTGTAGAATTTTGAATAAACGTCGCCCACCGCCGGCCAGGCAGTCATCAGCAGGCCATAGATAAGCACAAACAGGCATAAAAATTTTATGGCAGGCTTAGCACCAATCAGGCCTGAGCATTTTGTCTGGTCACTTGATTTTTCCCTGTCCATAACAGCCAGAAGACCCAAAAAAGAATAGCGAGAAATATGAATAACCCCTGCCACACATCTATGTGCATTACGTTAAAGGCCCGTGGCCAATAGGCACCAACCATAAATAAAGTGACAATTCTTACTATATTGAGAACTCCCAGAAGTAACGAACCTGTGATAATACCGGCAATCTTTTTAGAAAATGGCAATGGAAAGGCCAGAACAGCACAGATAAACAAGACGGTCGGCTCGATGGCATCACAACCATGTTTGATGGTGATAGAAAAAGTCGGTGAAGAAATCGATGTGTCCCGGACTGTTATATCCTGACCGAAAAACCCCAATATATATCCTGACAGTCTGGCGTTGAAGCCAAGATAATAAGGAAAGTGTCGCTCGTAAAAAGGCGTGAATAGGGCAAGGGCGTAAAAAACGCCCATCAAACCTGCGAAGATAACAAGAAATAAAAAAACCGGATGCTGTATAGACCACCCCTTTATCATTCCTACAATGGACTTGGTCTGCTTCTGTCCAGCCTTTTTTAGGGAATCAATAACCAGTGGTTTTTTATTCAACAGTTTTTTCCTTTGATTCACAGGCATATTTGTACTTCCTGCGATTTTCCGCCATTAGTCGAATAGACCACTTCCTTAGCCGTTGCCATTCGGCCGACATTTCTCGACAATCTAACAACCTGCGTTCAATTACGCAGGTACCGTTTTAAATCTTTGCCGAATCACAACCGCACCCACCGTCAACAGAAGCCCTGCCATAATAATTAGTCCCCATTCGGAAATGGTTGGACAGATATAATCGAATATCTCAATTGACTGTGTTGAGTCATGAGCCTGAAGCGTAACGGTAAGCTCTTTATTAGGATTACCTAATAGAGTGCCTGAGGATTTTACTGAGATGCTGGAAGAAAAATAACTATAAATTAAAGCAAAATTAGCATCATTCAAACTGTCGAGAAAATTTTTAAATGCAGTTGCAGATTGTTCGGGAGAGTATCCCGCAGTTGTTGTAAAAACATGGTCAGCAGCATTGATGCGGACTTTTATAGCGCCGTCACCGGTAGCGTTCCCTCCTCTGAATATTGTTTCTTTGGCTGGGTCCCCGTTGGGAAATTCCGGAGTCCCTCCATGCGATATTGAATCGCCGTCTTTTAGAGCATTGCCACCCACGGTCCACCACCATCCTGTGATTTTGGCATTTTTGCCATTAGCAGTTATTATCTTAACCTGAGCTGACTCTCCCTTCTTGACAGTCCCATTATACAAATTGTGTTTTTGCGCAGTCGTATCGACTCTTTCGCTATTGAATGGGCGTGTCAAAAGTTTCCCATCATCGTCTTTAGCAGTGAAATCTATGGTTGCTGAATTTTCAAATTCTATATGCAGGTCATTAGCATCATTATCCGCAGTATTCTCGAACTTCTGAACTCGGGTATCCGCATTTATTATGTTTGTAGAAAAGAGAATTACCGCACATCCAACTATCACAATAATCCACATTTTTAACATAACTAAACCTCCTTAGCTGAATTATTAAGCCTTTCGAAAAACACTCGGGTCTGTTTAAAGTAGAGATTCATACGACTTGTTCATATTCTTCCTCCTTTCTGGGCGTAAATTTACACACCCTGCCTCTTACTACAGCAGTTTAAACCCGCGCAGCCTAAACTGTAGCCCTATAAGGCTATGTTCAAAGACATTTGGTGGGGGTGATTATCAGAATAGTCCCATCATAGCGGTACCATCCTCATCAAATCTTCTTAACTTAACTTATGCTTTCTGCTGTGATCTGCCTCTAATGTCCAACTTTAGGATATATCACTATTATCACGGAAGTCAATAAGTTTTTTAGTCTTTTTATCTTTTTTTAAGGCAAAGTGCCGATGAGAGCTAAATGTTGGTTTCAGATGCAGTTGCAGACTTTGTAACTGGGAGTTTTTTCTTTCCACCTCATTCGTTTAGCACCTCACTATCAAATCCATATTAAATGCGATACTTTTATATGGGAAATCCAGGTTAAAAATATTAGCCGTCTGATAGCAGGTGCGGTATAATATTTGATTATGAAAAAGCAATGTCCGATATGCGGTAAACCGGTTTCTGAACATCCAGAACCAAAGAATCGTACTGCTCATATTGGTTTTTTCCCGTTTTGTTCGGAAAGGTGCAGGCTTGTTGACCTCAACCGGTGGTTTAAGAGTGAATATATGATTTCTTCGCCGTTTCAACAGCAAAAAAAAGACAGTGAAAATGACCCGGAAAATATGCTGGAACAATAACTTAAAGAATGATAATATACTGCCCCTATATTAAAATTCGGGTTTAGCCTGATTATTGAAAGGGTTCAGGGATGGTGGAACAAAAAGATATAAATCAATGTTTTGGAAATTTCCTTTTTCCAAACATTTTTAAATTATTCAGAATAGCCATTCAGCCAGGCAGGCTTTTAACGGCATTTTTGGCCTTATGTATAATTTTTGTAACTGGCTGGATTATGGATTTCAGCAAAACGGTGGTTGTTTCTGGAAAGGTTTCTGCACGCGAACTGAGGTCATCGGTATTGACTGGTTCGGTTACTTGGCCGACAGAATTGCATTGTTTTGTCAACAATGTCAACAATCCCGACAGGACTGATGGTTTTATTAAGACATATAAAGACAGGACTGTTAACGAAAGACTAGGCGTTTTTGAGGTTTTCTCGAATTACTGTCTTGCTAATTTCAACGCAGCAGTTGTTTCGCTTTTGCAGTTAAAATTAGACATGGTAACTGCGGCGGTTCTTAGCTGTGTTATGTCCTGTGTCTGGGTGCTGAAGTATCATACAATTTATGGTATTATTTTTCTTCTGATTTCGCTCGTAGTATTTTCCATAACCGGCGGCGCAATCTGCAGGGGCGCAGCTTTGCAGCTCTCAAAAAATGAAAAGCCCGGCATCGGCCCCTGTTTGAAATTTGCACTTAAAAGATTTCTCCCGCTTTTTTTCGCTCCGACCGCTCCGGTAATACTGGTAGCTCTTTTAGGATTGGTAATAATTTTTATGCTCGGCTTGACAACAAATATCCCATGGGTTGGTGAGCTTATTCTGGCTCTGTTTTTCATAATTATTCTTTTTGCCGGGCTGCTGATGACTTTTACGGTTATTGAAGCCGGTGCCGGTATTAATCTTATGTTTGGTGCGATTGCTTATGATAATTCCGATACCTTCGATGCCATTAGCAGGTCGTTCAATTATGTTTATTTAAGGCCGTGGCGCCTGGCATTTTATACTTTACTTGCCGCTGTTTATGGTTCAATCTGCTATTTATTTGTAAGATTTTTTGCTTTTGTTCTGCTCAGCATTAGCAGATGGTTCCTTCAGTTGGGTATTTTTGCACAAAGCAGCAAGGCGCCGCAGTTTAACAAGCTTGCCGTTATCTGGCCCAGCCCTGATTTTTTTAATCTTTTGGGCAATGGACTTGATTTTTCAAGAAGTCCGACAGAATTAATTGCTGCTTTCGTCATTTATCTTGTGATACTTGTTATCTCGGGACTGGTGCTTGCTTTTGCCGTCAGTTTCTATTTCTCTGCGGGTTCCGTTATATATTGTCTGCTGAGAAACAAAGTTGATAATATTGCTATCGGTAACGTTTTTATCGAAACAGAACAGATGATTCAGCCTGACAATGCCGGACAGTCCGAACAACCGGCTCAGGTTGCAAATCAGGAACAAACAGGATAATTATAAATCGGAATTTGAGAATAAAAATATGGTCGAAGAAAATGACAATATAAATATTTCCGGAAAATCTCCACAAGCCGGCCCTGATGGTATTTTTGCATCGCTAATGCTGCGGTTTCGCAGGCAGATAATTATGCTTGCGCATATCGTAGCTTTCGCCGCAAGTCTGATGATGGCATTTCTGCTTGTTAATAATATGCAGTTTACTCCTGATTGGTTTGTTCAGCAGTATCCCAAACTCTTACTGTGCTTCTTAATAATCAAAATTCTGGTTTTTGCTTATTTCAAACAATTTCAGGGTTGGTGGCGGTATGTAGGTATTTCGGACCTGCTGGCGATAGTAAAAGCTTCTCTTGTCAGTACATTGATTCTGGTTGTTTTGTGGTTTGGGCTTTTGTCTGCCGAGCCGTTACGAATATACCTGCGGGACCTTACCACTATCAGTCAGGCTGTCTTTATTCTCGATATGTTTGCAACAGTTGTTCTTCTCGGCGGATTACGAATGGCTGTAAGACTTTACCATGAAGAATTTAGCACAGAACAGGCTGGTAAACTGAAAAAATTTCTTATTATTGGAGCGGGCAACGCAGGCGAAGCGTTACTTCGTGAGATTCATCGTATGCCTGTTGAACAGTACGAGGTAATAGGTTTTATAGATGATGACCCGGCAAAACAGGGTATGAATATACACGGAATTCCTGTGCTTGGAAGAGTTGACCAGTTGCCGCAAATATGTAAAAAGCAGGAAATCGATGAAATTGCCATAGCTATGCCCAGTGCGACAGCAAAACAGATGCGAAGAGTGGTGCAAATTTGTGAGGGTGCGAAGATTCATTTTCGTACGGTTCCTTCTGTAGCAGATATCGCAAGCGGCAAATTCAAAGTTTCGCAGATTCGCGACATCGATATAAATGACTTGTTGGGTCGCGAAGCTATTCAGCTCGACCTTGATATGATTGAACAGTATATCAAAGGTAAGGTTGTTCTCGTAACTGGCGCCGGCGGATCAATCGGCTCGGAAATGTGCAGACAGGTTTGTTATTTTGCACCAAAACATTTGCTTTTATTGGAACAGGCGGAAAACGCGTTGTTTTTTATTGATAGGAACCTTCGTGCCAGTTTCCCGCAGGTTTCGATGGAGTTGCTTATTTGTGATATTACCGACAAAAAACGGGTTGAGCAAATTTTTGAGCGTTTTAAACCCGAGGTGGTTATTCATGCCGCCGCACATAAACATGTGCCTCTGATGGAAGCCAATCCCGGAGAAGCAATTAAAAATAATGTGGTCGGAACCAAGACCGTAGCTGATGCTGCGGATAAATTCGGGGCCAGCAGTTTTGTGATGATAAGCACCGACAAAGCGGTAAATCCTACAAGCATTATGGGTTCGTCCAAACGCATCGCCGAGTTATATATTCAGGATTTGGGCAAAACGAGCAAAACGCATTTCGTAACAGTCAGATTTGGAAATGTACTCGGCTCAAACGGCTCTGTTGTGCCGATATTCAAAAATCAGATTGCTGCCGGCGGACCTGTAACAGTAACGCATCCGGAAATGAGAAGATATTTTATGACAATACCGGAAGCCTCTCAGCTCGTTCTTCAGGCGGCGGCAATGGGGAAAAAAGGAGGCGAAATTTTTGTGCTCGATATGGGTGAACCGGTGAAAATAGTTGACCTTGCCAAGGAACTTATAACGCTTAGCGGGTTTAGGCCGGGAGAGGATATAGAAATTATTTTTACAGGCACTCGCCCTGGCGAAAAACTTTTCGAAGAGCTTTCAATAAAAGGCGAGGATATGGTTCCCACGAGACATCCCAAGATAGGAATCTGGCAAAGAAATGTTACATTAAGCAGAGAGCTCCTGTATGAAAAAATCAATAACGTTATCGCAATTGCCGATACCCAGGATTACAAACGTATTGTTGAGAATATTAAACAGCTTGTTCCCGAATTCATCGGCGACAAAAAGGCAGATACAAATTAAATAATGCTCAATATGGGCGCATAAAAAACCCGCTTTTTAAGGCGGGTTTTTTTGATTTAACTGTTATTAGTTTTTTCTATCTGTTCATCACGGGGATGAGCGTCGTTATAGACTTCTTTAAGTCTTTTGGTTGTAAGGTGCGTATAAATCTGGGTTGTTGACAGTGACTGGTGGCCCAAGAGCTCCTGAACGCTTCGCAGGTCCGCACCATTATTGAGCATATGTGTTGCGAAACTATGCCTTAACGTGTGCGGGCTGATTGACGGGTCAAGGCCGGCCATTTTCAGATACTTATCCATCTTCCTGCGAACGCTTCTTGTACTTAATCTTTTACCGTGTTTGTTGACAAACAGAACCTTCGCGTCGAAATTGCCGTTGCTCTGGGCGCGTCTGTTACGAAATTCCATATAATGCTGTATCGACTGCAGCGCAGATGAGCCGATTGGTGATATTCTTTCTTTTTTACCTTTGCCTCTTACGTGAAGCACTTCGCCAAGAAAATCTACGTCTTCAATATTCAGCGCTACAAGTTCGCTTACTCTTACGCCCGTGCCATAGAGTGTTTCCATAATCGCACGGTCTCTTGCTCCCAGCCAACTATCGGCAGGCGGCGTATCGAGCAGTTTTTTTACCTGGTCATATTCAAGAAATTTCGGCAGTTTTTTGTCCTGCTTTGGTGTCCTGACTGCCGTAACCGGATTGTTGGTGATATGTCCTCTTTTTACGAGGAATTTATAGAAACTTCTCAGTGTTGCCAGTTTCCTTGCTGTTGTGGATTTAGAATATTGCTTGTCATTCAAAACGACCATATAGGCTCTGACGTTGTCTGTTGTAAGAGACAAAAGAAGCTGTTCGATTTTTGTCTCTATCTGCGTTGCGACTCCGCCCGATTCTTTATGCGACCAGTCCTCGCCGCCTGTGGCGAGCCCCGTTGAGCCGCCGGATAGGTACTGGCAAAACTGTACAAGATCTGCGTTGTAGCACTTGGCGGTGTGCTCGGAGAAATGTTTTTCAAAGTTCAGATAATTCAGAAACTCATGAATAATCGCACAGTTTTCCATTTTATTGTCTCCAAATTGCCTCGATAACGAGGATGTTTATTTTTCAATCCTGTCGGTTTTCAAAAGGTTCAATCATCTGTGGAGCTTGTTCGTTCAAAAGCCTGTCCGCTTCATTTATCAGTGACTGGGTCAGTTTGAAACTTAGAACTGCCGCGTCAAACCAGTCGAATCCGGTTCGGCCGGCTCTTGCCTGGCTGACAAAAGCATCGAGCAGAAGGTCTTCACTGCCCGTTTCATAACGAAATATATACTTTTCGGCACCTTTACTTAGAACGAGTTGTCTTGTGTTTCGCTGCAATTTTGTACCCATAACTTTATCTGCCAATTACGGTATTGTCTTATAGTTATCGGTCTGATTTGCCAGACCGATAGCTACAATTTAAAATTTTCTCAAATTTGCTCCAAATATTATGAAGCCGACATATAGAAGTTATCGGCCATTGATAAATGTTTACTTTAGCAAAGATAGGTAAAAGATTTTAAATAAGTGCTTTTAAAAAAAGGTAGTTAGCTCAATTCCAGACGTCTGGAAAATTGCCTTCTAATTAGGGGCGACCGCTATGAGCAATATCAGTATTAAAAACGTTGATAAAAAAATTACTTTTAAATATTTTAAAAACGAAAATAAAGGACTTAGGAACTAAATTTTGGGAAATTTGAAAATTTTTGACGATTTTTTTGATGTAAGTCCTTTAAAATAAAAGATTTGAGGATGTCCCCACAGTTTTGTCTACCGACAAAACTAAGCGTGGGGATGATATAAGTCCTTTGTTTTCGAGAGGTTTTTTTATGTAAGTGTTTGTAGGGACAAGTGTTAGGCTAAATTTTGATTTTTTTTGAAAATTTTTGATTTTTTTGCCCTGTTTTGGAATGATTTACCCCTGTTTTTACACGATTTTGGTGTTTTTTTAAACACAGTTATCGGTTATCAGTTATCGGTTATCAGTGCGAACGATTCAGCCGAGGGCAGGGAATTTTTTGGGTAGTGAATAACTGCGGGCAACGATATCGAAAAAATCTTTCTCAGAGTGACAGTTAGAGGCCATTTTCTGTCACTGGGACGAAAAATTCACAAAAAATTCTCTTGATTTCAATTCCTGCAAAAAGTCTAATAACAAACGGACTGAAAACACAGCGGAGAAATTATAAAATTCCAAACCCGCCACTTGGCGAGCCTTGGCTATAACGGACGAGGTCTTGCCTGCGGGTCAGGAAAGGAGAAAGAAGTATGAATCGAAGAATACTGTTTTCAGTTCTTCTGTCAGTTGTGTCTGTCAGTAATATTTTTGCGCAGACATATCAGCCGGATTTAAACAAGGATGGCATCGTAAATTTTGCCGATTTTGCATCGATGGCGAAAAACTGGCAAAAGTCCGGCAGCAATCTGACCGGCGATCTCGACGGCAGCGGCAAAGTCGATGAAGCCGACCTGATGCGACTGGCTTATTATTGGCTGAGTGAATTTGAATGGAAAAATCCGGATTTTAATCATGACGGCATAGTTAATTTTTTGGATTTTGCGGTATTTGCCAATGCGTGGCTGAGCAATAACCATAATTCAAATTGGAACACTGATTGCGACTTTAACGGCGATAATTTAGTTAATATTATCGACCTGAACCGATTTGCGGAACAATGGCTGCGGCAGTTTCCAAAGAATGTTATTTACGCAGATGCCGGTGCAGCGGCAGGCGGCGACGGGACAAGCTGGGATAATGCGTTTATTTATCTTCAGGATGCAATAAAAGCAGCAAGTAAAGGCTGCCAAATATGGGTGGCCCAGGGCGTTTACAAGCCGGATGCAAACAGCGATTTTCCTAACGGTACGCATCTTCGCGCATCGACATTTAAACTTCCACAAGGCGTCGCAATTTATGGCGGATTTCCCGCCGGCGGCCGCTGGGAGCATCGTAATCCTAATCTATGCCCGACTACCCTGAGCGGAGATATCGGTATCGCGGGCAACAGAAACGATAATTGCTATAATGTTGTCGTCGGGGCAAATGATGTTACTTTGGATGGTTTAATAATCGCTGATGGAAACGCAACGAGCACAGGCGACAAAGCCAGAGGCGGCGGAATGAGAAACGAAGATGTAAATAATATAACAGTTGCGAATTGCACATTTAGCAATAATCATTCTCGTTACGACGGCGGGGCGATATATAATTATAAAAGTTCAATATCATTTATTAACTGTATTTTCAGCGAAAACAGAAGCGGCGATGACGGGGCGGGAGTTTATAATAGCAATACCGATGCGAATTTGACTGATTGCAGCTTCTTCGATAATCGTTCCGGCAACAGAGGCGGGGGAATATATAATTATCAAAGCGGCTCTGAGTTAATCAATTGTCTTTTTAACGGCAATCACGCGGATGCCAACGGCGGAGCGGTTTATAACGGCTATAAAGCGGTAAAACTGATTAACTGTACAATCGCGGGAAACTCAGCAGGCAAAAACACCGGCGGTATTTACAATATGTATTCCGCGTCGGTTATAACCAATTGCATTGTGTGGGATAACGGCACCGAAATATATAATCATCCTTCGAGTCCGCATATATTATACAGCGACGTTAAGGGCTGCGGGGCAAGCGGGGCCGGCTGGGACGCAAACTGCGGCACTGACGATGGCAACAATATCGACAGCGACCCCTGCTTCGCTGACGCTACGCAGGGCGGGCCGTGCTTCGCTGATGAGTTGGCATTGAAAGCGGCAAGTCCCTGCATCAATGCGGGGAAAAATTCGGCTCTGCCGTTAGATATAAAAACAGATATCAATGGCAATGCGCGATTTAACGGCATTGTTGATATGGGGGCATTCGAGTTCGGCAATCTGAATATTAATCAGGACACAGATAAAGATGGTATGCCGGACTGGTGGGAATATAGATTCGGCCTTGACCCAAATGATTCAAATGATGCGCAGAAAGACCTTGATGGAGATGGATTGACAAATCTGGCTGAATATGAGAATAATTGCGATGCGGCGTTTTTCGATACCGATGGCGATTTACTGCCGGACGGCTGGGAAGTTATGTATGGCCTTAATCCGAGAATCTCGGATGTAATTGCAGTTGTCAATGGCAATAATGTATATGCCGACAGCGATGGCGATGGATTAGATGCATTAAGGGAAGTTGTTTACGGGACAAACCCGACCGCTGCGGATAGCGATGGCGATGGCGCAAGTGATGGAATTGAGGTTGCGCAGGGCAGTTTGCCAAATGATGCGACGGATTGGGGACTGCCGCCTTCGGCGGACCAGGTTTGTACACTTAGATTGACGGTTGGCGACTGGAGCAGCAGCAATTCGGAGCGATACGATTTGGTTGTCGGGCCGATTACTCATCAGGCGACACAGTTCGGCGTTGTGGCAACGGCAAATTACAGCCAGTTCAGGCCGGGCAATCGATATGAGGTGCGAATTGTTCATCGCGGCACAGACCCGGCGAAATGGTTTTATCCGAATGCGGATTATGATTATGTAGCGCAAATAGAAGCGGTGAGTTTGCCTGCGGGAGTTGTAATGCAGATTGAGGATGCCGATAGGATTTTGGGTTATCATGGCGAGCCGAATACGCCAAATCATATTTTCGATGCTGCCGGCAAAGTCGCGTATGTGAATTTGATAAAAGTTGAGGTTACAGGAATAGAGTTCGACCATAGCAGCGGAGATTCGGCTGATGGGATAAGTATAGGTGATACAGGTGTGCCGGAGTGGATAGAAAATGTGCAAAACGACCCTGCTGCTTACAAAAAGAATATAAATGTTACAATCAAGGCAAGGTTTGAGGTTTCTCCAGCTTTGATAACAAGCGCTAAAATTCGTGCGACTACATCTGGCAGCATTTTAGGCAATCTCGGAGAGCAGACAGTAAACTTTTTCAGTGGTGTATCGAGTCCGGAATATGTAACATTTACACCGAGCAGTTCGACGCCGGGTTCTATTAGCAAGGGGACGGTAACATGGCAGTGGAAGGCGAAGGATTTGAACGGAGAAAGTTCGTCTGAATATAATATTAATGTATCGGGTCCGCATACGATTTATACGGTATATGATTCGCCGAAATGCAGCTTAGATGAATGCACAGCAGACCATTTCAAATGGTCTTGTACTAAGGCTCAGGGTGAAGATACCGAGAGAGGAACAGCGGACGCAATACACACAGCTCTTGATGCAGATCCGCCTCTTGATGGTAATGAAGGCAGCATTAATACCGATGGTTGGGAATTACTACTCGGAAGTCCATATTCAGGATGGTGTGATGAACAGGCACGGTTTATGGTGCGAGTTTTAAAGCTGCTGGGGACAACAGGAACGGCCTATAATACGTATGCATCCAGCGATACGGCAGTAACCACCTATGAGTCAAAGGAGCAGAATGGGAAAACATGGTTTTTGAAGTTTGATTTTGATAATAATGGCGAAATAGATAACAACTTCGAGGGTTCGGTATCGTCTGGAAGTCATTATTATGCGGTATGGCCAAGTCTTGATGCGGACTCCGAATGCGGACTGTTAAGGAAAGTTGGCCCTGACGGTATTGGTGCTACACAAAGATGGGTTAGAACTGATGATGGTACTTTTGGCGGAAGAACAGAGGAAACGCTTCCCGGAACCGAAGCATACCCTGTTTGTCCTTGACATGCGTGAGATATTAGATCGAAATGTTAAAAATAGTATTTTTTAGGGAGATATGAAAATGAGAACTCGAAAGATAGCTTTAGGATTGTTAATCTGCGTTTGCATTACAAGTATTGTAATAGCAGATTCCATAAAATATGTTCCGAAAGGACCGAATGATACAGCAGAATTTGAAAAGGGGCTATATGAATTGTTGCCTATTTATGCCTGGGGAGTATACCCCAGTGATAAAATACTATCAAAAGGAGTATCCGAGAAAGACCTTGATCCTAATACTGCCAGTAGAATGTCACAGTATAAGGAAAAGATAGATATTTGGCTAACCCGTGTTTTAAAGGAAGAACTAAAACCAAACAAATTTAATAGAGCAGATTGGTTGGGTATTCGGAAACTTCGAGGAGGCACCGACTATATTGTAGGAAAATTCGTTAGTACTACCAAAGAGTCTGCTACTATTGAATTCCAAGCAGACGATCGAAATATTGCTTTGACCATCAATTCTCCCTTATTATTTGTTGCTGAAGCAAATGAATTATCAGATTCACAAATTCTTGATTTCATTACTAAGATTTTGAATATTCCCCAAGAAAAAATTAGTAAAATCAGCGTAGAAAAACATTTTGCAAATCTAGGAGGAATTAATATATGCTATGGGAAAATGCGATGTGAGTGGGACGAAAGAAAATCACCACTTAATGAGCAGGATTGGTGGAGTTATATTCCATTCTGGTATGTTAAAGGGAAAATATTTGTGAGTATTTCAACGATTGAAGGTGGAAAAGGTAATTTCCCAGTAAGTCCCAAAAATACATGGTCGTTTTAAGGTTGTTTATGCTAAATATGAAAACCAAACAAAACATTTTTCGATTGATAAGTAGCATTGGAATACTGGTCTTTGGAATTACTGTTATTGAGGCAACTGAGACACCTTCTATTCAGTGGAATGAAATAGCAAAAAGCAAGATTATGGATAACAATGAATTGGCTAAACTTGGTGCAGCATTTCCGACGTGGAAGATTAAACAGGTAACTTGGCCATCCGCTTCGGAAATTAATACTAATAAAGTTACGGCAGATCCAAACTTAACTGTCCAGTGTATGGAATGGTTATCTAAGTTTATCAAGAAAGAACAGTTGCCTACGGGTTTGGATAAGCAGCTTGTCGCTATGAAAAAATGGGGGTTGATTAGAGAGGAATCAAGACAAAAACGCTTATGTGATGTATTTATTGCGAGGTTTAAAAAAGCTCCTTATGTTATCCATGTACAAGAAAGCCCCTGCAATGTTGTAATAGCAGTTGTTGATGAACAACTCCTAAATGATCCAAGAATAGACCACAAGGACTTGGTAATAAAAATAGCAACTTCTGTCTTAAGCGAAGCACTGAAACCTGATCCTAATTCAGAAAACCTACATGTTTTTGAATTTGTACGGGATAACCAGAAAATAAGCAGGATATTATGGCTGGTAGAATCTGTTGTAACACTTAAGAATGGTCAGACACTCATTAATGACGCTAATGCGTGCAAGATAGGAACATCACAGGTCGAAGCGGAAACCGATGGAAAATTCGTGAAATTTGATATACCAAAAGTGGTTAAAGGTTCTCGGGCAACTCCTGACCCCTATGTAGAAAGATTTAGCACAGAGAAGAAATAAAAGTTAGGGATAGTCTGAATTATGAAAACTAATTATCAAAAACATATTAAGATATTGCTCATAATCGGTGCAGTAGTTATAGCAAGATTTTTAAATCAGGAATGTTTGGCCGACCCAAATACAAATTGTTTAGTGAAACTTGGGTCAGAATCGCAAAAAATTGGATATCTTGTTGAATCTTTATATTGGCCTGATTTTGATTTCAAAAATGCGAAGCAATATATTTCTGAACCAAATTCAAAAAGGAAAACCGAATTTGTCAGGTTTATTAGTCAGATGGTAGAACCTAATTATTTACCACAGGATGTGAATGAAAAGGTTATTTTTCTTAAAGGATGGAGAGGGGAAGAAAGTGAAAATTTCATTCTACAATATGAGAAACCACCATACTTAATAAGAATAAAAAACCAAACAACAACGGTTATAGCAAGCCGAAAATGGACTTCGTATTGGTTTACGATTGCCATACAGTTAAAAAATAAGAATCAATGTGTAGATAAAACCGACTCCAATGCCATATTTAAATTTACCGACCAGTTTCTTGGTAAAAAGATAAACAGTAAAGCACAGGATTATTCAAGCATCAAAAATATGGATGGCACGAAAATGAACAAACCGCATTTCCAAAAAATGGATAATGGTTATATGCTCGCATATCATGTTGGAGCTTCTCATCCTGATATAGATGGTGTTATTGTTTGGACAGATGGTCATATTGTGATTATTAATCTGAAAGAAAGACGGAAGGAGATATATTAGGATTGTTCATCGCGGGACAGACCCGGCGAAATGGTTTTATCCGAATGCGGATTATGATTATGTGGCACAGATTGAGGCGGTAAGTCTGCCGGCAGGAGTTGTAATGCAGATAGAGGATGCCAATCAAATTTCATAGATTTTTTTGCAGGCGATAAGCAAATCCTCGAGCCAATCGATGGGCATAATCGTAGCCGCATCGGATTTTGCATTCTTCGGGTCGGTATGCACCTCGAGAAATAAACCATCTGCGCCGGCGGCGATGGCGGCTTTAGCCAGGACAGGTGACATATCTCTTGCTCCGCCGCTGGCGTTTCCCAATCCGCCGGGCTGCTGAGTGCTGTGAGTAGCGTCGAAAACTACCGGACAGCCGAGTTTCTTCATTGCTGGTATCGCTGTCATATCATTAACAAGGCGGTTATAGCCGAAAAATGTTCCGCGCTCGGTAAGCAGTATCTTGTCGTTACCTGTCGAGCGGATTTTTTCAACTGCGTTTTTCATCTCATCGGGAGACATAAATTGTCCCTTTTTGACATTGACCGGCTTGCCGGTTTTGCCGCAGGCCGCGAGTAAATCGGTCTGCCTGCAAAGAAACGCAGGCACCTGCAAACAATCAACGACCTTCGCTGTCGGGGCAACCTGTTGAATTTCATGAACGTCGGTCAATATGGCAAGCGAGGTTTTTTGTTTTACCTTTGCGAGAATCGCCAATCCCTTTTCCATACCCGGGCCGCGGAAACTATCGATGTTGCTGCGATTGGCCTTGTCGAAACTTGCCTTGAAAATTACCGCAACGCCGGTCTTTTTACTGATTTCAGCCAGCCGCGTTGCGATATTTAAACAAATCTCTTCGCTTTCAATTACGCACGGGCCGGCGATGACAAATAATCCACCTTCAGATTCGATTTTTACAGTTCCAATTTTAAACATAATATTTTTCCTAAAAAAACTGGATTCCCGCTTTCGCGGGAATGACACGTTCTATTTAAAAATTCTGAATACTCTTCTTCTCATTCCAACCGGTTTGCCTTGCGGCGGAACAAGAATTTTGACAGCCTGCGGAATAATTGTAACTTCAAGAGGCAATGCTGGGCCGGGGTCTCCGTCAAGTTCGGTCCTTACAAGGTTTTCAGAAGATATTTTTATTTTTTTGCATTGTTTGTATATCACATTTTTGCTCCTGCGGTGGCATTTTATTACTGTCATAAATGCATGAAGCAATAGAGCCGGCCGGGAAGCGCATTTATAAATGCACATATCAAGCAAACCGTCGCCGAAATCTGCCATCTGAAGTATTGGCAGACCAAGAGCATATCTGGATATATTGCCGAAAATGACAATGCCTCTATCCGAAAAAACCGTTTTTTCATCGGCCTCGACAGTTATCTTCGGGAAATTACAACCCCAGAAAGACTTCCATATCGGCCAGAAATAATGAAGATGGGTGATATTGCCTTTTCTTTGGTCATTGACGAGTTTTACAACGTCGCCGTCGAAACCGATGCCGCCGACAGATGTGAAAAATTTATCGTTTGCTTTGCATAAATCCAGCGGCCGTATGACCTCCGATTCAAAAATGCTTATCGCGTTTTTAAGCGATGTCTTTATGCCAAGCTCGTTGGCCAGAAGATTTTCAGTGCCGCAGGGTATAATCATCAGCGGTTTATCGCTGCCTTCAAGGCCGTGAACTGCTTCCCTGATTGTGCCGTCGCCGCCGGCGACTATTACCATAGAGCAGTCGTATTTCACTGCCGCCTCTGACGCAAGCTCCTGAGCGTGAGCGAGAGATTCTGTATAATCAATTTTTGTTTTGAAATTTTTCCGGTGCAGGTATTCGATGAATTTCCTCGCCGTCAGCTTATTGCTGCTTGCGCCTGCCTGGGTATTTATTATAATAGATATATAACCGCTTTCCGGTTTCATTATTTTTGACCGAATGTAATCTTTCTTTTCTTCGAGCCGGTTTTCGCGATTGCTTCTTCCATTAGATGTGCATAGCTCTGTGGTATGTGTTTAAGGTTTCCAAGACCAAGCTCTTTTTGTGCCTGCTCGATTGTATCGTCGTCCGGCCCTTCGATTTCCACGAAATACCCCAGCAAAGGCAGCTCATCCAGTGCGACTTTGCAGTCGTGATAATCCCAAAGGCTTCGCTTTTTTTCGATAACGAGTCTTTCTTTATAACCAAGTTCTCCGAAAAGCTCGGCCAGCTCGGCGGCCTTTTCGACCTTCAAACCGATTTCACGCCGGCTTTTGAAGCGATGATTTTCTCTTGCTCCTTTATAGGTAAGCTCTATCGCTTCGCCCAGATGGTTTTTGTGCTTTCTTATCCGCAGGCATCTGTCGGAATTGATTAATGAATCATCCGAATCATCGTAATAAGCGTCGGTCTGAAGGTAATCGCCATCAAATTTAGCGCCTAACTGCGCCAGTTTCTGCGATGTCGGCTTGAGACTATCAACTTTTAATTTCAGCTCAATCTCTAACATATTGTTATCCTGTAACAATATTGACCAGTCGGGATTTTATTACGATTATCTTTTTTATTTCTTTGCCTGCGATAGCAGATGCCACTTTTTGGCAGGCAAGTGCCTTTTGTTTAATCTCTTCCTCGTCGGCATCGGCAGAAACTACAATTTTATCTTTTATTTTGCCCAGCACCTGAACTGCAAGCTCAATCTCCTTTACTTTCGCGAGATTTTCGTCATACTTCGGCCATTTTTCGTAAGCCAGCGTATTTTTATTTCCTGACCTTTCCCACAGTTCCTCAGCTATATGCGGCGAGAATGGCGCCAAAACAAGAACAAATGCATCTATTACCTTTTTCGGTTTTGTTTCAAGCTTGCCAAGATGATTTACAAAAATCATCATCTGACTTATTGCGGTATTGAATCTGAAATTTTCAATGTCCCCGGTTACTTTTTTTATTGTCTGGTGAAGTAACCGCTGGGTTTCCTCGTCTGCGTCAACGTCTTTTATGCTGCCGCTTTCGTCAATTACCGCGCGCCACAGTTTATTTAAAAATCTGTGAACGCCTTCAACGCCCTGCGTATTCCACGGCTTTACTGCCTCCAGCGGCCCCATAAACATCTCGTAAAGCCTCATTGAATCTGCGCCGTAGTCGGTAATGACCTTGTCGGGATTGACAACATTGCCTCTGGACTTGCTCATCTTCTGATTGTCTTCGCCTAAAATCATTCCCTGGTTGATAAGCTTTTTAAACGGCTCCGGCGTGCTGACATAACCTAAATCGTAAAGCAGTTTATGCCAGAATCGTGAATAAAGCAGGTGCAGCACCGCGTGCTCTGCTCCGCCAATATATAAATCGACCGGCAGCCAGTATTTTTCTTTTTCCTTTGACCAGCCGGCCTTGTCGTTTTGCGCGTCGAGATATCGCAGATAATACCAGCAGCTTCCCGCCCATTGCGGCATAGTATTTGTCTCGCGTTTTGCTTTTCTGCCGTCGGGCAGTGTAACGTTTAGCCAATTCTCGGCCTTTGCAAGCGGAGGCTGGCCGTCGCCGGTGGGTTTGAAACTTTCGACCTGCGGCAGGACGAGCGGCAAATCTTTTTCGTCGAGTGCGATTATACTGCCGTCCTCGCAATGCAGCAGGGGGAATGGTTCGCCCCAATAACGCTGTCTGCTGAACAGCCAGTCGCGTAATTTATAATTGACTGCTTTTTTGCCAAGGTCATTGTCATCGAGCCAGTTTGTAATTTTTTCTTTAAATTCGGCAGTTGACAGGCTGTTAAATTCTCCGCTGTTTATCGCGATGCCGTCGCCGATAAAGCAATATTCACCTTTTTCGACTTTTTGTGCGAGGGCTTTATCCTCCGGCTCAACAACCGGAATAATCGGCAGGTTAAATTTTTTCGCGAATTCAAAATCGCGGTCATCGTGAGCAGGCACGCTCATTATCGCGCCGGTGCCATAGCTAATCAGCACATAATCGCTAATCCAGATTGGTATTTTTTGTTCATTGACAGGATTTATAGCATAAGCGCCGGTAAATACGCCGGTTTTTTCTTTCGCAAGGTCTGTCCTGTCGAGGTCGCTTTTACTTTGGGCGAGTTTCTTATATTCTTCAACGGCTTTTTTCTGACCTGCCGTTGCGATTTCATCGACAAGCGGATGTTCAGGAGCAAGCACCATATAAGTTGCTCCAAAGAGCGTATCCGGGCGGGTCGTAAAGACAGTTATAATTTCATCGAAGCCATCGACCTTGAAATCGACTTCAGCGCCGATGCTTTTGCCAATCCAGTCTGTTTGCAGTTTTTTGATTGATTCGGGCCAGTCAACGAATTTCAAATCGTCCTGAAGCCTGTCGGCGTATTTTGTAATCCGCAGTATCCACTGACGCATAGGTTTTCTAATAACAGCAAATCCGCCGCGTTCGCTAACGCCGCCGATGACTTCTTCGTTTGCCAAAACGGTTCCGAGTTCAGGGCACCAGTTGACAGCCACTTCATCCTCATAAGCAAGCCGGTGTTCATCTATAAATACGTCCTGCTCCTGCTTTGACAGTTCATACCATTTTCTTGCTCCGACCGGCTCTCCTGTTACAACATGAGCAGGGGCGACGTATACAATTTCGTTATCCGGGCCAATGTGGTATTTATCTGCCTGGAGATTTTTAACAAGTTCGGCTATTGGTTTTGCCTTTTGTTCGGTATCGTCGTAGTAGCTGTTGAATAATTTCAGGAAAATCCACTGAGTCCATTTATAATATTTCGGGTCTGTGGTATCGACCTGCCTGTCCCAGTCATAAGAAAAGCCCAGCGATTTAATTTGCCTGCGCATATTTTCGATATTTTGCTGAGTTGTAATTGCAGGGTGGGTGCCGGTCTGGACGGCGTATTGTTCTGCGGGCAGGCCGAAGGCATCCCAGCCGATAGGATGAAGAACGTTAAAGCCTTTCATTCGTTTGTATCGGGCGACGATGTCGCTTGCGGTATAACCTTCAGGGTGTCCGACGTGCAGACCCTGTGCCGAAGGATATGGAAACATATCCAGCACGTAATATTTGGGTCTGGATTTATCGCTGTCTTTGGCGGCAAAAGTCTTATTGGTTTCCCAGTAATTCTGCCACTTTTTTTCTATCTCATTGAAGTTGTAGAATTCTCTGTTTTCATCCATAATTTTATAGTCCTGAATGCGGGCAAGTTCCGCCTGATGGGCAGGTATGACAATTTGAACCGGCCGAGGGCTGCTTTATTACCGCCGAAAAAGTTGAAAACTGTTTTTTCAATTTTTTACCTCCGCAGGCAGGGCAGGTATGGGTCTCCTTTGAGTCGGCTTTTTCCAGAAACTCGCTTACCTTGCCACAATCTGCGCATTTATATTCGAATAACGGCATAGAAATCCTTATAAAATAGAGTTTTAGGCTCCAAAAGCTAAGCAGTATATCTATTTAATAGGATAGAGGCAAGTAAAACATTGCCGCATAAACAAATCTTGTATGTCCTGTATTTATGTAAATAAAAGGCTGGAAACTTTATATTTCCAGCCTTGAAAGTATTAATCGAGGAAAATACGTTTTATGTGCCTGTCGTAGATGTTCTCCGTAACGGTTTTTGCGATTGTATCTTCGTATTTTTCCAGGGCATTGATATAACGGCTTCCCATCTTTGCGGCGATTTTATAGCCGACGTGGATTAATTGCCTGAAATTAAGATTGTAATCTTTGCATTTCTGGTCGTGGCGCAGTGTATTTGCATATTTTACGCTGTCCCATTTGTCGACCTCATCAGGACTTGGCAATTTAGACTTGTCTATATCGATAACCGTAGCGTAAGGTCCGCACAGTTCATCGAAATGTTCAATTGCCTGACGATAAACATCTTTTGCGATGTCTAGACCTTCGCCGCCGGCCAGAGCAAGACCGATGATTTCCTCAAGCCAGGTTGTGCCGGCAGTTTTCAGATGCAGACCTGCGCCGGACTTTTTCAACGCCTTTTTTATCGGCGTATAAATTGAAAATTTATCGCTGCCGGAGTGAACGCTTAACTTCAGGTTGGCAGGCAGACCGAATTCCTTAATAGCAAAATTTATAACCGCTATATCTTCGTTAAATTCCTTTTCGAATTGCTTAACATCGCCGACATAATCAACGCCTTTGTTGAATCTGCCGGTAAATTTCGGCGCGATTGTTTGAGCCGGAATTTTCTGGGCGGCAATAGCCGAAAGGATAAAAAGCATCTCAATCGGACTTTGAGGCAGGTTCGATTCGTCTACTGAGACTTCGGTTACAAAATCGCTGCTGCCTTTCTTTTCGATAATGTGACGATAAGTTTCGCCAGCCTTTTTTACTGCCAGGAGAAATTTGCCGCCGATTTTCTCAAGGTCATTTTGAGTTATGTTTAATTTTCCGCCGATTCCCGGGATTTCAATTGTGCCGATGAATTTTTTATTGGCTATGATAAAGGCTTTTAAGTCTTTTTCGTCGCATTTGAGGCCTATGAAATCTGCGACATCGAGCGTGAAAAAGTTGCTCGAATCAATAAAGCCATCGACATTGCTGAGATTTATATGGTCGGCATCAACATAATATGAATCTTTCCAGCCGAGGGCCTTTACGGCGGCATCGGCCTCTTTTCTCAAATCGGCAGGTCTTGTGCCGATAATGGAGTGCTCTCTGTTGGATTTGTTCCAGACAGGCACGATATTGCAGCCTTGCTGTTTAGCCTTGATTATTGCGGCAAGCTGTGCCTTGCCCTGATGAGCGAACCTGTCGCCGGTTCCGATGGAAAATTTTTCAAGATTCATTAAATTAGCCTTTCAAGCAGAAATATTTTTATTTCGTTTTATCGAACTTGTTATCTGTTGGGTATGCTCAAGATGTTTTAAAATCGCTTTTGCGCCATTTTTGGAGCTGCGAGTTTTTAAAGCCCAGAGCATTTTTTTATGAAAATCAATGGCTGTCTGCACTTCGCTTTCGTAGAGGCTGGAAAAGACCTGTGAATATTTGAGATAATCCGCAATTGACTCAAATGCCGTGACAAGCGGCATATTTCCGCTTGCGTGAATTATTGACTGGTGGAACTCCATATCAAGTTTAAGAAACTCCAGAAGATTGTCCCTGGATTGTTCCATTTTTTCTATCAACTGCTCCAACTCTTCAATCTGACGAGCGCTTATTTTTTCACAGGCAAGTGTTATCGCAGCGGTCTCAATTGCTTTGCGGGCACAAATAATGTCGGCGATAGATACGTTGACAAAGTCCGGCGGCAGGAAATATGTCGGCAGCTTGCGCTGAGAAATTTTCTGAACATAAGCGCCTGAACCGGCCTTGATTTTCAAAATGCCGAGTTTTTCAAGATCGTATAGAGCCAGTCTTACGGTGCCGCGGCTGACGTTGAACTGCTCACAGAGCTTTCGCTCGGCAGGCAGGCGGGCTCCGTCGCCGTATGTGCCTGATGATATCAGGGCAATCAGCTCGCGCACAAGTTTAGTATGGAGGAGCTCTTTATTCATATCCGCTTCAAAATGAAAAAAACTGGTATATTTTATATACCAATATAATTTTTTCCCGTCAAGAACTAAACAATTATTAGAGGCATTTTCTTTTTTTGACATTTTTCCTTATTTATAATAGGATAAAAGACTTATATTATGTAACAGGAATATAATGGAAGCATTAAACTCAATATGGACATTTCCGGCAATCGTTTTGGCTGCAATGCTTATCGCCTGGGCTGCGGAATGCGGCCAATTCTATATTTCGCAGGGGCTGGCGCTGGCGGTTCTGGCGTGGATTCAGACAATTCCAGAATTTGCGGTCGAGGCCGTTATTGCGCTGGATGCATCTAAAGACCCCGCCAAGCTTCATCTTATTACCGCTAATTATACCGGGTCTTTAAGATTGTTCGTGGGGCTGGGCTGGCCTATGGTTTATTTCGTTGCCCTGATTTTTGCGAGGATGAAGGGGAAGAAAAAAGAATCGTGGGTCATAAAAATGGATGATGAGCATTCCATCGCCATTGTTTCGCTTTTGCCGACGCTGCTTTACTTTTTATTTATTTACTTTAAAGGGACGCTGAATATTTTCGACGGTCTTGTACTTGCCGCGATTTATTTCGCGTATCTTTATCTGCTGTCGAAAATTCCGCCCAAAGAAGAAGAGGAAATGGAAGATCTCGGATGGGTTCCGAAATATGTAATGAAGCGAAAAAAGCCGGTAAGTATTACTTTGATAGTATTGCTTTTCATCGCCGGCGCTTTAACTATATATTATTCAGTACATCCGTTTCTTAATTCGATGCTTGCTCTGGCGACAATGCTTACAATACCACAATTTGTTTTTGTGCAGTGGGTTGCGCCGTTCCTGAGCGAGTTTCCTGAGAAGCTCTCGGCCTTTCACTGGGCAAGAAAAGTTACCAAAGCTCCGATGGCCCTTGCCAATTTCGTATCGTCGTCAATTAATCAATGGACGATTCTCATAGCGATGATACCTGTCATTTATTCTTTGGGTTTGGGAAAATTATCGTCGGTTCCTTTTGACGAGCATCAGAAAGTTGAAATACTGCTGACTATCGTTCAGTCATATCTTGGTTTTCTCTTTTTGGCGAGTATGGATTTTAAACTTTTGGAAGCCACGGGCTTATTTGTTTTGTGGCTCATTCAATTTGTGGTTCCGAACATACGCGTGGAAATTACCTGGGTTTATGCTTTTTGGGCATTGATTGAAACGCTGCGAATAATAAAGAATTTCAGACAGAGAAATGCTCTAAATATTTTTTGGGAATTGAGCAGAAAGCTTTTAAAAAAAGAAGCATATTAAAAGTTTTCGCCGAATAAACTTACAATATAAGTCTTGTGATAAGAGATAATCCTATGTCTAAAAAAATAATGATAATTAACGGCAGTCCTAAAAAGGATGGAAATACTGCCGCATTGGTGGATTGGTTCTGTCAGGGCGCTCGCTTGAAAGGAGCGGATGTCGAGGTTGTTCGAGCCGCTTTTCTAAAATATAAAACGCTGGGCTGTATATCCTGCCGGTCGTGTCAGAAAAGCGATAAGTATGAATGCAGCGTTGAAGACGGGGCAAAACCGGTTTTGGCCAAAATGGCGGACGTTGATGTGATTGTTTTCGCTACGCCGCTTTATTTTTTTGGCGCAAGCGCTCAATTAAAACTTATTTTCGACAGGATGTTTTCACTTTACAAATGGGACAATGACGCCGGCACGATGAAAACGCCTTTGAAAGGCAAGACTCTTATTCTTCTTGCAAGCGCATTTGAGGATATAGGGCTTGATGCCCTTGAAAAACCTTTTGCGTTGACGGCCGAATATAGCGGTATGAAATTCGAATCTATCATTGTCGCAAACGCAGGCGTTTCAGGCGAAATTGCGAAAAAACGTCCTGACGTCCGCGAAAAAGTTATTTCGCTCGGCATCGATATCGCGCAGCAATAAATGGGAAATTGTCTATGAATTATAAATGGGATGCTGAAGAATACAGTAAAAATTCCGGAAATCAAAAGCGATGGGCTGATGGGCTTTTGAAGCAGATAGATTTTAAAGGCAATGAAATTGTTCTCGATATAGGATGCGGCGACGGGAAAATTACCGCGCTTATTCGAGAAAAAACGCCGCGAGGGGTTGTCTTAGGGATAGATAGTTCGAAGGATATGATTGGCCTTGCCAAAGGCAGATATGACGGCAAATATAAAAATATGTCTTTCAAAAAAGCCGACGCCTGCGGACTTGGTTTTAAAAACAGATTCGATATTGTTTTCTCGAACGCATCTTTCCACTGGATATCCGACCATAATTCACTTTTGAAATGTATCTATCAGTCGTTGCGGCCGGGCGGGAATCTTTTTGTCCAAATGGGCGCCAAAGGCAATTTTTGCGATATAGTCGCAACCGGCAATAAACTTATTCGCAGAAAAAAATGGCGAAAATATTTTAAAAATTTCATATTTCCATATAATTTTTTTGCGGCCTCCGCTTACAGGAAGCTGCTGCGGAAATACGGTTTTAAAATAAATACTATACACACTTTTAGTCAATATATGGAATATGACGAGAAGGAAAAATTCAAAAAATCACTTAGCACTATCTGGATGCCTTATATGTGTAAAGCCCCGTCCGGTCTCCGCGGGCAATTCCTGGATGAGACCGTCGAGCAGTATTTGAAAGATTATCCGCCGAACAAAAACGGCTGGATCAGAGTAAAGATGAACCGGCTGGAATTCCAGGCACAAAAGATAGTATCGGAAAATGGAAAATAGAATAATAGGATTTAAGGATGATTATCATGAAAAAAGGGAAAATTTTATTAGCGGTTATCATTTTTGCACTGCTTTGCGGGGTATCATACTGCAATGCAAAAGTTTTTATTGTGCCGTCTTCTGATGGGCAATTAATTAGTTATAACGTGTTCGGCAATGGCCCGACAACATTAGTATTCGTTCACGGCTGGAGTTGCGACAGCAGATACTGGAAATATCAGCTTCTGTATTTTTATAAAAAATACAGGGTTGTTCTGATAGATTTGGCAGGACACGGATGTTCCGAACAGACACGGCAGGATTATACGCCAGAGGCTTTCGGACAGGATGTAAAAGCAGTTGTTGAAAAACTCGACGCAAAGAAAGTTATCCTAATCGGCCATTCGATGGGCGGTGAGATTGTCGCTTACGCGGCGAGATTAATGCCCCAGCGTGTAATCGGAATTATTGGTGTCGATACCCTGAATAACGAGGAAGACACTATGCCCAAAGAACAATTCACAGCAATGGTCGAAGGCTTCCAAAAAGATTTTAAAGGTGAAGTCAGGTCGTTTGTCGAGTCGATGCTCGGAAAAAATATGAGTCCTGAATTGAAAAAATGGATTATCGACGATATGTCCTGCGAGCCGCCGAATGTTGCCATAAGCGCATTTAAAGAATATGTTGCAAGATTTGAAAATAAAGGAATGGCAAATCTTTTTAAGGAAGTTAAAGTGCCTGTAAGATGTGTCAATGCCGACCTTTGGCCGACGAATCCAGAGGTTAACCGAAAGTATATGTCGTCTTTCGATGTTGCAATTATTAAAGGGGCCGGGCATTTTGTTATGCTCGAAAGGCCGGACGAGTTTAATAAGAAGCTTAGTGATAGTATTAAGGAAATAATAAAAATTAATAAAGAACAAAATTAAGAATATGTCAAAGGTGCCGATTCGTAAAGGAAGGTATTGGGTTTATATCCTCAGATGCAAAGACGGGACGTATTATACCGGCTACACGAGTAATCTGAAAAAACGCATTGCTTTGCATAATAGCGGCAAAGGGGCGAAATATGTGAGAAATAAACTGCCGGCGACATTGGCTTATGCCAAAAAATACAAATATTATAAAAGCGCTTTAAATGGAGAAAGAGATATTAAAAAATTAAGCCGTCAAAAAAAAGAAGAACTTGTAAGGATTTATGAAATCAACAATCAATGTAATTATTAATCCCCGCCCCCGCAGATTTGCAGCGGCAAATCTAATCGCGGGGGCACCCAGCTTCGGAGAAATATTATGAAAATATTTCTCCGAAGCTTTGGGTGTCAGATGAACAAGCTTGACACCAACCTGGTAGTCAATTCATTTTTGGATTCAGGTTTTGAACTAACCGAACAAGCTGGTGAAGCTGATGCTGTTCTTATTAATACCTGCTCTGTTCGTAATCACGCCGAGGAAAGAGTTCTCTCGCTGCTCGGACATCTTAAGTATATAAAAAAGACTCGTCCTGAAATAGTTGTCGCTGTCTTCGGCTGTATGGCTCAACGATTAAAAGAAGATTTACTCAGCCACGAAGCGGTAAATATCGTTTGCGGGCCGCTGCAGATACCCGAACTTGTAAATCTTGTAAATAAGGCCATCGAGAAAAATACAAAATTAACCGCGATAAGCAGTGACATAAGGCATAAATCATTGCCGAAAGATTCAGATAGACTTGACGATTTTGAATATTCTTATGATTCGGCGGAAGATAATCTGCCTGCACAGGCGTATGTCCGGGTAATGCGCGGCTGCGATAAGTTCTGTTCCTATTGCGTTGTGCCTTATGTAAGAGGGCCTGAAGCATCAAGGGAGCCTGCAAAAATAATTGCTCAGATTAAAAAACTTGCCGACAGCGGCATAAAACAGGTAACTCTGCTTGGGCAGACGGTAAACTCGTATCGCTATGATAATTTTACCTTTGCGGATTTATTGTATGAAGTCAGTAAAATAAACAGTATTGAATGGATAAAGTTTGTTACCTGCTATCCGAAAAATTTCGACGAAAGAATTTTTAAGGCGATGGTAGATTTGCCGAAAGTTTGCCGATACCTGCATATACCCGCCCAGAGCGGCTCGGATAAAATCTTAAAAGCGATGAATCGCGGATATACGTGCAGCCAATATCTTGAGATTATAGATAAGGCAAAAGAGATAGTGCCTGATATTGCCGTTGCGGGCGATTTTATTGTCGGTTTTTCCGGCGAAACTGACGAAGATTTTCAAAAAACCGTTGAGCTTGTCGAAAAGGCTCGATATAAAAACTGCTTTATCTTCAAATATTCACCCCGGCCCGGCACAAGAGCGGACGACAAGCTCGCCGATGATGTGCCGATGGAGGTAAAAAAGCAGAGAAATATTGAGCTTCTCGCAGTTCAGGAAAAAATCAGCGCCGAACTAAACAAATCTTTTATTGGCAAAACTGTAAAAGTCCTTGTCGAAGGTTCAAGCAAAAAAGCTCATCTTGATAAAGCGGACAAAGAAAATGTTCCTCAACTGATTGGACGAACGGCAGGAGATTATATTGTTGTTTTTGACGGCTCGGAAAATCTGGCGGGGCAGTTCGTAGATGTCAATATTACAAAAACAAGTGCGCTGACACTTTTTGGGCAGATTATTTAACGCGGGTTTATTTTTTCAGCCATTTTGTCAAGCCCTGACAAACACAGTTGCGACCAGGTTTCCATTTCATCTTTGACTTCCTGTAATTCGGCAACGGACATAAAATCCATCTGGGTAATCATTTGTTCCCGTCTTTCAACTTTTGGAGCGTCGAGCAGCCAATAGTGAACTATCCCAAGATGCACGCTTCCGACTTCGTTGGATTCGTCATTAAGCAGTGCGACAATATGATTTGTATGGTTTGTCTGAACAGTAACTTCCTCAGCTATTTCCCGTTCAACAGCGGCAAGATAAGTATCAAAAGGATTGGCAAACAAAGGCAGATCATCAACCGGATTTATATGGCCGCCGATGCCAATAGAGCGTTTTGAGACAAGGCGCGTTTCGCCGGCACGTTTGCCGCGAACATAACTCAAATATTTGCCATTATGTGTTATTATAACATAAGGAATGAGTTGTTTGAATGATGGGTCTTTTTCCGCTTGCGGCCTGGGCATAAAAAATGGTACACCTTTGGCGAAAATTTTGTCACGATAACGTTCAGTATCAAACATAAGTCCGTTGAACAATCCTACCTGTTCAAAAACTTCACGTTTGATTACCAATACCTGTTCTTCTTGAGCCATTTAATTTCCCTTTTCTACAAGATTGAAATTTTCTTTTCCCAGTTTTCTTCTGCTTCAGGTCTGCGGATGTAGAATGGCACAAGGCTGACAGGGTCGGCAAATTTTCCTTCAGCCGCCATTTGTGAACCGATTCTGAAAACATTTGATGCTCTCGGCGACCAGCATTTATCATCGAGTATTTTAATATTGTCAGTCTCGAATTTTTTAGCGTAATAAAGCAGACCTTCGCCAAGCAGCCAAATAGGTTCATTGTCAAATTTTTCTTTGAATTGTTCTGCGGTCAACATACAGTCAGCGAGAATTTTTTCCCAGGTGCTATTTTCTCTTTTAAAGACCGCGATGAAAAATTGTCCTCTTTTGGCATCGATGACAGTAGCGATTTTTTTGATATTGCTGTCGTCAACCCCGCACCTATTGTTCTGTGTTATCTCAAAATAAGGGTCAGTTCGTTTGGTGTTTTTTGAGGCGATTTCATTTTGGTTCCGGCACAGTGCAATAGGTGCGGGGTAAACGTTTAGTGCCATTGCATCGCTGGTATTTACGGCAACAATTTTGCATTGAGCCGCAAGAGCCATCATCTTGGCGACCGTGACCGAAATTCTAATGCCGGTGAAGCTGCCGGGACCAATAGAGATATAGACATAACTTATCTTTTTAGCCTTTTTTTCAGATTTTTCTAAAAGTTCAATAATAGAATCAAATAATTCGGCACTATGCCGAAGGGGGGCGGAAAAGGTTTTTTCGTCCGATAATATTTCTCCAAGTCCAATTGCAACAGAGCCGATCCTGCCGGTGGTTTCCAGAGACAAGCCTGTTTTTGCCTTTATAATTACATAATCATTCATAAGTTCAGTTATTTTAAGTAATTAACGACTTTTTATCATTTTTTAAAGTTGCTTATTTTTTTTAAATTTTACTCTACAGCCAGCCTTAAGCTGTCGATGTAATTAATGAAATATAAGGGATATTATAAAAAAAGGAAATCTCAAATTATAGCTATTACAACAAAACAGGTGTCTGCTAACAAAATTAACTTGAAAAGTTTTAAAGTGATTGTTAAAATGGATAATCTCAGTAACAGTAGTAGAATAAACAAGATATGTGCAGCCGAACAGTCGAGTACAAAGAATATTGTCTTAATGATTATTTTGTAACAGGAGATTACCGTGTCTATAGGTATATCGATGACGAGATTGTCAATGCGAATCGTTTTGACAGCGCTATTTATTTTTGGTTCGACAGTTTCGCTTAGCTTGGCAGCAAGTGATGCTTCCTCGAAAGCTCAGACTATGCGACAGACAGGAAAGCAGATTCTTGATGTTGGCTATGAGCAGTATCAAAGAGGTATGTATAGCCAGGCAAAAGCGACACTTGAAAGAGCTGCGACATACCGGGAATATCTTAGCGTCTCTGACGTGAGCAAGCTCGACGATCTTTTGAAAAAGTTAAGTGCTCAACCGAGTCCGCCTGCCAAACAGCCTGCAGTTCAAAATACCGCAGCGGAACTTTTGAGCCAGGCAAGGAGTCTTGCCGCAAAAGGTCAATTCGCCCAGGCAAAGGAAAAATATATACAGGCAGAGCAAAGCGGACAGCTTTCCAACGAAGAGCTTTCAGCAGTCGAAGCTGAGCTTGCCGCACTTGAGCAGGTTCAGGCAACGCAAACAACAAAGCCTGTAATTGAGCAAAAGGTAGAACCGGTTGTTACCAAACAATCTCAGCTGGCCCAGCCGCAGCAGCCCGGCGTCAATTCTCAATATATTGAGTTTGTGCCCGTAGATGCCAACAGTGTCAATCAGCCACAGTATGTTACTCCTGCCGCTCCGTCCAAGGCTAATTCCGCGATAATTGAGACAAATAAAGTAAATCAACAGCCGATTCAACCCAAGACTCAAGCAGCTCCAACCCCGCAGGAACAGGAAAAAGAAAGTTATATCGAGGTTGTTAAACAAAAACAGCGAATTCAGCAAAGCTACACAAAAGCTATAGTCAATGATGCAGTAGCCAAGGCAAAGGAATACGCGGACAAAGAAAACTTCGCAGCAGCCAGAGATGAGATTTCCCGTGCTACTGCGGTAGTAGAAAAAAATAAAATGCTTCTCGGTGAAGTAGATTATAAACAATATACAGATACATTGCAGCAGCTTACGAATGAGATATCAACTCGCCAGGCTGACATAGAAAAGCAGAAAGCCGAAAAAGCTAAAACCGAGGCCAAGGCTTCGCAGGAAAATCTCAGAGCTCAGCAGACCGCCGACAAAAATAAAAGGATTCAAGACCTTCTGACGCATTCGGCGGAATATCAGGAACAGCAGAGATACGAGGAAGCTCTCTCAGAGATTGATACTCTTTTGGCCATCGATCCGACAAACAGAGAAGGCTTAAGAAATAAACAGATGCTCGAGGATATTATAAATCTTCGAACACAGCTCGAAGTAAAACATGAAATCGGCCAGCAGGAAGAAGCAGTATTGACGGATACACAAAGGTCAATGGTCCCTCATGCCGACCTTATCACATATCCTCGCAACTGGCAGGATATTGCAGCAAAAAGGAAACCCAGTATAATCTCAGGTCTTCCGCCTGCCGATGCGGTTGTTACTAAGGAGCTTGAAACACCGGTTGATTTATCTGCTCTTACACCGGATACGCCGTTAAGCGAGGCAATTGAGACAATAAAGAATTCTGTCGATCCGCCGCTGAAGATAGTCGTTCACTGGAAAGACCTTGCCGATAATGCATACATTGAGCAGGATACTGCAATAGGAATGCAGGGTATGTCCGGTATTGCAGTTGGCAAAGCCTTGAAGGAATTGCTGAACACGGTTTCAGGCGGAGTTGCAAACATAAGTTATGCTGTTGGAGATGGTATTATAACCATAGCAACTAAGGCATCACTGCCGACCAATCTTGTTACAAATGTTTACGATATTGCAGACATGGTAGGAACACCGTCGGCCGCACAGACTCAATTGAACGTTTCAACATCTGCTGTTTCCGGTGGCACCTCATCAAGCTCAACGACGGCTACAGGCAGCCCTGAGCAGAATGTTGCTACTATAATTCAGTTGATACAGGAGACGATTGATCCCTCGAGTTGGTTAATCAATGGCGGTGAAGGTACAATCAGCGCTAATGGTAAAAGACTTGTTATAAACCAAACTCCGCAGACTCACGAGATGATTCAAAAGCTTCTTGACCACCTTCGCGAATCGCTTGGCCAGCAGGTTTCTATTGAAGCCAGATTTCTTTTTGTTACCGAAAACTTTCTTGAAGATATTGGTATGGGTATAAGCTCAATATCCGTACCGCAAGGGGTAATTTCGGATAAACTTGGTACAATGCAATTTAGTTTCGGCTCGGCCGCCAATACTACAACAACTCCGACATCCATTGAAGGCAGTTTTGGTAGCAGCACTCTTACCCCGATAACGCCGTCAGTGAATCTCGTCAATGGCGTGGGATATAATGTTAATAATGTTCTTGATGAATTGTCTCTTTCATTTTTCTTAAAAGCGGTTCAGGCTCATAGGGACGCTAAGACGCTTACGGCGCCAAGAGTTACAGTTCTCAGCGGCGAACAAGCTTATATTAGTGTTACCAAAGATACGGCATACGTTTCGAATTATACATTCACGGATATTACAACTACAACCGCCTTAGGTACTGGTGGTAACACGAAAACTGTTGCCAGTCCTACCACAACGATAGCCGGCGGCGGTGTTGTGCTTAACGTGACGCCGATAATAAGCGCCGATAAAAAATATGTTATCCTTACAATTGGCGCCGATTATACCAAGACAACCCTTGAACCGTCTTATGTTTATGGCACAACTACTGCCGATAAATACCCGATTTCGCTTCCAACTTTCGAAATTTCGCAAGTTGAAACCCGTGTGAATGTGCCGGACGGCGGTACATTACTTGTCGGCGGCCAAAAACTCGGCGCTGAAATTAATCTTGAATCCGGTGTGCCGGGCCTTTCAAAGGTGCCGATTATCGGCCGCCTGTTCGACAGCCGAAGCAAGGTTAAAGACCAGGAAGTTCTGCTTGTACTTATCAAGCCGACAATTCTCCTGCAGCAAGAGAAAGAACGTGAATTCCTGGCTCCGCTTGAAGAGTAATTGAGGAATAATTATATAAATTAAAAAGGCCGACATTAGTCGGCCTTTTTTTTATGATATTATGTTATTCGAATTTTTGTTTTATCGCCTGGTAACCGTAATGTGCCATCAGGTTATCGAGGATAATCATAGCGGTATAATTTTCCGCAACCGGCCAGATTCGTGCCACAATTGTCGGGTCCCGTCTTGTAATCGCGGCCAGCATTTTATTTTCAAGAGTATATTTATCGATGGTTCTTTGCTGTTTATCTATTGTGGGAGTAGGTTTCACCGCCAGTCTGACAATAATGTCCTGACCGGTTGATAATCCGCCGGTTATGCCGCCTGCGTTGTTGGAATCAAATACGACCTTGCCTTTCTCAGAATGCATCTGGTCGTTGTTTTGCGAGCCGGTCATATCCTTTACGGCAAAGCCTGCACCGATTTCAACGCCTTTTACCGCTCCGATTCCGAGCATCTTTCCAAGCTCTGCATCGAGCTTATCGAAAATCGGCTCGCCAAGACCGACAGGAACGCCTCTGACGACAACTTCGACAACGCCGCCCGCTGAATCGCCGCTTGTGGAAATTCTGTTGCAGGCCGTTACCATTTCTTCCGCTGTTTTTATGTCGGGACAGTTGAGAACGTGATGAACGCCGTATTTTTTCTCTATTTCAACGGCATTGGTTTTTGGCGATTTGTCGCGAATCTTGTCGATATCTTTTTCGATTTGGGCAAAGACCGCCATTTTTTCCAAAAACCTCATCTGGTTTGTTATTCTGCCGTTTACATAAATTTGCTGATAAAACGGGTCTAAGTCCCGCCTCATCTTTTTGTAATTTTGTGAGTATTTAAGAATTTTCGCATTGTCAATTTGTCCGCATCGAATACCGGCCAGTTCCCTGACAAAGCTGAAAACTTCTATGCCGCATTTCTGAAGCACTTTCTTGGCGATGAAACCGGCGGCTACGATTGTCGATGAATATCTGCCGCTGAAAAATCCGGCGCCGATAGAGTCATCTGATGGGCCGTATTTAATAAATGATGCATAAGAAGAATGTCCCGGCCGGGGAGTGCGGTTAGTATCCTGATACTGTTTGATATGTGTGAAGTGCCTGTCGAGATTTGGAATCAGGATAGTCAGCGGCGTGCCGTTGGTCAGCCCTTTATTTTTCGCGTTCTCGACGGTATCTTCGGCGTTGACGCCGGTATAAATTATCGGCAAATCAGGTTCTTTGCGGGGCGAGCTTAATTCATCGGTTCCCGGCTTTCGCAAAAGCAAATCGCCATAGATTTCCTGCTCAGTTATCGGCATGGCAGGGGGATGACCCTGTATTACAGCAGTCAAGCCGTCCTGATACGACCCGCCCGCTACGGTTACCTGAAACAATCTTCCAAAATGACAACCTAACATCGGATTATATCTCCTATATATTTTTTTCAGGTGTGTAGTATATATTATTTGTGGAAAACTTCAAATCTTTCCCAGAAATCAGGAAAAGATTTTGCCACGCATTTTTCATCTTCGACGGTCTGTCCGCCTGTAACAAGCCCTGCAACCGCGAAACTCATCGCAATTCTATGGTCGTTATGCGGGTCAATTTTTGCCCCATGAGCCTTTTTAGTGCCTTCAATTATCAATGAGTCCGGCGTGCATTCGGCAGTAACGCCCATTTTATTCAGTTCAGAAGCCATAACCGCCAATCTGTCGCTTTCTTTTAGTCTCAGATGGCCGATATTTGTTAATCGGCTCCTGCCTTTGGCAAAGGCTGCCGCTACAGCCATCGGTGGGACCAAATCGGGAATATTACTCATATCCTGCTCAATCGCGGCAAGTTCACCGCCTTGAATGGAGATTTTATCTTTCGAGGCCGATACTTTGCAGCCCATTTTTTCGAGAAGGTTCAAAAAGGCCTTGTCTCCCTGTTTGGTATCGGTCCGCAGTCCGCTGACGGCAACTTTGCTTTTGCAGATTGCCCCGGCCAGGAAGAAAAACGATGCGCTGCTGTAATCACCTTCAATTATTAATTCTCTTGCTGAATATTTTTTCCCGCCGGGGATAGTTATCTGTTTGTAGTGATTGTTTACGGCGTTTACGCCGAACTCAGCCATCATTTGCAGACTAATATCGAAGTATGGTTTTTCTGTCATTTCATCGGTGCAGTTTAGTGTTACATCTGTTTGAGCGTAAGGCGACGAAATCGTAATTGAGCTGAAATACTGAGAAGTCTTTGACCCCTTTATAGAAGCCTGACCTCCTTTAATTCCGCCGCCGTAAATTTTGACAGGCGGAAACCCATTTTTGTCGAGATAATCTATTTTGCAGCCGAGTTGTCTCATACCGTTTATAACTTCACCGACAGGTCTTTCAATAAGTCTTTTTGAGCCTGTAATAATGACAGGTTTATCCGACAGATTAGCCGCCGAGCAGAGAAAATTCATTCCAACGCCGGATTCGCCGACATTTAATTCGCTTTCGACAGGGCTGTATTTGCCTCCGGAGCCTTGAACAGTTATTTTATCGCCGCTGACGTCAATTTTTACGCCAAGTTTTTTAAGGCAGTTTATTACATTTAACTGGTCTTCTCCGAGAAGTGCGTTTTTTATGACAGTAATGCCTTCGGCAAGAGAGCCGATGATTATGGCTCTTAAGGTATGCGCCTTCGAGGGCGGGGCGGTCATTTCTGCATTAAAATTTTTTATTTTTTCTACTGTTTTCATTTTTATTTTATAAATCCGAATTCTCTCAGCCAGTATTCCGTTTCGGCTTCGCTAATGCCGATGAATTTGGCCTGCGGCTCGGCTACTTTTTTCTTTTTCCTCTCAAGCTGTTTTATCACCTCTGTCCAGAAATCAACACAATCTACTGCCGTTGCCTTTCTTTTTTCCGCGGCTTTTTTAATTCTTCTATCGCTGCTAACAACAATAAGATCTTTCGCGCCGGTGCTTTGGAGAATTAATTTTTCAATAATATCATCGGCTTCGTGACTGGTGCCTGAGAAAATGATTTCCAGATTAAATAAATTATTAAAAGCGTCTTTTATCTTCGGGCCGATGCCGTCGAATACAACACAGCCCTTCTTTTTTGTTCTGTAAATGTAGTCGTTTATAATCCGGCAAAGCTGAATATCGGAAATTTCAGAGGATTGTTCCAAAAGGCCCTGCACAGACCTGAGCAGATTGTATCCGTCGATTATAAGCACTTTAATTTCCCCGTGCCGAGTATCTGATTTCTCCGCCGACGATGGTGTATTTGGCTTTCCCTTTCAATTTCCAGCCGGCATAAGGACAATTTTTGCTTTTCGACCTGAATTTATTCACATCGACAGTGTATTCAAAATCAGGGTCAATGATAGTTATATCAGCCTGTTTACCTTTGCCCAAAGTGCCTTTATCGACGCTGATTATTTTCGCGGGCCTTTCAGCCATAATCGAGACAAGCTGCGGCCAATCTATTATTTTCGGCTCAATCAGCGCCTTGATATAAAGTCCCAGCGCACATTCGAGGCTTGCTATTCCAAACGGCGCCGCCAGAAATTCCAGGTCTTTTTCGCTTTTCAGATGCGGCGCGTGGTCTGATGCCAGTGCGTCTATTACGCCGTCTTTTATTGCCTGCTTTATTGCTTCGATATCTTTTTCCGTTCTCAATGGCGGATTGACTTTATAATTTGTGTCATAATCGCGGCAGGCGTCATCGGTCAAAAGCAAATGATGAGGCGCAGCCTCGCAGGTTATCGGCAGGCAATCATTTTTGGCTTGTCTTATCAGCTCCACCGATTTTGCCGTTGAGACGTGCTGAACGTGGTACCGCATATTTGTTTTTCTCACCAGTTGAATATCCCGCCACAGCATCATTTCTTCCGCAAGCGGGTCAATCCCCGGCAGTCCCAGCACCGTTGAATTATAGCCTGCGTTCATTACACCTGAACCGGCCAGCGAATTATCCTGGCAGTGCTGGCTTATAACGATATTTTTGAACATCGAAGCGTATTTCATCGCCCTTAGCATCACTGCGGTATTTTGTACGCCGCTTCCATCGTCGGTAAAGCCGACCGCGCCAGCCTGAGCCATAAATCCCATTTCTGCCAGTTGTTCGCCTGCCCTTGCTTTTGTGATTGCGCCCATCACATAAACGTGAGTTTTTCGTGTTTGTCTGCCCATTCTGTGGATATACTCAACGCTTGTAGCATCATCGATTGCCGGGTCGGTATTCGGCATACAAACAACTGATGTAAACCCGCCCGCGACAGCAGCGGCGGAACCTGATGCGATTGTCTCTTCTTCCTCATCGCCCGGTTCGCGGAAATGAACATGAATATCAATCAGGCCCGGCAGCACAAGTTTTCCCTCGGCATCGATAACCAAATCTGCTTTGGGCTCATATTTGCTGACCTCGGCGATTTTGCCATCGACCGCGTAAACGTTGGCCTTTTGGTTAATCTTATTGGCCGGGTCGATTACTAAACCATTTTTTATAAGTATACTTTTAGCCATATTATTCTTTTGTCATCGCGGCTTGGTTGACAAGAAACAGCACTGCCATTCTTACAGCAAGGCCGTTAGTTACCTGCTGCAAAATTACGCTGTTTGCTCCGTCAGCCACTTCGCTTTCTATTTCCACGCCTCTGTTAATTGGTCCCGGGTGCATAACGAGTATATCTTTTTTTGCCTTTTTCATTCTCTCGACCGTCAGACCGAAATAATGAGAATATTCTTTTATGGATGGGAAAGGATTTGTTCCCATTCTTTCAAATTGTATTCGCAGCATATTAATTACATCGACCTGGCCGATAACAGAATCCAGCGAATAGCTCACCTGCACCGGCAGCTGATTGATTTTCGCAGGCATAAGAGTCGGCGGCCCGACCAGAATTACTTCGGCGCCGAGTTTTGTCATCGCGTATATATCGCTTCTTGCAACCCGCGAATGAGCTATATCGCCGACGATTGCAATTTTAAGCCCTTCGAGCGAGCCTTTAATTTTCCTGATTGTGAAAGTATCCAGCAGTCCCTGTGTCGGATGTTCGCAGAATCCGTCGCCGGCGTTGACGACGCAGGCATTGATATTTTTGCTCAAAAATTTTGGCGCTCCGCCTGCGCTGTGTCTGATTACGACGATATCGATGCCCATTGCTTCCAGATTCTTTGCGGTATCCAGCAGCGTTTCGCCTTTGTTTACGCTGCTGCTTTTCTGTGTAAATTCTATTACATCAGCACTTAGCCGGTTTGCCGCCAGCGTAAAGCTGTTTCTGGTTCTTGTGCTGTCTTCGAAAAATAAATTCACTACTACCTTGCCGCGAAGAGTGGGAGCTTTCTTGACACTCCTTGTGCTCATCTGCTCGAAGCCCTGAGCAGTATCGAAAATATATTCGATTTCTTCCCGGCTCAGTTCCCGCAGCCCGATAAGATGTTTACGATTCCAGGTAAATTCTTTATTACTCATATTATAATTACTCTGTCTTTGCCGTCTGATTCGACAAAATTAACCTGCACGGATTTATCCGCAGGCAGGTCAACTTTAAGGCCGGCAAAATCCGCCTGTATAGGAAACTCTCTTCCGGAACGTTCAACCAGGACCGCAAGTCTGATTGCCTTTGGTCTGCCAAGGTCGATTAGTGCGTCCATTGCCGCCCTTGCGCTTCTGCCTGTGTATAGAACGTCATCGACGAGAATGATTATTGTATCGTCAATATCAAAGCCTATTTCGGTGCTTCTTACCACCGGCTGGCTTTGGCCGTGTGGATTATTTATGTCGTCACGATAAAGAGTTATATCCAGTGTGCCGCAGGGAATTTTTGTCTTAAACTTTTTGGATAATACCTCAGCCAGACGTTTGGCAAGAATTTCACCTCTGCTGCGAATTCCGATAACAACGATTTTGTCGCCTTTGGTTGTCTTTGAAACAATCTCATCGGCTATGGCTGTAGTGCAATCAGCGATTTTATCGGAGCTTAAGATAACTTCCATATTATTGCTTAAACCGGACTTCAAAAAACCCGAAATAGCTTAGGAGAGTATAGCAACACCAGGGGCCTTTAGCAAGGTATAATTCGGCCTTATTTTCAGCCGTTAATTGTTTATTCATAAAGACTTAAAAAATAAAAAGGGAGGTCTGGTAAAACTAAGTAAAATGTGGTATAATACAATCTAAGTTTTTTCCTTTTTTAGGGGTCTTTTTTTGGGCCGCAGATTTATAGCTATATTTGCGATTTTTGTGTTTTTCACATCGCTTGCGATGGCCGCCGGTGTCCAGCCGGCCGCTTTTGATGTTGTCGGGCTGTACAAAATTACCGCCATAGACCCTAATCTTACCGGTCAGGGTCTGAGCATCGGGCTTGTCTGCAGAAGCGATACTTATGTTGACTCAGAACCTCAGAACGATTACAAGCCGGACATTTCTCATAAATGTTTCAAAGACAGTAATATGCGATTTTTTGATGACAATTCCATTGACCCCGGCGTTTCAAGTCATTCAACTGCCATCGCTTCAATTCTTATCGGTTCCGATGCGAACGCCTTTTATCCGCCGCTCGGCCATTTTTCTTATAAGTCTGCTGTGCCCGATGCTCAATTGAATGTTTATGAGTTCTGGCACTTTATAACGGACTATGTATTTCCTGCCCGTTGGCCAAAAGACGATTTGCTTACGATGAGTCTGGGCTGGTCTTCTGAATCCTGGTGGACAAGGGGCATTGACAATATGGCCGAGAATTTCGGTTTTCTGGTGGTTGCCTCAATCGGTAATGGAAAAAATTCTTATGATTTACCGTTATTTCCGGCGGCAGGTTCAAATGTTCTGGCCGTCGGTGTTGTCGATTCTGCCGGTAAAATTTCAGAATTTGGCGCCCCTGACGCGAATCATTCCACCGCGGGCCCTACGCTTGACGGCCGCTGCAAGCCGGACATAGTTGCTCCGGGCAATTGTCTTGTTGCTGTTGCGGGCACTGGCGGGCTTTATAAGCCGACAGGCGACTATTCGAGTTTTGCCGCTCCGGTTGTGGCCGGCGTCGCTTCTATGCTTATTCAAAAAGCAAAATCTGACCCCAATTTACAGTTTGCGGCCTCTCCTTTTGCCGGTAATTGCATAATGAAATCCATCCTGATGACCGGCGCCAAAAAGCTTCCCGGCTGGCACAAAGGTTATGCCGGCAGCGAAGACGATTATGAATACCCGCTCGATTTCAAGCAGGGCGCGGGAATGGTTGACGGCCTTGCCGCTTATAAGATTCTTACCGCAGGTATGCAGAGGGACGGCGATGTAAATACTGCCGGCTGGGATATCAATATGATTGAGCCTAATTATGCCGTGGAAAAAATTTACAGATTCCACACCGCTGCCGCTAAAAGTCGATTAGCCGCTACGCTCGTATGGAACAGAATATATGAAAACCAGTATCCGTTTAATCTGCAGTTAAATTTATGGAGCGATTTACAGCTTCAATTGCGGGCGGTTAATGACAAAGGCGAGTATAAGTTTGTTGATTACAGCGACAGCACGGTTGATAATGTTGAGCATCTTTATGTGCCGCTCGACCCTGACACTACTTATGAAGTTGTCGTTTCTTACAGCCCCGGTTCACAGCTTCCGGAAGGTCTTACCTCTTATGGCATTTCCTGGCAGGTATCCGGCGAAAAGCCTTAATATAACGAGTTTCGAAAAATCCATAATTTTTAATTCCTCAGTATTATTTTAGACATTTCCTGCCTTTTTTTAGTTTCATTTTCAAATTATTTTGGCATCACAAAAAAAATTTATTCATAATCCCGCCTGCTCTAGTAACGATATTTTTCTGCCAAAATTGAGGATATTAAAGGACTATGAAATTTTTTTTACCATTTTCTTCAGCAAACCCCATTTTAATTCGTAGTATATAATAACGGGACATAAATACCAGGGTGGGTGTAAATACATATTATTTTTCCTCGGAGGGTTTGGGGTTGGTGAAAACTATTATTAGAATGTTGTTAATTATTGTTTGCCTGCTTAGCGCGGAATGTATAGCCACGCCTATTTACGGCACTGTAACAATGAATTATTCAGGCTTAGGCGCTAAAGATACGATGACAATCTGGGGCGGCGGCCATACTGGTTTGAATGTTTATGCCGGTGTTTATATGTTTAATAAAACAGCCGGTACAGATCAAGGCCAAAGCCTGGCCAACGGTTATATTGGCGGTTTTTGTATGGACCTTTCCGAATATATCGCGCCTGGCAGCAATACTTATGATGTGATTATGCCGCAGGATGGCCCAAGACCGACTACGTTTCTCGGCAGTACGATGGGAGCAGCAAAAGCCGCTTATCTATCGGAACTTTGGGGCAGATATTACGACCCGGCATGGGCTGTTGTCGGAAACTATACCACAAAGCAAAACAGCAATGCAGAAGCATTTGCCGCGGCTGTATGGGAAATTGTTTATGAGGATTTGCCGACAACTTCCGCCGGCTGGGATGTTACAACAAATGGTACCGGTGGCGACAGAGGCTTTAAGGCTGAAAACCTCGACTATCTGACTGCTAATAACTGGCTGCATTCTCTTGACGGCACAGGCCAAATGGCGCAATTAAGGTCTCTTTCTTATATAGGCTCGCAGGATATGCTTGTCGCAGTGCCCGGTGTAGTTCCAGAACCTGCTACGATTATTTTGCTGACGGTCGGCGGAATGGGAATGATTGTTTCGTTGGGAAATAAAAGAAAATAGACATAAATTGAAAGTAGAGATGGCAGGGCGAAAGCCCCGTTTTTATTATTATATCACTAATACATAAATCAGCAGAATCGCATACAGTGCAGTTAACGAATAGATAAGCCAATAGAATTTTGGTTTAAACCCGAGAAATGTCGGTTTGGACTCCTGGAATACCCGATGTATCTGGAATCCCATTATTTTTTCCAACTCTGCCAGTCTGCTGCGGAGAGCGCAAGTTTTATTGTGAAACCACCAGTAATGGAAAAGACCCGCAAAGTAAACTACCGCTCCCAGCACGCAAATGAGTCTTAATGGAAGCAGCGGTCCTTTGGCACCTATCTGCTGTAATCCCAGGGCTGTAATAACGAAACTAACAGACAGCAGCGTAGTAAAAACAAACCAGCGGCTTTTGAACAGTTCGATTTCATAATGCATAAGGAACTTGTATTCAGTTTCGCCGTTTTTTTCCGGCGACTGGTCCGATGGTTTGCTGGAAAGCTCATTTGACATGGTATTACCCTGATTTGGCCATATTCACTTTAACCGTGTAACCGCCGCATTCTTTTCCATCCAGCGCGGTTATTGCCGCCTGGGCCTCGGCCTCACTGCTCATTTCGACAAAACCGAACCCTTTACTTTTACCAGTCTGGCGGTCAGTAACTATATAAGCTTTTTCGACCTTTCCAAATACTGTAAACAATGCGTTTAGACTTGCCTGGTCGGCGTCAAGACTTATATTTCCAACATATATTTTCTTACCCATTGCTATTCTCCATTTAGGGCTTAAGTAATCTAAAAATGCTATTCTAACTCAAATCTATGAAAAAGCGAAGTGAAATTTTACGTGATATCCTAATTACTCATTATGGGGATGTAAAATGTTTCTCGTCTTGAAGGGCGGCACGCATAAAGGCGCCGACGCCTTTGGGATCATTTGTAGTTTTGCCGCTGCCCGTGCCCGTGTAATAAGCGTAACCGCCGGAGTAGGTACTATAGCCGCCGAGGCTGCCGACAGTAACAGTGTCCTTTAGGCTTATATATCCGCCGGAATAAGTAAGCTTGTTGTTATAGATGCCTAGGAATGCCGTGTGTGCAACGTTGCTGTAGAAGTTCGGATCGGAGGTTATATAACCTTTATCAACGGCCCTGCCTATGGCGTATGAGAACATCGCTGAGCAGGAAGTTTCAGTGAAATTTGTGGGATAGGTTGCGCGGGGATAACCTTTATCGACAACCTGCCACCACAATCCCGTGCTGGGGTCCTGATAATAGGCAATGCCTGCGGCAAGGTTGTTTAGAATTGTAATCATCTGCGGACGGTCTGGGTGGTCAGTAGGCATAATGTCGAGACAATCGACAAGTGCCATTGCGTACCAGCCTATAGCGCGGCCCCAGAATTCCGGCGAGTGGCCTGTCGCGGAATCTGCCCATCCTTGCGGAGTCTGCGGCGGGGTTTCCCAATGGGAGCTGTCCCAGCCGTGATAGCACAAGCCTTTCCTTGCCGGGTCGGAAGGGTAAATCTGCGTATCCTGAGTGTGTGTGGCAACAAGCGTGCATTGATGACCTGCAACGTCGTACCAGTTCGGGTCGCCGAACATTTTTGCGTATCCGCAGGCGAAAGGTTCGGCCATATAAAGACCATCGAGCCACATCTGGCGAGGATAACTTTCTTTATGCCAGAACCCGCCGTCAAAGGTCTTATGACCGTGATTGAACTGGTAGATAAGATTATTATCCATAGCCAGTTTATATTTAGCGGTTCCGAAATGCTTGTATAAAATCAGGAGGAGATTGCCGGGCTGGATATGGTCGAGGATATATTTGGTCTTAACGTAGTAGTCGGTATCTATATTGCCAGATGAATCGACAAGCGCATCGACCCAATCCTTTATGTATTTAAGGTAGGTTGGATTATGGCATTGCTGATATTTTTCGTAAAGAGACAGGAGAAGGAAACTGTTATCGTAGTTCCATTTTGACGGGACGGGGACATGGAGAATCCAGGCTGCGATGTCGTCGGAGAGAACATGGTCTTTTGACTTGAGCCAGTTTTCGCTGAAAAGGTAGAGGTCTTTTGCGTCCACTTTGCCGCTGATGTCGTAGTCGTAACCGCCGCACCATGTATTGGCCGACGAACAGCCGGTCTGAAGCCAGTGGTTGGCGAATGCAGCGAAATCTGAGTTATTATACAAATTGGGTTCGGCGAAAAGCGAAGAACTGCTAAGCAAAACAAATGCAGCACAGAGAACAAAAAAGCCGCACCGTGCGGCCGACATTGGCGGTCTAATTATCACAGATTCTTCCACATCCTAAAAAGGTATATTCCCATTTCATTGTATCAAGACCGGTCTGTTATGTCAAGGCAATTAAGCGGCAAATAGTGGTTTTGTAGTGATTTTATCGGACGTTGAATAATTTATTATTTTGGTAATTTGCATTAGCCGGTTTTGATTCGTATATTTTTAATCAGTCTCCAGGGGAGACTCTATAAGCTAAATTGTTTTTTGGGGGTTAAATGATGTTTAGAAACATTTCAGCGGGTTTAGTGTTAGTTTTAATCGGTATCGCGGCAATTGCTGCAAATGGCAATGTTGTTTATTCAAACGATTTTCAATCTGTTGTTGGTTCCCAATGGTCTAATACGTCAACGGATATAACCCCTGTAGGCGACCGCAGATTTCTCGGGCAGTTTTCCGATGATGACGCGGTAAGTTTGTCGCTGAATAATTTGTCCGCGCATAATTCCGTTACGATTGCTTTTGATTTGTATGTAATTCAGTCCTGGGACGGCACCAGCTCTGATTATGGGCCGGATACTTGGCAGCTTAGTGTGGACAATGGTCCGGTGCTGCTGAATACGACATTTAGCAATACCGGAGATGATGGGCATATGCAGTCTTATTCGGGTTCTAATTCGAGCGGCGGGGAATACGATGCTCAAACTGGCGCTTCGGAAATTAATACGCTCGGATATGAATTCTACGGCGACTCTGTCTATAATCTTAGCTTCACTTTTAATCACACCGGCGATTCATTAAAGTTGAACTTTGCCGGGTTCGGACTTCAGGGTGTTGACGATGAAAGCTGGGGTCTGGATAATGTAACTGTATCTACGGCCTCTATCTTTATTCCTGAACCGTCAACTGTGGCGATTTTTGCCGTTATGAGTTTTGTGCTGTTGTGCCAAAAGAAGAGCTTAAGGCTTAAACTCGCCTAAAAGCATAAGCCGGCGTCCCAGAGGTACATCAACTGGGGCGTTGTAAACTCATATAGTGAATCGCGATTGAGCCGCAGAAACGTGTTTATTCCTGATTTTGCGCCAAGCCAGTCTTCAAGCGAAAATGCCTTGTTGTATTCCACTACCCTGGCATTGGTAATTTTTGCCAGGGTTTTAGCGTCCTTAATAGCTTCCTGCATATATCCGATTTCATCGATGAGTTTGTTGTCGAATGCCTGCTGGGCGTTATAAACGCTGCCGTCAGCCAATGTGCGTATCTGCTCAAGAGTAAGTTCGGTTCTGCCCTTTGCCACAACATCAAGAAACCTTTCATACGCCGGCATAATCAGAGTATCCTTAAGGTAAGCGATCTGTTCTTCGGTTACCGGTTCGAATGATGTAGGCCAATCTTTTTTTGGACCCGATTTGACAACTAAAGGTTTAATTCCAAGTTTAAGCTCCATTAAATCCTTGAGCTCAAAGTGTCCCATAATTACGCCGATTGAGCCGGTAATGGCGGTAGGTTCGGCGATGATTTTGTCGCATCCGACTGAAGTATAATAGCCGCCTGAAGTGGCGATAGTCTGCATAAACGCGATGACGGGCTTGCCGGTTTCAGCTTTGAAGCGGGTAATTTCATCGTATATCCTGTCGCTGGCCGCGATTCCGCCGCCGGGAGTAACGGTTTTGAATATTACAGCCTTGACGCTTTTGTCGTTTTTTGCCTCTTTAATCTCGCTGGCAACCAAATCGGCAAGTTCACCGTTGATTATGCCTTCTATTTTAATGACGGCGATTTTACTGCTGCCCGGACCTTTCTCGATGGCTTTCTCGACGAATGATTCGCTTGTGTCCGTGGCTCCAAACAGCATTTGAGAGCCGATTGCGATTAGGAGAACAAACAGGACTATATTGGCGATTATTGACAGCCCAAGGATGATGCCGAAGAAAATCTTCCACCCCAGGCCTTTTGAACCAGCCGGCGGGGGGACGTTTTGCACAGAAGTATTTACAATTGGGTCCATCTTTATTCCTTTCATTTCTAAATATAGGTATAATTGTAAAAACACATCCTGCGAATGTCAAAGGATTTAGCGGGCCGTCCTTGTGCCGGCAGGACGAATTTTTTTCTTTCTTATAAGGACTGCGATGGTTAAAATCATCTTAAATAAGAATTTTAGCGTATAAATAAAAGTGCAGATGCCAAAAGGCAAACCGACGGAATAAAAAGAATCCCGTTAGAAATTATAATGGAAAAGAAAGTTTTCTACTAACGGGACGAATTAATTTAGATTGCCTGAATTATTTGAAAAGGAATTTCTAACGGGATGAATTGTCCGGTCTGTAAAAATCCGATGATAATACTGGAACTTGACCGGGTCGAAACAGATTTCTGCACCGAATGCGGCGGTATCTGGCTCGACGCGGGCGAACTTGAATTACTGTTTGCCGATGCCAATCAGGCCAGGCATTTGGTGAACTCTTTCCATCAGGAATCTGGCGTAAAAGAAAAACAGCGTCCCTGCCCGATATGTCTGAAAAAAATGCAGAAAATACACACCGGCGGAAAAAATGAGCAGGTTTTAATTGACCGATGTCCGAAGGGTCACGGCCTGTGGTTCGACAGGGGCGAATTGGCACAGGTGCTTGCAAAAGGGAATTTCGACAAAGAACGAAAAGTCATAAAACATCTTTCTGAATTGTTCAGTCATAAAGAAAACCAGGGGGAAAGATGACAGTTGAAAAAGGTATTTTCGGAAAGTTGAGCCAAAACAGGGCTATCGACTCTTTTATTTTAAAAAACAAGTTCGGCGCAGAAGCCAAACTTATCTCGTTCGGCGCAACGCTTGTTTCGCTTAAGGTTCCTGATAAAAATAAAAAATTAGCCGATATCGTTACTGGTTACGATGACCTTGACAGCTATATTAACGACACTTTTTATTTTGGCGGCATCATCGGCCGTTTCGCAAATCTAATTGTGAATGCCAAATTCACGCTTGACGGCAAAGAATACAAGCTGATTGCCAATGACGGCAAAAATCATTTTAACGGCGGAATCAAGGGCTTTAACAGGGCGCCATGGCACGGCAGCGAATTCGAGGATGGCGAGGCCTGCGGCGTCGTTTTTAAATATTTAAGTCCTGATGGCGAGGAAGGATATCCCGGCAATCTCGATGTTACAGTTACTTATACGCTCACAGACGACAACGAGCTGAAAATCGGCTATGAGGCGGCAACTGATAAAAAAACAATTATTAATCTTACAAACAGCAGCTGTTTCAATCTTGCCGGCCACGACAAAGGCAGTATTCTTTCGCACCGGATAAATATAAATGCCGATAATATTACCGTTGTTGATGAAAATCATATTCCAACCGGCAAAATTAAATCCGTCAAAGATACGGTGTATGACCTTACAAAGTTAAAGCCTATCGGCGAAAACATCGGCGGATTCGAGTTCGGATACGATTGTAATTATATCCTGAATAAGCCGACGCCGCAGGAGCTTTCTTTTGCGGCAAAGGCCATAGAACCTCAAAGCGGCAGGGTGATGGAGGTTTTCACCACCGAACCGGGTGTGCAATTTTATACCGGAAATTTTCTAAACGAAGTGAAAGGCAAAGCCGGTGCCGTATATAACAAGCACGATGCTTTTTGTCTCGAAACACAGCATTTTCCTGATTCGCCGAACCATTCCCGGTTTCCTTCCGTAGTTTTGCAGCCCAAAGAAGTTTATCGGCAGTTAACGATTTATAAATTTTCAGTCCAGTAAATTTTCGAAAGGATAATTTATGGGAATTTCACTTGTTCTAATTGTAATAGTTGTTCTGCTGATTATGTTTGTAGTCGGCATTTACAACTCCCTTGTGGGACTTCGCAATCAGGTCGCCAATGCCTGGTCGCAGATTGACGTTCAGCTTAAACGCCGTCACGACCTGATACCGAATCTCATCGAGACCGCAAAAGGCTATATGCAGCACGAGCGCGGGACTATGGAAGCGGTTACAAACGCCCGCAGCCAGGCGATGGGCGCCAAAGGCGTCGCCGAATCGGCAAAAGCCGAAGGCATGCTCGGCAGGGCGCTGAGCAAATTTCTGCTCACCGTCGAGGCCTATCCGGATTTGAAGGCAAATCAGAATTTTCTTGCCCTGCAGGAAGAGCTTTCCAGCACGGAAAATAGAATCGCTTTTGCTCGCCAGGCCTATAACGACCAGGCGTTGTTCTATAACAACAAAATCCAGATGTTTCCGTCTAATGTTATCGCTGGAATGTTTAATTTCGCCAAAAGCGACTTTTTTGTAATCGAAGACGCTTCCGAAAAAGCAGTTCCAAAAGTTAGCTTCGGAAATTAATTTACTATGTGGGAGCAAATCAGAGCTAACAAGCGAAATTCGATTCTGCTGCTTATGCTGATGGCAGCGGTGCTGGGCCTTTTGGGCTGGATAATAGGAATGTCAGTTTCTCCAGACCCGCGGGCAGGTTACTTCGGCGTAGGCGTCGCGCTGATTATCTGGCTTATTCTTGCCATGGTTAGTTTCGCCGGCGGCGATGCGATATTCCTTGCCGCAAGCAAAGCGGTGCCCGTTACAAAAGACGCTCATCCGCAGCTTTTCAATGTCGTCGAGGAAATGGCGATTGCCGCTCAGTTGCCTGTGCCGAAAGTTTACATAATAAATGACCCTGCCCCCAACGCCTTTGCCACAGGCAGAAATCCGCAAACCGCATCGCTTGCCGTAACAGCGGGCATTCTGGGGAGGCTTAACCGTGACGAATTGCAGGGCGTCGTCGGCCACGAGATGAGTCATATTCTTAATCGCGATATATTATTTGTAACGATTGCCGGCGTTATGCTCGGCGCGATAACGCTTCTTTCGGAAGTTTTTCTTCGCAGTATGTTTTACAGTTCGATGGGCAGACGTTATTCTTCAAGAGACAGAGGCGGCGGCCAGGCTCAGGCCATTATGATGTTGATTGCGATTCTCGCAGCAATACTTGCCCCAATCATGGCCACGCTTTTATATTTCGCCATTTCAAGAAAGCGCGAATATCTCGCCGATGCAGGTTCTGCAAGGCTGACGCGTTATCCTGAAGGTCTTGCAAATGCCCTTGAAAAAATTTCGCAAAATACCACTCAGCTTTCCGTCGCCAACAAGGTTACCGCCCCGATGTATATCGTTAATCCTCTGCAAAAGGAAGGAATGAAACTTTCCGACCTGACAAGCACTCATCCTCCGATTTCGGAAAGAATAAAGATACTTCGCGGTATGGCAGGAGCGTCTTTCGCGGATTATTCCGATGCATTCAGCAAAACCACAAAGCACGCGACAGTCATACCTTCATCTGCTCTTCAGGATCAGACGGCGGTTCAGATTCGCACCGGCTCATCGCAGCCGGCTGAATCGGTGAAAAATCAGGCTCGAAATATCGGCAATATTATGCAGCAGGTCGCAGGTTTCAGTATTTTGAATTGCTCCTGCGGTTTAAAAATGAAAATCCCGCCCAATTTCAAAGCCCCCCAGGTCAAATGTCCCCGCTGTGGGAAGATTTCGACAATTTAGTTTTTAAAAGTATAAAAAAACCGGCACTTAAATATTTTTAAGTGCCGTTCCATAATTTTACATTTTACATTTTAATTTTTAAATTTTCTTTCCTATCGCATAATCCAGCGTTTGCCTTTGAATACAAGCGTTCCATTTTCCCGCAGGCTTTCATCTCCGCTGATGGAGTATTGCAGTTCGAGAGTTTTTTTCAGGTAGATTTTTTCCGGTGTGCCGTTGGGATCTTTTTTGGTTGGGTGGTCGACGGCTGTAATCTCATTGCTCAAACCGGCAATAAACAGTGATATATCTTTTGCCTTGGCGTCGAAGTCCGGCCAGATTATCGCGAAGTCTTTTGTATTGTCCTGTCCCTGCAGTATTTTATTATTCGCGTATTCGAGGGATTCGAGGAATGGGAATTTCTTTTTGTGCCGGGCCTTGATTTTATCGAATACGATATTTCTTGTGTCTCTATAAGCCGGGATTATCTGCATGGTATCCGTAAGCAGTTCGCAGCTCGGATAGAAGGGCACATCGATTTTGGAATTGTTGGTAACGGTAATGATGACATACCAGAATCGCTGAGCTTTTCCCTGGTCGGGTATTCTTACGGTTATCTGTTGCGGCTGGGTAAAGACGACATTTAAGGTCCACTGATTTATACTTGGCGCACCAGCCGGCTCAGGCGCACAAAACGCGGCAGTATCGACAAAGAAGATTACAGCGGCAACAGTTAAGAAAAGACATCTAAATTTCATTTTTATACCTTAATTAAACAAAGTTTAGTTACGTTATTATTTTACCAGAAATCCGATTAAAAATAAAGTTTTTTCTGCATAATCCCGCCAATTCGCATTCCGGACAGTATTTATTGGCCTTTCCTGTGCAGTTTTCAAGAATCCCGATTCTGCACAGCGAAAAGTCGTATTTGACCGGGTCTGCCGGGTTAATTTCCGCAAAACCATCGGTTATTTCAATTGCGGTTTTAAGATTAACCGTTTTTTTATTATGCAGCCCTAAAATTTTGCTTAGCCGTCCAATATGAACATCGACAGGCACAATAAGTTTTGTTTTGTCTATTTTTTTCCATAATCCCGTATCGACCTGGTCTTTTCGCACCATCCAGCGAAGGAATAAAAATAATCTTTTGCATGTTCCGCCTTTTTCCGGATTGGAAAGCAGGAATTTTAAACCGGCGCTGGTTTGGCCGTCTAATGCCTGAATGAATTTTGTCGCTGCAGGTATAATATTTTTATCGCTGTCGTGGTAGCCTTGGAGGAAAAGATTTTCCAGGCTTCCGTATCGGACAAGGACTTTTTTTAAGATTTCCAAAAGAATGATTATATCGGAGGACGTGTTGAACCTGTATTTAAACGATTTTAAAAGATGATGATTTTTAGCGGAAAAGTTTTTAATAAATTTTGCCGGGCTTTTGCCCATTACGCCGAAAAGGGCGGTTAGAAATTTTTCAATCTGTTCCACGGCTCCGTAAGCGAACATAGCCGACAGGAACCCTGCGATTTCCATATCAGCTTTATTATTATAATGATAAACAAACTGCAGCGGGTCCGGCGGTATGTATTTTTTATGAGTGTATTTGCGGTAAAGACCTTCGAGGATATTTTTCAGTATCATTTTACTTTTGATATTGTTATTTAGCATAGGGGCATATTAGCCCCAGGCCACTAAAAGGCAAGTTTATTGTTCTTGACAGTGTTGTTTTGCCGATATTATATTACTGGTTCTGATTTATTGCTTAACAAGTGCTTTTCTGGATAGAAAATGATTGTCGATTGCCATACTCATATAACTTTTCCCGGCTTTGAAATTAAGCCGGAGGACCATTTTGTCGCTGCAGAGCCGTTGGACGCCTGTTTTGTGCTGGCCAGTCCCGAGCAGTCCAACCAGCAGGCCAACAAGCTTGTCAGCGATTATGTCGCCAGGCACGGGCAAAAAATGTACGGTTTTGCCGTTGTCAATCCTGTCAAAGACGACATTTCGGTAAGGCAGTGGTCGAGCATAAAGTCGGATATGGGCTTTAGCGGCGCGGTTCTTTACTGCGGCAGCGAAGGTTTTCATCCTGCTCACAGCAAGGCTCTGCAATTTTACGAGGTCGCCGACAGATTGCATCTTCCGCTGTATTTTCATACCATTCCGCCTTTTGGTCCCCAGTCGGTTCTCGAATATACCAGGCCGTCTCTGCTTGACGAAATTGCCCAGCGGTTTCCGAACATCAAAATCATCATCGGCTCAATGGGACTGCCGTTTGTAAATGAAACTTTGTATATGCTTGCTAAGCACGAAAATGTTTATGGCGATTTGACTGTTCATCCTCAGAAGGTTTGGGAAGTTTACAATACAGTTCTTTCCGCTCACGAGGCCAATGTATTAGGCAAATTGTTTTTCGGCTCCGGCCTTCCGGTTCAAAAGCCCCAAAACTGCATTGAGACTCTATTAGGTTTTAACAAACTCATCGCCGATATGAATTTGCCCACTGTTCCGCGCGAAAAAATCAGAGAAATAATCGAACGCCCAACTCTCGAAATCCTCGGCATAACCCGTTAATTTGTACTTCTATTTTTCAGGTGCATTATGAAACTATCAGGACTCAAGGCCGCCGGAGTATGGGTCTTTGGCATTGCGGCGGTCGGGGTAATCGTGTTCCTTTTATACTGGCCGCGTTACTCAAAACCTGATGTAATACCGGTATCGCCTGAGCCTGCGAAACCTATCGTCAAATCTATGAAGGTACTTATCGTTCACAGCTATGACCCAGACTATTTCTGGGTGCAGCGTATCACCTCCGGAATAATGAAGGAATTGGCAGATATGCCTGTTGAAGTGAAGATGTTCTATATGGACACTAAACGGAAGAGCAATGAAGCTTCAATGGTCACGGCGGGCAATGAAGCTGCGGAAGTAGTTACACAGTGGAAGCCGGATATTGTGATAGCTTCGGACGATCCCGCTCAAAAATATTTTGTGTCCCGATATGTGGGTGATAACAATCTTCCGGTAGTGTTCTGCGGGGTCAACAATGATGCCAAAGATTACGGCTATCCTGCGTCGAATGTGACGGGAGTATTGGAGCGGCCGCATTTCGAGGAAACGCTGAAGTTTCTCGCTGTGCTTAGGCCGGGGTTCAAACGGATAGCTATAATATCTGAAGATCCATTAACAGCCGAATTGGATCCCCGTTTTATGCGTACCGCACCTCCGCCATTTGAGGTGCAGTCATATACGACATGCAAGAGTTTTGACGAATGGCAGAAGGCTTTGAAAGACGCTCAGGACAAGGCTGATGCCATCGGCGTTTGTACGTATTGCTTAATCAAGCGAACCGGCACAAATGAGAATATGCCGCCCGCCGAGATTATGCGATGGACTCTGGACAACAGTGCGCTGCCGGTAATCGGGTTCCTGGATTTTGTGATTGAGGATGGCGCCCTTTGCGGCGTGGTGGAATCTGCTGAGGAACAGGGGCTTCGTGCCGGTCAAATAGCCAAAGCAATTCTTGGAGGCAAAAAACCATCGGAATTTCCAATTGTTGAGGGCGGGGTTCACGGGCGAAAAATGCTCAATATAGACACGGCCCAGAAACTCGGTATCGCTGTTCCTGATTCTCTTTACAAGCTTGTAGAGATAGTACATACGGGAAATTAGATAGTTTGGACTTACGGAAATGCCGCCTGTCGCGTCGACCTGTTTGTTCGTAGCACAAATATGCGAAGACGGAAGTCCTTTCCCTATGGGACACCTTAGGTGGACGAAGACGGATCGCACTTTGTCCCGTTTCCCGCTTCGGCAGTGGCGGGGGTTGGGGGGCACAGAACCTCGTTTTGCTCCTTGACAACAAATGTTCGTGTAAATATATTGCTGCCTATGCCCAAACAGGTAAAAAAAACTCTTCTCCTTTCGATTTATTTTGCCTTAACAGTAAGTGCATTGCTGGTCTTCTGGCAGGTCAGGAATTTCGATTTTATCAATTATGACGATAATTATTATGTATATGAAAATCCTCACGTTCTAAACGGCCTGACTTTTGACAATATCATTTGGGCTTTTACTACCGGCCACGCTTCCAACTGGCACCCTTTGACCTGGCTTTCGCTTATGCTCGATTGTCAATTGTCCCTTCCGGGAGGCCCCAATCCCGGCAGGATTCATCTTATAAATCTCCTTTTGCATATTGCAAATACCCTGCTGCTTTT
>JBEKEA010000008.1:0-63161 GCA_050014075.1 Sedimentisphaerales bacterium | reverse complement strand
AAAAGCAGCAGGGTATTTGCAATATGCAAAAGGAGATTTATAAGATGAATCCTGCCGGGATTGGGGCCTCCCGGAAGGGACAATTGACAATCGAGCATAAGCGAAAGCCAGGTCAAAGGATGCCAGTTTGACGCCTGGCTGGTCGTAAAGGCCCAGGAGATAGCGTCAGTGGTCAAGCCGTTTAAAACGTGGGAATTTTCGTATACGTACAGGTCGTCATCGTAATTGGTAAAATCGAAATTCCTGACCTGCCAGAAAACCAGCAGGGTGCTGATTAGTAAGGCTAAATAAATTGAAAGGACAAGAGATTTTTTTACCTGTTCGGGCATAGACAGTAATATATTTACAGGAAAAATTATTGTCAAGGAGTAACCTGCAAAAGTTACATTTTCATTTGTTAATCTGTTCTAAGAGTTTATTTGCGAGTTCTGAGTTTAAAGACTTAAGAATATTATATTCAGCCATAGCAGATTTTTTGTCGCTTATTGCCATGTAAGTAGAGCCAAGATTAGTGTGTAATTCGGCTGAATCCGGATTGATTTTTATGGCCTGCTTAAAGGCTTCTATCGCTTCGTTGTAACGGCCAAGGCCGCTGTAAGCAACGCCGATATTATTATAGGCCAAGGTATAGTCCGGCTTGAGTTTTACGGCCTGCTTATAGGCTTCTATCGCTTCGATGCTGTGACCAAGACTGAAGTAAGCAAAACCAAGATTATAGTGTGCCTTGGCGTAAGTCGGATTGATTCTTATGGCCTGTCTGTAATCCTCCATCGCTTGAGGCCAGCGGACCAGTTTGCTGTAAGCAAGGCCGATATTATTATACGCGACATAATTGTTTTGCGTTACTTCCAGTGCATGCGAAAAAAGTGTGATACTGTTTTGCCAACAACTTACCTGCCGATAAGTGCATATCCCAAGTGTCGCCAGCACAAGTATCATCGATAAGCCAAGAATGGGTTTTCGTTGAGGCGACACCGAAATCCATTTTGAAAGAAGCTGAGGCGAACCCCATGCGAGCATTATGAACAGGCCTATATATGGGATATAGGTATAACGGTCGGCATAGGCCTGAAAACCGACCTGAACAATGCCGATAACGGGTAAAAGTGTTCCGATAAACCAGAACCAGCCGACCGTTAAGTACCGTTGATTCCGCCGTCCAAGGTAAACCACAAAAACAGATATGCCAAGCAGCAGCAAAGCACACATCGCAGCCTGCCAGAATGGAATGCTTGCGGCGGCGGGAAGAGGATACAATACGGCCAGATTCCGTGGCCAGAACGTCTTGCTTATATATTGAACGTATGATAAGAAGACGTTGGCAATTCTGCTGTTCAAAGAAAGGATAGTCACACCACCGCCGCTTTGCTGAATCGAAAAGGTCAGGATGCCGGAGATGACCGAAAGTGCAAAGAAGGGAATTTTTTCCACCAGCAGACGCCGGGATATTTTTCGCTCCAGCGGCCAATAGTCCAGCAAAAGTAATATAAACGGCAAAGTAACCAACATAGGTTTTGTCATAAGTCCCAGTGCGAAAAATGCAACTGCCACTAAATAATAATGTTTAGCCTCCACCCCTGCGGTGGAGGGTCGTTTAGCCGTCCGCCGTAAGGTGTCCCTTATGGAAGCCGGTACGGCGACACAGCGGCAATAACGCACATACGCCAACATCGCAAGCAGCCAGAATAAAGTGCTGAGGACATCCTTGCGTTCTGTAATCCACGCGACCGATTCGACATGCATCGGATGAAGCGCAAACAGAGCCGCCACAAAAGCACTTTGCCAAATCGCTTTTGTCATTTGTTTAAGGACAAGCAAAAGAAGCAAAATGTTTGCGATGTGAAAGAAAAGATTAGTAAGATGAAAACCGGCAGGACTGGGGCCGAATAACTGCCTGTCCAGCATAAGCGAAAGCCAGGTCAGAGGATGCCAGTTCCCCGCATGATTGGTAGTAAAAGCCCAGACGAGGGTGCCTGCGGTCAGGCCGTTTAAAACGTGAGGATTTTCGTATACGTATAGATCATCATCGTAATTGGTAAAATCGAAATTCCTGACCTGCCAGAAAACCAGCAGGGTGCTGATTAGTAAGGCTAAATAAATCGAAAGGACAAGAGATTTTTTTACCTGTTCGGGCATAGGCAGCAATATATTTACACGAACAGTTGTTGTCAAGGAGCAACCAGTTAGGGCTGGTGTGTAAGATAATTTACGAGCATCCTATAATTTCGCGGCTGGTAATACTGAAAAGGGCCGATTGCGGCTTTTTGCCGCTGTGGTCTTTGAGGGCATCTGAAAAACAGAAGGTTCCGGTAAGAGATGGCGAAAATATCAGAAAGATAAGTTCTGCTCTTTTTATTACAGCGTTGTTGTGCAATTTTTCAGTATTATAAATGCGGTTTTTCAAAGACTTCTATCATTGTTTAGGTCTTTTTTTCGGCCTGACAGTTCATTATTTGAAAGAAATATTAAAATTTTTTAAAAAAATTAATGATAATTAGTGTTCCAAAAGGAAACTGCAGCAGCGATATATTTACATAATTTGCCGATTTCCTCAAGGTTATTATTATGAATGTTAATATGTAACTTCTTTATTTTACTTATCTTAAAGAGGTTGATTTGTAGATTAACCTAAGTAAGATTTCGTCAAAATAAACAAACCACGGTATTTACACAGAAAGGGCATTTGCGCAAAATAGACTTTATTTCCGCGCAATATTGCCTTGTTTTTCTTACCCAGTTTTAAGACAATGTTAGCAGTCCGAGAATGTGTAAGTAATACTGGATGCGTCATCCAGTGTCGTTCGGCATATTCGTGGATTGGAAGAAGTTACTAAATTTAGAATATGTTTTTTTAGGAGGTAGAAGATGAAAAAATGTTTATTTGTTTTAATGGTATGTCTTATGGCTACAGGTGCATACGCCTCAAATAGTTGGGCTACCGCCGTAGGCGATTGGAGTGTTGCTACTAACTGGGGTGGCGGTCATACTCCCATTGACACTGATGGCGAAATCAAAATTATCAAAATAGCAACCACATCTTGCAACTTGACTTCAGACGCAGGTTCATTTACAGCCACTAAGATGACTGTAAGTGGAAATGGTGCCCTTACCCTTAATATTCTGCCTGGCGCATCAATGAAATCTGGTTCGGAATTCACGGTTGGTTGTGGTACTGCTGGCGCTGGCGTTCCTACTGGTAAAGTTGTCCAGACAGGTGGTACTATTACTCTGAACGATAACGCGGGCACTGGTATTGGTAAGCTCGAACTCGGTTACAGGAGCGGCTCAGCTGGCATTGGTAATGGCACATACACGATTTCTGGCGGAACTATCAATGGTTCCGGCGGTATCTATGTTGGAGCTATGGCTGGTATAACCTATACAGCCACCGCTGGCGGCCCCAGTGGCTCTGTTGGAAGGCTGGTTGTACAAGGTAACGGTGGTACTATATCTGTTGGCGGCCCGCTCTTCGTTGGAACAGGCGATGCAACAGGAACCTTTACCGGTACAGGTACTCTGGAATATCAGATAGTTGGTGGCGGCGTAAGTGCTATTCAGACGAATGGCGGTGTTTACATTGACCCTACAGCTGAAGCTGCTGCGGTTGCGAATCTGATTGTTTCTATAACCAGCGGCGTTCCGGCTGCAGTTATTCTCCTCGTTGACAATACAGGCGCTAATGCTGTAACAGGCGTATTTGATAGTGTTACGTTAGGAGCTGGACTTGAGAACTACACATTGGATTATCAATATAACAATTCCAATGGAAGTCTTACTGGCGGCAACGACATTGCGTTGGTACCAGAACCAGTTACAATTGCATTGTTAGGACTTGGATTCCTTGCTATAAGACGCAAGAAATAAGTAAAAAGTTTAATTTTAATCTCAGGGCCAATCCGATATAAGGATTGGCCCTGAGTAAGTTTTATGGCCTTTTGGCCGACGCTCTTTTAGAAGTCAATGTTACCTCTTGCGGAATTTGCCGATACGTTGTGTCTTTAACCTGAAAAATAGATGCAATTATCGTATCGTATATAAAGTATCCGTTATAAAATTTTTTTTATGGTTTCCCGATGTGTCGGGGCATTTGTCTAAAGGAGGACATTGTATGAAAAACAGAGTGATATGGATAATGTTTATGGTAGTGGCACTGGTTGCATCCGGTGCTTGGGCGTTCAGTCCGCTAACTAATGTAAACGGCACTGAACTGCTATTTAATCTAAATTTTGAAAACAACAACGATCCTTGTACAATTGATGCGAAGGCAGGCCTTAGAGGACACCGTTCATGTGATTCTGGCTATGAGGATCATAGCGGAGAAGCTAATTTAATAGCACCAGCTAGTACCATCTATGAGACTGCTTATGCCAAGTCAGGATTAGGTACTGATGCGAATTTCTGCTATGTGCATGATCATGACACTACTACGCCAAATGACGTCAGAATTAGAATTCCTATAACAATGACGAACATTTCTGGTTATGATGCCGGTCATGAAATAGGAGACTCGATGTTTGATTTGGCAGGAGCCCCACCAACGTCTCCTGTACGTACATGGGCTTTCTGGATGAGATTTATGCCGAAAAACAATACATTGCAGTTCTTGAATGATGCTGCCACAGTACTCCATGCTGGATGTACCGCAGGCAGTGTTGGCGCAGGCGGCCTCAACAATCGCGACCCCAATTACTATTGGGAAATACGTTTATATAACAGCAAGATTCAATTTCAGCAGAAAAATGGTTCGACTGGGCAAGGGACTCTGTTAACTGTAGAAACAGCGGATTCAGTTGCAAATATGGGAGTAGATCCTAGGACATGGCATCATGTTGCCGTTGTCGTAGACAGAAATGCACAGGCAAACACTAAGATATATTTCGATGGTCTTCAAAGAGCTGTTAATGTCGTTGATTATCGAACTACATCGGCTTTAGCGTTATGTTCTTGGACGTATGGCTCTACCCACTATTATATTCCTCTAACGATTGGAGCCGGCATAAGCAAATGTAATGAATTGCTCGACGAAATACGTTTGTATAACAGAGCATTAACTCCTTTGGAAGTCAGCATTCTTAAACAAACAGATACAATTGCGAAGCCAATAGCATTGCTTCCTATTCCTGGTTCTACAGACGTAAAAATCGATACTGATGTAAACTGGGTGCCGGCAGCTGGTGTTGTATCGCAGAACGTATATTTTGGAACTAACCCAGGTGCTTTAAATCTAATACCTACGAACCCTGAGAACCACACCCCTGGTCTTAATATTGTTTACAATAACAAACTTAAACCTGGTGACTCCAATGCTCTGGCTCTTAGTACCATTTATTACTGGGCGGTTGATTCGGACTTCGGCAGTGGTCCAGTTGATGGTCCGAGCTGGTCGTTCACTACCGAAACCGGTAAGGCAAAGAATCCAACGCCGACAAATGGGCAGCAGCGCGTATCCGGCATTGCCAACAATATCAAGGTTATGTGGGACGAGCCTAAGACACATCCGAGTACTTATTCGGTTTATCTGTCTACTAGTCAGACTTTGGTAGAAGCCAATGACCCCAGCGTACGAATATTAGATGCGTTAGATGTTAATTATGCCAGTAAGGTAATTCCGGATAGGGGCACAACCTTTTTCTGGCGCGTAATTAGTAATTATACGGGCCAAACGGTTAGCGGATATACTTGGTCATTCCGTACCTTACCGTATGAGATTATTTTCAATACAAGCGAAGCCAATAGCATTGGTGTCACGCCTGCCACCAAGATTGGTAAGCATGGCAAGAAGGTAGTCTATTCAGGCCATGACGTCAACTCTCTTGCTATGGTAATTAAAGATGCAGGTTGGGCGGAAGTAGCCTATGGTACGCTTGAGCGGGATGGCGATGTTAACGTAGCCGTATTTAAATTCTCAACCGGCTTTAGTTATGACAGCCGTTATGATATTGTCGTAATACCGACATACAATGCCGATGGTATTCATCACGATAATACTCCTGCTCCGCCAGCTCAATGGAACCCTGCCAAGTTTGATGTTAATCAGCCCAGACCTCTGAGTATTCGTGTAACAGGTAATTTCTATTTTGACGGCCAGTTGCATATTGACGGCAACAATATTACAATTACCGGTACCTCTGCGGATAAGTATGCAGCAGCCCGTTGCGGTGGTTTCCCTGGTCCTAAAACCAATTGCGGTGATAGTGCTGCCAGTGTATTTAATGATCATACAACGCTTGTGATTCCAACTACTAATTATTGGACTTTGATCAATGCCCCATCGTGCGCGGCGGGACACTACACTACACATTCAAGAGTCTGTGGTCCTGGAAATCCTACTGGTAAGTTTACTGTTATACCAAATGATTTAGCCAAAACGATATGGGGTCCTGGACAACCTGCGAGCTGCCCTTATAAAGGCGCAGCAGGCGGCAGTTATGGTGGACAAGGCGGTGTGAGCGGTCGAGGTTATTACTTTGGCGTAGAGGCCACCTATGGTCGTACCTATGGCGATACATCAATACCATTCCCATGGGGCGGAAGTGCCGGTGCATGGTCACAGAATGGCGCTGGCAGTTCTGGTGGTGGCGGTATTGAAATTATCGCAACAGGTGATATAACTCTGGATACCCATTGTCAAATGACAACTAATGGCGGTAGCGCCACATTCCCTCCTGCCACTTCGTATCCAGGTTCTGGCGCTGCTGGCGGTTCTTTAAAGTTTATTGCCGGCGGTGCATTTACCAATAATGGCCTTTTGACAGCCAATGGCGGTAATGGTGGCTTTACCAGCAAACAAGAAAATGAGGCTACTGGTGGTGGTGGTGGTGGTCGCATAGCGGTTAATGCTGGTAGTACCCCCATAAATAACGGAACAATTACAGTTGATGGCGGCGCCGAAGGTACTTTCCTTACCAGCGGCGTTTATGTCGGTTGTGCTGAGAACGGCAAAGAGGGTACTATACTTCTTACGACTGATTCACCAAAGATTGCTGCAGCTCCTGAACCGAAGAATGGCGACACAAAGTATTATATTGGTACCGCTGATTCAAATTCAAACTTCACGCTGACCTGGTGGTCAGGTTATAACGCTTCTACTGATAGAGTTTGGATAGGCACAAATTCAGGCCATCTTTTAGACGCAAATACTGCTGACAAGGTTGCGACTGCTCGCGGCAAAAAGACTCAGGTCGTGAGCGTTAATAAGAATACGACATATTACTGGCAGGTTAAAACTGATTCCGGTACTGGTAACCCTCAGCAAAGTCCTATTTGGTCATTCACTACAGTTAACTGGGTATGCCAGTTGGCGGTTAACTATGGTGCGCAGCATGTTGAATTCATCGCTTTGGGTCCTTTGGATGCCAACGGCATGTCCGCAAATGATACCCATCTTGGTATAGGTGGACCGGAGTGGGATCACGACCGAGATTGTGTACTTAATGACGCAGACTTCTGGTATTTTGCTAAAGATTGGCAGAACCAGGGTTTAGGTCTTAAGTCTCATATGGATGGTACTTGGGGAATTAACGGTGGGACGGTCCCAGCAGTAGCGGTAGATATATTTGCTTTAAGAAGATTTGCATCCGAATGGTTAGACTGCTATGCAAGAACAAATAGCGGCTGTGCTGGAATAACTGATGCTCCGTAGTAGTTTAAATGTTAATAATGGTTAAATGATGTATATAATCTGTTGTTGCGGCCCCGATTAACGGGGCCGCAATGACAGAAGTTTTTGAGTTGTGGTAATTTAGGTATATAAATAAAGTATTTTGATATTGACAAGTGAATAGGGTATAATTTACATTAATTCAGAAATTGAACTAATAGCCGATTTATAACATATACAAATAATATAAATGACAATAATTATTATAGTTGGTAAGTTGTGTGGCTGTTAGATACGTAAATATATAAGTAAGGAAAAAATATTAAGAAACTTTGGGTAAAGGAATAAAGCCGTGAAAACGAAAAAAGCTTTTACATTAGTAGAATTATTGGTGGTGATTTCGATTATTGCAATTCTTCTTGCAGTTCTAATTCCTGCGATGAATCGAGCTAAGGAGACTGCAAAAAGGATAATTTGTTCTAATCAACAGAAACAGGTTGCGTTGGGAGTAAATGCGTACTGTAGTGATTATGATGGTATGATGCCTTGGTATGGCGGTTTTGACCCTCTTTATCCTGCTCCCTGGAATGCCTCCAGCACCGTAGATACTTCTGCACAAGATACCGAGCGGCATCCATACGTTGCATTGCGGGACAACACAGATAAACCTGATTATTTGGAAGGCAGACAAGCAGGCGGCAAGCCTGTTCCTATGAGAGTTGGATGCCTATATAGAAGGAATATCATAAAAACAGGAAAAGTATTTTATTGCCCGTCTAATAAAGACCCACAATTTATTTATGACTCTTATGTTACCCCTGCGGGAACTAATACCAGTTATGAGTGGTTAACTACCCCGCAAAAAATTAACAAAGACATAACCAATGAATGGGTAAGATTCGGATTAACCTATTACCCAATATCTACAACATCAGACAAGGATGCTTTTAATGTGCCTATAGTTACAGCTCGAAAATTTGACCAATTAGACTCTCAAAAGCCATTTGTGGCGGATAGAATTTGGAATACAACCGAAGGAACTGGTGCTACCTTAAATCTTACTGGTATGGATAAATTGAGCCATAACAACGGAAAATTGCTTGCATTTAACGCTGCATTCAAGGCTGGTCAGGTTGTTTACTATAAAGCCAAAAGGACATCAGGGCAAGACCAAGTTACACTGGATTATCCTGGTGTTTTCAATGAAGATTTGTGGTCAGGTTTTGCTCTTGGCATATGGGACCAATCGCTAGGAGGAGAGTCAGTCAGCGGCGACAGCTACCGATTCTTTTACTATACTATGTTCAAGCAGGTTGCACCGTAATATTTATTTGATCTGACAAAGGCCGGTTATTTTAGCCGGCCTTTTTTGTTTTTAGCCGGTAGTATGATTGAAGGCGACATATAGATTATTAGTTCCACAAGAGGAAATTGTTGGTTAGTCACTTTGAAGGGATGTGCCAATGACAGGGAAGGTTCATAACTTTACGTTGATTTTCCTTTTAATAGCACCGTGCGTGCTGTTAGCTGCTTCGGATAGTAATAATTTGACATGGAAGTTCGACGCGAAACTGGCTGGTTTGGCCGGCCTTTTTGAAACCGGAAAAACACGTCAAATTGTGGTTGACCAGAACGGCCCTGCTGATTTCAATTCGATACAAAAAGCAATTGATGCCGTCCCGCCGGATAATAATGAAAGAGTTGTTGTCCTCATTAAGCCGGGCTTTTATAAACAGCGAGTTATCATCCAAAAGGATAAGTCGTTTATTACTTTACGCGGTACCGACCCCTATAAGACTATTATAAGCTATAACCTCAATGCGCAAATGATGAGGCCTGATGGTTCAAGGACCTATGGCGCTGATTGTGCTGCGCTTGTGGTCAGGGGAGCCAGTGATTTAATTTTGGAAAACCTCACTATTGAAAATACTTTCGGTCCGCATCCCCAGGCACAGGCTGTTAAACTTGCCGGTGAGCGCGAGCTGGTTGTGAATTGCCGTTTCCTCGGCGGGCAGGATACTCTGTTCACCCATTCGGGCCGGCAATATTATCTGAATTGCTATATTGAAGGCGGGACTGATTTTATTTACGGGCACTCACAGGCGGTCTTTGAGAATTGTCTTATACACTCCAATGAAAGCAGTCATATAACGGCTCACGCGGCTACAGAGCCTAATCTGCCGACAGGTTACGTTTTTTATAATTGCAGGGTTACGACGGCCGATGGTGTTTCGACAGATCTTGGCAGGCCCTGGCGTTCTTACGCAAGGGTGGTTTATTATAATTGCTGGCTTGACAAAGGCATAAAACCGGCCGGCTGGGATAACTGGCGCGACCCTAACAAAGAAAAAACTGCTTATTACGCAGAATATAAGAGTTCCGGCCCCGGCAATAATCCTACATCGCGTGTAAAATGGTCTCATCAATTGAATGACCAGCAGGCTCAGAAGTTTCTGCCGGAAAACTTTATGAAGGTTGATGGTGTTACTACCGACAAGTGGCTGCAGGAAATCATTAATTTTAGAAAAACATATCGCTGAAAAATATCACAGGAAATCTGTGGCAATATTTATCAATTACGGTATGATAAGCCAAAATTTCTTCATTATGTAAGGAGCTTGTAATGGATAAAGTACGAATAGTTACAATCGGAGGTTTCGGCCATATTGATGCGGTGTTTCGTGATTTAACCGGTATGGAAGAAGCCGATTTAGTAGGAATGGCGCCGGCTTACGCAGGCGAGGATATTTCCAAGTTTCTAAAGCTTACGCCGGCAGCAGACAAGAAGGTATATTGTGAAGACTATAAGCAGATGCTCAAGGACCTTAAACCCGATGCAGCGGTAGTCAGCACAAGACTCGATTTGATTCCCAAACTTATTGTGGAAGTCGCTGATATGGGCATCCATATAATTGCCGAAAAGCCTCTGGCTCTTGATTTTGGCACTCTGAAAAAAGTCCGCAAATCAGTTGAGAAAAACAAAATTAATCTTATGGCTATGCTGACTATGCGCAGCGACCCTCAGTTTGTTGCCGCAAAGCAGGTCTATGACAGCGGCGCGATAGGCCAGGCGATTTTGGCAAACGCCCGAAAGAGTTATAAGTGGGGCACAAGGCCCGATTGGTTCGGCGATAAAGACAAATATGGCGGTACAATAGGATGGGTCGGAATCCACGCTTTTGACTTTATCAATTCTGTTACAGGATTGAATTTTACGAAAGTTGCCGCGATGAAAGGCAATCTTGCTCATAGCGATAGACCTGCCTGTGAAGACAATTGCGTCCTTATAGCTGAGTTGAGCAACGGTGGACACGCTACGATAAGCGTCGATTACTGCCGGCCTGAATCGGCTCCGACGCACGGCGACGACTGGATTAGAGTCATCGGCACTAAAGGCGTTCTCGAAGCCAGTCTGGCCAAAAAGAATTGTGTCGTCATCAGCAATGAAAAGGGCACTTTCGAGCAGCCGCTGCCGGAAGGGAAAGATAAGATATTCCGCAGATTCCTTTTGAATATTATTACTGGCAAAAGCAACGAAGAGTCCAAGGAAATTTCTTTTATGCTGACTAAGATTTGCCTTATTGCGCGTGACGCTGCTGAAAAAGGCAAGCTCCTGGATATAAAATTAGATTAACGTGCGTATTATTTCGCACGGTATTCAAAATAATCGAAATCAGCTTTTATACCTCTGCCGGTAAGGTCCTGCGCACAAATTCCAACCATCGCACCTGTAAAACAGCCGTCAAGGCAGAATTCATCGCTTAATGTTGTTATGTCAAATTCCTGATTGATTTTCTGCCATTTTTCGCCGTCTAACGAATACCAGAAAAACATCTTGTCGTATTTGATTTCGGTTTTCAGGTGACAATGTTTTTGTTTCAATGGTATCTGCTGTTCAAAAAGTTCAGTGCATTTATTGTTCTGATTGAAACAGACTGTTATAATTTTTCCTAAATTTTCATCGTGAGTAATTTTAAGGTAATAAAAATTAAAATTATCATAGAAGCAGATAAGTCCCGCCGCCTGCTGATAAGTTTCAGGTTCGAATTCAACACAGGTTTGAGCCGTGCAGTCCAGCGATGTGATTCTCCTGGCAATCAGACTTTGCCTGAACTTTGAGCCGAGCGATTCTCTGCCATACATTCTCAGCCAGCCCGGCCTTTCTTTAAGCGTCAGCCAGCTTTCATCCGGCATTGCCCGCAGTGAATTAAAATGAGGATTGAGTGTTTTATCATCAAAATCATCTCGCGGCGGTTGTGCTTTGAATGGGTGCGGAGACAATCCCGGCGCTGGAACTTCTAACTGCGGGTCTTTTCCGCCTGCTTCAAGCCGCAGCCAGCCGTCGCTGTCCCATTTTACTTTCTGGATAGCTGTTTCCCTGCCAAGGACAGACCTTTTTTGCGGCATAACAGGTCTGCTGCAAAGATGTGTTATATACCAATGACCGTTTTGCGTATCTACAAGACAGCCGTGGCCGGCCCTTTGAAGTGCGAATTCAGGGTTATCTTTGGATGTCAGAATTGGATTATCAGGATGAATCTCATAAGGTCCTTCGAGTGATTTTGACCTTGCCAGCGATACGGCGTGATTAGGGCCGGTGCCGCCTTCTGCCAACATTAGATAATAATATCCGTTGAGTTTATAAATATGCGGCCCTTCGGTTCCGCCTAATGGGCTGCCTGCAAAGATGTATTTGATTGGCCCGACAAGTTTTTTCGCCTTTGGGTCATATTCCTGTATGATAATACCGCCAAAACGTCTTTTGTCCTGGTAACGATGATTCCACAGCATATTGACAAGCCATTTTTTGCTATCGTCGTCGTGAAACATCGAGGGGTCGAAGCCTGAACTGTTGAGATAAATCGGCTCTGACCATGGGCCTGTGATTTTTGATGCAGTCGTGAGATAATTATGAACGTCTTTGTATGGGCCTCTGATGGTTCTAAGATTAGAAAAGATGAGATGGAATAATCCATCGCAGTAAGTCAGGCACGGCGCCCATACTCCGCCGGATGTTGGATTGCCCAGCATATTGATATATTTTTCTGATGTAAGTGCGTATCCTGCGAGTTCCCAATTGACCAGATCTTTGGAATGATGAAAGATAACGCCCGGCATCCATTCGAAGGTCGAGTTTGCGATGTAGTAATCGTCTTCGACTCTTACGATAGATGGGTCAGGATAAAAGCCTGTCAGGATTGGATTTTTTATTTTTTCAGACATTCGTGTTTCCGTTTTTTGTATTACATTTTGGGTTGAATAATGATTATTGCGCCCGACAGGATTCGAACCTACGACCTCCGGTTTAGGAAACCGGCGCTCTATCCAACTGAGCTACGAGCGCTAACATCTTTATATATAATAACTTACAAGCAGATAGATTTTATTTTTTTTATTCTGGTCTTTACTTTTGCTCAACCTATTTTACTAAAGCTTTTTTCGATTGGCAAATTCTAATCACGGATATATCGGATTTGTTTTTAATGGCATTATTCCGCTATATTGATAATATTGTTGTTGTCTGATTAGCCGTTGGTGAAATAATGTAAATAAATAATCAGGAAATAAAAATGGCGAAAGAAATCAAGCTGCCTCAGTTTGGGCAAACGATGGAAGAGGGCACTATCGTAAACTGCCTTGTTCAAATCGGCCAAAAAGTCAATAATGGCGATATCCTCTTCGAAATCGAGACAGACAAGGCTACTCTTGAAATGGAATCGCCAGCTGAAGGTTTCGTGAAATCTATTCTCGCGCAAGTCGGTCAAACTTTACCGGTCGGAGAAGTTCTTTTGGTTCTCGGCGAGGAAAATGAAAAAATCGATGCGAACCGGGGCACTAAAAAAACTTCTCAAAAAATCGCTGATAAGCCCGCAAAAATAACAGCAGATGCAGATATAGTCGCGGCTTTGAAAGAAGCAACAATTTCGAACCAACAAGTCTATAAACTCGGACAAAAAATACCGTTGAATAAACTGGGCAGAATAACCGCAGAAAAAATGCTTCAATCCAAACGCCAAAAACCCTGCTTTTATCTCAATGTCAATGTCGATGTTACAGAACTTACAACATTACAGGAAAAGCTGAAAGTCTCCGTAACAGACTTTATAATAAAGGCGCTGGCAGTGGGCATGGTCAAGTGGCCAATAATGACTGGCCGATTGGAAGGAGATGCCATAAGACTTGCTGATTCGCCAGGTATAGGAATTGCCGCAGCGGTAAAAGACGGAATTGCGGTGCCAATAGTGAAAGATGTTGATAAAAAGAGCCTTTCAGAGATTGCCCAATACAGCAAGAGTCTTTTGGAACGGCTGCAAACAGCAAATCTGTCGGCGGATGATTTTAAAGATGGGTGCATAACCGTAAGCAATCTTGGCCCGCTCGGCATAGATTCATTTATTCCCATTGTTGTGCCCGGCCAATGCAGTATCCTGGGTGTTGGCAAGATAACGGATACCTGCGTATCGAAGGGCGGCGAAATCTCGGTTAGAAAACTTATGAAGATGTCGCTGGCAGTTGACCATAGAATCGCCAATGGCGCAGAAGCGGCGCAGTTTTTGAGTTATGTCGTCGAATTGCTGCAGGAGCCTGGAAAACTGGCGTAATAAAACTGGACAAATCTTTTGACTGCGAAGATAATTAGTCGATATAAGTCCCCGTAGCTCAATTGGATAGAGCGCTGGCCTCCGAAGCCAGAGGTTTCGAGTTCGACTCTCGACGAGGACAATTTTTCGAAGCGAATCTTTGAGCATAATTTCACGCAAATCACGCACGTCAAATGCCCGATAATATTTGCGGCTTTTTAATGTTATCGTTCAAAATCGGCCTTTTTCAATGATTACTATAAGTATTAAATACCACAGTAAAGGGGTGGGATAATATTGTCGAAAAACTAAACATAACTATAGTGAGATTCTAAAGTAAGGTTCATTACAGAAAGAGAAATAGAGAATGAAGATGAGAAAAATAACAGTAATAATTACAGCACTTGTTTTATTAGTATCATTTGCGGCTGCCAAAGAAAAAGAACTGAATGAACCCAACACGGTATCTGCGGCGAAGATAGTTATCGGCGGAACAGGCGATAGTCAGGAACTTTTGAGAGCGCTTGCCGCGGCTTTTATGAAAACACAAGGCGGCTGTAAAATAGAGGTGCCTGACAGCGTTGGTTCGAGCAAAGGAATCAAGGCTGTAACAAGCGGCCAAATCGATTTGGCAAGAGTTGCCAGACCGCTTAAAGAAGACGAGAAAAAACTCGGTCTTACATATCTGCTCTTCGCTAAATCTCCGATTGTTTTCGCAGTTCATCCCAGTGTTGAGGATATAAATAATATTACAACTGAACAAATACTTGGCATCTATTCCGGAAAAATTACGGACTGGAGTCGGCTTGGAGCCAAGGCAGGCAAAATATATCCGTTAACCAGAGAAGCGAGCGATTCAAGCCTGAGCGTCCTGAATATAAAACTGCCCGGCTTTGCGGATATTAATAATCCAACTGCCAAGGTAGTTTATACAACACCAGCGAATGTGGCAGCTTTGGAGGGACATCAAAATACGATTGGTTTTGTGCCTCTGTCAGCGATAGTCGGCACACAATTGAGAATACTGAAGGTCAATGGTGTCTATCCATCGGTTGAAAATATTCACGATGGAAAATATGATATCTTTGTGTTTTTTGGCATTGTTTACAAAGAAAAGCCAAAGGAACTAGCACGAAAATTTATTGATTTTATTTACAGTAAAGATGGGCGGAAAATTATTACTGCTACGGGCGCTGTACCTGCCAGATAAATTAAAGCGGGTTAAAGAAACTTTGCAGGGAATAAAATGTTCAGGTCGATAAAAACAAAAATTATAGTTCTGCAGGTTGGACTTGTCCTTTCAGTGGCTGTCAGTCTGGGAATTATTTCGTATCTGATAACATTCTCCTCGCTGCGGGACAGTCAGCAGCAAAATCTTGAGTATTTAGCGATGAATATCGGAGTTGAAATCAGCGCGGAGATTACAAATAAAAAGGATCTGCTTGAGAAAATAAGCAATACCGAAGCAGTGACAAATTTCCCTGTGAAACAGCAGGATTCTGAATTGGCAGAATATTTCAGTAAATATACTCGGGAATTTCCTGTGCTTTCATATGTGAATGAAAAAGGGATGGAAGAATTGAAAGTGGTTTACGGCAGAACAACAGCTGAACTTTCCGATATCAATAATACCGCGATTTTTACAAGTGCAATCGCCAATCCCAATAAAGTTTTCAGTTCATACTCTGCTTTTAGCCCTGAAATAAATGGGCCAAGTATAGAATTCGGCTTTTTAAGTAAAAACTTTTTTGATGAATTTGTAGGGTTTATTTCAGGCAAAATTCCTGTAAGCGTACTGACGAAAAATATTCAGGCGTTTAATTCTGCACAATCTACCGCTCTTCTGTTTGATTCGGCCGGCACCATTTTGGCCTGCCAGGATAGAGATAAAGTACTAAAAAAAGTCGTTATAAAAGGAACGGACTCTGAGAGTGTCATTGCCGAAATGAAGGCTATGAAGCCCGGCTTTGGCCGTGCGGTAATTTCCGGGATTGACGGATACATTGCTTATTCACCTGTTCCTGGATTAAACTGGGTCGTAGTGACAGTTCTGCCTTATCAGCAATTTGTTGCAAAACTATATGCTCTTAGAAATAGTATGATATTAGTCGGCTTGACTATTCTCATGGCGGGCACTGCCTTATCACTGTTCCTGGCTACCGATATGACACAGCCAATATTAGAATTGGTTGAAAGAACAGCATTAATAGCTAAAGGCGATTTTTCACAAAGGGTTGATATCAAATCAAAAGACGAAATCGGAACTCTGGCTGAATCTTTTAACAGTATGACGGAGAATCTGCAAAAAACCACTACATCTATGGTTAATCTTGACAGGGAAATCGTCGATCGCAAAAAAGCGGAGCATGCTTTACACGACTCAAACAAAGAACTAAAAGCAACCGTTGAGAGGCTGACAATCGCCAATCGTGAACTGTCTGAATTTGCCCACGTTGCGGCACATGACCTTAAGGCGCCGTTGAGAGCAATCGGAAGTCTGGCAGGACTATTATCGGTAGATTACGGAGACAAGCTGGACGAGCAGGGCAGGCGGTATCTCGATATGCTTGTCAGAAGAACTGAAAGAATAAGCGAGCTTATAAGCGGAATTCTCAGATATTCCGAAGTAGGTTACGAAAGCGAAAAACAACAGGTTAACCTTAATGATATTATCGATGAAGTCATAGCCGAAACTGTGCCGCCGAAAAATATTGAAATAATAAAGGAAAATAATTTTCCAACTATTTTATGCAATAGGGTACATATAATTCAGGTGTTCCAGAATCTGATAAGTAATGCCATAAAATTTATGGATAAACCAAGAGGTTACGTCAGATTGAACTGCGTCGAAGAAGGCGATTTCTGGAAATTCAGGGTTGCTGACAACGGCTGCGGAATTGAACAGAAATATTTCAAAAAGATTTTCAAGGTTTTTCAAACGCTCACCAGACGAGATGAAATGGAAAGCACCGGAATAGGGCTTTCCGTAGTGAGAAGAATTATTGAAAAATATGACGGCAAAATCTGGGTCGAATCGGAACCAGGAAAAGGCAGTACGTTTTACTTTGCTTTACCCAAACAAGAATTGGAGGTCAAAAATGAGAAGTTACAAGTCAATACTGTTAGTTGATGACGATGATGTGGACGCAATCATCACACAAAGAGCTCTTAATGAGCTGAAAGTAACCAACGAGCTGATACGCAAGGTCGACGGCGAAGATGCTTTGACGTATTTAAAAGATGAACACAATCCAAGGCCATGCGTTATTCTTCTTGATTTGAATATGCCGAGAATAAACGGTTTTGAGTTTTTGAAAATTGCCAAGGCAGATGAAAATCTAAAAAGGATTCCCGTTATAGTTTTAACCACCTCTGATGTGGACCAGAACATCGTTGACAGTTTCAATTTAGGTGTTGCGGGATATATAGTCAAACCGGTTGACTATAAACAATTTGTCGAAGCGATGAGAACCGTTAATATGTACTGGACTTTGAGTCTGCTGCCGGATATGGAAAATAGCCATGCTCCTGTGCAAACACAGAGCATATAAATATTTTCTGTCGCAGAGATTCTATGTTTTGCGGAATCAGGAGTCTGAGAGTTTTTTCGGTTTTTTTATTTAAACAAAAATCCATAAATGCAAATATATGTAACTTATTTCAAGAAAAGGGGTTATAAACGGAGTAATATTAACTTTTTATCATTATTTTAAGAATTTAGTAGCCTCATCGTCCTGTGCCAACGATAATATAAAGGAAACGATAAATTAAAATGAAAGCCTTAAATAGTAACAAACTTAAAGTTACTGATGTACAGGACTCTGGGCAGCTGGCACAGAAAGCTCTTGAGTTGTTTAAGGACGCTGCGCGAAAGGCTATATCAAAAAAGAATGTTTTTTATCTGGCCATATCGGGCGGGAAAACTCCACGGAAATTTTACCAATTGCTCGGACAGGACAAAGAAAGTATTAATCTGCCCTGGGACAAAATACAGTTGTTTTGGGTAGATGAACGATGCGTCAGCCCCAGTTCGTCTGACAGCAATTATAAACTTGCTGCCGACACTTTTTTAAAGACCGTTCCGATTCCGGAGCAGAACATCCACAGAATTAGCGGCGAAATGGAAGATTACAGCGTTGCTGTAAAAGAGTACGATGAAGTTCTGAAAAAAGTTTTTGCCCTTAAGCCGGGCCAATTGCCGAAATTCGACCTGATGATACTCGGAATGGGACCTGACGGTCATATCGGTTCGCTTTTGCCCAGTTCCTACGCATTATTTGACACTGAAGACCTTGTAGCAGTGGTCTATCAGATGAGCGGGGGACTTAACAGAATTACACTTACCCATCCGGTAATGTGCGCCGCTCATAAGTTGATTATTATGGTCGGCGGAGCGGAAAAGGCCGAAATTGTGCGAGATGTTCTTATCAGCGCTCCTGATGAAGTGAAATATCCTGTTCATACACTATGGCCGATTCTCGATAAAGTTGCATGGCTGATTGACAGCCAGGCGGCCAAGTATCTGTAATTACAAGTCTATATCTATATCTATTCCGGTATGATAAGCTTCATTCCTGCCCTGATAGTGTCGGGACCGCGAGGAAGCGATTCTTTATTTGCCTCATAAATTTTTTTCCAACTACCATTTGAGCCGTAATAAATTTTCGAGATATCGGTTAAAGTCTGGCCGGGCAAAACTGTATGCGTCCTTATAGATTTTTCTGAGCCGACAGGAGGAGTGGCGGAGGATATTGGGGTAATATTTGAATTCTTATCTGTAGAAATCTGCTCTTCGGCGGCACCAAGTGTTATTTGCGGGACCTTTTCCGCTGCAAAATCTTCTTTTTTTTGCGACAGCAGGTCCTCTATCCGCGGCTGCTCTACTACCTGCTGATGCACACAGAACCACACCGCAGCAGCCAGACCCAACCCTGTGCCGATGAACATTCCTATCTTGATATCTTTTCGCATTAAGCTATTTTTTTTTGTCTACAGCAGCAGGCCTGGACTTTTTACCAAGGATAAGTATAGGAGCCGCAATTGCTACAGACGAATATGTTCCGAACACAACGCCAAAGAGCATTGCGAAAGAGAATCCGCGAATACCAGTACCTCCTAATATATAAAGGATAAATACTGCCATAAAGACTGTAAACGATGTCAGTATGGTTCTGGAAAGGGTCTGGTTTACGCTTAGGTTGATAATCTCCGGAGTCAGTGTAGTAAGTTTGCCTCTTCTTTCACGAATTCGGTCGAAGACGACGATAGTATCATTCATTGAATAACCAATTATTGTCAAAAATGCCGCTATCATTCCCAGGTCGATTTTAAAGTCGCCGATAAGCAGTTTCTGACCGATAGGTGTGTTTGCGATATATGTGCAGGTTAGCACAGCTCCGAATGTGATACCTACGTCGTGAGCAAGAGGAATAATGGCTGCAAGGCCGTAACGGAGAGTTCCGAATCGGAACCAGATGTAAATACAGGTTGCTATCAGTGACAATACTATAGCTACGACTGCACGTGTTTGCGATTCCTGGCCGACTGACGGAGCAATCTGTGTTACTTGCGGCAGAGAGCTTTGCAGCGATGTGGCTGCGGTCAGTTTACCAGTTTCATTGTTTACGAATCGCGACCATTCTTCTTCACTGAATTGCCTGAATCCCGCTTCGGGTTCAATACTGAAGTAAACAAATTTAGTAAAAGACTTTTCTGTTTCGTTTTCCAGATTTGGGCCGGTAATCCGGTATTGGTACCAGGCAATCGCCTGCATATCCGGTTTGAATCGCAGGTCGTTTAACCTCTGCGTTATCTGGGATATCGTGGCAGGCTTCTCTAAGGAAAATTCAATTCTGATGCCGCCCAGGTAATCGCCCAGTTCAGGATAAGTATCAACCATTGCATTGTCAATTTTCTGAGTCGAAAGAATTTTAGGCTGAAGATTTTCAAGCATCTCCAGTTTACCCGCAAATGCTTGTTTTACAGCTCTGCTGACTATTTCATCGACAACTGGATTGCTCACTGCGGCATTTTTGCCGAAGGTATCGTTCAGAATCCTGCTGACAAGAGGGGTATTTGTTTGAGTGGTTGTAATGACAAATTTCTGCGGATTAGCGGAATCCTGTGTAACTGTCAGACCCGTAAGCCTGCCATGTACTGTCTTTTGTGCATTATTAATTGCATCGGTTACACTCTGAATTGTCTGGGTTTGGTTTGGTTCGAAAATTATTTCAGTAATAGTCTTGTTTGTTTCTATTGTCGTGATTTCATACTGCAAGCCGGAGCTGCCTACACTGTAAGCTTTGGCGGCAGCGATTGGTTTATTACCGAGCTTTTCGCCTTCTTTTTGTATGGCACTTTCAACCTGCGCCCTTGTCAGAGGATTTTCTGGTTTGAGGTTTATTTGCAGGCTTGTGCCGCCGGTGAATTCAATGTCGTATTTACTGTTTGCGGTTTCATCTCTGTGGAAAAAGACGAATATCGATGCGATTATGAGAATTCCCGAGAATGTCAGGAAATAAGGTCTCAGTCCCATCCAGTTGATATTTGGAGTTTTGATTATCCGCAGCATCGTAAGTTTGTCTGCGATAATTCCCTTGTTGAGCAGAATATAGAAAATAATACGAGTTACAAAAACTGCGGTAAACAGAGACGAAACAATACCGATCATAAGAGTTATCGCAAAACCCTTGACTTCTTCGGAAGCAACCATATACAAAATAAAGGCAGTAATAAACGTTGTTACGTGGGAGTCAAAAATTGTCAAAAAGGCCCTTTTATAGCCGTTGACAATAGCGGTATGCATTCCGGCACCGGCCTCGAGTTCTTCCCTGAGCCGTTCATAAATCAGAATGTTGGCGTCAACGCTCATACCGACGGTAAGTATGACACCGGCGATACCTGACATAGTAAAAGTAGCACGGGTAATTGCCATAATCGCCAAAACGATAAGTATATTAAGACTAAGTGCAATAGCCGCGACGAAACCGGCAATATGGTAGTAAACAAGCATAAAGCCCACAACAATAATCATTGACGTGTAGCCTGCTTTGATACCTCTGCCGAGATTGTCGGCGCCAAGGCTTGGTCCGATGGATTTCTCCGATACCGGCGGGTCAATCAACCTTGCGGGCAATGAGCCGGCGTTAAGCTTATCAACCATATCCATTTGTTCAGTCTGAGAAAAGTTGCCTTCGATTATGCCGCTGCCGCGAATTGCACTGTGAATGTTCGGTGCCGATATCGCAAGGCCGTCAAGTGTTATAACTAAAGGTCTATTGAGATTGTTTCTGGTCAGGTTGTAAAAAATATTAGCTGCGACTTCGTCAAAAGAAAAACTAATCGCTCTTTTGCCCATATCATCGACGGTTGTGCCTGCCTTGGTCAGTTTCCACGGCCTTTTGCCGGTATTCTTTAGCATACACTCGTCTTTTTGATTGCTCGCCAGAACATACCCTTTGTCCGCGAATGTCCCTACAAGAATCTGGTGATTTTCGGTGGTTTGCCAGGTATCGTTTTTAGCGTCCTCTACCTGGAGCCATACATATTTGTCATCGGAAGCGAGTTTGGGGCCTTTAGTTTTTAAAGCTTCGGCGTAAGAAACCAATTCGTCCCTGTTGGTTCTGCCGTCGTTAAGCATTGGCAGAATGCGGAATTCGAGTACGCCTGTTCCCTTGAGCATTCTTTTGACATCATCCGGACCGTCGATTCGACCTCTCAATGGGCGATATTCTTTGAAGGTATTTACAAGAGTGTCGATTTTCTCCGCTCTTGAAGGAAATCTGCTTTTGAACTCCGAGATAAGTGCGGGCCGCTTTTGAGAATTTGCCGGCATCTCAAGTACTTCTTTCATCGTATCGACGTTAAGATTTATGTCTTTGAGCCTTATCTCAGCGTTACTGTAAACGGCGTTAAGCCCGGTTTCAGGTTTGGTCAGTTCATTAACTGTATCAGCCCAGGGCTTGAACAGTGCGAAGTACTGTTCGATTTGCTGCTGTTTTTCTTTTGACTGGCCCGAAGTTAATTTCGTTTTGTGTTTGTCATTGGCGTCGTTAACATCGGCTATCAGTTTGTCCATCGTCAGTTTTTGCTCGTTGGGGTCCATTGTGCTCCAGGAAGGAGCAATCGAAGAAAGCCTCTGTTTGTTTACCCCATCTTTTTCGAGCTTTTCTGTTATAGCATCTAACTTGGCTTTGTAGTCGTCTCTTTTTTCCTGTGCGGCTTTTCGAGCGTCATAAGCCACGGCGAGGCTATTGAGAATATCCTTTCTTTCGTTACTGTCAGCGGCATATTTCGCGAAAATCTCTGTTCTTTTGTCTGCCGGCAGGACAAGAGCTCTCTTAATCAGCGCAATGTTGATATTATCTTTATCTATGGCTTTTGAAGCGTCGTCATAAGCCTGACGTTTCCTGTGCGCTTCGGCGCTTGCCAGCGGAACCTGAATTTCGATACGGGTATCGCCCAGCGGACGCATAATGATGTTCTGAATATTACCCGGGTCAATTCGTTTCAGGAGAATAGGCACAAGCTTCTGTGCCAGGTTATCTGTTTCATTTGCGCGCAGGCCGGTCGTATCAATGTCGTAAATAAGACTTGTTCCGCCCGCCAGGTCAATACCTGGTTTTAATGTCTCGCTCGGCGGATAAAGCTCCGCTATTGCGAAAATTGTCAGTAAAATGGTTGCTACAAGTCCATAACGCACAAGATTTTTATCCATTACTATTTCCCTGAAAAAAATTAGTATTAGTCAATATTCAAAACATTACTTCTGTTCGATTACTTTATTGATTGCAGAAGGAAGCACTCTTATTTTCGTATTGTTTGATTCGTCAACCTTAAGGGTTATTTCAGTGTCGGTTACTTCAAGGACTGTGCCAAGGATTCCGCCGATGGTTTGTACTCTGTCGTTTTTCTTCAGAGCTTTCACCAACTGGTCCTGCTGCTGCTGGCGTTTCTTGGGGCCGCGGAACAGGATAAAATACATTACCGCGAAAAGAAGAACAATGAAAATCAACTGTGTGAACTGGCCCTGTGGATTTTTCTTAGCTGTAATCGGAGCTGCGGAGTTCGAGTCCGCCTGTTTCGTAATCGCTTCAGGTGCAGTGCCTTTTGAAATATCTTCAGCTTTAATAACCTGCGTATTCTGGTCGGCTGCCGCCAAAATCAATCCGTTTTCCATAAGTTTTCCTTTCTCTATTCTCTATTCAATATTTTATATGTCGGCATTAGCCTGACTATTTCTGGCATAAGCAGGACTTTGCAAGGCCTGCGCCGCCCATTCTATAAACGCACCATTTTCTATGTTTTCTCGTATTTTGTCCATTAAATTATGATAAAAAACGATATTATGCAATGAAAGAAGAATTGGGCCGAGCATTTCGCCGACATTGAAAAAATGCCTTATCGCCGAGCGGGTAAAGGTCTTACAGCAATAACATCCGCAGGCAGGGTCTATAGGGTTGGTATCGTCGATAAATGCCGAATTTCGCAGTCTAATAGGGCCTTGTGAGGTAAAAGCCAGGGCATTTCGGCCATTTCGGGTCGGCATTACACAGTCAAACATATCTATTCCAGCCTCTACCGCCTGGATAATATCAGCCGGCGTCCCGACGCCCATAAGGTATCTTGGCTTATTTTCAGGCAGCAGCGGAGCGGTAAAACGGACTGTTTGCAGCATTTGCTCGGTGCCTTCGCCGACGCTTAAACCTCCGATTGCATAGCCGGGAAAATCCATTTTGATAAGTTCTGCCGCACAGCTTTGCCGCAGGTTGTTGTCGGTTTGACCCTGCACAATTCCAAAAAGCAACTGGCGATTATTGGAATGCGTATCTTTGCATATTTTTGCCCATCGGATAGTGCGCTCGACGGCTTTTTGAATTTCTTTTTTTCCCGCGTCGTGAGCAGGGCACTGGTCGAAGCACATTATTATATCGGCTCCGAGTTTGTTTTGGATTTTTGTCGCTCCTGCCGCGTCGAGACGAATTTTTGCGCCGTCATAAGGACTGGAAAATTCCGTGCCGTCATCGTCTATGCTATTGATTGAACTTAATGAGAAAACCTGAAATCCGCCGCTGTCGGTTAGTATCGGCTTATCCCAGCCCATAAAATTATGAAGTCCGCCGAGCTTTTCTATTACATCCGCTCCGGGCCGCAGCATTAGATGAAAAGTATTGGCAAGGATAATCTGCGAGCCTGCCTCGCTTAGTTGCTGAGGCAATAAGCCTTTGACAGTTGCTCTTGTGCCGACCGGCATAAATACCGGCGTGCGAATCCTGCCGTGGGCGGTCTGCAGTGTGCCGGTTCGTGCCGAGGTTCGGGGAGCTTTTGTATTTATTTCGAAAACGTTCATTAGCGAACAGGTCAATATAGGCTCTTTAGCCGGCTGTTGGGATAATAATAGTTGAGAATTTGCTCTGCGGTTTTTCCCTGCCTGGCCATTTCTCTCGACCCATACTGGCAAAGACCGACGCCGTGTCCGAAACCTTTGCCGGCAATAAAAATAAATTCATCTTTGAGACTTACTATGGTGCAGCAGGTACTTTGGATTTTAGCTCCTGTTGGGTCAATTGAAAGACGCAGGTCTTCTGCTCGAAGAATAGCCGTTTTGCCGGTAGAGCCTGTCAGTTTTACGCTGACGATTCTCCTGAAATTATTATCATACGTACTTTCCTTTGAGGGCTCTATCTTTACTATTTGCCCTAATTCTATTAGAGCCGGATATTTATCGAGGATATTTTTAGTCACGATATTTTGGTCGAATACCGCCTGAGGCCAGTTAAACAATGTCGGCCTTGCGCTTTTTCTGCAGTATGGGCAGTCAACGCCTCTTAAAGGCTCGAAACTGTCGCCAAACACGTTTTCGCTGTTTTCGGTATGCCCTCCGCAGGCCGAACTGTAATAAGCCGGGAACTCTTCACAGCCCATTTCCTGTTCGCAGCACAACACAACGCCTTTGGTTCTGTGGACCGCTTCTGTCGTTCGCATCGTTTCTACGCGAACGCCTTTGTAAACCTGGTTTGCCTGTGTGGCCTTGACGTCCCAATGCCGATTTTTCCCAAATTTGGTTTTCATATACAGGCAGTATGTTCTGGAGGCAATCGCCTGTGCCTTTAATGCTTCTATTTCCCAGTAGCTTGGCATCTCGGCGGCTATTACGCCGGCAAGGTATGTTTCCAGTTGAACATTATTAATGACCATCATAGTTTTATTGTCAGCGTTAATAATGATTTCAAGATTGCCTCGGTATGCCAGATCGTCATTTATCCTAAAGGGCTGGAAACTCTGCGGCTGAATGATTGCGCGTCTGGTATTTAAACGCTCCCGGCCGATCTTTATAGAATTATTATCTACGGTAACTTCGATTGGACCTGTAGTGCTGGATGCATTGAGAATCTTGGTGGTGTCAAAGTTTACAATTTGATACTCATCGTCAATCGCGAAAGTGATTTTTTTTGCATTGTCGTCCAGCAGAACCCTGATTCCGTATTCGGGCGGACATGGTATCAGGAACGGTTCAATGCTCTGCGGTTCAGCATTACAGCCGGTCACAAAAACGAACATAATAGCCGAAAAAACGGCTGCGATAAGAGATGTTTTTATCAACATAGAAATAGTAGAAAATTAATCAATCTTTCGAAAACCAAGTCCGAGACTGTCGAGAACCTGCTTAATTTCTGTCAGGCTCGTAACGCCGAAATTCTTGACGCCGAGCATCTCAGCTTCGGTTCTTGAAATAAGGTCGCCGATAGTCTTGATATTCAATTGCATTAAGCAGTTTCTCGCCCTGATAGACATATCAAAATCATCCATTGATTTATTGACAATCTCTTTGTCTATATCTGCCTGGGCTTCCTGCGGTCCCATCATTTGGATTTCAATAGGGAATTTACCTTCTGCCGTCATTCCAAGTCTTAATCCCTTGGAATCAAGCATATGTTTTATTTCAGTAAGGCTTGTTTCGCCGAAATTCTTATATGCCAGAAGTTCAGCTTCTGTAGTCTTCAAAAGGTCGCCTAAAGAGTTTATGTTCATCTTCTTTAAGCAGTTTCTGCTTCGGACGGAAAGCTCAAAATCTGAAATCGGCGTCTCAAGCACCTTGCTCTGACGGTCTTTGCTCTTTTCAATCTCTTCGTCGTAAAGCATTGTCTTGGAGCTTTCGATGTCTTTTTTGAAAATGATTGCCCGCTGATTATTCGGGTGGTATTTAAGCACCTGATCAATGCAGGCTGTTGCCTTGTCGAATTGGTTGGTATCTTCATAAAGGACCGCCAGGTTCAGCAGTGCGCTTACATAAGGCGTGCAGTTATTTATCAGCTGTTTGTAATAGTCAATCGCCGCCTCTTCGTCGCCTCTTATGTCGAGTAGATATGCAAGGTGAAACAGCGCCTTTCTAAACGTGGGGTCGATTTCAACCGCCGTCTTATAATTTTCAATTGCCTGCTCATAATTGCCCTGAGCATCTAAACATCGGCCGACTGTATAATGATACAATGCGCTTGCCTTGGCATAATTGCCGCAGGCTTTTATCATCTCCTGCGCACTGTTAAAGTCGCCTTTAAGACGGTATATTGATGCCTTGGAGCAGTTGACTAATAATGCGTCTGCTCCGGCTTTCGCCGCTTTATCAAGTGCTGCGATGGCCTTATCGTACAGGTCTATCTTGCGCAGGCAAAAAGCAAGTTCGAGAAACTTTTCTTTGCTGTCGTCGGCTTTTTCGAATACTTCTATTGCCTCTGTATATCTGCCAAGAATTGCAAGAGCGGCTCCCAGGGCAAGGTAATTTTTTTTGCCCGTTTTCGATACTGTCTGCTCGGTTTTTTCGGCGAATGAAATTCTGTTTCGCTCGCTCGAATTTGCGTACTCGGAGGTCGATAGGATATCTTCGAGTGTAATTGTTTCAGCGCTGAATAAATCAATCCGGGGCTGGCTTATTGCTACCATTGTCTTTTACTCCTATAACTATAGATATTTAAAGGTTTTGCTTTTAATCGATTTCGGAAAGAACAACATTATAATGTTAATTAAATGTTTTGCAATAGCATTTTAAGACCCGACTTTTGCCGGCTTTATAGGCGAAATTTAATGCCAACTTGTCCGCCAGCCACAAACGAGTAAACCTGTGGCGGAACAGCCTTAAATCTGCTATCCTGCTATGGGTTTCAAGGGATTGTTTATGAACAGGTTAAAACAGCTTTGCTTATTAACCGGCACGATATTGCTGATGTTTTTGGCGGCGTTCTGTGTCATAGGTGCTGTTATGGGTGCCGAATGGTCAAAATGGTTTTTTACTTCTCCGGCCGGCAGGGGACTTGGTATTTGCATCGGGCTGTTGATTATCGCGAGTTTGTGTGAATTTAGAGAAAGTTACAAGGCAATATGGCCGCTTGCGGTTGGTCTGGGCGCTTTACTGGTTCTTACGGCGGGTTTTACCAATTGCAATTATACTCTTTTCGCGGGTTACATTATTGGCTGCGTCGGCCTTTTCGGTCTCTTTCGGGTTCGGCCCGGTATTGTGGACATTATAATGGCAGTTATATTATTCGTTGCGGTAGTGTTTATTTTTTACTTTCGCATAGTGCCAGGCCATTCGCAGCTTAACAGTTTATTTTTTGTGCCTCATGTTTTTGCCTATCTGCTTTCGTATGTTTTTATGGCCAGGGCGGTTTTTTTCGCTGCCGGTCTTACCCCGCAGGCTGAAATCGACGCATACCGTTGTGTTTGCATGGGATTTCCGTTTATGACTGCCGGCCTTGCCCTTGGCAGTATCTGGGCGGCTTTCGCCTGGGGAAACTACTGGGGCTGGGATCCGAAAGAGATGTTTTCCCTCGCTGTATGGCTTGTTTTTGCAGCTTTTCTGCTTTTCAGATATTTATATCAGCAAAGATTTTTGCGTTTAAATAGTTTATGGATTATCATAGGGTTTATATTGATTATAATTTGCCTTTTATGGGTAAATTTCTCGAAAATTTTCGCAGGCCTTCATAGTTATGCCGTTTAAACTTGCCCGCCGCAGGCGGGGCGGAGATTTGTTATGAATATTGTTTTTCAGGGCGTTGATTTCAGGAATTGTCCTGCCGCTGCAAGAGAAAAACTCGTGCTCAACTTTCGGCAGCAGGAGGATTTTCTTCGTCACTGCCGAAACTTCCCTCAAATCAGCGATGCTATGATACTCAACACCTGCAACAGGCTGGAATTTTATTTCTACTCGAAAAAACATTTCGATGTTTCGCCTGTTGTCGATAATTTTATTTCTCATAACTGCTGGAACGAGCATAAACAGGTTTTGAAAGACCTTGATGTTGCGGGGCATCTTTTTAAAGTGGCCGGCGGACTCGAATCGCAGATTATCGGAGAAAATGAAATTTTTTCTCAATTGAAATCAGCGTATATCTTCGCGTTGAAATGTGATTCCGTTGATTATATGTTTCATCATCTTCTGCACGGCGCCTTTCGCGCCGCCAAAGCGGTTAGAACTCATACGAATATAAATACCGGCGCATTGTCTATTGCGCAGGCTGCCGTGCAGCTTGCCGCCGATAATATTGCAATTGATAAAGCAAAGGTCTTTGTAATAGGTTCAGGTAAAAATGCAGAGCTTGTCGTAAAACATCTAATCAGGAAAAAAGTTCAGGATATTACTATTGTCGCCAGGAATCCTGAGACGGCCGGGCAATTGATTGTAAAAACAACAGGTAAATTTCTGCCTTTAACTAATCTGGAAAATAATCTCTCGGATGCCGATGTAATTTTTGCCGCCACCGCTGCGCAGGAGTCTTTGATAACAGCCGCCCAGCTTGAAAAGCGTACTAAGCCGCTTATTCTTATCGACCTGTCTGTGCCGCCGAATGTCGATTATCGCGCGAAAAAACTTGATACGGTTAAACTTTTCAATATCGATAGTTTAAATAAAATCATCTCCGGGAATAATCTTAAACGCCTGGCCGAAGTCCCAAAGGTGCAGGCGATTATTGATAAGCATGTGCAAGTATTTTCTAAATGGTTTCAGAATTCAGAAACGAAACCGGCTGTTATGGAAGAGGCCGGCTGATGAGTAAACTCCGCATTGCAACGCGTTCAAGCAGCCTGGCTCTTATTCAAACGCAAATTTTTATTGAGGCGGTTAAAAAACAAAAAGAAGATATTGATTTTGAAATCGTTGAAATAAAAAGCAAAGGCGATATTGACAAAAAAAAGCCTCTCTGGGAATTGTCGGAAACAGGTTTTTTTACTACTGCGATAGAAAGCGCCCTGCGTGAAAATAAAGCCGATATTGCCGTGCACAGTTTCAAGGATTTGCCGATAGAAAAAACCGACGGTCTGACCGTCGTTACAATTTTGGACAGAAGATATTGCCAGGACTGCCTGGTTTGTAATAAAAAAATTAAAATGATGAAGGATTTGCCAAAAGGCGCCAGAATCGGCACATCGAGTCTTCGCAGAAAAGCTCAGCTTTTGCATCAGAGGCCGGATTTGAAATGTGAGCCGATAAGAGGTAATGTCCAGACAAGAATCAGTCAGGTCGAAAAAGGCCAATTTGACGCGACAGTTCTGGCTTATGCGGGCGTTGAAAGACTCGGCCTGGCCGATAAGGTTTCTATAATGTTTGACCCGGCCGAATTTATTTCCGCCCCTGCGCAGGGTGCTATCGCTGTGCAGGCAAAAGCGGATGATAATAAGATTTTAAAACTGCTGGCGGAATTTGACGATGAGCCGTCACGGATTACATCTGATACGGAAAGGCTTGTCTGGCACATAATCGGTGCAGGCTGTCACGCCCCGGCAGGCGTGTTTGCTCAAATTACCGGCGATGATATTATAGTATATGCCTTTGTATCCGACCCGGACGGACGAAAAATGATTAATCGCCGAGCCAATGGGTCGGTCCGAACCGCAAAAAATGTCGCGCAGGATTTGGCAAATGAACTTTTAGAAGCCGGAGCCGCGGAGTTGTTGAAGAATGAATAGAAAATCGAAAGTATATATAGTTGGCGCAGGGCCCGGCAGTGCGGGCTTTATCAGCGTCAGAGGCTTGCAGATTTTGCAGCAGGCCGATTGCGTCATTTATGACAGGCTTATCGGAAATGAACTTCTCAATCTTATTCCCCAAAAAGCCCAGCTTGTTTATGTCGGCAAAGACCATAGCGAAAACAGTCTCGGACAGGATGAGATAAATCAGATTATTGTTGAAAAAACTCAAATTTATAAAAAAATCGTCAGGCTCAAAGGCGGCGACCCGATGATTTTCGGCAGGGCGAGCGAAGAATTAAAATGCCTTACCGACAACAAAATAGATTTTGAAATTATTCCCGGCATTACCGCCGCCTCTGCCGCCGCAGCATCCTGCGGTGTCGTTCTCACTGATAGAAACACAGCCTCCTCTGTAACTTATATTACAGGACAGGCCGCAGCCTGTGGTGAGCATGGTCGAACCAACGGCAAAGAAACAGATATTGATTTTGCGAGTCTTGTAAAACTGAATGGCACAATTGTTTTTTATATGGCCGTTAAAAATATGGACAAAATCTGCCAAAGATTGATAACCGCCGGCCTTGCTCCCGATACAAACGCTTTCGTTGTGGCAAATGCCTGCCTGGCGAATCAGAGAATAGTCAAAGGTACCGTTTCAGATATTGCCGAAAAATGCACCGATGAAAAAATCGAGCCGCCGGCCGTTTTAATAATTGGAAAAGATTGCTTTAGCTGGTTTGAAAAACTCCCTTTATTCGGCAAAAGAATTTTGATAACTCGCGATTCGGATGGTAATGCCGAACTTGCCTGCAAACTTGCCGCCAGGGGCGCTCGCGCAATTGAATATCCGGCGTTTAAAATACAGGATTTAACGGATTCTGAAGAATTTAAAGGAGCAGTTAAAGAGATAACGAATTTCGATTGGGTCTTTTTCACAAGTCCCAGGGGCGTGAAATTGTTCTTCGCGGCTTTAGACAAATTAAATAAAGACGCCCGGGTTTTTGGCGCCGCTAAAATCGCCTGTATCGGTTCGCAGACCGCTGCCGAGCTTGATAATTTCGGCATCAAAGCCGATTTTACGCCGGAAATTTTCACATCGGTTGAATTTGCTAAAAGTTTTATAAAAGAGCATAATCCTGCCGGCAAAAAAATCCTGCTCTCACGTTCCGCTCTTGCCAATAACGAACTTACTGAAAAGTTAATTGCCGCCGGTGCTAAAGTCACACAGGTTTCAATTTACTCCGCCGAAAAAATTAAAAACGATGTATCATCTCTTGCACGGCAGTTTAAGGCAGACGAGATTGACTGGATTACTTTTGCCAGCAGTTTTGCTGTTAAATGTTTCTTTGAGGATTTTGATTCTAAAGGTTTACGAAAAGTTAAAATTGCCTCAATCGGCCCGACGACAACCGATACTCTGAAAAAAAATGGCATAACGCCGGCAGTTGAACCTGCCGAGCATACTATTGACGGCCTTATTGATGCGATGGAAAATGCAAAATGATTAATATTTCAAGACTTTATTGCGGTATGGAAAGCTCATCGGACAGATTCCGTTATCAATCTGATAACCCTGTCGGTCCTGTGATAGTCTATAACTGCACTAATAAATGTAATCAGAATTGTCTTCACTGTTACAGCAAAACAGGTTTTCTCGGCGGTAATGAATTGGATACAGCCCAGGCAAAAAGTCTGTTAAAGCAGCTTGCCGATAATAAATGTGCGGTTGTTCTTTTCAGCGGCGGCGAACCGCTTAAAAGAGACGATTTATTTGAGCTTCTCGATTACTCGCGTCAAATCGGCCTGCGAGCGGTCATTTCGACTAATGGCAGTTTGATAGACGAATCAGTTGCAAAAAAACTTGTCAGCCTCGGCGTAAGTTATGCCGGCATTTCTATTGACGGCACAGAGGAAACTCACGACAGCTTCCGCGGGAACAAAGGCTGTTTTGATGCGGCAATTAATGGCATTAAATTTTGTAAAGCCGCCGGCCTTAAAGTCGGCCTGCGTTTCACGATAACAAATCACAATTGTACTCAGATTCGCGACATTTTTTCTCTCGCCGCCCAATTGAATATTTCCAGAATTTGTTTTTATCATATCATCTCCGCAGGCCAAGCTGCAAAAAACAATCTAAAATGCACCATTGACCAGACTCGCCGCGCTATCAATGACATTCTCGATTGCACTAAAGAATATGCCTCCCGCGGCATAACCGAAGTCCTAACTGTCGGCAATCACGCCGATGGGGCGTTTGTTTTAAATCGACTTAAACACGAAAATTCGCCTCTTTGCGAAAAAAGTCTCAATCTCCTTCAAAAATTCGGCGGAAATAAAATCGGCACAAAAATTTTAGCTGTGGATGCGTTCGGAAATGTTCATCCGGACCAGTTTTGGCAAAATTACTCATTGGGGAATATTACGGAAATAAAACTTGAAGAAATTTTCAAAAAATCTTTGAATATTTTTACGGATAAGACAAAATTTGCTCCGGACAGATGTAAAAAATGTAATTGGCTGAAAATCTGCGGCACTAATATGCGGGATTTGCACCTTGAACCGGGCTGTTATCTGGATGATAAAGAAATAGAAGGAAAACAAAATGAATATGTCTGTCAGGATGCGAAGGCTTAGAAAAAGCGATTCAATGCGGAGGCTTGTTAGAGGCGTTAATCTCTCTGTCGATAATTTTGTATATCCATTATTCGTTTGCCCCGGCAAAAACATAAAAAAACCGATTGAATCGATGACGGATTGTTTCCATTTTTCGCCGGATAAAGTCGTCGATGAGACAAAAGAAGTTTTCGAACTTGGTATTCCTGCTGTTTTGCTGTTTGGTTCGCCTGAAAGAAAGGACGAAAAAGGTTCCGATGCTTTCAGCGATAATGGCGCAGTCCAGCAGGCAGTCAGGAATATTAAAAAGGCCGTGCCGGATTTGCTTGTTATTACCGACCTCTGCCTCTGTGCCTATACCGATACCGGCCATTGCGGCATAGTAAAAGATAACAGGATTGATAATGACGCAAGTTGTGAAGTTTTGGCAAAGGTTGCTTTATCCCACGCAAAAGCCGGCGCCGACATTGTCGCGCCTTCCGATATGATGGACGGCAGAGTTGGTGTAATAAGAAAAGCTCTCGATGAAAATGGTTTTATAGATACTGCTATAATGTCATATTCTGCAAAATACGCCTCAGCTTTTTACGGCCCGTTCCGCGATGCCGCCGATTCAGCTCCTGCCTTTGGCGACCGCAAAACATATCAGATGGACCCAGCAGCTTCAGCCGTTCAGGCAATGCGTGAAATCGAATTGGATATCGCCGAAGGCGCCGATATCGTAATGATAAAGCCTGCCTCGTCGTATCTCGATATAATCTATCAGGCTAAACAGCGTTTCGATGTTCCTATCGCAGCTTATCAGGTCAGCGGCGAATATATGATGATAAATTCCGCCGCTCAAAATGGTATTGCCGACAGACAATCCGCTATTATGGAAACTCTTACCGCAATCAAAAGGGCAGGTGCCGATATAATTATAACTTACTTTGCCAAAGAAATTGTTAAAAAAATAAATATATGAACAGTGTTAATCCGTGTAAATCCGTGTCTGAAAAAAACGGTGTAAGTCCGTGTCCGCGAAAACCTCGTGTTGTTGCTTTTGAAGTTACTCGCAGATGTCAAATGAACTGCGTTCATTGCAGAGCTTCTGCCGATGCGGATTTTAAAGACGAACTTGATACGCCTAAGTGCAAAAAAATCATAAAATCAATCGCGGATTATAACAGATGCGTCCTGATTTTCACCGGCGGCGAGCCTTTCGAACGCGCCGATATATTCGATTTGATTGATTATGCCGGTTTCTGCGGCCTGATGATTTCGCTCGCAACCTGCGGCTATAATTTCGACCAGTCCAAAGCCGAAAGGCTCAAAAAAACCGGCGTCCTTACTCTTTCCTTTTCGCTCGATTCCGACGATGCCTCTCAGCACGACAATTTCAGACAAACTCCCGGCGCATTTGAAAAAACTCTTAAGGCAATCGATATCGCCAAAACCGCCGGCCTGAAATTTCAGATTAACACAACCGTTACTAAATTGAATTGCAGCAAACTCGATAAAATTGAAGCAATGGCTGAAAATCTCGGCGCATATTGCTTCAATCCCTTTATGCTCGTTCCCGCAGGCAGGGCAAAGCAGCTTTCCGATATCGCCCTGACCGCCGGAGAATATGAAAAGACCCTCAAAACTGTTGCCGACTTAAAAGAAAAAAGCAAAATCGATGTGCGTTTCACCTGCGCCCCGCGCTTCGCCGTTGTTTTTAGACAGTTGTATCCGGAACCTCAAAAAAAAGCTTTCTTGCCCACCGTAGCTTCAGCGAAGGTGGGCGGCTGCCTTGCCGCCGGCGATTTTGCTTTTATCAGTTACGCAGGAGATGTCCAGACCTGCGGCTTTTTAAATATCTCCGCAGGAAATATTTTAGAAAGCGGCAGTTTCGGCCAAATCTGGAAAAACTCCGATTTCCTAAATTCAATTCGTCAAAAGAAATTTGCAGGAAAGTGTGGAGCTTGTAATTTTATAGAAAGTTGTGGCGGTTGTCGCGCAAGAGCATTTGCCCGCAATAACGATTATCTTGCTTCCGACCCTTTATGTAATTATAATTTATCGACGCGGTTAGCCCCGCCATCACTATGGCGGGGTCTCAGAGCCGCGACAGTTATGGAGCGGTCTTCTTCAGTCAGCACGCTCATCGCCGCCCATATAGAAGATGATAAACTTTCCGAAGTGGCCCACGCCATTAATTCTCTTCCCGATGTATCTCATAATTATCTGAGAAAGCACTATTACAACCTCTGGTTTACTTTAAAAACCCCCAGTTGTCATTTCGACCGGAGTCCCGATTTATCGGGACGTAGTGGAGAAATCTCACCTATTGAAGAAATTATTAACGACCTTTCAAAAAGATTTAACACTCCCTTTTATTCCTTTCCCACAACCCGCCATCGTAAGCTCGATTCATCGGCCATTAAACGCCACAGTCCGCCAGATAATTTTAACGCCTTATTCTGCTGCAACGCGAAGGGAGACATTTTGGAATCGGCGGCAAAATTTTTGTGCGATTTGCCGCAGGTCAGCCACTGTTACGAGCGGAAAACTCTCCCCGATTGGCCTTATAACCTTTATGTGATGATGCACGAAAAGGATACGATGCGGATTGAAAAAATTGTCGATGCCTTCACCAAAAAATTCGCCATTGAACAGTTTCAGGTTTTGCCCACTATTAAATCGCTGAAAAATAAAGGTTAGCCTTTGGAAAAACCGCAGCCGTCAAGGATTGATATTTACAAGTTATTCGACCGCATTGCCTCGCGCTACGATTTATTTAACAGGATTTCATCTTTCGGCCTCGATGTTTCCTGGCGCAGAAAACTTGCCGCATCTCTCAAAGGCAAAAAACAATTGAAAGTTTTGGACCTTGCCACCGGCACAGGTGATTTACTATTGTCTATGTTCGATGCAGGTTGCGACATTTCATCTGCCGTTGGGATAGATACCTCGTCCCAGATGCTCGCAATTGCCGCTAAAAAACTTGCTCAGCGTGGTTTGACCGATAAGGTCAGTTTAAAACAGGCCGATGCGACCAATCTCACAGCTTTTGATAATCAATTTGACGTGGTAACCTGTGCCTTCGGCATAAGAAATTTTACCGATACCGACGCCGGCCTCAAACAGATGTATAAATGTTTAAAACCCGCCGGAAGATTGCTCATTCTCGAATTTTCGTTGCCGAAAAATATTATAGTAAAAATGTTTTATTTATTTTATTTGAGGTGTATTATTCCTGTCATTGGCAAAATCATCACCGGCGATTTTGCCGCATATCTTTATTTAAGTAAAACGATTCAGACTTATCCATCGGGGGTGGATTTTTGCCGCTTGATTCAATCCGCCGGCTTTTCCGATACGCAGGCCGTTCCCTTAACCTTCGGCACCGTTACTCTTTATTCCGCTTCAAAACCCGTGATATCGTAATCGCCGCTGCGAAATTTATCGCCGTTAGATCATTTTTATTATCTATTGTTCTATTACCACTTTTCATTTATTGAAATTGCCTAAAATAAAAACAAGACCGATGAATCCCAAAAAAGATATGGTGCCAACAGCAGTAACAGATACAAAAATAATAAATGCTCTTCTTGCTTTTCTTTGTAGCAGGATCAACCTGTCATCATCAATATCAAAAATCCACCACATGCCTTTAATCAATGTCCATGTACCTTCCGCAAAAAGTCCTTCCGCTATTTTAGGGTATTTGTCTGAGCAGTAATTTACAAATCTATTGTTTAATGCAATAGAGTATAATCCGAATGACAATAAGATCGTTATATAAGATATAATTAAGTATGACATAGATCATTTCTCTCCAACACTATCGTTTATTTTTGATTCGTCATTTTGTGTTTTTATATTTGAATTATTTTATCTCCGCTTCTTCTTAAACTCAACCGAAATTGTCCGCTTCGTCCATTAGCGCAAGCTTGTCCACCTCAGGCGGATTTTTTCTACAAAATTGTAGTCGATCATAAAAATGCAAAAATCGTGTAAAAACAGGGTGAAAAAATCAAAAATCGTTCGAAAAATTCAAAATCTTTCAAAAATTTTCAAAATTTAGACTAAAACTTGTGCTCACAAATAGTTATAAACGATTTTTTCGCGTTTTTTGTGGAAACTTGTGCCTTTTGCCGAAATTTGCGTTTTCAGCAATTCGTTCCTAACTCTTTATTTTACGTTCAAAAATTTTAAACATAAACAAATGACTTATGGCAATCTTAATTCTTTAATCTCATCGCCTCGTTCGCATTCGTTCGTCATTGGAAGTTCGACGTTCAGCGTTCGATGTTGGAAGTTAAATTTATGCGCGTTCTTTTGGTTTTGAAGATTTTGGAATTTCTGACTTAGGATTTTTTGATGCCTGATTATGGAACTAAGAAAACATCTTTTTCGCTGCTTGCTATTTCTTTGCCTGTGTATGTGTCCTGGCCTTTTGCGGTGAAGATATCGTCGTTTTCGTCAACGAGTCTGCCGGAGAGGAATTTTACTGTTCCATCGCTGAACATAACGTTTTGGCCTTTGCTGCGATGGCTGCTGCTGTTCATTTTGAGCATACTTGCGTTTAACGTTATCGGGTCGAGTTCGTTTTTCAAAAGGCAATCGGGGGCTTTAAGGCAGGGTTCAAAAATCGGGTTCGTATCTGACATCAGTGCCGTTGCGCTTGTCGGAAGTAATGCCTTATTAGAGTCGCTGATTAGTTTAAAGCTGTAAGTGATATATCGCCTGTTTGGAAAATCGGCGAGGCTTGCGATTTGTACTTTGTCCAGTTTAATAACATTGCCTTTGCTGCCGCCCGGGCATATAAACGCTTCAGGCTGTATATAACCCTGTTTTACGAGCAGCCAGACGTGCCTGGTATTAGACTGGTTTTCAGGTTGTGTTGAGCCGACCTTCCACCACGGATTGCCTGCTTTAGTTGCGACGGCGGGAAGCATACCCTGATGGTCGCCGGCGTATTGAGTTACGCCCTGAGCGATTTTTGAAAGATTTGATTCGCAGGCGGCCTGCCAGGCGTGGGCCCGCATAGACCTTGTAACAGGGACGAACAAGCCGGAGAAAATTACGACTGCCGCGGCAACGGCTGCGGTCTCGGCTATGCTTCGCCAGAAGGAGGTTCGGGTAGTTACAACTTTTCCGCTTTCGGCTTGCAGTAATTGTTCGAGTCGCTGTGGACCTGATGAAGATTCGTGAGCATAAAGTTTCGCGAGGGTATTTTCGACAAGGTGGTCGGGACAGTTTGCGTGCGCTTCGTGGTCGAGGTGTTCAAGGGCAGAAAGTGAATGATTAAGTCTGTTGTAAAATTCCATTGCGCCCTGATGTGTCTGAAGAAGTTGCCTGGCGGTTTCAGCTTCCTGCTGGTCTGCACACTCGAAATAATAATCTAACAGAATATCCTGCTCTTTTTTACTCAGTGTATCCATCAAATATTTCCGTCTGTCGTTATCGATTTCCATTTTTTCGTGAAATGCACTATGGCTGTATGAAGCCGGCTTTTCACCGTCCCTATAGGTATACTCAACATATCCGCCATTTGTTTGTAAGAAAATTGTTCAAAATAGGCTAAAAGGAGAATTTCGCGAAGATTTGCGGGCATTTCAGCGATTATCTGACGTACTTTTTCAGCCTGTTCCGTTTTTGCGGCCTCGTCATAAGGCGTTATTTCATAAGACTTTAAAGAATTCATTACATCGTCTATGCTTAATTCTGTCGGTTCAGCCATAGCGCTGATTGAGACTGTCTCCTGTCTTTGCTGTTTTCGCAGGGCATCTCTGGCCTTATTAGCGGCTATTGTGAACAGCCATGGCCGCAGGGGGCGGTCTTTTTCGAAGGTTTTTCGGCTTCTGTAGAGCTGTAAAAACGTCTCCTGAAAGGCCTCCTCCACGAGCTGCTGCTGATTGAGGAACCTTCTTAAAAAAGCATAAAGCTGGTCTTTATATTGGGTTACGAGCTCCTGAAAGGCGTCCTTGTCGCCGGCAACATAACGATGCAACAGGTCTTGTTCATCTGTATGAGCTTTATGGTTATTGTGGTTTGTATCGGTTTTCATTTTCGGCGATATTATAGAGGCAAAAACTGAAAATTAAAAGTCAAAAAATACCTCGAATTACGCTTCCTAAACCTCTGCATAATAACTGCTTCGCGTAAACGGTGAAGACATTACCCATTTAAAGCCGAGCTGTTTTGCGTAATCGGCCCAAAAACCGAATTTTTCAGGATGTATATATTCGACAACGTCAAGCGACTCTTTCGATGGTTTTAAATACTGGCCGATTGCTATTCGGTCGCAATCGACGCCTCGCAAATCCGCCAACGTATGTTCAATTTCATCATCTGTTTCGCCAAGGCCGAGCATAATTGAAGATTTAGTCGGCGTATCGGGCCAAAGTTTCTTCGCTGTTTCAAGAAGATTAAGAGATGTTTGATAATCTGCTCCACTTCTTGCAGTTTTGTAAAGTCTCGGCACAGTTTCAATATTATGGCCGAAGACAAACCCGTTGCAACCTGGTTGCCTCGAGGCAGGCGGCAGGGCGTCGGAGAGTATTTCAAGAGCATTTTTTTGACAATTTTTAAAATCCGGTACCAGGAGTTCAATTTTAATGTTCTTGTTTTCCTGCCTTACGGCATTTATTACATCTCTGAATTGTGCAGCGCCGCCATCAGGCAAATCGTCTCTTGTAACGGAAGTGATAACGAGATATTTAAGTTTGAGTTGTTTTTCAAGTTGGGCGATTTTTTGCGGCTCTTGTTTATCCGGCGGCAGAGGAGTTCCTTTGGCAACCGAACAGAATTTGCAGTTTCGCGTGCATATATTGCCGAGGATAAGAACTGTTGCTGTTCCTCTGCTCCAACACTCGCCTTTATTCGGACAGTTGGCGTTAGTACAGATTGTTTCTAATCCGAGCTTTTCGATGATTAGGCTGGTATTATTGTAGTTCTCACCTGCCGGCAGCGGCCGTTTCAGCCATTCCGGCAGTCGTTTTTTAAATTGAAAATTTTTCAATAAGATTTTCTTTAAATTATCTTTCGCATTATCGATATTTATTTTTTTGCCGACCTGTCCGCCGTAGCTTTGGCGAAGGCGGAGTTCGATTTGGGCGTTTGTCATTTTAACATTATCAAGGCCGCAGGGGACAATTAAATCGAAAATACTTAAATCATTATTAATATTTATCGCTATACCGTGAAATGTAATCCATTTTTTGATTTGCACGCCGATTGATACAATCTTTCTATCCTCAATCCAAAGGCCGGGAAATCCTTTTTTTGTTTGGCAGTTTACGCCTAACTCTTTTAGCAGTTCAATTCCGATATCTTCGAGTTTATGAACAAAATCGCTTACGCCGAGATTGCGTTTTTTAAGATGGATGATCGGATATACAACAAGCTGGCCGGGGTTGTGGGCGGTGGTTCCGCCGCCGCGGCGGATTTTAAAGATTTCAATGCCGGACTGTTTAATTGCATCCGAATCTTTTAATAGTTTATTTGCACTTTCTCTTGCGCCAAGGGTAATCACTGACGGATGTTCGACAATGAATATCGTATCTTCTCCAGTGCCAGCCAGCAGGTTTTGAAAGGCATTTTCCTGCATCAGGAGCACAGATTGATAATCTTTTACGCCGCAATCTATAATCTTAATATCAGTCATTTTCTCAAACAGTGATTATAGCGATGTTTTTTTGCTTTTACAATTTTCGTTTCCTGCTAAAATTCGAAGTTTATGGCAAGAGAATTTTTAGATTTAACAGGACAATGGCGATTTAAGCAGTATCCGGTTTCGGCTCGCAGGATGCGAGATCTCGACCAGGGCGACTGGCTCAACTGCAGCGTTCCTTCCTCTATATATACCAGCCTGATTGAAGCGGGTATTATAGACCGCAAAAAATTAAACAGCAATCCCCAGGATTTCTTTCAGATAAGTCTTGAGCCGTGGATATATAAAAAGATTTTTGATTTGCCCGACGGTTTTTTAAAGAATGAAAAGATTGAACTGGTCTTTGAAGGGCTCGACACGTTCGCTCAGGTTTGGCTCAATGGGAAACTTCTTGCCAGGACTGACAATATGTTCTGCGCATATCGATTTGACGTTACGCCGATTCTATTATCGCGAAACAATGAGCTGTTAGTTAAATTTAATTCCGCGGTAGAAGAGGGCGAGCGGCTGATGACCAGATTCGGGTTATTAAGCAAAGACCAGTGTTCTTTGCCGCAAAGGGCTTATGTCAGAAAGGCGCAGTGCCAGTTCGGCTGGGATTGGGCGCCGGTTTTACCGGGCTGCGGAATATGGAAGGATGTTCGGCTCGAAGCATTTAAGTCAGGTAAAATCAGCGACATTCACATTACAACAATAGACTGCAATAAATCGAATGCTGATATAAAAGTTTCTGTGCAGATAGAAAATTTTTCCTCCCAGCCTGTTATATGCAATGTTTCTCTTGTTGACCAGGCCGGCAAAAAGGCGGCGGAAACTAAAATTGATTTCAGCGGTAATCATCGGCAGGCTTCGGCCGTGATAAAAATCGCTCAGCCGCAGCTTTGGTGGCCAAGACCTTATGGTTCGCAGCATTTATATAAACTTACCGCCCATCTTTGCAGCGGCGAGAAAGCTGTTGATTCAATATCGAAAACTTTCGGCATAAGGACAGTGAAATTAAACCAAACTCCCGATGAACACGGACATAATTTTCAGTTTGAGATAAACGGCCAGCCCGTATATGCGAAAGGGGCAGACTGGATACCTGTTTCGCTTCTTATCGGTTCGGCGGCAACTGAAGATTATGAAAAACTGCTTGTTTCTGCCGCTGATGCCAATATAAATATGCTTCGTGTCTGGGGCGGCGGAATTTATGAAACTCAGGATTTCTATAATTTTTGCGACAAGCTCGGAATTCTCGTCTGGCAGGATTTTATGTTTGCCTGCGCTTATTATCCGGACAGGGGATGGTTTACCGAACTGATAAAACAAGAAGCGAAACAGAATATTGTTCGCCTGCGGAATCATCCATCGCTTGTGCTCTGGTGCGGCAATAATGAAATCGACTGGCAGCACGCCATAGGGGGCTTTGCAAAGAGCAAAAAATTCTACGGCAAAAATATCTATCATAAAATCCTGCCGCAGCTTGTTCACGAACTTGACCCGGACCGCGATTATATTGCGTCAACGCCGCTTGGACCGTCTGAAGACCCGAATGGGCCGGCCATTGGAACCGTTCATCAATGGGATGTCTGGTCGGGACTTAAACCTACTGATGATTATTTGGCCCAGGTTCCGCGTTTTGTCGCTGAGTTCGGGTTTCAATCGCTGCCCTGTAAAAAAACGATGCAGGAAATGTTCGATGCTGACAAATTGCATACAGCGGATTATTGCATTGAAAAACACGACTATCAGCCCAATGGCACAGGCCGGCTGCATTATTATATTAATGAAATTTTCCGACCGCCTGAAAATATTGAAGAATATATCTATCTGTCGCAGGTTACCCAAGCGCGCGCAATTCGCAAAAATGTTGAACACCTTCGGGTAAATTCAGACATTAATTCAGGCGTTCTGTTTTGGCAGTTCAACGATTGCTGTCCTTCAATAAGCTGGTCGTGTCTTGATTATGAATGTAGAAAAAAGGCTCTTTATTATTATGCCCGCAGATTTTATGCACCCGTTCTTGTAACTGCATCTGCGCAATATCAGGCACAGCCGTCGAAAAGAACTATCGCCTCAATTACTGCTTTGGTTATCAATCATTCGACTTTGCCTCTGACTGCTCTGCTTTTATGCAGGGTAGTTGATACGAATTTTAAAATTATTGATGAATTCAAAAGGCCTGTTTCGGTCGGCCCCGGCAATGCTGCGAAGGTTTTGCTGCCCGGGTCTTTTACATTGCCGCAAAAACCTGAAAACTCTTTTATTCATATTCTGCTGCAAAATGACGACCAGGTAATCGCTGAAAACAGTTTCTTTTATCTGCCGGATAAATATTTCGCATTTCCTGGCGGCGATGTCGAAACCAAAGCTGAAAGGATTGATAAACATAAGTGGAAACTTACTTTAAACAGTAGAAAAATGGTCAAAGACCTTTATATAGATTGTTCGTTTGATGCCTGCTTAAGCGATAATTTTTTTGATTTATTAAATAATGAGCCTAAAACCATCACAATAAAAACTGACGAATCAATCGATGATATTATCGCCAATATAGCTTTAACGTCGGTAAATTCGATTTTTCTGTAAACTTGACCCTGTCAGTTTTTTCTGTATAATAGGTAACGATATGGATTTATACGAAGCGATAAAAAAGAGATATTCGTGCCGAAGCTACAGCTCAAAGCCGATTGAGAAGGAAAAGCTCGAAAGGATACTTGAGGCGGCAAGGCAGGCTCCTTCGGCAAAAAATCTGCGGGACTGGCGATTTGTTATTGTTACCGACGAAAAGAAACGCAAAGAAGTTGCCGCTGCCGCCAATGAGCAGATGTTTATCGCGACAGCGCCGGCAATAATAGTCGGCTGCAGCAATTGTGATTCTATTATGCGTTGCGGGCAGAAAATCGCACCGATAGATTTAGCTATCGCAATGGAACATATAGCTCTGGCAGCCACGGCAGAGGGACTTGCAACCTGCTGGATTGGTTCGTTTTATCCGGAAAAAATTCGCAAGGTTCTTGATATCCCGGAAAAAATAGAAATCATCGAGCTTATGCCGATAGGATATCCCGCAGATAAAGAAACTCACAGGCCGATAGGAAATATAGAAAAAATCGTCTGCTGCGAAAAATGGCAGTTTTAAAAGTTAAAGGGGATGTGGTGTAACGGGAGCACGCCGCGGTCGCATCGCGGAAATGAGGGTTCGATTCCCTTCATCTCCAGTCTTCGTTCGGAGCGGAGCGACGAATGAAGACTGCCGCGTCGAAGCGTAAGCGAAGAAAGACCATTGGCATTATGCGTTTATTTAAATTCAATAATATAATATACTCAAAGCAGCATAGGAGATTTTAACTATGGCTTTTTTTGAATGGACAGACAAACTTGCGATTGGTGTTGAGTTAATCGATTCTGAACATAAGAAATTAATTGCCGCTATAAATGATTTCTATAATGCCGTTCACAAAGGCGATGACGAAGCGGCTACACGAAAAGCCGTTGCGCATCTGGTTTATTATGTTAAAACCCATTTTGCTGACGAAGAAGCACTAATGGAAAAAAATGGTTATCCGTATCTGGCTCAACATAGAAAAATACATGAAATGCTTACCGAGAGGGTTGCCCAGTATGCGGATAAAGTTAAGAAAAAACAAAAGATTTTAAGCCTTGATATGGCGATTTTTCTCAAAGGCTGGCTGGAAGACCATATTGCCGAAACGGATAACAGAATCGCCGACTTTCTAAAAAACCAAAAGAAGTAAAACGCCATATTAATCAGAACGTAGTTCGTCTTTAAACATCGCAACTTCATTATTAACAATATGTTAAGTTTTGTTGCATATTTGCCCTTGTTGTGGTAAGGTATTTTTCATATATGGCTAAAAAAGCACAGATAAATATGGAAAAATGCAAAGGCTGCGATATGTGTATCGCTGTTTGCCCCTATACCGCGATACATAAAAGCGGCACAAGCAATAAAAAAGGCTACGATTACGTTGAAATTAATCTCGATATCTGCACCGGATGCGGAGCATGTTATATCATTTGTCCCGACTGCTGTTTTACTATTGTTGAGACGGCAGGTTCGGCAAGATAGGCTTAAATGGCTGAATTAAACACAGATTCCCATGACAAAAGGGTATTGATGAAAGGCAATGAGGCCGTCGGAGAGGCCGCCATCAAGGCAGGCTGTCTCTGTTATTTCGCATATCCTATTACTCCGCAGACCGAAACTCCGGAATACCTTGCAAGAAGAATGGAAGAGGAAAATCGTATTTTTCTCCAGGCTGAAAGTGAAATCGCCGCGATAAATATGGTCTTCGGCGCTTCAGCGGCAGGAGCGAGGGTTATGACTTCATCCTCTTCGCCGGGAATCAGTCTCAAGCAGGAAGGCATAAGCTACATAGCGGGCGGGGAACTGCCCTGTGTAATTATCAATGTCGTTCGCGGCGGGCCGGGTCTGGGAAATATCGAAGCTTCGCAGGCCGACTATTTTCAGTCCACTCGAGGCGGCGGGCACGGCGATTATCGCTGTATCGTCCTTGCACCAAATTCCGTGCAGGAATGCTACGATATGGTAATGAACGCATTTGACATTTCCGATTTCTACAGAGTGCCGGTTATTATCCAGAGCGACGGAATTATCGGCCAGCTTGTCGAGCCGTTTAATATGCATCCTTATATACCGATGTATGCAAAGCTCCCCCCCAAAGACTGGGCTTTAACCGGCTGTTTAGGCAGAAAACCGAACGTTGTCAGGACATTATTTCTTAATCCTCCCAACGGTTTGGAAATGCACAACAGGAAACTGGATGCAAGATATAACAAAATCAAAACCGAGCTTCGCTGGAGTGATGAGTTCAACTGCGATAAGGCCGACATTATTGTGATTGCTTACGGAGCGACAAGCAGAATCGCAAAATCGGCGATTAAAAAACATAATACCAACGGCATAAAGGTCGGCCTGTTCAGACCAAAAACTCTTTGGCCCTGGCCGGATGTTGAACTTGTCGAAGTCGCAAGGAAAAATAAAGGCAGTAAATTTCTTGTTATCGAAATGAGCACAGGTCAGATGATTGAAGATGTTCAGCTTACTCTTATGGATATTGTGCCGAAAAAGGACATCCTGTTTTACGGTATGGGCGGCGGATGGAATCCTACGCCTGACCAGATATATGAAGAAATCAGCAGGGTAATTAAGAAATGAATATTATAAAATCACAGCCCAAATCGATTATAACGGACTCGACGAAATACTGTCCGGGCTGCGGACATGGAATTATTCTGCGGCTCATCGGCGAAGCTATCGACGAGTTGGGCATACGAGAAAGAATGATTCTCACCGCGCCTGTCGGCTGCGCTGTTGTAATCTATGATTATATCTATTGCGATGTCGTCGAATGTGCGCACGGCAGGGCACCGGCAGTCGGAACTGCAATAAAACGCGTGCATCCCGATAAATTCGTCCTGATTTATCAGGGAGACGGAGATTTGGCCGCTATCGGAACCGCTGAGATAATACACGCTGCAAACCGCGGCGAAAATATGTCCGTCATTTTTGTTAACAACGCCACTTATGGTATGACAGGCGGGCAAATGGCGCCGACGACGCTCATCGGGCAAAAAACCACTACCAGTCCGCTCGGCAGAACTGTTAAAGGAATGGGAAAACCAATCAGAGTTTGTGAACTGCTTGCGACGCTTGAAGAAACGAAATATCTCGAAAGAACGAGCATAAATTCCGTCAGGAATATTAATAAGACGAAGGCAGCGATAAGAAAGGTGTTCCAGAACCAGCTCAACGGCATAGGTTTTTCAATGGTCGAGATTCTTTCAATGTGCCCGGTCGGCTGGAGAGTTTCTCCGGTTGAAGCTCTTCAGTTTATCGAAGAGCAGATGATTAACTACTTCCCTCTGGGAGTTTATAAAGATACAGAATAGTAAAATGACCGACAGCGAAATCAACATAATGATAGCGGGATTCGGAGGTCAGGGGGTTATTCTGGCCGGCAATGTGCTTGCTTACGCCTGCGTCGATGCGGGCAAAAATGTCTGCGCTATGGCTTCCTACGGCGCGGAAGTCCGAGGCGGAACCGCCAAGGCCCTTATATCGATTTCAGACCATGAGATTGATTCGCCTGTTATCGAAAGACCTAATCTTGCAATCATTATGAACGCTCCGTCATTCATAAAATATATTGATACCATCAAGCCCGGCTCGCCGGTGATTGTAAATTCGTCATTGATAAATATGGACAAAACCACGACAACCAAACATGATATTGTAGGGGTTGACGCGACCAATTTTGCGATAAAAATGGGCAATATCAAAGTGGCAAATATTATTATGCTCGGGGCGATGATAAAGAAAACTCATATCCTGGAGCCCCAATCTGTTGTCAATGGGATGAAACGTGCGTTTTACAAGGGGAAAAAGGGCCTTTATTACATCAATGAGAGTGCTTTCAGAGCAGGTTATGAATTAATTTGATTCCTTGAAGTTAACCGCCTAATTTGCTAAAATAGCCCAGGTTAAATTTATGGTGATTTTATGGCGAAGATAACAGATACCCCAAAACACAAAGAGACCTGCAGTTTTTGCGGCAGGGCGAAAAAGCCGGTTGACGCTTTTGTCGAAGGGCCGGGCGGCGTGTATATCTGCCCCGAATGTGTCGAGCTTTGCTATAACATCGTCAGGCAGGAAAGAAGACGCCTGCGGCATACCGGTTTTCTGCTTGAAGAGGTGCCCAAGCCTCGCCAGATAAAAGAATTTCTCGATGAATATGTCATCGGTCAGGAAAAAGCTAAAAAAATTCTCTCCGTTGCCGTGCACAATCACTACAAAAGACTTGTTCATGTCGATAAAGAAACAAGCGATGTCGAAATCGATAAATCCAATGTTCTGCTGATAGGTCCGACCGGCTCAGGGAAAACTCTCCTGGCCAAAACTCTTGCAAGAGAGCTTAATGTGCCTTTTGCCATTTGCGATGCTACTACAGTTACCGAGGCCGGATATGTCGGCGAAGATGTGGAGAACTTTTTACTCAGGCTGCTGCAGAACGCAGATTATGACCTCGAATCCGCTCAGCGCGGCATTGTTTATATCGACGAGATAGACAAAATCGGAAAAACAAATCAGAATGTTTCCATTACCCGCGATGTATCGGGCGAAGGCGTTCAGCAGGCCCTTTTAAAAATGCTTGAAGGAACTACAGCCAATATTCCTCCGCAGGGCGGCAGAAAACATCCTGAACAGCAATATATCCAGATGGATACGACTCATATTCTTTTTATCTGCGGCGGAACTTTTACAGGTCTGGAAAATATAATCAAAAAACGTCTCGGCAGAAAAATGATTGGCTTCGGTTCCGAGAAGCAAAAAACTGCCGACTCAAAAGCCGAATATACCAATGTGCTCGAACAGGTTGTGCCGGAAGACATTATCGAGTATGGAATGATTCCTGAGTTTGTCGGCAGAGTGCCGGTTATTACCGCTCTCCAGGCCCTCGATGAAGATGCGCTCGTTGATATTCTTACAAAGCCCAAAAATGCTTTGGTTAAACAATACAAAGCGTTTTTCAAAATGGAACAGGCTGAGCTTGACTTCACAGATGATGCATTAAGAGCAATGGCCCACAAAGCGATGAAACGCGATACCGGCGCAAGGGCGTTAAGGGCGTTGACTGAGGAACTGATGATTGACCTGATGTATAGGCTGCCTGAGGAGCCAAAACCGGGAAAATATGTCGTTACAAAGGATGTTGTTGACGGCCGGGCGGACCTGTTCGACTCGGCAAAAACGGCCCGAAAGGAATCGGCTTAACTCCTTTCATTAATTGGGTTTAACCTGTATCTTCGTTTGCAAAACCGTTCAAATAACATACTTGCAAATGTAACCTTATTATGGCATTATAGTTAGCGAAATTATTGTATTATTTTATTAAAAAGTAAGGAACTTTTCAGAGCTACGATGGTCAAATTTATACAGGAACAGCTTAAAGTGGCCGGCAATATTTCTATTGACGAAGCGGCGCTTGTTGCTCAGGCCAGGGCCGGGAATATGGCTTCTGTCGAGAAACTGATACTTAAGTATCAGGACAGGGTTTACAACACCATATTGAAGATTTGCGGAAATGAAGCAGATGCCGCTGAGCTGGCGCAGGATGCCTTTGTCCGGGCTATCCAGGGACTGAAAGATTTCAAAGGCCAGAGCAGTTTTTACACCTGGCTCTTCAGGATAGCGGTTAACCTGACGTTTAACTTCTGCAAAAAAAATTCAAAGGTGAGTTTTCAGTCGCTTCAGGAAGAAACGGACGAAGAAACGAATCGGCAGCTAAAGGATTATCTGATAGATAAAAATATCGAAGAACCTTCGGAACTGGCTTCAAAAAAAGAAGTGCAGGGCCTGATTTTAAAGGCTCTTGAAAAACTTGACCCGCAGCAAAGGGCCGTGGTTGTTCTGCGGGATATCGAGCAGATGAGCTATAATGAAATTGCTGAAACGCTGGATATGGAAATTGGAACAGTTAAAAGCAGAATTGCCCGCGGCAGGAAAAACCTGCGGGAAATTCTAGAGGCGGTAATACAATGAAAGATATGGAATTAATTGAAGAACTGCTTAACAGTTTTATCGACGGCGAACTCGATGAAAGAAAAGCCAACGAAGTTAAAAGGCTTATAGACAACGATACGCAGGTCAGGGACGCTTTTGATTCGCTGAGCCGTTACAAAAAACTGATGGCCTCTGTATCGCCTGCGGCCGTGCCCGAAGCGTTTTGTGAAAGTGTTACAGGAAGACTTGAAAGACAGATTTTGCTTGAAGATACGAGCGGCTATCATCACAATGCAGGCGTTCGGCATCTGATTATACGGCGAATGATGACGGCAGCTGCGATAATTGTGCTTATGGCAGTGCTCTCTGTAATTGTGTTTGATATTTTTGTGCCCAAGTCCAGCAGAGACAAATTTGTCAATAATGCTTTAAACAGGAAACAGAAGCCGCAGGTTCTGTATGAAAAGCCGTTCGCCGATGTCAAACCCGCCGAAGAAGCGGTAGTTGCGGTTGTGCCCCAGGAAATTTTATCAGTTCCTATAGTGGCAAAACTTACGCTTGTTACCGACAGCCCCGTTGAAACGGATTGGCTTGTCGGCAAAGCGCTGATGAATACGGGGCTTTTTGACAAAACCGTAGAGATTGACAGAAAAACAGGTTCTGTAAAATATGTTTTAAGCTGCGGCAGGAGTTCCCTTGTAAATCTGCTTGGCGAGTTGAGCTTTATCTGGCCCAAATGCACCGGCGCAAAACTTCAAATAGGCACCGAGCAGGCGGGACAATATGTTACTGTAGATAACGTTACCGCCCAGCAGGCTCTTGAAATCTGCAAAGCCGACAGTTACGGCCAAAGAATACGAATGGCAAACGATATAGCCGTAATAAACAATGCCGCCGCGACTGATGTTTTGGCGACATATTTTGCCAAACAGAACACCGGTTCAGACCTTTTAATACCGGAAAAGCCTGTGCTTACGTCTCCTGAAAAAACTCCGCAGTCAATATCCGATATTTCCGGGGGGAAAGCAAATCTGACAATAATGGTTATTGGAGGATAACGCCGGGGGCGGCTTAGGACTTCTTGTCTTTTTTTGTCGAAGGCGTTTTTTTGGTTTCTGTTTTAGCTTCTGTTTTGACTTCTTTTTTCTCTTCTTTTTTACTGCTCTTGTCGGTCTCTTTTTTAACCGATTGTTTGTAGGAATCACTCGGATAATCCGTCTGATAGAAGCCCGTCCCTTTAAAAATCACCGCCGACCCTGTGCCTATAAGTCTTTTTAATGCCGATTTGCCGCACTTGGGACATTTTCGCAAACTTGAAGCGGTTATTGATTGAAACTTTTCAAACTCATATCCGCATTTTTCGCATTGGTAATCATAAGTCGGCACAGTTTATTCTCCGTTGTCTTTGTTGTCGGTGTCAGGTTGCGGCTCTTCTTTCTTTTTGTTTACTACTACGGATGAGGGGCGCAGAATTTTATCGCCCAGCCTGTAGCCTTTGCGAAGTTCTTCGAGGATAGCTCCGTCTTCTTTGTCCGGCTCTGTCTTTTGCATAACGGCCTGATGGCACTCCGGGTCAAACGTTGCTCCGACGGCAATTATCTGCTCTATGCCGTGGGTTTTCAGCACCGCCAGGAACTGGTCGTAAATAATTTTTATGCCTTTAAGCACTTCGCCGCTGTCCTTAAGTTTTTCGGTATTAATTATCGTATGGTCAAGATTGTCGAGCACCGGCAGCAGGGATTTTATTACAACTTCCTTTTCATAAGTTATTGATTCGGCGATTTGCTTTGCGGTGCGTTTCTGATAGTTTTGATAATCTGCGCTGAGCCGCTGAAGCCGTGCAAAGACCTCGTCTTTTTCGGCCCGCAGTTTGTCTATTTGCTTGTGAAGCTTGTCTTTTTTATGCTCTGCGTGAATCTCGCTGTCGGCAGGGGGATTCTGTTGTTCCTGCTTCTGCTGCTCAACGGGTTCTTTTGGGATTTCTTCGTTCATATATTTTTATTTAATTATTGAAGCTCATAATTTTTACTTGTTATTGAAATATTGTTTGAGTTTTTCAAAAAACCCTTTCGATTTCGGCAGAACGGTTTTGTCTTCTGTCTCGGCGAATTTCCTCAGCAACTCTTCCTGCTGGCTGTTCAGTTTTTTCGGTATTTCAACTAATATCTGGACAAGCTCGTCGCCTGTATATTTTGTTCTTATGTCCGGCAGTCCCTGTCCTTTGATTCTGAACACATCGCCGTTTTGCGTGCCGGGCGAAATTTTAAGTTCTTTCATTCCGTTAAGACTCGGTACTTCGACTATTCCGCCAAGAGCCGCCTGCGTGAAGCCTATCGGCACCACTGCGATAAGGTCAATTCCGTCCCGCTGCAAAAACGGATGCTCTTTTAATTTTACATAGCAGTATAAATCGCCGCGAGGTCCGCCGTTAAATCCCGGTTCGCCTTCGCCGTGGACTCTTACGCTCTGGCCTTCGTGAACACCCGCTGGAATTTTTACATTAACTTCCCGTTTTTTAGGTATCCTGCCTGTGCCTCTGCAGTTTTTACAAGGACTGCCGATTACAGTTCCGTTTCCTTTGCACTTTGGACAGGTTGAAACCATCTGGAAAAAACCGCCCAGACCTGCCTGTGCGACCTGCCCCTGGCCTCCGCAGGTTGAACACTTCACCGGGCTGCTCCCTTTGGTTGCTCCGGACCCGCCGCATTCCTCGCAATTATCCTGCCGCGTAAATTCAATGGTCTTTTCTACGCCGCTTGCGACATCGTTAAGCGTAAGCTCAACGACGGTTTCAAGGTCGTAGCCTTTGCGTGCTCCTCTTGCTGATGGGCGTCGCGACCTGCCGCCGAACCCGCTGCCGAATAAATCGCCGAATATATCCTCAAGGTTAAGCGCGCCGAATATATCTTCGACATTCATTCTCGAAAAATCGTGCATGCCTGAGCCCTGAAGTCCCGAATGGCCGTATTGGTCGTATCGTGCCCGTTTATCTGTGTCGCTCAAAACTTCGTATGCCTCGGCGCATTCCTTGAATTTCGCCTCTGCTTCTTTATCGCCGGGGTTTTTGTCAGGGTGATATTTTATAGCCAGTCTGCGATACGCGCGCTTTATATCATCAGCGCCGGCGTTTTTATCCACCCCTAACACTTCGTAGTAATCGCGTTTAGCCATCTATTTATCTGATTATCTGACTGAGCCTTCGATTGCAGGCTTTTCCTTGTCTTCATCTTTTAAGTCGGTGATAAGCACATTAGTGGTCAGCATCAGGCCTGCTACAGAAGCGGCGTTTTGCAGTGCGCATCTGGCGACCTTCGCCGGGTCAATAATGCCTGCCTCGACCATATCGACAAACTCGTCTGTATTGGCGTCGTAGCCGATATTGCCCGACTTTTCGAGCAGTTTTTCGACAATCACATCGCCGTCTTTGTCGCCGTTATCGGCTATTTGTTTTGTCGGCGATTTTAGGGCGTTGGCGACAATATCATATCCGATTTTTTCATCGTCTGATGCTTTCGCTTTTGCCTGGCGGACCTTTTCAATAGCTCGCAGGTAAATTACTCCGCCGCCCGGTATAACGCCTTCTTCGGTTGCCGCCTTGGTTGCGTGCAGCGCATCGTCGAGAAGGTCTTTTCTTTCCTTCATTTCGGTTTCAGTCGGGGCGCCTGCTTTGATTACCGCTACGCCGCCGGTAAGTTTCGCCAGCCGCTCGTTAAGTTTCTCGCGGTCGTAGTCGCTGGTTGTCGCTTCAATCTGTTTGCGAATCTGCTCGCAGCGTGCTGTGATATCCTTTTTTGTGCCTGCGCCTTCGATTATCGTTGTGTTTTCCTTTTCGATAACAATCTTTTTCGCTTTTCCAAGCTGGGACAATTCGACTTTTTCAAGCTTTATGCCCAGGTCTTCGGTAAGAACCTGACCGCCGGTAAGAACGCACATATCGCCAAGCATTGCTTTTCTTCTGTCGCCGAAACCGGGAGCCTTTACCGCGCAAACCTTCAGAACTCCCTGAAGTTTATTTATAACAAGAGCGGCCAGTGCTTCGCCTTCGACTTCCTCTGCGACTATCAGCAATTGAGAGCTGACCTGAGCGATTTTTTCCAAAAGGGGAATAATCTCTGCGATACTCGAAAGTTTTTTCTCATACAGCAGGATGTAAGCGTCTTCAAGAACAGCTTCCATTGTATTGGTATTTGTAATAAAGTAGGGCGATATAAATCCGCGGTCGAACTGCATTCCTTCGACGACCTCAAGCTCAGTTTCAAGCCCTTTGCCATCCTCGACCTCGATAACGCCTTCTTTGCCGACCTTATCCATCGCGTCAGCCAGAATCTTGCCAACTTCAATATTATTATTAGCGCTTATCGTCGCGACTTTTTGAATATCGTCGTGGCCTTTTACTTTTTTGCTCTGCGAAGCGATAAAATCGACGACAACCTGAACAGCTTTATCGATTCCGCGTTTGATAGCCATCGGATTTGCGCCGGCCGTAACATTTTTCAGGCCTTCGTTATAAATTGCCTCAGCCAGAACCGTTGCGGTCGTAGTGCCGTCGCCGACAACATCGCTTGTTTTGCTCGCGGCCTGGTTGACCATTTTAGCGCCCATATTCTGGAACGGCTCGAGCAGTTCGATTTCCTTGCTGACCGATACGCCGTCTTTGGTTATTTTGGGTGAGCCGTAACTTTTATGCAGCAGAACGTTTTTGCCTGTCGGGCCGAGAGTAACTTTTACCGCCGCTGCCAGTCTTGCAAGTCCCTGTTTCAGGTGTGCTCTTGCCGCATCGTCAAACATCATTTGTTTTGCCATTTTTTTTACCTCACTTCTCAACTATTCCGAGAACATCGCTCTCGTGCAGAATTTTGTATTCAACGCCGTCAATCTTTATATCGTTTCCGCCGTATTTCGAGAACAGCACAGTGTCGTTTTTCTTAACAGATACTTCAGCTCGTTTTCCGCTGTCCAAAAGTTTGCCCGGCCCTACGGCAATAACTTTTCCCATCAATGGTTTTTCCTTTGCGGTGTCCGGCAGAACGATTCCGCCTGCTGTTTTTTCTTCCGCCTCTTCAGGCCTTACAATTATCCTGTCATCCAAAGGTCTAAGTTTCATTTTTATATCTCCATAAATAAAAAATTATATTTTTATTACATTCCCATATCGTCCATGCCGCCCATACCCATACCGCCCATTCCTCCCATGCCCGGCATACCCATACCGCCGCCTGGCATTCCGGCTCCGCCTTTATTCTTTTCAGGCTTTTCAGTAACAACACAATCGCAGGTTAGCAGCAATCCCGCAACTGAAGCGGCATTTTGCAATGCGATTCTCGTTACTTTTACCGGGTCAATAACACCGGCCTTGATGAGGTCTTCGTATTTATCGGTATCTGCGTTATATCCGAAGCCGCCCTGGCTTTCGGAAACTTTATTTACAACTAAATTGCCGACAGCGCCTGCGTTTTCTGCGATGTAGTAGCAGGGCATCTTGAGTGCGTTTGCGATGATGTCCGCGCCGGTTTTCTCATCGCCGTCGAGTTTAAGTTTTTTCACCGCGTCGATACAGCGAATCAGTGCGACTCCGCCGCCAGGCACTATACCTTCTTCGATTGCTGCCCGTGTTGCGTGCAGTGCGTCTTCGATTCGCGATTTCTTTTCTTTCATTTCGGATTCAGTCGCCGCGCCGACATTGACCTGTGCTACGCCGCCGGTTAGTTTAGCAAGTCTCTCCTGAAGTTTTTCACGGTCGTAATCGCTGGTTGTCGCGTCAATCTCGCTGCGGATTGCTTTTATCCTGCTGTTGATTGCTTCACGCGTTCCTGCTCCTTCGACGATTATCGTATTATCGTTATCGATGGTAACTTTTTTTGCTCTTCCCAGTTGCGGCAGTTTTATATTGTTAAGGTCGATGCCCAGGTCTTTGAATATCGGCTCAGCGTTTGTGAGAATCGCCACATCCTCGAGCATTGCTTTTCTTCTATCGCCGTAGCCGGGTGCCTTAACTGCACAAACCTGCAGAACTCCGCGGAGTTTATTCACTACCAGCGTCGCCAGTGCCTCGCCTTCTAAGTCTTCTGCGATAATAAGCAGGGGCCTTTTGCTCTTTGCGATTGCTTCCAGCAAAGGCACAAGCTTCTGCACGCTGCTGATTTTATCTTCGTAAACAAGTATATACGGTTTTTCAAGTTCGCAAACCATATTATCAGGATTGGTTACGAAATTAGGAGAAAGGTATCCTCTGTCGAACTGCATTCCCTCTACAAATTCAAGCGTCGTATCAAGACTCTTGCCTTCTTCGACAGTGATAACGCCGTCTTTGCCGAGCTTTACAAATGCGTCAGCCATAATCTTGCCTATTTCGTGGTCGTTATTCGCGGAGATTGATGCGATATTTTCGATATCGTCTCTTTTTGTAACATCGACCGGCTTGGCAAGTTTGACAAGAGCTTTTGTTACAGCTTCAACCGCCTGCGCAATGCCTCTGTTAAGACTCATCGGGTCTGCACCTGCGGCGATATTGCGATAGGCTTCTCTGAAAATAGCTTCGGTAAGGACCGTCGCTGTCGTGGTGCCATCGCCTGCGATTTTGCTTGTTTTGCTGGCTGCCTCTTTCACGAGCTTTGCGCCCATATTTTCAGTCTTATCGACAAGGTCGATTTCCTCTGCAACCGTTACGCCGTCTTTTGTAACTGTCGGGCTGCCCCAGCCTTTATCGATGATTGCATTCCTGCCGCGAGGGCCCAGTGTTGACCTTACCGCTCGTGTCAGTTTTTCAACACCTGTAAGCAAAGCGGCTCTTGCGTCAGTATTAAAAGATAAGTTTTTTGCTGCCATAATCCGTTCACTCCTATATTAAAGTCAAAAAATAGAAACAATATCTAATCCCTAATCTATAGATATGTATGCAAAAAAAATACCAGTTTTTAGCTCTTATAGATAGTAAAAGATTTTAGAAATCACAACTCCTTTGATGACAATGAATTATAAAATATAAAAAGAAGCAGAGGATGAAATTTAAATTTAATTGTTACTGCCAATTTTGGCAGAAAAAACAGGCCAAGGCGTCAAGATGACAGCAATTATCTATTAGTTAGGGGTTCTGGATATTGCCGAATCGGGCCATTTTTCGTTTTTGTGCAATTTAACATGGCCGTCGGCAAATAGAATATCATCGCCTTTGTTATGCGGGCCAATGGTCTTTGTATTTGGATCACATAATAAACCTCGTTCGTTAACAGGGCTGTTATAGTCATCGGGGTCGAGGTCTGTATAGAGGTCGCGGCCGGTATAGTTTGGTATTGGTTTGAGCGGTATGTCATACAGTAAGACGAAAAGAGCGGGCGATTTTACTTTTTCGGGGGTTAAAGGTGGTAACTTTGTTTTTTCCTGCGGCGTCGGAGGAATTGGCGGAGTGGGGGGCATATTGGAAGGTGTAGCAAAAGCGGTTCCGTCATCGGGGTAAGTACTGTTCGCCAGCCAGTTGTAACAGTAACTTATATCACAGCCGAGTTTGCTCAGGACAGGGCAATCGTAAATTTTTTTGTTTTTATGGAAAGGCCATAATGAAGCCGGCACGCCGAGCATTTTAGTTTTTGCGATGTCAGGATTAGCCAGAAAGTCGGACCATTTTTCATTTACATCAGGTGGAACGCAAAATGGATAGTATTTGTAACTTTGGGTGTATGCTTCGGTGGCAAGACCGAGCTGTCTTAAATTGTTCAGGCAGACGACCCGATACGCGATTTGGCGACTGTGTGTCAATGCAGGCAGAAGGACGGCCAGTAATACAGCAATTATTGACATTACAACAAGAAGCTCGACGAGAGTAAAAGCACAAATTTTTTTATTCATAAAGCGGGCGAGCGGATTCGAACCGCCGACGTCCAGCTTGGGAAGCTGACATTCTACCACTGAATTACGCCCGCATCTTATTATAAAACGATATAGGTAATGGTTTCGGCATCGGTAACGTCTCGTGTTTAGGTTTGGGTATAGTGCTGGTGTTGACGAAACACAACAACGAGCAACGATAACGCGACGTTACCGTTACCTATACCTACACCCATAACCTGATTTAAAAACCTTCAATATTCAATCTTCAATTCGTAAATTTACATTATTATAACCTTAAATAGAGAGAATTAGCAAGATGATAAATTTACTTGCAATGGCCTTAATTAGCCGGTAAATTACCGGTTTTCCGGGTAGGTAGCTCAGTTGGTAGAGCAACGGACTGAAAATCCGTGTGTCGGCGGTTCAACTCCGCCCCTGCCCATTTTTTATAAATTAGTAGTGAATTTCCGGGCGGTTAGCTCAGTTGGCTAGAGCGCCTGCCTTACAAGCAGGATGTCGTAGGTTCGAGTCCTATACTGCCCATTTTTCAGCAGAGCTGAAAAATAGAACAGTAGAAAAGAGTAAGTTGAGAGTAGAGCAAAAATAACGAAATTGTCAAATGAGTAAAAAAGTGGCAATTTGCATCAAAAGCTTTCTACTTACTACTGAGGTGCTGTTCTACTTACAGAATTTTAACTTCTCCACCCGATGAACTTTTGCATAGAATAGCTACAAATCTATCATGGCAAACTTGAATTAAAGGTTGTTAAGCTGGTCGTTGCCGAGAACATCAAAACCCGCTTCCTTGACCACCTGCTCAGCATTTGTCTGGGCTAAATTTTCAATCTCAAGAATGCAAATGCCCTGTTGATTTGGCTGCAAAACAAAACCATGTGCGTCAACAATATTAATACCGCCGGCAACAAGTGCACTTAGAAGCCGATGAAGATTACCAGGCCGATCGGGAATCGAAACCGCCAGAACATCTTTCAACGCACAGGCACAACCCATATCGGCCAGCGACAAATGCGCCTGCTCGGGGTTACTTACGATAAGTTTCATCAGTCCGTAATCGCCCCTGTCCTGGATGGCGAAGGCCCGGATATTTATGCCGACTTTCTGAAGATTATCAGTGATGGCTTTCAGTCTGCCAGGTTTGTTTTCGACAAATATATGAAGCTGTTTTGCCATAATGTACTCCTTTACAGTTTGGGCCGGGTATCGACAACACGAACGGCTTTGCCCTCAAACGCCGGCAGAACGCCGGGTTCGTGCAGCTCTATCGCCGGCTTTATTGTTATCGAGGCTTTTAATTCTTCGCCAATTTTAGATTTTAAATTGTCAATCTGTTTCGCCTCGCCCAAGAACATTTTCGAATACAGCTCGACCTTAACAATCAGCCTGTCAAGCGCTCCGTCTTTTTCAACGCATATCTGATAATTGGTGCCCACCTCAGGAATTTTCATAATAACTTCTTCAATTTGAGACGGGAAAACATTGACGCCGTTAATTATCAACATATCGTCCGTCCTGCCGAGAATTCGCGAAAGTCTTCTGTGCGTTCTTCCGCAGTCGCAAGGCTCTGTATGTAAAAAGGCAAGGTCTCTTGTCCTGTACCGCATAAGCGGCATCGCGTGACGGATAAGGTTTGTCAGGACAACTTCGCCTTCCTGACCGTCAGGAACAGGATGACCGGTTTTAGGATTTATTATTTCGATTATGTAAGCGTCTTCCCAGAGATGCAGGTCAGATTTGTAAACACATTCGAAAGCCACGCCCGGGCCGTTCATTTCGCTAAGGCCGTAAGAATTATAAGCGTCGATTTTGAAAAGCTCTTCGATTTTTCTGCGAGTATTTTCGGAATGAGGCTCGGCACCAATAAAGGCTTTTTTCAGCGCCAACTCGCCGATGCCGACTCCATATTCAGCCAGCTTCGAATGAATGTGCAGCAGATAACTAGGCGTAATATGCAGAACGGTCGTACGAAAATCCTTCATCAACTGGACTTGTCTTTTTGTATTACCGCCGGCCTTTTTGTATTACCGCCGGCGGCAGGAATAACCATCATACCGACTCGCTCGGCCCCGTAATGCATACACAAACCGCCGGTGAAAAGACCATAACTCATCATATTCTGCAAAATATCTGTTCTGCCTGCTCCTGTAGCAGTTATGCTTCTTGCCATAATATCAGTCGCGGCATCGAGGTCTTTTGCGGAAAGATATATTACAGTCGGAATTCCAGTAGTGCCGCTCGATGTATGAATTCTGACCACTTCGGAAGTATCGACGGATAGTTCTGGCGAAGGTCGTCCTTCGTGGTAAAAGGAATTCTGCGCAAATCATCAAGGCTCTTTATATCATCGGGCGAGTTTATACCGACCGAAGGAAGACGGCGAGAGTAAAACGGCGTTTTCAGAGCGGATGCGATTATACTTTTAAGCCTATGCAATTGAAGCTGCCGAATCTTTTTCCGTTCGGCAGTTTCAACCTCTTTGTTCCAGTAACGAATCTCCATTGAGTACCTTATTGAAAATTTAAAGTTCTCTTACTCCCTGCTCGGTAACAATCTTTATGTTGTGCTTTTTAAGAATCTTCGTAGCTTTATCAACATCGTCAAAACGAAAGACCATAAGGGCTTTGTCGGATGACTTCTCTACGAAGCCATACATATACTCAATATTGACATCTTCATCGGCGAAAATCTTTAGAGTGTTCGCAAGGCCGCCGGGCCTGTCGTCAACCTCGATGGCAATAACATCCGTAATCTTGGCCGTAATATTGGCATCCTTAAAAACCTTAACTGCAACTTCAGGTTTGTCAACCACGATTCTAAGAATGCCGAAAGACTCCGTCTCTGCGACATTAAGAGCGCGGATGTTGACGTCGTTTTTGCCCAGCAGGGAGCAGACGTCATAAAGTCTGCCTTTTCGATTTTCCAGAAATATTGAAATCTGTTTAATTTTCATTTTTCAATCCTTTATATTTGGCGTTTGTCAATAACTCTTTTCGCTTTTCCCATACTTCTTTCGATAGTTTTGGGTTCAACAAGCGTAATTTTTACGCCGATTGACAGCACTGACTCGACTTCCTTTTTGATTTTTCTTCTTAGTTCTTCGAGTTTCTTGACCTCATCGGAAAACATCTTGCTGTTGACTTCGACGAGTACCTCAACCTCATCGAGATGATGCTGCTGGCGGTCAACAATAATCTGATAATGCGGCTCGGTTCCTTCGATGCCGAGAATGACGTGTTCAATCTGAGACGGAAAGACATTGATTCCTCTTACGACAATCATATCGTCTGTCCTGCCCTTGATTTTGCTGATTCGCGGACTTGTCCTGCCGCATTTACATTTTTCATAATTGATGCTGACTATGTCCCTTGTTCTGTATCTTATTAGCGGAATAGCCTGCTTGGTAAGTGTTGTGATAACTAATTCTCCATCCTGGCCTTCTTTCACAGGCTCACCTGTGTCAGGGTCGATAATCTCAGGATAAAATACATCGCTGAAAATATGCAGACCGTTCTTATTAGGGCATTCCTGCGCGACGCCGGGGCCGATTATTTCCGAGAGGCCGTAAATATCCGTAGCGAGCATATTCCATGTCTGTTCGATTTCGCCTCTCATTTTTTCGCTCCACGGTTCTGCTCCGAAGACGCCGATTTTCCAGCTTCCCTTTCTCGGGTCGATTCCCATCTCGCGGGCTTCTTCTGCCATATACAATGCGTAACTTGGCGTGCAGGAAATGATTTTAGGCTTGAAGTCCTGCATAATTTTAAGTTGTCTCTGCGTCTGTCCTGACGACATCGGAATAACTCTTAGGCCCATTTCCAGTGCTCCGTAATGTGCTCCCAGCCCTCCGGTAAACAGTCCGTAACCGTAAGCATTCTGAATAGTATCGCCGGGTTCTGCTCCGGCACAAGCCATAGCCCTTGCCATAACTTCAGACCAAAGCTTAATATCGTCGCGTGTGTAGCCGACCAGAGTTGGATTGCCGGTTGTCCCGCTGGAGACATGGATTTCTATCACCTCTTTTTGGTCTTTGCAAAATAAACCATAAGGATAGTTGTCCCGCATATCTATTTTGGTTGTAAAGGGCAGCTTCTTTATGTCGTCGATTGAACGGATAGCGTCAGGTTTAATCTTCGCCTTGTCGAATTTATCTTTATAAGTTTTGCAATTTGTGTAGATGTAGGCGGCAAGTTTTTTCAGCCGTTCAGACTGGACCTGTTTAAGTTCATTTACCGGCATACACTCGTATTTTTCATTCCATATCATATTTTTATCATCCTTCTGCCTTTGAAAAAGACTTCTTTATTCTGAGACAATAACTTTCCTGGAAAGACCTTTTCGATAGCCTTAATCCAGTTTGCTTCTTTAATAGGAAGGAACGCCGAAAGGACGCCAACCAGAAAGGTGTTAAGATGTTTTGGGTCCTGAATTTGTGCCTGGGCTTTGTCAAGATACTTACCCAAGTCAACACCGTCGGGCTTGAGAAATTTTTTCATTCTTGTGTTTTCGTCCTGATGAAAAGAAACGAGGTAGTCAACACAACCGGCTGTTATTAAGGGGGAAAAGACTTTGTTTCCGAATCGAAGATGTGATTCTACCGAGCCGCCGCGCTGCGACATACCGTGGACTTCGGATTTTTTGACGTGGTAGCCGTCAAAAATAGCGGCCCAACCGCAGATTTCAGAGGCTTTGAGGACTCCCTGGCCGCCGATACCACAGAATAAGATGTTACAGGTTTTATTGGTCATTGAGAAATTACCTATTAATTAACGGACAAGGATGCCTTGCGATAATAACTGATAAAGCATCCGCATTTATCCGCTGTTTTACGATTTCTTCAAATTTTTTGCGGTCTTTGGGGTCTACGACAGCGACATAATCAGCGCCGCAACTGCGACACAGGTCTTCGAGAACAAGCTTTTTCGTCGGTTCATTTCGAATTGTAAAACCTGTTGCCGGATGGTGTTGGCCTCCGGTCATTGCTGTGGTCGAATTATCAAGGACGAAGATAATGCCCTTTGCCTTGTTGTAAACAGCATTAATGAGACCTGTGATACCCGAATGAATAAATGTCGAATCGCCGACGACACCAACGATTTTGCCGTTCGGAAAAGCCTTTCGCAATCCCTCGTTAAAGGTTACACCAGCTCCCATACAAACACAAGAATGCAGGGCAGAAATCGGGGGCAAAGATGCAAGTGTATAACAGCCAATGTCTCCGGCTACAATGGCGTCAAGCTTTTTCAGGGTGGCGAAGGTGAACAAGTGTGGGCAATTAGAGCACATTCGCGGCTTGCGGATATCGGATTTCTTTTCGACTTTAGCTTTGCCGTTAACGATATCGGACATAAACTCCGGACGGAGTTCGCCAATTCTAAATGAAGGGTCTTTTGCGAAGCATTTGATGCCGAGGGTTTTGACATGCTCTTCGAGAAATGGGTCCAGCTCCTCAACAACATAGATTTTTTTGACGAATTTGGCAAACTTTCTGATTTTGTCATCGCAGAAGGGATAGACAAAACCAAGCTTCAAATAAGATGCCTGGGGAAATTGCTCTTTCAGATAGTTGTAGGTAATACTTGAAGTTATGAAGCCGATTTTTTTATCAGCAATTTCAATGCAGTTGAATTTAGAATTTTCAGAGTACGTTTTTAATTTTTGAAGTCTTTTTTCGAGAAGGATATGCCTTTGATAGGCATTGCCCGGCACCATAACATATTTTTGGATATTCAGTTGAAATGGGGGCTGGACGGGTACGGACCGCGTGTCGATAGTAATATCTTCTTTTGTGTGGGAAATGCGAGTAGTCATTCTCAGGAGCACAGGAGTGTCAAATTGTTCACTAATTTTAAAAGCCTGTTTGACCATTTGACGGGCTTCGGCAGGACTTGACGGCTCAAACATCGGCAGCTTGGCATAAATACTTACCCAGCGGGTGTCCTGCTCATTTTGTGATGAGAACATGCCGGGGTCATCGCAAACCACGACGACAAAACCGGCGCCGATACCTGTGTAAGCCGCAGTCATCAGAGGATCCATGGCAACATTTAAACCAACGTGCTTGCAGGCAAAGAGGCTTCGGACGCCTCCTATCGCTGCCCCGAGAGCCACCTCAAAAGCGACTTTTTCATTGACGGACCACTGAACATCAACTTCCGGGAATTTGGCTAAAGTTTCAAGGATTTCAGTAGAAGGAGTACCTGGATAGGCACAGGCAACTTTCAGGCCGACCTCCCAGGCACCATGCGCCAAGGCTTCATTACCTGAAAGGAATATCTTATCTTTGACTCGGTTTGTAGCCATAAAGGAGATAATTATATCCGAATATTAATGTTATTCAAGAAAAAAGCCCGGCCTATTGACCGGGCTTTTGAATAACATTTAATTACA
>JBEKEA010000007.1:0-101675 GCA_050014075.1 Sedimentisphaerales bacterium | reverse complement strand
AGCTTCTGATGCCGCTAAAGCCTCTGCTTTGGCGGTTTGCTGTAATTGAGTTGCAAGTTTCTCGTTTGCTTCAGTCTTAATATTTGCAATGGTCTCTTGTGACTCAGATTTAATTTTTAATATTGATTTTTCAGACTCCGCTTTGATTTTCACTATCTCTTCTTCGTAAGTCTGTGACTTTGCATCAATTTTTATTTTAAGAGCAGATACGGTCTGCTGGCTTTCCAGCTCAATTTGAGAAATCTGCTGCTTATAACTTTTTTCTTTTTGAGTGTATTCAGCTTTAACGCTGTCGATAACCGCCTGAGCTTCTGCCTTGACTTCAGTAATCTTGCTGGTCAAGTCCTCGGTCTTTAGCTTTTCTTTGTTTAGATTCTCTTGGGCCAGAACTTTGGCCTTGGCCTCTGATGCGGCTAAAGCCTCCGCTCTGACAGTTTGCTGTAATTGAGCGGCAAGTTTCTCTTCCGCTTCAGCTTTTATTTGAGCAATGGTCTCCTGAACCTTAGTTTTAAGAGTGGATATGATCTCCTGTGCCTTTGTTTGCTGCTGTGCGAGCGAATTTTTGGCTTGGACCTCAATTTGGCATATCTGCCGCTCGTAATTCTTTTCTTTCTCGGCATATTCAGCTTTAATGCTATCGATAGCAGCCTGAGCTTGTGTCCGGGCGATAGCCCTCTCTTCCTGTGCCTCTAATCTTACACGGGATATCTCTGCTGAAGACTCAGATTTAAGCTGAGATATTTTTCCTTCAGCTTCTGTCTTGACCTCAGCAATTTTGCTGGTCAATTCATCAACTCGTAGTTTCTCTTTATTTAGAAGCTCCTGGGTCTGAGTTTTGGCTTTAGCTTCTGATGCCGCTAAAGCCTCTGCTCTGGCGGTCTGCTGTAATTGAGCAGCGAGTTTCTCTTCTGCTTCTGATTTGATTTGTATAGCAGTTTTTTGTGACTCAGACTTAATTTTTGCTATCTCTTCTTCGTAAGTCTGTGATTTTGTATCAATTTCTATTTTAAGAGCAGATACGGTCTGCTGGCCTTTCAGCTCAATTTGAGAAATCTGCTGCTTATAACTTTTTTCTTTTTGAGCGTATTCAGCTTTAACGCTGTCGATGACCGCCTGAGCTTCTGTCTTGACTTCAGCAATTTTGCCGGTTAGTTCGTCAACTCGTAGTTTCTCTTTATTTAGATACTCTTGAGCCTGAGTTTTGGCCTTAGCTTCTGATGCGGCTAAAGCTTCTGCTCTGGTGGTCTGCTGTAATTGAGCGGCAAGTTTCTCTTCCGCTTCTGATTTTATTTGAGCAACGGTCTCTTGTAACTCAGATTTAATTTTTGATATTGATTTTTCAGACTCCGTTTTGATTTTTGCTATCTCTTCCTCATAAGTCTGTGATTTTGTATCATTTTCTATTTTAAGAGCAGATACGGTCTGCTGGCTTTCCAGCTCAATTTGAGAAATCTGCTGCTTATAACTTTTTTCTTTTTGAGCGTATTCAGCTTTAACACTGTCGATAACAGTCTGGGCTTCTGTCCGGGCGATTGTCCTCTCTTTACCTGTCGCTTCCTGAGCCTCTAATCTTACATGGGATATCTCTGCTGAAGACTCAGATTTAAGCTGAGATATTTTCCCTTCAGCTTCTGCCTTGATTTCAGCAATTTTGCCGGTTAGTTCGTCAACTCGCAGTTTCTCTTTATTTAGAAGCTCTTGAGCCTGAGTTTTGGCTTTAGCTTCTGATGCCGCTAAAGCCTCTGCCCTGACAGTTTGCTGTAATTGAGCAGCAAGTTTCTCTTCCGCTTCTGATTTGATTTGTATAGCAGTTTTTTGTGACTCAGACTTGATTTTTGCTATCTCTTCTTCGTAAGTTTGAGACTTTGCATCAATTTCTATTTTAAGAGCAGATACGGTCTGCTGGCCTTCCAGCTCAATTTGAGAAATCTGCTGCTTATAACTTTTTTCTTTTTGAGCGTATTCAGCTTTAACGCTGTCGATAACAGTCTGAGCTTGTGCCCGGACGATAGCCCTGGCTTTATCTGTCGCTTCCTGTGCCTCTAATCTTACACGGGATATTTCTGCTGAAGACTCGGATTTAAGCTGAGATATTTTCTCATCAGCTTCTGTCTTGACTTCAGCAATTTTGCTGGTCAATTCTTCAACTCTTATCTTCTCTTTATTTAGAAGCTCTTGAGCCTGAGTTTTGGCTTTAGTTTCTGATGCTGCTAAAGTCTCTGCTTTTACTGTCTCCTGTAGTTGAGCGGCAAGTTTCTCATCCGCTTCTGATTTGATTTGTATAGCAGTTTTTTGTGACTCAGACTTGATTTTTGATATTGATTTTTCAGACTCCGCTTTGATCTTCGCTATCTCTTCTTCGTAAGTCTGTGATTTTGTATCATTTTCTATTTTAAGAGCAGTTATTACATCTTCAGCCTCTGCCTCGATTTGAGACATCCTTTCCTCGTAACTCTTTTCTTTCTCGGCATATTCAGCTTTAATGCTATCGAGAGCAGCCTGAGCTTGTGCCTGGGCGATTACCCTCTCTTTATCTGTTGCTTCCTGTGCCTCTAATCTTACACGGGACATCTCTGCTGAAGACTCAGATTTTAGCTGAGATATTTTCTCTTCTGCTTCTGATTTGACTTTCAATATGATTTGGCTATACAGTTTTCCTTTCTCGTCAGCCTTCGACTTGATTTTGGCGATAAGTTTTTTAGCATCATCATCAGCGTTTGCAAATTGCGAATTTTGAGCCTTTTTTTCAGTTTCAGGTATGGCCCCGGCTTTAGTAATTGCTTTTGTAAGTATCTTTGCAATGTACGGCTTGATTTTAAATAGAGCCATAACTATCTTTCAGAAGAGATTATCCGTTTTTGGCTGGAAAACTTCCATTTGCCTTCCAAAATACAGCGAAGACTTATCCAGAATTCCCGTCATAACTTATGATTGTACCGCTAACCCTGATATACTGATAAAACCGCCTAAAACAATGTTTTCAGTATTATTAAGCTTTAATAGAACCAAAGTAGCGACATATCTATATTTCGGCATTTTTACTGCAAAGACTGGAAGTTTTTCAGGACGTGGCCTGAGAGGGAGCAGTGGGGGTTTTATACCTCGGCGGTCTGGAGCTGGGGCTGCTGGATGGACTGATTTTGCTCACCGGGCTTGAAAGGCAGAGGCTGGGCGAACTGAATCGCGATTTTTTTCATAAAGGAATTGCAATGCTCTATCCTGCGAATGAAGCCGCTGCGTATATAGTTTTCCATATCAAACGAGTTGTCCTGTCCATAACGCGGCATGCTGAATCTTGCGATTATATATTGACCTTCGCTTGGACAGGTATCGCGGTAGCACGTAAAAGCCGCTCCGCTGCTTGAAATGTCAACCATCTGCCCCTGTGACAAGGTATCGTTAATATCCTCGGCAAACCAGACAGGCCAGTGATAGCTAAGTCGCTTTTCTCTTCTTCTTTCAAATTCGTGTTTGTTCATTTTCATCAGATTCCTAATAATCAGAAAAATATGATAGTTATAGTTCGTCAAAAGACGAAGATAAGTTAACAAAAGGAATTATAAAAATTCCGCATTATGCCGGTAAGAGAATGAAAAATTAATACGAAAAATAAGGACTTAGCTCTCTGCAAGAGCGAAAAATTGAGATTTGGGAAAATTTTTCGTTGGTTTTTTGATGTAAGTCCTTTATAGTAAAAGATTTGAGGACGTCCCCGCAGTTTTGCCGGCGGTGCAAAACTAAGCGCGGGGATGCATAAGTCCTTTGTTTTCGAGGGGAATTTTTTCGTAAGTCATTTCAGGGACAAGTTTTAGTAAAGATTTTGAAAATTTTTCATTTTTTTTGATTTTTTTGCCCTGATTTGGAAGGATTTACCCCTGTTTTTATACGATTTTGCCTCAAAATCAGTTGCTAGTTTATAGTTGATGGTCGCTAGTTGTTGGAACTGCCAGAGGCGGGGAATCACGCCAGAGGCGGACAAGTATTTTAAGCGGACTTATTCGGTTGAGTTTCAAAAGGAAGAGGATATAATTTTGACAGATTAAAAGAAAAGAGCGTGAGTGAAAAAACAACGCCGAGTTTTTAGCTTGAAGGAGTTTTTAAGTTTTACAGGATGTATTAAAAGGAGCGAAAGCAATTTTTTCCTGAAGTCAAATTAACATAGAGAAACTATGTCAACATTTTTTGAAAGGAGTCGGAAATGAACACGCGCAAATTAATTATTGGGATTATTTTTTCAATTCTGTTTTTAACATTCTCGGTAACACAGGCCACAACTTTTTATGTCAGTCCAGACGGGAATAATTTAAATGCCGGCACATCGTGGGCAACTGCTTTTAAAACAATCAGTAATGGCATTACTGAAGCCAATAGTGGTGATATTGTCGAGGTCAATGAAGGTACCTATCACGAACAAATTAATTTTAACGGCAAGGCAATAACTTTAACCAGCACCGACCCTAATAATTGGGATGTTGTCGCGAACACAATCATAGACGGCAACAACAGCATCAGCTATATGGTTGTATTTAATCATAGTGAAAATGCCAACGCTGTATTGAAAGGCTTTACAATCCAACGAGCCTATTATTATGGCATATATTGTTATACCGGTACCGCCCCAATAATTAAAAGGTGCATAATCAGAAATAATAATAGTAACTACTTTTTTGGCAGCAGAGGGATATATTGCTGCGGCGACGGGACTTCTCCGACCATTATCGATAATATAATTAAAGATAATAAATATGGAATCTACTGCTACTGCGGCTCAGATTCATCTCCGGTGATAAAAAATAATTTGATATATGGTAACAAATATGGAATTTCTTTTAGCGGGACAGGGGCAGTAGTAATTAGAAACAATACAATAGTAAATAATACGTTAAACGGTATGAGAAAGACAGGAACAGGCAATAATTACTCGATAAACAACTGCATTATCTGGAACAATAATGATGATGTGAATAACTGTACTGCAACATATAGCTGCATTCAGGACGGCGACGGTAACGGCGTTAACGGCAATATCTGTTCTGACCCGTGTTTTGCAGATGCGGATGCGAATGATTTTCATCTGAAATCAAATTCACCTTGTATAAATGCAGGTGATCCAAACACGACAGGTTTGGGTGAGACAGATATTGATAATACTGCACGTAAGCAAGGCGGCAGAGTTGATATGGGAGCTGACGAAACTATTTATAGTGTGCATAACGTTACACAAAATAAATGGTATACGGTAGTTCAGGCCGCTATCGATGAAGCCGCGAGTAACAACGAGATAGTCGTATATCCCGGTACTTATTATGAAAATATTAACTTTAATGGTAAAGCAATTACTTTAAGGAGTACCGACCCTAATAATTGGGCTGTTGTTGAAGCTACAATTATTGATGGTAATAATGCCGGGAGTGTTGTAAAGTTTGAAAATTCAGAAGGACTAACTTCTATAATTTCAGGTGTTACTATACAACATAGTGGAAGTTCGGGTAGAGGAATTTACTGCTCTGGAAGCAGTCCTAAAATCAGCAAATGTATAATAAAAGATAATGGGGAATATAACTACGAAGGCGGCGGCGGCATTTCATGCAACCACTCTAATCCAATAATAAACAATTGTATTATCGCTGATAACATCGCTGATGCAGCAGGAGGCATAAACATCTGGGGGGGCAGACCACAAATAATAAACTGTATTATCTCAGGAAATGTATCCGACCAAGACGGAGGCGGTATCCGTTGCGATAGTAGCGATGCAAATATAGTCAATTGCACAATAGTAAATAACCGTGGAGGTGACGGCGGCGGAATTGCTATATATAATGCAAGTCCGACGATAGCAAATTGTATTTTTTGGTCAAACGCAAACATAGAATTTTTAATTTATTCCTCAAATCCTATTATAACATACTGCTGTGTTCAGGGCGGATATGCCGGTACAGGCAATATAGATAGTTATCCATATTTCAAGGATTGGAACCACAACGATTTTCATCTGACATGGAACTCGCCTTGCATTAACAAAGGCGACCCCAATTTTTCTGACAATAACGAGACTGATATTGATGGAGAAAACAGAGTTACAGAGGAAGAATTTGTAAACAAACGTGTAGATATTGGCGCTGATGAAATGTATCTTGCACAGTCTAATTTATTGCTAAATCCTGGTTTTGAGGATGGAGTTCCCGGGCACTGGACAGATGGCTATCCAGACCCAAATACAGTTGTATCATGCGATTCCAATAATGCACATTCAGGAAAGTATTCGCTTAAAATTCATAATGATGGAATTGTTACAAGCGGGTCTCGAATGTGTTCGGATTATATCCCGGTAAAACCAGGCCATACATACAGGGTTTCTGCCTGGGTTAAACGAGACACAGGCAAGGAATGTATTACACTTCAAATTTGTGGCGGCAACATCAATTATCCGAGTATTAGTTCTGTTCCAATTCTTGCCGACCATTGGACGGAGCTTCGCTCTTCAATGTATGCTAACAAGAATACCGAAACGATGAAGATTGAATTATTCGCTCCCTACCGAACCGAAGGCACAGTTTGGTGGGATGATGTTAATGTTATTGAGATTGACTCGGAATATCTGCCTGCGTACGGTAAGGCGAATGAACCGAATGAAGCAGAAACTGTCGATTTTGGCGGCAGTGAACCAAACAACGAAAGGTTGGTAAGCGGGACTATCACCTCTTACATGAGTGATCCAATCGCTGATATCAACGATAACAACATCCGTTACAGGGAACTTAAAGATGGCAATACTCTTACTATAGAATTTCCGGAGTTTAATGTGGACGCTAATGGTTTTCCTTTAACACCTATGCTTCTGGAAATAATGTATAAAGATACAGTAGATGACTATACGAATTCTGCAAAGACTGAATGTGGATATATGGATATCGATTCGAAAATTGGTTACAACGATATTGACCCCAACTACCTGAGAAGTTCAAGCTGGTATGAACGTATAGCCCATCTTGGCGGAAACAATGACGGCCAATGGAAATATATGCAATATGCATTCCAAAAGAGCCAGTATCAGCTATTGCGAGCCATTGATGGGAAATTCACTATAACAATTACAAACAATAACTATGCCCATGCGAATGTACCGATTGATTATGTAAGCCTGAGAAAGATATCAGAGCAGGACTATAAAAAGCTGACCAATAAACAAAGAGCAGTTAGAGGGTTCTACGAGGTTAATTTACCCGCTGATGCACCTGATAACACGGATTATAATGACCTGACGATTTTCGTTCGCGATACAATGCACCCTGTCTATAAACATACAAAGCCTAAACCTAACGAAGTAAATACAACCATTACCGCATTTAGCGCATGGGGTGAAGTTGAGCCGATGAGTTTTGCCATATATTCCAAAAACGGTATCAATGATATTAATATTCACGTTTCCAATCTTACGCATTCAGGCGGAATCCCTATCGATGGTAATACCATAGCTATTGACCATGTGATTTACGACGAAGCAAGGCTGTTCGATATAGCCATTAAGAGTTATGCTCTTGTTCCTGAACGATTGGAGAGTTTTTCGACTCTATCGGTTGAACCAAATTCTTCAGAAAGAATCTGGCTAAAGGTTCAGGTTCCTGATGCAAAAGCAGATTTGGCCCCGGGCTTATACGAAGGCATAGTTACCATCAAGCAGAACGGTGTCCTCAAAAAAACGATAAATGTAAAACTGAATGTTCTCGATGTTGCGCTCGAAAAGCCGAATACCCTTAACAGCGTTTACGATGACCCCTATACCCATGTATATTCGAACAGGCTTGCTGAGGTTTACAGCAAATATCGCGAGACGGGACTGACCCCATTTATGTATTTGCCCTCCTATCATCGGATATTTGCACATCCTGACAATCAGGGGGGCCTTTATTTCGACAGCACACGATTCAACGAGGCGATTGCTCGAATGAAAAAAGAAGGCGTCATAAATAAGGGGCGCATTCATATTTATATCCCGGAGTATCTGATTGTAGAGATTTACAACATCACACTTTCAAAATCAGTATCAGATCTGTCAAGCGACCCAAATCTATATACAAATCTCAGTGATTTACGTTTCGTAACGGGCTTCGAAGCTATGATTGACGAATATAATCAGGTTAGCACCCGGAATAGCATCGAGTTCATTTACAACATTACCGATGAACCAGGTGATCTATATTTGAGAATTTTAACCGATAGACTCTTTCACATTATCAAGTATCACAAAGGCAAGAAAACCAGCGTAACATATAGCAAATCGGCTGACACTGCCAAAACCGTCAGCGGCAATGATTATTACAAGGTGCCTGATGAGAATCAGCCGCTGCCGGCATTGACTGCACTGGTTGATTACAAAATATGGAACCCTGATGACATAGATTACGGCTACTCAAAACGAAACGATCCCTGTTATCCATATTTTGGGTACTATACGACGGGACATTCGCATCTCGACAATCCTGTTTACAACAGGTTCCTGCACGGGCTTTACGCATTTGCAACTGGCACTTCTGATGTTTCCTGTTATGCAATGGGTGATTACTCCGGTGATCCTTACAATGACTTTGACGGAAGTTCCTATTATATATTCCCGTTTACTGAGCCCGATTATATCCTTGCATATCCGACATGGAGCGGGAAATTACTGCCGACAATGGGCGGCCTTGAGGCAATCCGTGAAGGCATTAAGGATGCAAAGTATATAGCTACGTTAAAAAGCATTCTTGCCGATTCCAATCAGAGTGACCCGTGTGTAATTGCGGCCAATAACTATCTTACACAACTCAAATCGGCAATAGATCCTAACTATAGCCTTTATATGGGAAGTGCTAATGAACTTGGTTATTACCAGTCTATATTGAAAGAAATTTCTAATGCAAATGATCCGAATGATTATGAGGCGTTTACACGAATCAGGGAAACAATTGCTGATTATATTGTTTTACTAAAGTCTAAGGCCGGTACCCCCAGTCCGGCTTATCAGGCTACAGATGTAAATATAACTACAGACCTTAGCTGGACTGCGGGAATCAGCGCTACATCTCACGATGTGTATTTCGGAACCACAAATCCTCCGCTATTTATAGGTAATCAAAGTGGCACAACTTATGACACAGGAACAATGGCAACAAGCACAACATATTATTGGCGTATAGATGAAAAGAATGCCGGCGGAACTACTACGGGTACAGTATGGAGCTTTACTACGCTATTTGCTGACCCGAATTATGTCGTAGGCGGAACGACAGACCCCAACGTCGCAGGCAACTATACAGCTACAGAATACACTTTTAACGGGGCACCTATTTTTAAGCTAACAGGGCAAGAATTCTATTTATTCAAAATGGGGGGTAACGGGGATAATATTCCCGACCAATATGTAATTTCATATACAACTAATAATTATCAAGATATTGATAATTATTGGGGGAAAGGTAATTTGACAATAACAGGGAATTATCCTGCAGACGCAAATGCAGGCGTATATACAGGTACGGCAATAGTAACGGCATACGTTGCACCGCCAGGTGCAGCAAGCAGTCCAACACCGACTAATGGCGCAATAAATGTCAGCACGACTCAAGACATTAGCTGGACGGCAGGCAGCGGCGCTGCTACACGTGATGTATATTTCGGAACTGCAAGTACACCGGTAACCAAGGTCATTGCTGATGGGACAGTTTTAACATACGACACCGGAACAATGAGCAATAATACAACATATTATTGGCGTGTAGATGAAAAGAACGCCGGCGGAACAACTATAGGGACAGTCTGGAGTTTTACCACAGAATGAAATGACGTTTGTTAAGATAAGGCCGATTGTTTCTTAACAGTCGGCCTTTTTTATTGATAATGTCTTAATGTGGATTGCCGCGGCCACCTATGGCGTCCCCAAGGGACTAAGGAGTCGCAATGACCTTTCGTCGCCGTACCTTTCGACCCTGCTCAGGATAAATACCGGCGACGGGTAACCGAAAACCCCCAGTAAAACTGGGGGCTAAATAAAAACAAGATTGACACGGCAGGATTGCTTTAAAACGGTGCATAAATGCACTATAAAAATTCAAACAAAACCCTCTTTCAAGCAAGCTTGAGCCGGGTTTAGTGTTTGCCTTTTTTTATCCCGCGGGATTTCGCCTTAAAGCAATAAAACTACTACGCAGTTAAGTCACGCCTGCCCTCCTGAGGCGGGTAAAAGGCGGATAAATTTGGGAAGAAAAAGAGATAGTATAAAACATAAAACGGTTGCGGTGGCGATGCGGGGGGAGAGGAAAATAAGTTTAGTGATAATTTCTACTGTCAAAAGTGTGACAGTAGGGGAGTGCATTATAAGAAGTGAAAAAAATACTTTTGAACTTAATAAACTATAAATTATTTACCTGCCGGATTTATTGAATTTTACTTGACAAGATTCCACTATGTATATAGTCTTAATTCTTGAGAGAGGTAGACACTATTCACGAAGAAGGATGATAGCGGATACCCCCAAAAAAAAGTTGCATCGCAAAAGAGTATCCAGCGTAGAAGAAATCTGCGCAAAAGAAAAAAATGTACATTAATCTTTCAAAAAAGGATGTTTTGAATTAAGGAGAGAGAAGAATGACAGCGAAAAAGACAATTCTGACTTTATCACTAATTATTATCTTCACCAGTACTGATGCTTGGGCGTTTAATCCGATAACTAATGTAAACGGTACTGAACTGCTATTTAATCTTAATTTTGAAAACAATAATGACCCTTGTACCAGGGCCATTGTCCCAGTGACTGTTGATGCAAGGGGGTACCTTATCGGAATACGTTCGTCTCCTCCGGAAGCTAATGCGATGAATCCTTACCTATATGAGTTGAATGCTTATGCTAAGCCCGGATTAGGCACTGATGCGAATTTTATGCCTTGTCATGATGGAAGCACTTCCACCCCAAATGACATCAAGGTTAGGATTCCTTATGATCAGTATGGTAATCCATCAGGAAACTCGATATTTGATTTGGCAGGATCCCCACCATCGTCTCCCATACGTACATGGGCTTTCTGGATGCGATTTATGCCGAAAGACAATAAATCGGCTTTCTTAAATGACGAAGCCACAATGCTCAGGCTTGGAATGCTCACAGGCGGTGATGGCGGTCTCGACCCCAATTACTATTGGGAAATACGTTTATATTACAACAAGCTTCAATTTCAGCAGAAAAATGGTTCGACTTCGATAGGGACTCTGTTAACTGTACAAACAGCGGATATAGTTCTAGATATGGGAGTAAATCTTAGGACATGGCATCATGTTGCCATGGTCATAGACAGAAATACAAAGGCAGGCACTAAGATATATTTCGACGGTCTTGAAAGAACTGTTAATGTCATTGATTATAGAACGACAGCAGCTATGCCGTTATGTGTTTGGCAGTACGGATTACCAGTTCAGACCTATTATAATCCTCTAACGATTGGAGCCGGCAGAAGCAAATGTAATGAATTGCTCGACGAAATACGTTTGTATAATAGAGCATTAACTCCTTTGGAAATCAGCATTCTTAAACAAACAGATGCAATTGCGAAGCCAATAGCATTGATTCCTATTCCTGGTTCTTCAGACGTAGTAAAAACTACTGATGTAAACTGGGTGCCGGCAGCTCCGACAGGTGGTGTTACATTAACATCGCAGGAATTTAATTTTGGAACTGACCCATGTGCTTTAGTGGCATTACCCGCCGTAAGCGGCTCCACTTATGGTAAAGTTCTGAATAGCGGCTTAGGTCTGTCTATTGGTATTAATACCACTTATTACTGGAGGGTTGATTCGAACTACTCCGATAATCCAGGTGTTTATGTAGCTGGTCCGACCTGGTCGTTCACTACTGAAACAGGTAAGGCAAGAAATCCGACGCCGTTTGATGGTCAGGAGTATGTATCCGGAACGGGTAATAATATCAGGTTAATGTGGGACCAGTCTCCTACGCCTCCGCTTTCCTATTCAGTTTATCTGTCCAGCGATATAACCAGAGTAGAGGCTAATGACCCCAACTACAGAATCTTAAATGCGCAGGATGTTAATTATGTCTCTCAGATGATTAGTACCAGAGCCACAGTCTTCTATTGGCGTGTAATTAGTAATTATCCGAGCCAAATAGTTACGGGAGATATTTGGTTATTCCGTACCAGGCCGTATGAGATTATTTTCAATACCAAGAGTGGCGGCAAAAAGGCAAGGTATTCAAACCGTGACGTCAATAGCCTTGCCATGGTAATATATGACGCAAATTGGATGGAAGTAAAATATGGTACGATTGAGCAGGATGGCGATGCCAACATAGCCGTATTTACTTTCCCATCCGGATTTAGTTATAACAGGCGTTACGATATTGTCGTAATACCATCATATTGTGCTGATGATATTCATACTGACCTTAATCCTGAGTATGAAGTAAATCAGCCAAGACCTCTGTCTCTTCGCGTAACAGGTAATTTCTATTTTGATGGCAAGATGCATATTGACGGCAACGATTCTACAATTTCTGGTTCCACTGGAGATAGGTATCTAATAGCACGTTGCGGCGGTTTCCCCGGTCCTAAAACCAATTGCGGTGAGCCTATTGCCAGTGGTGTCTTTAATGATCATAGCACTGCCTTGATTCCAACTTCTAATTATTGGAATTTGGTCAATTGCCCGACATCGGTCGCGGGATACAACCAGACACATACAAGAGTCGATATTCCGAAAAATCTTACTGGTAAGTTTGTCACTATACCAAATGACAGAGCCAAAACGGTTTTTGGTCCTGGACAACCTGCGAACCCACCGTATAAGAGTGGCGCAGGCGGCAGTTATGGCGGCCAAGGCGGTAATTCCGGTCGAGGCTATTGGTTTGGTGTAGAGACCACTTATGGTCTTGCTTATGGCGATGCACGAATACCATTCCCATTTGGCGGAAGTGCCGGTGGATGGGGTACGAGTAGCGGTGGCTGTGGCGGTGGCGGTGGTGTTGAAATTATCGCAACAGGTGACGTAAACCTGGATGCCCATTGTGAAATTACAGCTAATGGTGGTAACACAATATGCGCTGCCTCTGCTTATGCAGCTGGTGGTGGTTCCGGTGGTTCTGTAAAGATTATTGCCAGCGGTACGTTCTACAATAAGGGCAGTATTACGGCCGATGGCGGTTCTGGCGGCATTGCTTCCGGTCAGCCAAGTAACACCGGTGGCGGTGGTGGTGGTGGTGGTCGCATAGCGATTAATTATGCTAATGGTATCTCTAATGCCGGAACAATTGAAGCTGTTGGCGGCGCAAAAGGTTATTACGTTGACTATGGCGGCGTTCATACCGGTCTTGCTCGTAACGGCGAAGATGGTACTGTACTTCTTACGTCTGATTCACCAAAGACGGCTTCAGCTCCTACACCGAAGAATGGCGACACAAAGGCTTATATCGGTGGTACCCTCAATGACCCATGTAACGGCTTCGTACTGAGTTGGTATTCAGGTTATGGTGCTAGCACCGATAGAGTTTGGTTTGGTACAAGTACAGGTAGTCTTGCTCCAATAGGTTCTAAAGTAACTGCTACTCGCGGTAGACGCAGTATCACCGTGAGCGTTAATAAAAATAAGAAATATTACTGGCAGGTTAGGACTGATAACAATTCTATCCCAAGTGATATGTGGTCATTCACTACCGTTAACTGGGTATGTCCGCTTGCGGTTGACTATGGTGTAAAGCATGCTCAAATCACTTTTGTTCCAAACCCAAACGGTGATGATGCTAATATGGGTATATCTGGACCGGAGTGGGACCACAACCGAGATTGTGTACTTAATGACGCAGACTTCTGGTATTTTGCTCGGGATTGGCAGAACCAGGAATTAGGTCTTTCAACTTATCCGCCTTTAATTGAAGGTACTTACCCAGCAATGGTGAATATGCGTGCTTTAAGAAGATTTGCATTCGAATGGTTAGACTGTTACGCAAGAACAAATGACGGCTGCGCCGGCTTGTAAACAACGATAATTTTTATGTGATATTGGACAGTTATTAAATCAGTGTCGAAATAAAAACCTGTCGAAGTGGGGATAAACCACGCTATAGGCGGGCAAGTCACGCCACAGGTGGGCAAACCGACGTGGATTCCCGATCCCCAATTGCGGTCGAGAATGACGAAAACCCCCGGCAACGACGAACCCCTGGCATCCGCCGGAGGCGGATAAAGGCAAGGGGGCTAAATGCGGGGTTAAACACGGGAAAAGAAGTTGACATATCCTCGAATTTAGCTAAACTATCCAGTCTTTATGGTTTTTGAGATTCCCGATATAAGGAGGTCAAATTGGCTTATAACTGCGTTGTAGCAATAAAGCAGGTGCCTGACACCAAAAGAATTACAGGCGAAGCGATGAATGACGACGGCACGGTCAATCGCGGCGCTCTGCCGGCGATTTTTAATCCTGAAGACCTTAACGCGCTCGAAATGGCCCTGATGATTAAAGACAAATTCGGCGGGAAAGTAACCGTAATGACAATGGGTCTGCCAGCGGCAAGCGCAATTTTGCGAGAGTCGCTGTACCGCGGCGCTGATGACGCAATTCTGATTACCGACAGGCGATGCGCAGCCAGCGATACATTGGCCACGAGCTATATTTTAAGCTGTGCAATAAAAAAACTTGATTATGATATCGTCCTCTGCGGCAGACAGGCTATCGATGGCGATACCGCACAGGTAGGGCCTCAACTTGCCGAAAAACTCGGAATCCCTCAAATAACTTACGTTGAAGAACTAATCAGTCTTGAAAAAAAGACTATATCGGCAAGACGCAATATCGGCAATGGCTGGCAGGAAGTGAAATGCAAACTGCCTGTTCTGCTTACCGTGATTGACGAAGCGAACGACCCGCGAGTCTCAGTAGCAAAAAAACTGATGAAATGCAAAAAGGCCAGGACGCCTGTTGAGATTCAAATGCAGATGAAACAGGATAATCCCGGCGCCAGCGACGATGAATTGAAACAGCTTGCTGGGGCGAAGGTAAAGCAGCTCGAGGAAAAGGGTCTTCTAATTAAACAGTGGGACCTTGATTATCTAAAGGCGGATTTGCAGTGGTGCGGCAGAGACGGTTCGCCCACAAAAGTACATCGAATTCAAAGCGTCGTTCTGACCGCGCGCGAAAGCAAAACAATCGAGCCGAGCGAGCAGGGCATCGCGGATATGGTTCACGAATTAATATCGGATAAGACTATTAGTTAAATTCAGGATGAATCTATGATTTCAGTCAACCCGAAAGGGGAAGTATGGGTCTTTGCCGAACAGCATGAAGGCAAACTTGAAGATATCGGCCTTGAACTTTTAGGCAGGGCAAGGATTCTGGGCGATAAGCTCGGCGTCAAAGTCGGAGCGGTTCTTATCGGCGATGAAGTAAAGAGCCTTGCTGAAAAGCTTTGTCATTACGGAGCGGATAAAGTTTATGTTCTCGAGCATCCGCTGCTTGAACATTACCAGGCTAACAGTTACGGCAAAGTTATAGATGACCTTGTTCATAAATATCAGCCTCAGATAATGATTTACGGCGCTACTGCCTGCGGCAGAGACCTTGCTCCGCGTGTTGCAAGCGCGATAAAAGCGGGACTGACGGCGGACTGCACGGATTTGCAAATCGGCGACCATGAGAGCAAGGATAAAATGTATAAAAATCTGCTGCTTCAGATACGGCCTGCGTTCGGCGGAAATATTATCGCAACGATTATAAATTACGACCGCTGGCCGCAAATGGCGACCGTACGTGAAGGCGTTATGCCGATGCCTGAACTGATTACCGCCAGGAAACACGAGATTGTCGCAGAGAAAGTGCATGTAACGCACGATGATTTGCCGCTGGAAATTCTCAATGAACATAAACGCGAAAAGAAAGTCAATCTTAAGGCTTCGAGAATAGTCGTATCCGGCGGGGCGGGAGTAGGCAGCAAAGAAAACTTCCGGTTAGTCTGGGATTTGGCAAATGCACTGGGTGCAGCGCCCGGCGCTACGAGAGCGGCGGTTGATTTGGGATTTATTGACCGCGACCATCAGGTCGGACAGACGGGCACGACTGTAAGGCCGAGCCTGTATATCGCGATTGGTATCAGCGGAGCTATTCAGCACCAGGCGGGAATGAGCGACAGTCAGAAGATTATCGCGATCAACAACGACCCGCAGGCTCCGATTTTCGATATCGCACATTATAAGATTGTCGGCGACCTTAATGAAATCGTTCCAAAGATGATAAAAGCAATAAAAGCGAGAGTTTAAAAGATGGCAAATTTTTACAAAGATAACGACGATATTCAATTTTTATTCAAGCATGTGGATATGGCGGGTGCTGCCAATCTTATGGAAGAAGGCTTCAAGTTCGCAAAGGAATTTGACTATGCCCCGGCCGATGCGGCTGATGCGATAGAAAATTACGACCTTGTGCTCGATTCAATCGGCAAACTGAGCGGCGATTTTATAGCACCACGCAGCGAAGACATTGACAGGCAGGGCAGCACTCTTAATGAAGATGGCACTGTCAGCTACGCTGACGGCACAAGGGAGTCGCTTGATATGCTGGCAAAGGCTCACGTCATGGGTTCCACTTTGCCGCACAGATTCGGCGGACTGAATTTTCCAAACCTTGCCCACTCAATCTCCATCGAAATAGTTTCGCGTGCCGATGCTTCTTTAATGAATCTGTTCGGTCTTCAGGGTATAGCCGAGACAATCAATGCTTTTGCATCGGAAGAAATAAGACAGAAATACCTGCATGATTTTGCCGCAGGAAAAGTAACGGGCGCGATGGTTCTAACTGAGCCTGATGCAGGCAGCGATTTGCAAAGCTGCAAGCTCAAGGCATTTCAGGATGACAGCGGCAACTGGTATCTGCACGGCGTAAAACGGTTTATAACCAACGGCTGCGGAGAAGTGCTGCTGGTTCTTTCACGAAGCGAGCCGGACAGAACCGGCGGACTTGGCTTGAGCCTGTTTATCTGCGGCAGAGGACCGACGGTCCATGTTCGCAGAATCGAAGACAAACTCGGTATTCACGGCTCACCGACGTGCGAGTTATTCTTCGATAATACGCCCTGTGAACTGATTGGCGAGCGAAAACGCGGACTTGCTCCTTACGTTATGACTCTTATGAACGGAGCGAGACTTGGCATATCGGGCCAGTCGCTTGGAATCGCAGAGGCTGCGTTCAGGGTCGCAAGAGATTACGCGGCGAGCAGAAAGCAGTTCGGCGGGCCGATTGAAAAGCTGCCGGCAGTTCGCGATATGGTTATCGATATGAAAATCGAAATTGAAGCGGCACGTGCGCTGCTTTATGAGACCAGCAGAGTGGTTGACTATGATGTCGGCTATACGAAAAAGCTGGAGTTTAATCCGCCGACCGACAAAGAACATTTAAAGCCATTGAAAGAGGCTTCCAGACGTTATGGACGGTATGCCGGCATGCTTACGCCTATGACGAAATATTTCAGTTCCGAAATGTGCAACAGGATTACATACAACGCGATACAGATTTTGGGCGGAAGCGGATTTATGCGGGATTATCCCTGCGAAAGATACGCAAGAGATGCGAGAATCACGACAATATACGAAGGCACAAGCCAATTGCAGGTGGTTGCTGCGGTTCGAGGCGTTTGCAGCGGGACGGTGGAAAAATATCTCGAAGAGCTCGCGGCCGGACACTATGAGCCGCAGGTTAAAGATTTGCTTGATATTCTTAAACAGGATACAGAGCTTGTGCTGAAAGCGGCGGCTTTTGCGAAGGAAAAGGGCGTCGATTATATGGACCTTTACGGCAGGGAACTCGTGGATGCGGCGATTTGTCTTATCTGCGGCTATCTTTTCTGCGGGCAGGCAAGCAGCAAAAACGATATGGAAGTTGACGTTGCCGACGAAAAGAATAACGGCCAGGGCCAGACAATCAGTATGAAGAAACGCAAGGAAATGATTGCCCGCAGGTATATAACCAAAAATACGCCGATAATTAAATCGCATTTTGATTCGATACTGGGCGGCGATAGATCAACGTTCGAACAATACGGTGCTCTTGCAGGTCCAGTGCCACAGGAGAAATAACAGCGTGCTAAAAGCTGTAATATTCGATTTTGACGGAGTGATTTCGGATTCCGAACCGTGTCATTTCGCAGCCACGAACAAAGTGCTCGCGGATTTTGGAATTCAGCTTAGCCAGGAGGAGTATTACGCCGAGTATCTGGGCTTTACAGATTACGAACTGTTCGAAGTCGTCAAAGAGAGGCGTAAAACAGATTATAAAGGGGCGTCCATAGAAGATTTAATTGCGAAGAAGGCGGTATTTTTCGAGGAGACTATCAGGCAAACAGATCATTTGATTGAAGGCATACCTGAACTGATAGAAAAACTCAAAAGCAGCAAGGTAAAAATCGCAATTTATTCCGGCGCACTGCCTGCCGATATAAAAATTATGCTCGAAGATTCCGGCCTGTCGGATTATTTTGACGTTATCGTTACTGCTGACGATGTCGCCAAAGGCAAACCCGACCCCCAAGGTTATCTGCTGGCTCTTGAAAAACTTAATGGTTCAGATGCTGCGATTTCAGCAAAGCAGTGCGTGGTTATTGAAGATTCACACTGGGGTATAGTTGCCGCCAAAAAAGCCGGGATGAAAGTTGTCGCTGTTACAAACAGCTATCCGGCAGGAGAATTAAAAGAAGCGGATATGATAGTCGATTCAGTGAAACATCTTAAAACCGGTGATTTGCAAAAACTGTGCCCAGATTAAAACGGGTTATAGTCTTTCGATGATATAATCAACAAATTCAATATCTATACCGCTGTCGAAGATCGCCCTTGTCCAGATGTTTCCGATTAAAACGCTGACAATAAACTCAACCTGCTGCTCAGCCGAAAACCTTTTTCCTATAAGGTTTAAATCCCTGCATTGTATTATCAGTTGAAGATACTGGTCTATATACCATTTCCAGAAACTGTCGAGTTTTTGTTTTATTGGGGACTGCAAAATATGAGACTGCGAGTTGATGTGCAGTATGAGTTTGCAGTTGACCCATTGGCCGGAAGAATTTAATTCAAAAATCTGTCTGATTACGGCTTTTAACTTTTCAAGAGGATTAAATTCCTTTGGCAAAGAATCAAAAATATCCTGGTACTCATTTTTTACATTATCAATTATTTCGGTGCAGATAGTCTCTTTGCTTTTGAAATAATGATAAAACGCACCTTTTGTAATTCCGGCCGCGGTTATAATATCTTCGATAGTCGCCTGGCTGTAGCCGTGAGTGCTGAAGAGATTTTTAGCGGCGGCGATAATTTTCTGTCTTGTAGATATTTTGTCGGCGGTCATTTGCGCAAATCCTGCAGTGAGTGTTCTATGGCATCGGCAAGCGTTCTTCTGTTTTTGTCAAGCCATCGGCATTTGCGCCGAATCATCTTTAGAAAATCTGTGCCTGAAAGATTCATAAAAAATCCTGTTGCGGCAATCGGCAGAACCGCTTCAGCGATGAGGGTTTCAATCATCAAATCCGGCAGAATTTTCAGCTGGTTTTCGCTGAGCATATTTACTTCGCAGTAGCCGTGCAGAAAATGAACGAATTTCGCCTGGTCGAGATAATCGGGCCAGTCGGCGGGATTGGGCCTGCCGCTGACGATAGAAAATTGCAGCGCTCCATTGGCCAGGTCGGTTATTGCCGGGGCGACCTTTAACGAGTCAAAGTCGAGAACGGCAATAATTTTTCCGCCGCCAAAGAGCATATTACCCGGGTGCCAGTCGCCGTGGATAATCTGGTTCGGCCAGTCGTCGAAACTAAGCTGGTTTATAGTTACGCTTGAGTTGTTATACATTGTCATCAGCAGTTCGATTGTTTTGCGAAGGTCTTTTTCTGTCAGGTCGTTTTTTTCCGAACCGATTTTTTTCAAATGGTCGCGCACGGCCCTTGAATCATGAAAACTGCCCTTTTGGGGCATAGGCTGATATGTAAAGTCTTTGAGAATGCTGTGAAACCTGGCCAAAACTGCCCCGGCGTCAACAACTGATTCGATTTTGCCGTCAAAACGCGTTCCATTAGTGAATTCAAAAAGCTCGTAAATATGATGATCCAGTTCGAGAAATGTGTTACTTGTGTCTTTTATGGGAATGAGTCTTGAGAGTGGAAAATTTTTATCTTTAAGATGCTGCTGTATCGCATGTGCCAGCGCGACATGAAAATGGTCATCCTTGCCTTTTGCGCGTCTTTTGAGCAGGTATTTTCCTGTATCGGAGAAGATAACCTGTTTTGGAGCATGGCTGTTTCCAGCTTCGAGCGGTTTAATCTGCTGGATAATGCCGATATCATAATGGCTCAGAACAAGAGCAAGCTCCTGCGATGTAAAATGAGCGCCTCCTTTGGCCATAAAAACTCCGCAAAATATATAAAAACAGACAATATAATGGTCAGAAAATCATGATTAGTCAATGCAAATCGCAGGAAACAATTATTTTGAGGCGAAAAGGAAAATGACCAGCAGCACAAGAACCGCGATTATCGAGCTGAGAATAACTGTTACCACTTTATACCTGTTTATTATGGCGTCTTCGTGTTCAATAGTTACCTGCGGCTCAATAGATTGGCCGTCCTGAAGGTCCTGGAGGTCTCCGATATTAAATTTTTTCCTCGCCCTTAAAGGCGGTTCTCCCCTGCGAACAGCGTCAAGGTCCACCAGCAGCTCCTGGGCGGATGAGTACCTGTCCTGTTTATTTTTTGCCATCATCATCTCAATGACTTCCGATGCACCGGCCGAAAGAGAAGTATTGATGTGGTCCGGCGGAATAAGCGGTTCCCTTAAATGCTTTCTCATAACCTCAGAAGGTGTCGAAGCATTGAACGGGACTCTTCCTGTAACCATATTATAGAAAGTTGCGCCGAGCGAATAAATATCACTGCGGGCATCGATATCCATTTCGCCCCTGATTTGCTCCGGCGAAATATAATAAGGCGTGCCGAAAGCCTTTCCCGCTTCGCTTTTGGCCAATTCGATGTCAGAGGCGTCCCGTGCAAGACCGAGGTCTGCCAGCTTTATAATCCCTGCGGCGTTAGTCATAATATTTTTCGGCTTGACGTCCCTGTGAATCAAGCCTCTTGCGTGGGCATGGGCAAGAGCACTTGCGACCTGTGTAACAACTTCAATAGCTTCTTTTTCAGAAAAGATTTTGCCTTTTGCAATATCCTCGTAAAGTGTTTTGCCCTCGACATATTCCATTACAAAGTAATGATAACCGCCCGCTTCGCCTACGTCATAGGCCGCGACGATATTGTTATGATTAAGTTTGGCTGCCGCTTTGCCTTCCTTGTAGAACCTCTGGACGTAATCTTTGTTTTCACTGAATCTGCGAGGCAGAATTTTTATCGCTACAATGCGGTCGAGACTGAGCTGCCTTGCCTTATAAACGATAGCCATAGCGCCGGCACCGAGTTTGCCGAGGATTTTATAGCCGGGAATTTGCTCGGCGACATCCTTACCTTCCTTAGTGCTTTCCTTGGAGTTTTCCTTAGAGCTTTCTCTTAATCTTTTTGCCTGGCTGGGAGTGACAAAATGATGAGCTATTAGAAGCTGTTCGAGCGTTGCAGGCTGGTCTTTCGGCCGCTCGCTAAGCTGTTTTTTGCAATAAGCCAGTTCTTCCTCGGTGCAATATCCCTGCTCAATAACCAGCTTACCCAATATTGAATCGTAATTTGTTTCGCTCATTACACTTCCGAAATATTCTTATACATAACAGTCTTTTGGGCCAATTATCTGTCTGAATTGACCATTGTCAAAGAAAAATTGTCGTAAAGCCGTGCATAATTGGCACTTACCTAAATATAATCGGCTTTTTTGATACCCATCCTTAATTGCTTTTTCAAGGAGTCCCACGGGCCCTTTATTGAATAATACGCTTAAAAACTCTTTTTTGGTCGGATTAAAATCCCGCCAAATCTCCTCAAGAGGCTTTTCGTTTATGTTGCCAATGATTATTCCACTGCATACCCCGCTGAAGACATTTCCGTAAGGGTCAATGTGAATGCCCTTGGCAGAGAGATAGGCATTTTGACAAGTTAATTTGGCAATTTCTTCAACTTCTTTATTTGCAGGCACTTGCGTAAATTTTTCCGCTGCCCGGCCGGTAAAACGGCAGGGGTGAGCCTTTAGAGAGTTTGCAAAAAGAGCGGCTTTTTCGTTTTCGGACAGGTTTTTGACGGACAGGTCTTTTTCGAGATATTCCTGCCAGCGGACAAGCACCCGTTGGGTGCCGAGAACTTGGCAAGCTGTTTCGTAAAGCAATTTAACTTTATGGTAGTCTATGAATTCAGCGTGAAAGGGGTCGTAGCTGATTTTCAGTTTTTTAACATTGTGCGAATCGAGAAATTTCAGCTTTTCTATGATATCGGATTTATTGTCCGCCCAACAGCCATTGGTTTCAATCATATCGACGTCACCCAGTTGTTGTTTTGCGGCGATTTCGAGAAGCTGGGCAAGATGGTCCCAATATAAGAAAGGTTCGCCGCCCGTGATGTGTATTTTAGCGGATTTGCCGGCAATCGCTATTAGGCCCTGCCATGCGTTTATAGCGGCTGCAAGGCTTATAAGTCCATTCTTTTTAGGGCCGCATTTGTAGTAGCAAAAGGCACATTCGGCGGGGCATTTGTAGGTAAGCAATAGCCCCATCGATGTCCAGAGTTTGAGCTTTGGCTTGTCTTTGCTTAAAGTCTGGTTGTACGCATTGTCATTGAGTTTAGACATAAAAACACTTGCGTCAAAAAAATCCAGATGTTCGGAAGGCGGTAAAAATAAAATGAAATTCAAAAATAATTGCAAAAAATTTATAAAGCCCTGTTGCCCGCCGAAGCCCTTTTTATAGGGCACATATCTATAATACAAACAGTGCCGGAAAGTGCAACTATATAATGTGAAAATTTATACCAATACCCGATATATAGTGGCCGTCTCCTGATTTTGTTATAGGTCGTTAAAACCGCCAAAAAGAGGGCTTAAAGAAAAGTTGTCCGTTATTCCGATATTTTAACTATCAGAATGATGGTTTTACTTTCGGAGATTAAAAAATGAGTAAGCGGGAAATAATAGATTTTATCTGCCAGATTAACAAAAGCGCCAAACCTGAGTTTCTTGCTCATTTTTCAGTATCGGATTTGAGTAAATACCTTGACAATCTTATGGAAGCAGACACCCGGGAGATGCAGCTTTTAGAGGCTTAAAAAGCAGGTCGGCGGAAGTATTAAATATACAAATCCTCTGTTAACTAATTACGATCCTTATACTCAATCAGTGCGAAGTTTATAACGGCGAGGGGATTTTGCTGCCGCTTACAAGTTTTCCAACCTCAGCAGCGGCATTAAGCTTGAATTCGAGCAGGACGGGAACCGTATCGGCTGGGATTTGAAAAACGAAATCGAACCATTTCACTCCGCCCGTAAAATCCGAGGTTTTCAATCTAATCTCTTCTATCAGGCTTTTACAATCAACGATATTTTCACTTCTGATAAAACCAACCGGATATGCAACTTGACTGCTTCCGGTGAGAGTAGAGCGGTCGGCTTTGCACAAAAGTCTTATCTGCGCCAAAGTAAAGGTGAGTTTGTTGTCTTCTGTCATAGCCCCGCCGCGCGTTATCGAACCACCTTTTAAACCGGTTCGAACGATAACGGTCTTTGTTCCAGGTATAGCGCCCAATGGCTGGCTGTCGGTAGCGGATACAAGCTTGGTCGTGCTGTTGGGCTCCCATGCGTCTTTTACGTCAACAGCCTCGGAACCGGCGATGATCCAATTGTTTTCATCTTGTCTGATGCGGTTTAAAAAGATTTCATTCAAAAAGTTAGGATGAAATACAGCAAAGCTTTTGCTTGAACATAGTGAGCCTCGGCTGAACCAGGACGCAAGAGCCGCAGTAAAACCATCGGCTCTTAAAATAAGTCCCTTGTCTGGTTCTGCCGGACGGAGTTTTTTATTTTGCGGGTCGAATCGTTCATAAGGCCAGCTTGTTCCTAATGGCAGCAAAGCAGCTGTTATTAGAATAACTCCGGCTATGATAAGGCCTGCGAATACAGCGATAACAGACCTGGCAATTTTGTCGTTAAGTTCGCTGAAATGAATCCCGGCCGGCGCTAATTTATTAGTCAGAGCGTTTAACAAAACGATAAGGAAAATAAAAATAGCGGCAAAGCAGCCGCCCAAAACCCATTGGCCGCCGTAACCGTAGCCGATAATTATTTTTCCTGCCGTCTCAAAAAAAGAAAAAGCAATGGTTGAGGAGATAATCGCATTAATAAAAAGCAGGGAAGATTTTACGACAGAGCCTTTAAGGTAAGCAAAAACTGCGGTCGCAAGTATTACTATAATAACAATGAGTTCGGCAATCATATTTTCTCCATTTCAACTTTTAGCCGGCGGTTTTTTTGCGTTTTCGCCGGGTCCGGAAAGGGTCCGGATAACCTCGTTTATGGAAGTTACTCCTTCAGCAACCTTTCTTATCGCCTGCTCCTGCAGGTAAAGCATTCCTGCCCGTCTGAATATGCTGCTGATATCATTAAGGCTTTTTGCCTGTTTGAGGAGTTTCTTTGTTTCGTCATCGAGAATAATCATCTCAAATATAGCCATTCTGCCGAAGAAACCTGTGCCCTGGCAATGCGGACATACAATCGGTTTGTTATGTTTGGTGTGCTGAATCTCGCCGGGCCGGTAGAAAGCCTTGATTTTGTCCGCTGGAATATTATGTTTGCGAAGCAATTCTTTGTTTGGCTCGTAAGGCTGACGGCACTGTTCGCATAATTTTCTGACAAGTCTCTGGTTGCTTATGCCTACAAGGTAGTCAATAGCCAGACTTCTGTCTCCAACGAAGCCAAGCCATTTGGCCAAAGCGTCAATTGCGCTGGTAGCTTCAAATGTTGCGTATGTCATTTTACCGTCTTTTGCTGCCGAGCAGGCGAGTTTTGCGACATCTTTTTCTTCGCTGTGTTCGACGCCTATAATGTCGGGACCGGTTCTCAGTATAGATTGGAATTTTTTACCATAAGTTGTGGTTCCGGTATCGCTGAGAGTAAATACGTTCTGCGTAATGCTCGGGACTTCTCCTGCCGGGTGTTTTTCCAGAGAGTTGATATTATTCAAAAACGGGTCGTGATTGCGAAGGAGCGAATAAAATGTAGTAGTTACGCCGCTTTTTTTTGTGCCCGTTATAAGAAACAAACCTTTCGGCCCATTGGCAATGTTTTTAAACTTCTCAAGCTGGTCAGGCATTAATCCCAGGTCGGGCAGCATCTTGAAACCAAATTCGGCAACGAATTTGAGCCGGACCTGTTCACCGACTGTAGTCCCGGCTGTTGATACTTCCCATTTATAAGGTTTACCGTCCTTCAGAACGGAAAATGTGCCTGTCTGGGGTTTGCGATGTTCTTCGATGTCGAGGTCGGCCAGATTTTTCAGATAGTGGATAAAATATTCGGTTTCTTCTCTACTCCGAGGCTGCTGTTTTTCGGCTGAACCGTCGATTACATACAGGATATTATACTGCTTGTCAGCCGGCGAAAGCGAGATGTCCTCTGCTCTTCGTGTTATTGCGTCGTCAAAAAATTCCTGCGAAGTTTTATAGCCGGAAAATTCAGGAGTTTTGACCATAGGAATGGGCACTTTGTTTTTGTTGGCAGTGATAAAAACAAGACCTTTTGTCATTTTATCGGCCTGTTTCTGTTCGTCAACAAAAAGGCTTTTGATGTGTTCTTTTGTAAGCACTTTTTGAAATTCGGTTACAAGGCTGTTTCGGTGCATAATATAAACTACCGCTGTTGCGCCTACGGCAATAATATACATAGGCAGGCCGATTATAAAAAGCGGAATCATAAGCCAGACGACAAGGCCCGCGGCACCGGCTGTAAAAATAGCCGCGGTCCAGTATTGCACGTTTGTTTTAACTTTGACGGCATCCTGATTAATCCATTTTAACAGGGGCAGCCAGCCAAGAAGACCTAATATGAAAAAGATCAGCTTGACAGGTGAGATATAAAAACCCATTTGTATCGTTGCTGTAATTGTCGGCATTTATTGCTCCGGTAAATGTTTTTTATAGAATAGCGCCTGCAGCTGACCTTATTCCTTTAAGTGCCATTTTTAGTTCGTCGACGTTAGGAGCATACTGGAGAGCAACTTTCAGGTCGATCCAGTCTGCTTCTACAAGTATACGCAGACTTTCAGTGAAGTCCTGCATTCCTTCTTTTACGCACGCCCTTATCACGGAGTCAAGCTCGCCTTCGCGTTTATCGGCAATTAGTTTTTTCGCGATAGGATTGGACAGAAGTATTTCCACCGCAGGTACTCTTGGAATATCCTTTTTCAGGCCCGGCAGAAGTACCTGGCTTATAATCGCCTTAATACATGATGCAAATGTCTGTCTTGCAAGTTCTCTTTCATCCTGGGGGAACATATCGAGGACTCTTTGGACTGTCTGCGATGCGTTTCCGGCGTGCAGTGTTCCGAAAACCAGATGTCCCGTCTCTGCCGCTCTCATCGCGCCCAGAACAGTTTGCTGGTCTTTCAATTCGCCTATGAGCACAACATCAGGGTCCTGCCTCATCAGAGATTTAACCGCATCGGCGTAATCATGCACATCAATGCCGATTTCTCTTTGTGAGACGATAGCTTTTTTGTCGGTGTAAATAAATTCAAGCGGGTCTTCTATAGTTAAGATGTGGCAGGAACGTGTGCGGTTGATGAAGTCAATCATCGATGCAATTGTCATACTTTTGCCGCAGCCTGTCGGGCCGGTAACGAGAACAAGACCTTCATACGTTGTCTCAGCGATTTTCTGAATGGTCGGCGGAAGATGAAGTTCTTCAAATGGCTTAATTACGGAAGTTATTCTTCTTGCTGCCAGACTGATTTTGGTTCTTTGTCTGAATATGTTTACTCTAAATCTGTCGGTCGGGCCGACTTCGTAAGCGAAATCAAGGGAGCCGTTTTCGAGGAAAAATTGTTTTTGCTTCTCAGTGAGAATTTCAAAAACTAATTGCTCAATTTTTTTATCGTCAAGAGGCTCAGCATTTGTGTTTTTTATGATATTGCCCATACGTAACTTAGGCGGCTGACCAGCTTTAAGATGCAAATCCCTGGCCTGCGATTTAATGGCAACTTTAAAATACCTGTTAATCTCAGGCTCAACTTCTAAATGAAGATGACTGTCAATAGGTTGTTTTTTGTCGGGCATAGTATCATACTCCGGATTATAACCCATTATAAATAAAATGGTTATAATGACCATTTACTGCGGGCTAAAACCTGCCGCAAAGGCTCAGGCTGATTTGAAAACAGCTATTCTACGATATTATATAAGGTCTTGTCAATGAATAATTAGTCGATAGTTGATAGTTGATAGTCGCTATGAAAAAAATACGAATTTCGAAATCCGAAAGTTGTAAGTCGTTATTTTACGTTGAAAAATGTAAAAGAAACGCTTGCCATAAGTCCTTTATTTACGTAAGGTTTTTTAAAAAAATGGTTTGTAAGTGCCTGCGGGCACAAGTTTTAGTGGCGTAAGCCATCTTGACGATAAAGATCCGCCTGAGGCGGACAAGTTTTGAAAGAATTTGAACGAATCACGCCTGAGGCGGGAGAATGGCTTATAGCCAAATTTTTTTCTTGACATACTGAAGATTAGTGGTATTCTATATTTGTAATGGTCTGTTTTAGGGATGGACAGAAAATTATAATTTTAAGAATGTCATTATAAATCAGGTTAGTATTTTATCGCATCTTTTTTGGCCCATCTCTTTAAACACCCACTTTAAATCTGAATTATTTTTCGATTGCAGCCTAAGTCGGTGATAGTCCGTCCGTATCCGGGCAGATTATCCATTTGGTACGAAGAAAAACCGTAAAATCGCACTGTGCGATGTAATTCATATAATAATATTATAAATTTTTAAGGAGATGAAGTTATGAAAAAGGCAAGAATTTTAGCAGTTGTTGTGTGTGTGATGGCAGTTGTGAATTTTGCTTCGGCTGACAACATACGCGGAATTAACATGGATTTTGTAACTATCGGCAATGCGGGCAACACGGCGGATACGCATGCCATGATTAACGGCACTCACGGTGGTGCAGTTAGTTACGATTACAGTATAGGCAAGTACGAGGTTACTAACGCTCAGTGGAACTCTTTTACAGCCGCTGCCGGTGCCCCCACGGGCAATGACGGTGATTATCGCGATAGTGCACGTTGGACAGGTGCTCAGCAGCCGACCGATTCTGTAAGCTGGTATGAGGCGGCCCAGTTCTGCAACTATCTTACCAGCGGCGACAAGAGCAAAGGTGCATATCAGTTCAGCGGAGATAATGCCAATCCCGGCAGTTTTCAGGGAATCGACAGGGCTTCGTCAATTTCGACTTATGGAACAACCTACGTAATCCCAACCGAAGATGAATGGTACAAGGCTGCTTATTTCAAGCCCGACGGCAGCGGCTATTCGCTCTATGCCAATGGCACAGATACAGCCCCTGTTGCCGGTGTGAACTCGAATTATGGTGTGGACTCGAATCATAACAGTATTGTCGGTGCTTCCTGGAATGTCGGTATGGGTACAATGGAGCAGAACGGCACCTTTGATATGATGGGTAATGTCTTGGAATGGAACGAAACTCTTTTTTACGGTTCCCTTCGGGGCATCCGTGGTGGAACGTACAGCTATGACGCCGGCGAAGACCTCAAATCATCCTTTTCGAGCGGCATGAGCCCGATTTTCGAGGGCATCGCTGTAGGTTTTCGTATTGCCGAAGTTCCAGAACCGGCAACGATTTGTCTTTTGACGCTTGGCGGAATATTTATTTACAGACGGAGAAAACCGTAAAATCGCACTGTGCGGTGTAATTAATAAAATAATATTATAAATTTTTAAGGAGATGAAATTATGAAAAAGGAAAGAGGTTCAACGAGGGCTGACTGTCTTGCAGCAATTGTTGCAGTAACAATTTTAATAACAACCGCAATGGCGGCAATCGTTCCAGCGATGAACAAGGCAAGGGACCTGCGCCGAACAGATGAAGCAGGTGGCGGTGGGATTAAGCGCTTATGCCGATGAGTATAACGGTATGCTTCCGTGGTATGGCGGTTTTGACCCTCTTTATCCTGCTCCCTGGAATGCGCAGTATCATGGAAACACTACTGCACAAGATACCGAGCGGCATCCATACGTTGTATTGCGGGATAACCCAGATAAACCTGATTATCTGGAAGGCAGAATGTCAGGCGGCAAGCCTGTTCCTATGAGGCTGGGATGTTTGTATAGAAGCGGCATTATAACGAATGCGAGAATATTTTATTGTCCGGCCAACGTGGACCCCGGTTACCGATATGAATCTTATGTTGACCCTGCGCCGCCGAATACGAGTTATGAATGGTTGACTACCCCTCAAAAAATTAACCAAGCCTCAATGAATGAATGGGTAAGAATAGGATATAGTTATTATCCGATATCTACAACATCAGAAAGGGATATGTGTAATGTACCCATAGTTACGGCTCGAAAATTTAACCAATTAGATTATCAAAAGCCATTTATGACAGATAGAATTTGGAATACGACCGGAGGAGCCGGCCCTACTTTGAATCTTACTGGTATGGATAATTTAAGTCATAAAGAAGAAAATATTTACGCATTCAACGCGGTATTCAAGGACGGGCATGTGGTTTTCGTTAAGGGCAAAAAGACATCAGGGATAGATTATGTTACTATGCAGTATCCCGGTGTTTTCAATGTAGATTTATGGGCAGGTTTTGCTCTTGGTATGTGGGACCAATCACAAGGAGGAGATGTAATCTCCGGCGACAGCTACCGATATTTTTACTATAATATCTTCAGTCAGGTGCAGCGATGATGATTGCTAAAAAATCTGATTGCGGGACATATGAGTTTTTAAAGGAGATGAAATTATGAAAACTAAAACAATTATTTGCGCAATTTTATCGATTATATTTATCAGTGCCGGGGCAGGACAGGGGTATCCGCAAATTATCGACCTTGGAACACTGGCCAGCCATCCGGCAAGTGTCGGCTGGTCAATTAACGGCGATGGGCAGATTGTCGGCTGGGCTGCTGATAATAATTCCATCAATTCTCGCGCCTGTATTTTCGATGCAACGGGAAGCGGAGCCAATATAAAGCTGGGCGATAGCAATAGTGCGGCGCTGGGCAGCAACAGCAGCCAGATTGTTGGTGAGACGAACAGCATCGCCTGTATTTTTAACTCGGCAGGCAGCGGAGTCAATATCAGCCTTGGAACACTTGGCGGAAGCACGAGCAGCGCACAAGCCATTAACAACAGCGGACAAATTGTCGGCTGGGCACGAGACAGTTCGAGCTATTGGCTGGCCTGTATTTTTGATAATACCGGCGGCGGAGTCAATAAAGGACTTGGAACCCTGGGCGGCCATTTCAGCCAGGGGCTGGCAAACAACAACAGCAAGATAGTCGGCTATGCAGATAACCATTCCAATTATGAGCGGGCATGTATTTTCGACCCGACCGGGGACAGCAATAATAATATCGACCTGGGGACACTTGGAGGAGACAGCAGTCTGGCCTGGTCTGTTAACAGCAATAACCAGATTGTCGGCTGGGCTTTTAATGATTCGCTCAGATACCATGCGTGTCTTTTCAGTTCGACAGGCGATGGAAACAATATAGACCTTAGAGGATTGGCGGCCGACGGCAACAGCGAGGCTTACTGCATCAACGATAATGGCTGGATTGTCGGATATGCGGAAAACAGCGCTAAACAGCCCCGCGCGTGTCTTTTTGACAAAACGGGAGGCGGTAATAATATCGACCTTAACATCCTGCTAAACCCAAACAGCGGCTGGACTCTGAAGTATGCCTACAGCATAAACAATAACGGCTTGATAGTGGGTCAGGGAATTCATAACGGCCAGCAACATGCATTTGTGCTTTCAATAACGGCGCTGACGCTGACGAAACCATACTCCATCGGCACTGGCGATTTGAATTCCCCGTATCAGATTGACAGCGTTGCCGATTGGCAGCAATTGATGACAACCTCGGCAGACTGGGATAAACATTTCATTATGATGGCCGATGTAAATTTACAGAGTGTTGCGCTAACGCCGGTCGGAAACGACATTATACAATTCACAGGTGTCTTTAATGGTAATAATCGTATTATCCGCAACGCTGATATGAATAGTCCGGCCGATGATCTTATAGGTTTATTTGGTTATCTCGGTTCAGGAGGCCAGATTCGTAATTTGGGCATAGAGAACGTTAAAATAACCGGGCACTATTTTGTCGGTGGTCTGGTGGGATACAACGACAACGACAGCGACAGTATCGTCAATTGCTATTTAACGGGCACTGTCAGCGGTTATCGAGAGGTCGGCGGGCTGGTGGGGTGGAATGATGGCAGTATCAGCAATTGTTATTCGGCAAGCATTGTCGGCGGTACTTCGAATGTCGGCGGGTTGGTGGGATATAGTTCCGGCGGCACTACCAGTCATTCTTTTTGGGATATTAACTCTTCCGGCCGGTCAACAAGTGCCGGCGGAACAGGCAAAACCACCGCCCAAATGAAAACGGAATCTACTTTTACTTCCGCAGGCTGGGATTTTGTCGGCGAAACTGCCAATGGAACGCTGGATTTCTGGACGATAGCGCCAGCTCAATATCCGCATCTGACCTGGCAGGCAAACAGTGTAACTGTTCCAAATGTGGTTTCTATGGCACAGGCAGATGCTGAAACTGCTATCGTTGCTGCCGGACTTGTTGTGGGAATTCGAACTAATTCCTGCAGCGATACGGTTCCTGCCGGCCAAGTCATAAGCCAGAGTCCTGCCGGCGGTATAGTAGTCTGGCGCGGCATGCCGGTGAATATTGTGATAAGTATCGGGCCGCATATAACTGTTCCAAATGTGGTTTCTATGGCACAGACCGATGCCCAAAACGCCATCGCTGCTGCCGGACTTGTTGTGGGAACCTTAACTCAGTCCTTTAGCGATACGGTTCCTGCCGGCCAAGTCATAAGCCAGAGTCCTGCCGGCGGTATAGTAGTCTGGCGCGGTACAAAGGTGAATATTGTGATAAGTATCGGGTCGCATTATAGCGGCGGAGCAGGAACTCAAACAAACCCGTATAATATTGCTGCGGCAGCAGATTGGCAAAAATTGATGATTGCCTCGGCAGACTGGAATAGCTATTTCATTTTGACTGCCGATATAAATTTAAAGGGAATTACACTAACGCCGGTTGGAAACGACAGTATACAATTTCACGGTGTCTTTAACGGTAATAATCATATTATCCGCAACGCCGTTATGACGGCCGATCTTGCGGGTTTATTTGGCTATCTCGGCTCAGGAGGCCAGATTTACAATTTAGGAGTAAAGGATGTTAACATAACTGGTGGGTCCTATTGTGTCGGCGGTCTGGCAGGATACAACTACTACGGCAGTATCAGCAATTGTTATTCGACAGGCACTGTCAGCGGCAATTTGAATGTCGGCGGGCTGGTGGGATACCTCGACAACGGCAATATCACCAATTGCCATTCGACGGCTGCGGTCAGCGGTTCTTATAATTATGTCGGCGGTCTGGCAGGATACAACTACCACGGCAGTATCAGCAATTGTTATTCGACAGGTGCTGTCAGCGGTTATCAAGGAGTCGGCGGCTTGGCGGGAATCAACGGCGGCAGTATCGGCAATTGTTATTCGATTGGCACAGTCACCTGTACTTCTGTTATTTATAGTGATACAGGCGGTCTGGTGGGAGGCAACTATGGCAGTATCAGCAATTGTTATTCGATAGGGGCTGTCAGCGGCAGCACTTCTTATGTCGGTGGTCTGGTAGGAGTTAGGCAAATCGGCACTACCAATAATTCTTTTTGGGATGTTAACTCTTCCGGCAGGTCTTCCAGCGCAGGCGGAACAGGCAAAACCACTGCCCAAATGAAAACGGAATCCACGTTTACCTCCGCAGGCTGGGATTTTTCTTATACTGACGGCAACGAGGCAGTTTGGTTTATGCCGATTAACGAATATCCGATTTTAATCTGGCAGATTTCGCCTGCGGATTTATATACTGATGGCAAAAATGACTTTAGGGATTTTGCCGTTTTTGCGCGATATTGGATGAGAAATGACTGCAGGATGTATAATAATTTCTGCGACTGGTCTGATTTGAACTTTGATGGCTCTGTCGATATCGACGACCTTGCCATTTTTATGACTTATTGGCTCCAGTCAGGGATATACGAATAAGGTTAAACATTAAATCTTCAATAAAAAATCTTAAGTCTCTATACTCGTATGCAGTATACTGCATACGAGTATAGAGGAAATATTCCGCCGAAATCGTTTTTGAACATTTGAATTTTGGTTATTCTGATTTGTTTCCGCCGTAAGGCGGGGGACAGGGGGGCAGGGGGCACCGGTCATAAGAGCATAAGACAGAATGCTCAACCATGCCTAAAACGGGTAAACGACGTGGATTCCCGCTCCTCCAGAGGCGGATAAATTTTGCGGGAATGACATTTTTTAGATTGCCGATCCGCCAGAGGTCGGATAAAATTTGGATTAGGGGGTAAAATATTTTAGATGGATATGTTATCGAATAGTGAAAATATTAATATCACTTATGTAAAATCTGTCAGGGCGAGGAGACTGTCTATAACTATCGGGCCGTTTAAGCCGGTTAGAGTTACTTTTCCTGTCAGAGTGTCGCTGAGAAGAGCACAGGAATTTTTGGAATCCAAACTCGAATGGGTCAAAAAAACAGTTAATCAAATGAAAGAAATTGAACCGCAAACAGCCATTCAGCCGGCCTTGCCTAAAATAAATAAAAATAACGCGAGAATTACTCTTACTACTCAACTGAAATTATTGGCTGATAAGCATAAGTTCTCCTATAACAGAGTTTTTATCAGGAATCAAAAAACCAGATGGGGAAGCTGCAGCAGTAAAAATAATATTAATCTAAATATAAATCTTGTCAGACTGCCGCAGGAATTTCAGGATTATGTAATACTGCACGAACTGGTCCATACCAGGATTAAAAACCATAGCAGGAAATTCTGGAGCGAACTGGATAAATATGTAGGCCAATCAAAGAAAATCGCTAAAAAGCTGAGAAACCATAGTTTGAATATGTTTCATTGTGCCGCGTAAGGGAGCAAATCTAAAGTTGTTGACGGAAACGGGGGAGTATTCTATAATCATAAGTCTTTGCAGGTAAAATATATGGAAATACAATCGGTAAAAGGGACGCGAGATTTTTATCCTGAGGATATGGCGAAGCGCAATTTCATAGCCGACCTCTGGAAAGAGGTGTCGCTGCGCAATGGATTTGCTGAGTTCGACGGGCCGATTTTCGAATACCTTGCAATGTATCAACTGAAAAGCGGAGATGAAATTGCGACTCAACTTTTCGCATTCGAAGACCGCGGCGGAAGAATGCTTGCGATACGGCCGGAGATTACGCCGACGCTTGCGAGAATGGTTAACCAGCGAATTAATACTTTGCCCCGGCCGATAAAGTGGTTTTCCGTGCCGCGATTGTGCAGGGCGGAGAGGCCGCAAAAGGGCAGGCTGCGGGAATTTTTCCAGTGGAATATCGATATCATCGGCGTTGACGATTGTCTTGCGGACGCGGAAGTGATTTTCTGCGCGGTCGATTATCTTATGCAGGCAGGTCTGACGAGCAATGATATTGTAGTAAAAATATCGAGCAGAAGACTTATCGCAGCGCTTCTGGAATGTTTCGGAATAGAAAAAGAAGGACTTGAAAAAGTTTACGCGATTCTGGACAAAAAGAGCAAGGTGCCGGCGGAGGCATTTGAGAAAATGCTCGCAGAGGCAATCGGCGACGGCGAAAAACGGCGAAAAGTGCTCGAACTTATGTCTGTAAAGACATTGGTAGAGCTTGAAAGTTTTGCCGGTGATGATAAAAACGCAAAAGATGCAATTGATGAGCTGACGAGATTATTTAATTATCTGAATATAATGGGCATAACTGAATTTTGCAGGTTCGATATAAGTATTGTGAGGGGACTTGCGTATTATACGGGCGTGGTTTTCGAGATTTACGATAAATCGGAGCAATTGCGGGCAGATTCGACAAGCTCACTGCGGGCGATTTGCGGAGGGGGCAGATACGATAATCTGCTTGCGGATTTCGGTGGGCCGAAAATTTCGGCAACGGGAATGGGAATGGGCGATTGCGTGCTCGGCATAGTGCTTGAAGAAAGAGGGCTTTTCAAAAATATTTCAGAGAAAAATAAAATAGAATATTTTGTGACATACGCTGACGAGGCCTTGAAGAGTGAGGCGCTTAAAATGGTCGCGAGTTTGCGAAGAGCGGGGAAAAAAACGGACTTTAGCTATAAGGGCGGGGCGCTGGGCAAACAATTAAAGCAGGCATCGGCGGTCAATGCGGCGATGTGCATAATTGTCGGAGAAGAATTTACGCAGAAAAAACAAATTGTCGTTAAAAACATGAGCAGCGGAGAGCAGCAGGCAATCGGCGAGACAGAATTTTTCAATAACATTCGATGAACGAAGTCGGTAATCACTACGAAAGAGCGTTTGAGAGTTGGTTGAAAGATAACGGGATTCAATACCTGCTTGTGGACCAGCAAAAACGGACGGCGTTTTCTAAAAGCAAAATCAAGAGCTTCGATTTTCTTTTTTACACGCCTGATTCCAAGGCGTATATCGCGGAAGTTAAGGGGCGGAAATTTTCGGGCAAGACTTTTACGGCGTTCGGGAGCCTGGCGAACTGGGTTACAATTGACGATGTTAAAGGACTTGAGAACTGGGTAAAAATTTTCGGGGAAAATTACAGGGGACTGTTTATTTTTGTGTATAATCCTGAGAATATCGATATTGACAGCGACGGCAGAGAAATTTATGAGTGCCGGGATAAAAGATATGTTTTTGCGGCGGTTACACTGGAAGATTATAAAAAAGGTGCAGGTCTCCGCAGCGAAAAATGGGAAACGGTGCACCTGGGCGCGGAATATTATAAAAGCATAGTAATGAGGCCGGAAGAATTAATAAGTAAAAAGATTCAATTATGAACTTAAAAATATCTCAAATTGCAGAAGAAATTTTGAACGGGAAAATCATCGACAGAAGCGAAATTGAATTTTTGTTTTCGCTCGGAGATGAAAATTTTGAAGATTTGCTTTATTGGGCCAATCAGATACGTCAAAAATTTTTCGGCAGGAAAATAAAAGTATGCTCGATAGTGCCGGGCAGGCTGGGCGGATGCACACAGGATTGTAAATTCTGCGCACAATCGGCAGAACACAAAACGGCTTATTCAGAAGTCAAAACCTTAACAGATGAAGAAATTATAAGTGCAGCGAAAAAGGCAAAACAGAATGGTGTGCCGAATTTCGGTATAGTTTACAGCGGAAAGACAATTTCTGAAAAGGAACTGGCGAGACTTGAAAAACTTATTCCTAAAATCAAAACTGAAGTCGGGATTGGAATTTGCGGAGGATTTGGAATAATTAATTATGAGCAGGCGGCGCGATTAAAAAAAGCGGGACTTGCAAGATATAATCATAATCTTGAAACTTCGAGAAAGCATTTTAAAAATATTGTAACGACACACGATTATGAATCGCGAATAGAAACTGTAAAAGCGGCTAAAAAGGCGGGACTGGGATTATGCACGGGCGGAATTTTTGGAATCGGCGAGGCAGATGCAGACAGGATAGATATGGCACTGCTAATAAGAGAGCTTGGTGTCGATATGGTGCCGATGAATTTCTTGTCGCCGATAGCGGGAACGCCGCTGGCTGATACGCCGACGATGCGGCCGCGAGAGATTCTGCGGCTTATCGCTTTATACCGATTTATACTGCCAAAGGTTCAGATAAAGGCGGCGGGCGGGCGGAAGGCTAATCTTGGCGATTTGCAGAGCTGGATATTTTACGCTGGTGCGACGTCGATAATCAGCGGCGATTACCTGACGACGGCAGGCAGAGCAGTCGAAGAGGATTTGCGGATGATAAAGGATTTAGGACTGGAGCCAGAAATTAATCACGAATGAACAAGTATAAACAATGAAATTGAAAATTGAAGATTTAAGATTGAAGATTTGTGGAACTGCCTGCGGCAGAATTATTTTTATAAAATTACAATATTCAATCATCAATAAAGTATATTTCTCTGTGACTAAACTATGCGCATAATTTCCGGCACAAAAAAAGGAATGAATCTTTTGCCGCCGAAGGGCAGCGATACCCGGCCGATAACTGACCGCGTCAAAGAATCCATATTCGATGTGCTGTATAAATACAATCTTATAGAGAATAGAATTGTTGCAGACCTTTTTTGCGGGACAGGGTCGTTCGGACTTGAGGCGATAAGCAGGGGAGCGAAAGAAGCAATCTTTGTCGATTCAGACAGAAGGGCGATTGAGATTCTCAGAATGAATATCGCAAAGGCGGGATTTGGCGAGCAATCACGGGTGGTTTGCGCGAACGCGTTTAAGATAGGGGCGCCGCCGGCGGTGGGCGGAGAGAAATGTTCTCTGGTTTTTATAGACCCGCCATACAAAATGAGCAGAGAAATGGGCGGCAAGTGGCGTTTGGTGGAACTTTTAAAATTATTGCCCGAGCAGATAACCAAAGACGGGCTGGTAGTTGTAAGGACAGAAGAAAAAGTAAATCTTCTCGACAGTTATGGACAATTGAAGATAATTGATAAAAGAGTATGGAGCTCAATGACGGTAGCTTTTCTGGCGATGAAAGATGACGAACAAACAAGCGGCAATACAGATAATTCGCAGTCCTGCAAGTCGGAATTTAAAATTTAATTCCTTCAAGCCAATTAGCGCATAAAATACTTAGATCCGCGTTATTTACGTTGCCGTTACGGTCGAAATCGGCATTATTACACCAGTTGTTCAGGCTATTACAATCCGTCCTTTTCCAGTTCGAACTGAAAATTACATAATCGAAATTGTCAACATCACTGTCGTTATCAAGTCTGCCGAGCGGTGTTAAAAGCACAGCATATTCCAGGCCGCCTAAAAGACCTTTACCCACAATCCGGCCGTTTTTGTTTATCGAGCGTGCTATTGTAATTGTCCAGTTCGGATTAAATAAGAGGCCGTTAAAATCGTAAATTTGTCCATCAATCCATATACATCCTCTTGTGGAGTTATCCGACCATGTTGAAATACCAACAATTATCTCATTGTCATTTATTTGATAAGCTGTCGATTTCACTGCCCCCTGGAGCACTCCAATATCCGTCATAGTATCAGTATTATTATCATAAAAAAATGCATGACGTCCGGCAGATGTATTACTGGAGTAGCCAACAGCCTGAGAATTATTATTAATACTTAATGCACGACTGGTGCTGTAACCGGGCAGAACGCCAATGTCTTTCATCCCATTTACATAGTCATAAATAAAAGCGTGGTCCGAAAAATCTGAAGTAGAGAAATAGCCGACTATCTCGTTATTGTCATTTATTGAATATGCGAGACCAAAAGTAGTATTAGGAACTGTCGAAATATCGAAGGCATTATATTCCGGATGCGACCAAAGGCATGCCCGATTTGTACTCATTGCCCCAGCCCATCTTTGCGCTCTTCCTACGGCATATCCTTTGTTGTTAATTGAGTGAGCTGAACTTAGCAAATCATCTTCGATTGAGGGTAAAGTTATTAAGGTGCTATTTTCTAAAACAAAACCTTTAAGACTATAGTTTTTGCTGAATTCGCCGGTTATCTGTCCATTGTTATTAATTGCCCGTGCGGTTATATATTCCATCCCGCTGGTTCCTACAGGTTTATTTATAATAGTCAGATTTCCATTATCCCATAGGAAAGAATCATCTCCATAAGTGCCGACAATTTGGCTGCTGTCGTTGATGCAATAAGGATACGCTGTTCTATTTGGTTCTAAAATAGTAACTGTATATTTAGATAAATTATCTGCGAAAGATATGTTTATTAAAAAGCTGGATAGAATTACAGTTAAAGCAATTTTTAATGTGTCTCTCTTCATTCCAAACATCCTTTTACATAGAACGTTACTAATTTTATATTATAACGAAAATAACTTATTTATGCTATAATTTTAAATAAATTTTTTCTTTTCAATTTGTCGTAAGTTATATTATTATTTAGTTTAAATATTGTGCATATAAGAAGTTAAGATGTCTAACATGCTTTCAAACAAACAGGCGGCAATACAGATAATCGGCAATCTGCATAAGGCGGGATTCGAGGCTTTATTGGCGGGCGGATGCGTTCGCGATATGCTCCTGGGCAATAAGCCGAAGGACTACGATGTTGTTACCAGCGCGACGCCGCTGGAGATATGCAAAATTTTCAGGCGGACAATCAAGGTCGGCGCAAAGTTCGGCGTAATAATTGTGCTTATAGAGAGCGAACAGGTCGAAGTAGCGACTTTCAGGGCCGAGGCGGGATACAGCGACGGCAGACGGCCGGATAAGGTGAGTTTTACATCCGCGAAAGAAGACGCACAGCGAAGAGATTTTACAATTAACGGGATGTTTTACGACCCGCTGAAGAAAAAGATAATTGATTATGTCGGAGGCAGAGAAGATTTAAAAAAGAAAATCATCAGGACGATAGGCAGGCCGCAGGAGAGATTCAGCGAGGATTACCTTCGGATGCTCAGGGCGGTGCGTTTTGCGGCACAGCTTGATTTTGAAATAGAGAAGAACACCTTAAACGCGGTGAAAAAATATTCCGGCAATATTACGAAAATCAGCGGCGAAAGAATAGCGATGGAGCTGGAATCGCTGAGTGCGGCGGCAAAACGGGCGAGGGGAGTAAAACTGCTTTTATCAACGGGCCTTGCGGAGAGGATTTTTGCAGCGTTTAAAAATAAATCGGCAGCGAAATTCGCGGAAAAGATTTTTGGATTTCTGCCGAAGGAAATAACTTTCGAACTTGCAGCGAGCGCACTTTTTGCGGATTGTCCGACGGACGAGGCGATGGAAAATCTGGAAATACTCAAGCTGAGCAGAAATCAGCTAAAACACATAAAATTTTTGCTTGTGAAAAGAGACTATTTACTCGGTGAATTGACTCTTGCGCAATTAAAGATGATTGCGGCAGAGCCGTATTTTGAGGATTTGTGTTTGCTGCAAAAGGCGATTCAAAAGGTCAAAGGCGAAAGCGTTAGGGCGGTTTTGGCGGTTCGCAAAAGAGCAAAAGAGCTTGCCGGCAAGGAATTGAGGCCTAAACCGCTGCTAAACGGACATGAACTTATCAGTCTTGGGGTTAAACCGGGGCCGCAGGTGGGGATTGTATCAAAAGAGCTTTATATCAGGCAACTTAGCGAAGAAGTAACCGTGCGGCAGGAGGCGGAAAACTGGGTCAAAGACTGGCTGAAAAAGCATAACGAATAGGACTTGCAAAAGCGGGGAGGTTTTGATATTATTAAATCAAACGGGGCCATAGCTCAGCTGGGAGAGCGCTTGCATGGCATGCAAGAGGCCGCAGGTTCGATTCCTGTTGGCTCCATTTTCAGGTTTGAATCCTTTTTATGGTTTCAATTGTTAGAACAATTCAAAGTCTGTATTATCCCCTTTATATATTGACTGCGTTCTTGTTGCTAATAATGACAGCCGCCACGTCTTATAAAATCACATCGAGAGCTGGAATATAACACGGTATTATAGGAAGCCGTATCCGCGATGGGGGATAATTTAAATCAACGGCAGAGTTTTTGCTTTTGATAGTATCTTATCTTATGTTTTTAATAGGACGATAGAGTAATTATAGCTTAAGGTTTTAAAAAGAGTCGCATAATAAGCGGTAGTGTAAGAAAAGGAAGTTAGTTTAATGACATCTGTTAAAGAAAAGATTTCTGTAACGGGAACCAAAGTTCCCTTTGGTGAATGGCTGATTTCAAAGGGCTTCATCGATCATGACACATTGTCTTCAGCGTTAAACGAACAGCGCATAAACGGAGGCAGATTAGGCGAAGTTCTTCAGAGAACAAAAGTGTCGGATCCCGCCACGATTACCCGTCTATTAGCGGAATATCTTTCGCTGCAATACGTACCATTAAATGAAGTCAGCAAAATAGATATGAGTATCGCTCGGATGCTGCCGGAATCGGTCGCCAAACGTTTCTGTCTTGTAGCAATCGGCGAAGAAAACAACAATATTATTGTAGCAATGGCAGACCCGCTGGATGTTATCGCATTAGATACAATTGCGCCAAAACTGAAACGGAAAATCAAGCCTGTAATCAGCACACACGATGAAATAATTCATGCTATAGAGGCGATATATCACGGCAGCGATGTTGAAGAACAACAGCTTCGCGACCTTGTAGAGACGGAAATCGACGAAGACGACCAGAAAGTGGAATCGATTCTGGAAGAGGGCAGTTCTGACGCGGATGCGCCAAGTGAAGAAGCGGCAACTCAGGCGCCTGTTATTCAATTTGTGGATTTGCTTCTGAGCCAGGCTGTGAAAAGCCGAGCAAGCGATATTCATATCGAACCACAGGAATATTCAATGGCAATTCGTATGCGAATTGACGGAGCGCTTCGCGATATGGTTCCGCCGGCGAGGAAGATGCAGGCGGCAGTTGTTACAAGAATCAAGATATTGTCAGAAATGGATATCGCGGAACGGCGTCTGCCGCAGGACGGCAGATTCAAGATTAAGACAGTAGGGCGAAATATAGATGTTCGTGTTTCGTCGATTCCGACAATATACGGCGAAAAAATAGTAATGCGAATTCTGGATTCTGGATCGACGAGCCACGATATTGCAAAGCTCGGTTTTGAGCCGAAACTGCTTGAGGAATTCAAGATGATACTCGAACAGCCGCACGGCATTATAATTATCACGGGGCCTACCGGCAGCGGTAAAAGCACGACGCTGTACGCGGCCTTGCATCATCTGATAGACCCGACAGAAAATATTACGACGGTAGAAGACCCTGTCGAATATCGTCTTAAAGGCATTAACCAGGTCCAGGTGAAGCCGGAAATCGGACTTGATTTCGCGTCGTGCCTGCGAGCGATTTTAAGGCAAGACCCGGATGTAATTTTAATAGGCGAAATCAGAGATAAAGAAACGCTGGAGATTGCGATAAAAGCATCCCTGACGGGACATTTGGTTTTGACCACATTCCATACCAATGACGCGCCGAGCGCGATAAGCAGGCTGGTATATATGGGAATAGAACCTTATCTGCTGGCATCGTCGCTGAATTTAATAGTCGCACAGCGGCTTGTAAGAAAAATTTGTGAGCATTGCAAAGAACCGGTTGTCCTGAGCAAAGAAGTTATGAAGCGTTTGCAACTGGACACTCAACAGGCTAAAGATGCAGTGTTTTATCACGGTAAAGGCTGCAAGGCCTGCGGCGAAACAGGTTATAAAGGCAGGTTGCCGGTGTTTGAGTTTCTTGTTATGAATAATGAAATACGCGAAAAACTTATAGCCGGTGCCACTGAAATGCAAATAAGAGCGATAGCCAGGCAAAAGGGTTATGGCGGATTGCTTGAGAGCGGCGTTAGTAAAATGCTGCAGGGGTTAACTACGGCAGAGGAAGTTTTGAGCGTAACATTTACGGAAGATATAAGGACATAAGAGCCAATTCGCACTGAAACGGCGGTCTGCTTTTCATATCAAGTTCCGATATAAATATCACTGGAAGCCTTAAAACGCGGCAACAAAGGATTTATCGCGTGCATCAAAATGGGATTCTACTAAACCTGAGATTATCGGATGCCGATATTGTCGTTGATTATGATACATCAAGCAAAAGTGCAGGCAAATAATGATTTGTGCTTAAGCGGTCAGGCTCGATAGATGAAAAATTTCAAATATGTTGTTCGAACAACTGCGGGAGAACGTAAGGAAGGTCTCAAACAGTCTGCCTCCTCGTACGATTTACTTAACTGGCTTCGGGAGCAGGGGACTATTCCTATATCAGTAGATGAGATAACGGTAGGAACAGGAGGAAAGGCCAAGAGCTCTTCATACCGAAAACGAGTTAAATCAGGCGACTTGTCGTCGATTTGCTGGCAGATGACGACAATGCTGGAAAGCGGAGTTCCAATTACCGCGGCTTTGAGCACTATTGCCGAAGATATCGAAAATCCGCGACTTGCGCAGATTATGAAGGAAGTTCTAACAAAAGTAGAAGGAGGCGAGTCTTTTTCATCCGGCCTTGCAGAACATCCGAAAGTTTTCAATAAACTATCGGTCGCTATGATAATGGCTGGCGAAACCGGCGGTACTTTGCCGCAGGCATTAAAGAGACTGGCGGAGTATTTCGGCAGCAAGGACAAACTTGGCAAGAAAGTCAAAGGAGCGCTGGCATATCCAGTCTTTATGTTGGTGTTTATTATTTTAATGGTTGTAGTTATAATGACTTTTATTATTCCTCGATTCCAAGTTATATTTGACCAGCTCGGCGGACAGCTTCCTGCTTTTACACGGGCGTTTATGGGGTTTTATAACGCCATCCGCCACAATGTCGTTTATATTGTAGGCGCATTAGTCGCCATAGTAACCTCGATAATTCTTATTTATACCAGAACCCAAAAAGGACATTATTGGTTCAGCAAAACGTTTCTTTCGCTTCCTTTAATAGGTAAAGTAATCAGCAATACATTTGTCGTTACGTTCTGCAGAACAATGTCAACATTACTTGCTTCCGGCGTTTCGGTGCTTGAAGTGTTCAATATTCTTACCACAATGAGCAACAATGAGATTATTAAAAACGCAATCGTAAAGACGAGGGAGCGCATCGTCGAAGGTTCAAATATTTCCTTGAGCATGGTCTCAACCGGTTTCTTCCCGAATATGCTGGTCAAGATGGTACAGATTGGCGAGGAAAGCGGTTCACTGCCCCAAATGCTGGAGAGGACCGCGGACTATTATGAGCGAAAAGTGGAATCCCTGGTGACCACTCTGTTGAGTTTGCTTGAGCCGGTAATGATTGTAACGGTTGGAGCGATTGTGCTGGTAGTAGTGATTGCGCTGTATCTGCCGATTTTCTCGATGGGAAAGTCATAACGTCTCATAATCAGCGTAAACAATATTAAACCGAATTTTGGCTATATTAAAAATGTATTTTATACTTTAGTTGGAAGATTGTGTGGCCGATACTGAAAGTGAGTATCAAAAAGAATATTAAATTTTTTTTTTAGGAGAAAATAAAATGAAGAACAGAAAAGGTTTCACATTGGTAGAATTGATGGTGGTTGTACTCATCGTCAGCATTTTGGCAGCCGTAGCGATTCCTCTAATGAGAGGCAGAATCGACTCAGCCAAGTGGTCAGAAGGCAAATCAGCAGCCGGCACAATAGCATCAGCTATCCGTGCGTATGCAGCCGAAAAAGGTACTGCTGCTGTAGCCGCACCGGTTTTGACAACCGATTTAGGTTTTGGTGCCAACGACCTTGATGGTACGTACTTCCTTCAAGCTTGCTACACAGTTAGCGGCGTTGCGGTCAATGCGGCAGGTCAGGTAGCATTCACCATTTCTGTTGATGCTTCCAAAGGTAGAACAGGCTATCCGACTACTCCCGCCACCACAAATACCCTTACGCAGGCTGCGGGCGCTGCATCGGTCTGGGCATGGTAGTATCTGTATAGTTTGAAAAGGTTAATAACTTGATTGGCCTATAGGTGCTGCAGCAGTCTTTGGCAATTAGTTAATAACGATAATTGCAAGGTGGGGGGGCTATGCCCCCCCTAATTTTTGAATGGGGAGCTTGAAATGGTATGTGCTCAAGAATCTCAAAAGCGTTTACCCTGATTGAGGTAATGGTGGCTATGACTGTTATTGTTATAGTTGCCATAGGCGCTTTGAACTATCAATATTATGCAGTCCAACACAGCCAAATAGCTAACACCCAAACCACTGCCACACACGCCGCACAGTTGCTTATGGATGACTGGATGAGCACCGGAGGTTTGACCACATACGACCCTACCGCGTTACACCTTGGTTTTACTTCCGCAACAGTTCCTACTGGTTTTACAATGGGCACGGCCATAGGTACAACCCTGAATAATTTGATTTATCTTAACACTGTAAACAATGTGCCGATGCAGATAATTTTAGGCTGGAGCGATTTTACTCCCGACCCTGTAACCGGAGCAAAACTCAGGCAGTTAACAGTAATGGTCAGATGGCCTGTGGGGGGTACATTGTGTACTTCACCGGTTATTTTGACTACTTATATCAGGGTTGATACCTGAGATGGCGAAGAATCAAAAGGCGATTAATAATGAAGCATAATAACAGGAAATTTTATTCTGGGCTTACTCTGCTTGAGCTGGTGGTTGCAATGTCTATTTCATTAATGCTCGTATTGGTGGTAGGTGCACTTATCGTCAGCCAGACCCAAGCCTGGCAGCAGACTTATAACAAAGCTCACAGCCAAATTCAGGAAGATTCTTTGATGTTAGCGACGGCATTCGGAAAAATGGGAAGGATGGCTAACCGCAATAATTATGTAATTTATGGAATAGCAGGAACTACCTTTACCCCTGTAGTGTCGGCTACGCCAAATGTGGATACTGTAGTTTCAGGCGATGCAGTGGAATTTAGATACTGGGATGTTCCACTCGATTCAACAGATTCGCATCAGTTGATGGATGTTACGAAGACAGCAACGGCATACGCCTTGTTTTATCTTAGCAGCGGTCAGATAAAAGTTGATTACGGACCTTATAATTGGGTAACCAATGTTGGAGCGATACCAACCGGCGGGGGTACCAGAAATACCGCGGGTATAAATACGTTAGTTCTCGCAAACAATGTAACAGCCGACCCAAACATAAAAATTTTCAGTCATACAACCGTAAGCGGTCAGGGCTATGGATGTGTCAGGATGAATGCCATTCTGACAGACCCCAGTAGCGGCGATAAGCTTAAAGTGATGACATCTGTGCTGATGCGAAATATGTGGCCTCGATAGGCAATACTAAATTATTGCCGAAGGCAGGTGTAAAATGATGAAAAACAGACGAAAACAATATGACGAAAAAAGATACGGATTCGCCGTGGTGCGACGAATTACAATCAGGGCAGGTATCGCTGCAGAATCGTGTCGCAGCGGGTCGGTGCTTGTCCTGGCCGTTATGGTCCTGATGATTTTGTCTATCCTTGGAATAGGCGTGTTAACGATTTCCTATGGAGTAAGACGTCAGGCGATTCAGCAGAAAAATGAAATGGCGTCGATGCTGGCTGCCGAGGCCGGCTATGAACAGGTGCTTTTTTGGATGGGCCAGCAGGGGAGTTTGCTCGACTCGCTTGGAACAGCCGGCTCAACGGGCAACTTGACATTTCTGGGCAGCAATTGTGATTACAGCGTACAGTTTTATACGTTTGTTAATGCCCAGCCTGTTTACAGGGTTGTGTCGAACGGCCATAGCGGTGCGTTTGACAGGACGATTGATGCGAAGGTAATACAGGCAATAAGCGGCTGGGATATGGGAAAATGCAGGATTCCAAGTAGTTCTTCGACGACAGCTGCTGTATACTATGTTGACGGGGAAACTATTGATATGCCGCTGCATATTAATAAGCTTAATGATAGTCCTGATATAATGGATATTTATATATCGGGCAGTCCAACGTTTACGCGGCCTGTGGCCATGGGTGAAAACAGATATACTTCAGGCGGCTCAGATAAATATAGTAGTATAATGAGCCTTTTTAAGGGGGGGATTTATTTCAACCAGCCCGACTCCAGAGTGACGGATGAAGCTACCGTGCAAAGCAAGATTAACCGTTTCCAAAGCAGCACACTAACCGCTTATCAGTTTACACCGGCCGCTATGACGGGGGGGACAACTCCTCCAGTCGCCAATCGTGTGCCTGCGGTTCAGCTTGAGTTTTTTGTGGATTCCAACAACGTCGGTAAGGTGCGCATCACCAATAATTGTACGGTTTGGGGCTTTGAACAAAACAGCGACAGCAAAACAAATGATTTCAGGATAACGCCTGGCAGCAGCGGGGCAACATTTCAGAGATACTATATTTATGGTTATCATTATAGGAACCAGAATGCCGACACCACTGGCGAGAGGATTATTAAGCCGGTTAGCGATACTTATGTTACTCAATCGTTTGGAGGGGTGTCAGCTCAGCCCGGCGGACAGATTTATGTCAAGGGTAATGTTATCATAGGAAGCAGCGACGCGAATTTGGTCGGTACGCGGAACGTGGTGAAGGGTAAAATTACTGTTGTGGCGGCCAGAGAAGATGATGGAACAGGAGGAAATATATGGATTACTAATCCCATAACAGTGGATGGTGCACATACGACAGATGCAAACGGCGTACCAACTCAGGATAATCCTAATATACTTGGACTGATTGCGCAGGGTGTCGTCAAAGTTGTTGACCCGTGTTTGAGTCAACGTCCATCAAGTGGGGGCTACCCTGGCCCGGCGTCCAATAACCCTATTATAACAGTAGGGACAAATACGTTTCAGTATGTACCTATCGGTCAGCCTGATGCCGGCAAGTCACAGACTTCAAACTGTAGACGTATGTTTACGCCAGTCTCGGTGAGGGACCATAATATGGTTGTAGAGGCCGCGATAACTGTTGGCGGCGGCGGATGGGGTGCTGAGGATCTTGCTCGAACAAGCGGGAGCACTACGTACGGAGGATACAGGGAATCTGTCCCCGGAACATATGATAACCTTATTATACGTGGGACTCTTACCGAGGCCTGCCGAGGTATGGTCGGAGGCGGAGCCGATACAGGTTATAAAAAGCATTATTATCTCGATAGTAGATTGCTCGATGGTATTTTGCCCGGCAATATGGGGCTGCAAAGCAAATATATTGCCACACCTTCGGGCTGGAACGATTATCGAAATTAGCCGAGTTAATCGGTCATACAATTTATAGGATTTGCATAACCTGCGTCCGATAACTCGGTGGAAAATTTTTTTGAATAAATAAATTCCACAGGTTTTGACAGAGACAAGACCTTATAGACCTTACAACCCTCAATAACATACCAAATCCATAATAGTTATTGGACTTAATGTCTAAAGTTATCATATTGGATGATAGGGCTTAAACATCTTATTTCCAGGTAAAACAATGTTTTTTTTCGGTCGATAAAAGATACGAATCCCGTTAGAGACAAGTCATTAAAGATGTCTGATGGATGTTCGAGACGGCCTGTCTCTAACGGGATGAAGCCAGGACTGTAATGTTTATGAATAAAAAAATAGCGGAATTCCTATGAAATGGATTGCAGAACAACAAGTAAAGCTGAAAAAATTTGCGGATAAAAACTGGAAACGAAAGCTAAATGTCGGCCGGCTTGAGGTTTTTGGTCTGGATATAGGAACGTCCGCAATCAAGATAGTTCAACTTGACAAGAACGACAGCGGTTACAGGGTTACCGCGGCCGGTATTGCGGCTATTGAAGAGAAAATTGAAATCGAAGGTAATGATGAAAACAGCGGCAGTAACGTTTTAAATGCAATCCGTAAGTGTCTTCGTTCAGCCGGAATTCAGACGGAGTTCGCGGTCTGCGGGGTTTGCGGTCCTGAAGTGATGGTACGTCATTTCGCATTTCCCCAGTTATTGCCTGAAGAAATAAATGGAGCCGTTATGCTTGAAGCGAAACAGGTTTCTCCATTTAACACTGACGATGGCGTTGTTGATTATCAGTTGATATCGAACGATACGAATAGCGTCAACGGCATTTTAGTGGCGACTACAAATAAACTTCTCAAAGAGAAAACCAGATTTATAGAAAGTTCCGCTCTTCACAGTATTCTTGTGGATGTGGATGGATTGGCGCTTTTGAATTGCTTCCGAGGGTGCCAGGAATATACAGCAGAGACAACTGCAATATTGAATATTGGAAGCTCTTATGCAACCCTGGCAATTGTAAGCAACGATGATTTACCTTTTATTCGAGACCTCACTTTCGCAGGCAAAGCAATTATTGAATATATCGCATCAAATGGTAACGTTCCAGCGGGAACAGTCGAAAGTATTCTTGCCGGTCATGAAAATCCGGACAAAATCAACCCCAGCCTTCGTGAAGGTATGGAAGCTGCCTGCAATAAATTAATTACTGATGTAACTGAGACATTGCGTTATTACGCCATACGGAATAAGTCTGAGACGATTGAAAAAATATACGTCTGCGGCGGTTTTGCTCTTGTTGATGGATTTATAGATTTGCTGAAAACTCAGTTTCCTGCCGTTGTGTTATGGAATCCATTTGAAAAAATAAGCTATGATGCGTCTGCACCCTATGCGGAGATTCTTCGCAAAAAAGGTCCAGGAATGGCAGTTGCAGCAGGTCTTGCTATGAGGGCGATATGAGCAATATGAGAATGTTCACAATTGATTTATTGAAAGGTCGGGGCATTCCCGTCAGGAACAGACCCGAGAACATAGCTGTGGCAGCGGTGACAGTGGCGGTTCCGGTAATTATCGCGTTAATAATGTTTGGTTATTATATGCGAAGCAGTATTGTCTTATCGGTGCAAAAGCAGGAAATAATAGGCTGCGATACACAGATTAGTAAAATGTCTGAGGCGGCGGCATTGCAAAAGACATTTGAAAGTGAAAAAAAAATTGCGAATGGCTGCTTGTCGGAGGTTGCGACGAACATAAAGAACCATATTCAGTGGACACCGGTTCTTGTTGAAATAGTTAAAAATATGCCGAATTCAATTCTGCTCACAGGGATTAATGTTAAGGAAGATAACATTACGAAAAAAGTTTTTTCGAAAGAAACCGGTAAAACGACAGATGTTTCTGTTCCAGTAAGAACACTGCAGATAAATGTATTTGAAACTTCAGGATCCGTTCATGGACAGTCAATCAGGGATTTTCAGGACAGCCTTCGTTCGTCAGCCGTATTTGGCCCACAACTCGATAATATAAGTGTTTCACAGGGGGTTGAAAAATTAAAAGGGCAGGATGTCGTTTCGTATCAGATAGATTGTTCATTTAAACCGGGGATATGACAGGTTTATTATATGATTAATGTTAATAAAAAATATGTTAAATCAGCGGCTTTGGCGTGGGTGAGCTGTTTCCTTCTGTTTTTTCTCATTTATTTGATTTTGGTGGCGCCCCAGAGAACGAGCAGAGAGCAGATTAATCGGCAGCTTACCGAAAAAAAACAGACGTTAGACGCCGTGCTAAAGATAAGTCAAAAAGATGTTCAGGTTCAGTTGAATGAGCAGATGGGGCAATGGAGAAGCAAATTAAAAGGTTTTGTCGCCAACCATGAGGATATGGTTGGTTTGACATTTGACCTGGGCCAGATAGCCAACGAGATAAAAGTTGATTTATTCAGTGTTAAAGTTCAGGACAATCGTGACAGTAAAGAGATACCTGGTTGCCAGTACATCGGTGCCAATCAGATAAGTATCCGTTTCAAGGCTGATTTTAATAAATTCGCCGCTTTCCTCAATGCAGTGGAAAGACATCGGCCTGTTATTTTCGTGGACAAATTTACAATTTCTCATGACAACCCGGATGATTTGACCTGTTTGGTGAATATGGATTTGTCAGTTTTCGTAAAAAAACCGCAGGGTAGTTAAAATGAGAACAATAGCGATAGCAAATCAAAAAGGCGGATGCGGCAAGACCACAACGGCCGTGAATCTTTCAGCATCTCTTGCAGGGCAGGGGCTTAGCGTATTGCTGATTGACCTTGACCCGCAGGGACATGCCACCCTTGGTTTAGGCTACGATCCTGAAACGGCAGAAAAAACAATATACGATGTTATATCCAACCCCGAAGTCCTTATGTCTAAGGTTATTCTCGAAACCAACATCAGGGGACTTAGACTTGTTCCGAGCAATATTTTGTTGTCCGGAGCGGAGGTCGAAATGGCATCCCTTACGGGCAGAGAATATGTTCTCAGTCAAAGGCTCGAAAGTGTAAACAGCAATTTTGATATATGTGTTATCGACTGCTCGCCGTCGCTGGGATTGCTGACGCTGAACGCGCTGGTAGCCAGCAGCGAGGTAATAATTCCTGTCCAAGCTCATTATTACGCCCTTGAAGGATTAAAACAGCTGCTTGAGACCATAAATATTGTTAAGGTGCGTTTCAACAGCAGCCTGAAAATATGCGGCATACTGCTTACTTTTGTGGAAGACAGGACTCTCCTCAGCAGGCAGATACAGGATCAGATGAGAGAATTTTTTACCACCCTGCTATTAGATACCGTTATTCACAGGACAATAAAACTGGCAGAGGCGCCGAGCGCGGGCGAACCTATTCAGTCCTATGCTCCTCGAAGTCGGGGTGCGATTGAATACGAAATTTTGGCTAAAGAGGTCGTATAATGGCAAAGAACGGATTAAACAAGAAAATTTCAGCGATTTTCGAAGGCGTGCCGATTCCGAAAAACGATAATTCGCAGCAATCAGGCGGTGCTTCAGAGCAGCCGTTGATAGTCGATGAACTACTTTCGTCATCAGTTCGGCCTGGGCAAACTATCCAGCCGTCGCCGCAAACAGCTTCTCTAAAATCAACTGCCGCTGTAAAAAATTCTGCTCCGATTCCCTGGCGTAAATATTTGAAACAAATTGAAAATAAACTTTTTGCGCCTAAACCCGGCGTTGATGTCGCCAAGCAGAAAAAAATGGCTGTTTTAATATTAGCTCTCTTTATCATTTTAATTTTTGTGGTTACTCATGTATTAAAATCGTCCACACCTGCTTCGGCAAATGCCCAGGTTATACCGGCAGTAAATGCTCAAAATCCAGCAGTGACAAATGCCGGCGGCGCTGCAGGCGGTTCCGAAGGGGGAATTAATTGGCAGACACCAGAAAAATATCCGGAAACACTTCGCGACCCTATGCAGGCCGGGGTGTCTACCAGCGGTCAGGGCGAAAATGTAGCCATTGTTGTCAAAGGTATTGTTTATAGTGAACGCCCGTCTGCCGTAATTGATGACAAGATAGTGCACCAGGGCGACAAGGTATCAGGGGCAACTGTAGTAAAAATAAATAAAAACAATATCGAATTTGAAATTGACGGTAAAAAGTGGACGCAGGAAGTCCGGCGATAACGATAGATAAAGGATATTTTTTTGTGTCAAAATATTATGAAAGGCACAACTATATGAAGCTTAATAAATTAGTATTGTTTGTAACATTGACGGTTTTTGTCGCAAGCTATGCTGCTGCCGCTGCCGATGTTAATGACAGCAACACTGGAAATAAATTAACGTTTGAGCAGCGAATGCAGAAAAGAATAAGCGTTGATTTCAGGAACACTCCCATCGACGATGTGTTAAGGATAATAGCTGATCAGTCGGGTGTTGATATAGTCAAAAGCCCCAAGGTCATAGGCAATGTAACCGCTACCCTTACAAACATTCCTTTGGAGGAAGCTCTAAATAATATTCTTATCACGCAGGGTTACGGCTATGTTGCGAGTAATAATATGTTAAGAGTATTACCTCTTGATGAGATGAATGAAGCATCTGAAAGGCTTGTAAGCAAGATTTATCGGATTGCTTATGCCAATGTCGCAGAGGTTGAAGCGTCATTAAAGAAATTTATTTCATCGCGAGGCTCGTTATCTTCTAATCCCGGCACTAGTAATATAATGGTTATTGATAGTGAAAGCAAAATAAAGGCCATAGATGCCTATATGGAAGAGATTGACCGAATAACGCCTCAGATAGAAGTTGAAGCGAGAATCTATGACATAACCAGCAAGGACAGGATGGACCTCGGTATTGAATGGCAGGTAGGCCGTAATACTACATATACCTCTGGCGGTAAAGCGGCATACGGCACAGCAGGAATTCTTTCAACAGGCGAAAATCCTACAGGCTCCACGAATCCGTTTGAGACAGGTGCTTTCAGTGGCTCTACCGGCAAAACTCAAAGTACTACAGGAGCGTTGCGTTTCGGTTGGCTCACTCCCACACTTGATATAGATGCTTTATTAAGAGCTCAGAAAGAAAATATCGATGCCAAGCTGCTTGCCAATCCACGAATTCTGGTTCTTGATAATCAGAAAGCAGATATAAAAATTGTTTCTGAAATTCCATATCAGCAAATCACTGACACCTCTTCTGGTGGAAGTATCGGCTCGACAGCGTTTAGAGAAGTCGGTGTGGAGCTCGAAGTTACTCCTCATGTTACCCGCGAGGCTATGGTACGATTGCAATTAAAGCCGAAATTCAGTGTTCAAACAGGCTCTGTAATAATTGGTACCGCTACCAACACGTTTTCTCAGCCGGTTGTTGATAAACGCGAAGCCGATACAACGCTGCTGGTTGAAAATGGCCGCACGATTGTTCTTGGAGGTCTTCGCAAAAAGGAAACTACAAAACAAATTAATAAAATACCTTTCCTCGGCGATATGCCTGTGGTTGGCGCTGCATTCCGGTTCCAGGGCGATGATTCAACTATCAGCGAACTTGTTGTATTCATAACTCCAAGAATAATCGATAATCCTGTTCTTACCCCAACAGAACTACAGCAATTAAAGGTAACTGATTTTAATGGCCCTCCGCCTGTCTATACAAATGCCGAAGAACCAATAGCTAAGAAAGTAGCTAAGAAAAAATAGCATTAACTCTTGCGATGGTTTACGACACTTTTAAACTGCTTACCAGGTGTTTTTAGCTCAGCGATTTAGTCATAATATTTAGCAAATCAATATCATTATTTTTCTAAATAGCTCTTGGAAACATATTGTGTTTTGACTTGATTTTGTCCCTCCTCTGGTATAAAATTCCTATACTTAACACTTTTTAGACAAGTTGGTTATGAAAAAAGGAATTTTCGTTTTTGTTATTCTTTTATTTTGCTCTGTCTGCGCAAGAACAGAAGAGCCTAATATAATCGACGAATTGCAAAACTCTATCACGAAGTTAAGCCAGCAGGTGACTAATCTGCAGAAAATAATAGAATTGCAGAAAGATGAAATCGCCCGCTTAAGAAGATTATGTGCCAATTCCGGAATTGATATAACCCCAAAAGAGCAGCGGAAGGAAACTTCCCAAAAAACAAATGCTGTTACTGAGCCGTTTTTTGGCGTATATCTGGGCGAACCGCTCAAGGCTTTGCGCAGTCGTATAAAAATTTCGAAAAGTAATTATGTTTTTACCGACAGGAATTGTTCCGGCCGTGTGTGGTTTGTAAAAAACAACGACCCGAACGTAAAACGAATTTTAGTTTGCACCTTTAATGAGCGGATTTATGAGATTGATATTGAGTTTACCGATGCAAGCTCCGCCAATTGCGACGCGATTAAAGCACAGTTAATGAAAGATTATCAAACCGCTTATCAAAGTAAATATGAGCAGCTTCTTGGCAAAAGTACCTTTGAAGCCGTCATTGATGGCGTCAATATTGGAATCGAATTAAATTCTTACGCCGGCTCCGAAAAAAACAGCAGGCTGACATTAACTTACGTGCACATTCCGTTATTAAAAGAGGTTTTTGCCGAGTTGGAAAAACGAAAAGCCGGTATATCCTCGGTCAAGCATAAATAATGAGCGAAAGTTTAAATTATACCTCTGAAATTGACTAGGGGTTGTCGGATTAAATTGAAATAATTAGTTGAGTATTCGTGAGAGGTGCTGTTATAATCAATGCAAATTTAATCGGGGCCTCAATATGAAAAATTTGACTTTTTGTCTATTTTTTTTGGCATGGATTTCCGTATGTCCTGCCAAAACAGCCACATTACCTGCTGATAACAATTCTCCTGTTACGCTTGAGCAATATATTACAATTGCTTTAGCGAACAATGCCGGTCTTGAGGCGGCTTATCAGGAATACCTCGGTGCATCCGAACAGGTAAAACAGGCAAAGACGCTTCCTGACCCGCAGCTAAAATACGGCTATGCAACTGAAAAAACACCTACTCGGAGCACATTTGAAGTTATGCAGGAATTTCCATGGTTTGGGACAATTCCGGCAAGAACTGATATTGCATCGGCCTTATCAAATGCCGCTTCCAAAAAGTATGATGCTAAGCGGCTTGAAATCCTAAATGAATTAAAACGATGGTTTTATGAGTATTGCTTTTTGCACAGGTCTATCGAGATTACCAACGAGAATATCGACCTTTTGAGGCATTTCGAACAAGTCGCGCGCAGCAGATATGCCGCTATGACTTCTATGCATCCGGATATAATTAAAGCACAGATAACTTTGGCTACGGTTGAAGACAATATTAAAAGTCTTAACGCGTATCGACGGCCGCTGGCAATCAGATTAAACAGTATTTTAAATCGGCCTGTTGTCGCAGAACTCGGCTGGCCGACAAAGCCCGAACGCAAATCGGTAACGCTGGATTTCGAAATGTTATATTCTCTTGTAATGCAGAACAACCCGGACATAAAAGCGCTCGGATACAATATTGACGCGGCCAGGAGCGGCGAGAAACTGGCGGAAAAAAAGTTTTATCCCAATATCGGGCTGGGCGTTGCAATTGACGACGGTATGGGCAGGGACGGCCGTTCCAGGATTATGCCAGTTGTTGCCATCAATATTCCTCTTTGGCGGGATAGTTATAAAGCCGGCGAAAGACAGGCAGAGGCGATGGTTAACCAGGCGGCGAAAGAAAAAGAACAGATGCAGAATACTCTTGCCGTGACGACTCAGCAGGTTCTTTTTGAATTCGAGGACAGCACGAGGAAAATTCATCTGTACGGGGACGTTTTAATTCCTAAGTCAAAGGAACACCTGGTTGCATCTGAAAACGCTTATCAGTCTGGAACTATTGATTTTCTGGCTCTGCTCGATGCGTTGCAGGGGCTGCTCGATTATCAGCTTCTTTATGAAAGGTCATTGGCCGACAACTCGCAAAAACTTGCAGAGCTTGAAATGCTTACGGGCGTAGAACTATCAAAAGAATTTCCTGAAAATAAAATATCTCAAAATCCTGAAAGGAATACAAAATGAGAACAATTTTATCAGCAGTTTTTATGATTACCGTATTATTTTTTGTGAATGGCTGCAAAAAGCAATCTTCGCCGCCACCGACGTCTTCGCCGGCCGCTAACTCTGTTACTCAGACTCAACCTGCAGCTTCTGCGGAACAGACGATTTGTCCGGTTATGACGGGTAATCCGATAGACAAAAATGTATTCGTCGAATACAAGGGGAAAAAAGTTTACTTCTGCTGCACACAATGCAAAGCTGAATTCGAGAAAAATCCGGAAAAATACCTAAGTAAACTGCCTCAATTCGCAAAATAGCAAAAGCTGAAAGAGTATAATTATGAAGAACAAAAAAGTTTTCATAGCTGCTGCGGTCATAATAGTAATCATACTGGGATTTATTATTATGCGGCCGGCCGGGCAATCCTCCTCCACAAGCGGAACTAAAGATTACTATTGCCCGATGCATCCGAATTATACTTCCGATAAGCCGGGCGAGTGCCCAATTTGCGGTATGAGTCTTGTTAAAAGGCAAACTTCCGCCAATCAGCCTGCTGCCGACATAAAAACTCAAACAACCGCGGGTGTTTATATTAACTCTGAAAAACAGCAGTTAATCGGCGTTAAAACGGAAAAAATCGAAAAGCGTCGTTTGACCGGCCAGGTTTTGACTGTCGGTATCGTCGCTTACGACCCGGATTTGTTTGTCGCTCAGCAGGAATATCTCCAATCCATCCAGACGCGGCAAACTATGCAGTCGAGCAGTCTTAAATATACCGACGAACAATTGAACCCGCTTGTTAACGCTACGAAACGCAAACTTCTCCTTCTCGGAATGAGCAATACGGAAATCGCGGAACTCGAAAAGAAAGGCCAGCCGCAGCAATACCTGTACCTTCCTGAAAATGGGAAGGTCTGGGTTTACATAACTATCTATGAATATGAAATGGCTCTTGTTAAAGAGACTCAGGCCGTTCAAATTGAAACTGCCGCCTATCCCGGCGAGGTTTTTGAGGGTATTGTTGTTTCTGTCGCCCCGATTTTCGACAGAACCGCACGAACTCTTAAAGTCAGAGTTCTTGTAAAGGACCCTGAAAATAAACTTAAACCTGAGATGTATGTCGATGCGAAAATAATATACGACCTCGGCGAAAAACTCGCTGTGCCGAATGAGGCAGTTATGGACAGCGGCACCAAAAAAATTGTATTTATCGCTGAGCCGAACGGCTATTTCGAGTCACGAGAAGTTAAATTAGGGCCAAAGGTGCAGGGATATTATGAAGTTCTGCAGGGCCTGACTGAAAATCAGACCGTTGTTACTTCAGGCAACTTTCTGGTCGATTCCGAATCGAAGCTTAACGCGGTGCTGACGCAAAATCAGTAAAAAGGAATTGCTGATGATAGGCAAAATAATAGAATTCTCTGCACGGAACAAATTTATCGTCATATTTTTCGCGATAGCGGCAATAGTCGGCGCTGTTTACTGTATAAAAAATATGCCACTGGACGCGATTCCCGATTTGTCCGATACGCAGGTCATTATCTATTCAAAATGGGACCGCAGTCCGGACATTATAGAGTCGCAGGTTACATATCCAATCGTTACTGCGATGCTGGGCGCCCCTAAAGTCAAAGCAATTCGCGGCTTTTCAGATTTCGGATTCTCTTATGTTTACGTTATCTTTCAGGACGGCACCGATATTTACTGGGCAAGAAGCAGAACGCTCGAATATCTGAGCAAAATTCTTTCTAAGCTGCCGCAGGGCGTTGAAACTGAAATGGGGCCGGATGCTACAAGTGTCGGCTGGGTTTATCAATATGCACTTGTCGATAAAACCGGCAATAATAGTCTTGCCGACCTTCGCAGTTTTCAGGACTGGTATCTTCGATATTGGCTTCAAAGTGTTCCGGGCGTTGCCGAAGTCGCGACTGTCGGCGGATTCCAGAAACAATATCAGGTAAACATCAATCCAAATGCGCTGCTGGCTTATAAAATACCTCTTACAAAAGTTGTTGATGCCGTAAGGCAAAGCAACAATGAAGTCGGCGCCCGTCTGCTCGAAATGTCCGGCACCGAATATATGATTTGCGCAAAAGGTTACATCAAATCTCCGCAGGACCTTGAAAATACCGTCATAGGAGTAAATGAATCCGGCATTCCTATCCTTATTAAAAATGTCGCCAGCGTGATTCTTGGGCCGGATATAAGGAGAGGAGTCGCTGATTTGGACGGCCAGGGCGATGCTGTCGGCGGCATCATTATTATGCGGCAGGGAGAAAACGCTCTTAACCTGATTGAACGGGTGAAAGCCAAAATCGAAGAAATAAAACCATCATTGCCTAAAGGTGTTGAAGTCGTTACTACATACGACCGCTCAGAACTTATTAATCGCGCTATCGATACTCTCAAACATCAGCTTATCGAAGAAATGATTATCGTCAGTTTGGTTATTCTGCTGTTTTTGTGGCATTTCCCCTCCGCAATTATTCCCATAGTAACAATTCCAATCGCCGTCGTTCTGTCTTTTATTCCTATGTACGGCATAAAACTTACCTCGAATATTATGTCGCTTTCAGGCATCGCGATTTCAATCGGCGTTCTTGTTGATGGTGCAATCGTCGAGGTTGAAAACGCCTATAAAAAATTGCAGCTTTGGGACACCGGCGGCCGGATAGGAGATTTTCATCAGATTCGGCTTAACGCCTTAAAGGAAGTCGGGCCATCTGTTTTCTTTTCGCTATTAGTTATCGCGGTGGCGTTTCTGCCGGTATTTACTCTTGTTGACCAGGAAGGCAGGTTGTTCAAACCTCTGGCCTACAGCAAAAACCTTGCGATGGCCATCGCCGCGATTCTCGCTATTACGCTCGACCCTGCTATACGAATGCTGTTTACCCGAATGGATTACCGTCATTTCAAACCGAAATGGCTGTCAGATTTATATAATTCCATAACGGTCGGGAAATATTATCCGGAAGAAAAGCACCCGGTAAGCAAAATTCTGTTCGCGATTTATGAGCCGGCCTGCAATTTCGTTCTCGAACACCGAAAAGCAACAATCATATCAGCTCTTATTCTTTTGGTTCTAACCGTTCCGGTTTATTTTAAACTGGGTTCTGAATTTATGCCGCCGCTCAACGAAGGCACGATTTTGTATATGCCGACGACACTGCCGGGCATATCTGTAACCGAGGCAGCGAAACTTTTGCAAACTCAAGACAAAATATTAATGTCTTTTCCCGAAGTCGAACGTGTTTTCGGCAAGGCCGGCCGCGCCGGAACATCGACAGACCCTGCTCCATTTTCAATGATGGAGACAACAGTTGTTCTAAAGGATAAAAAATACTGGCGAGCAGGCTTAACGTGGGAAAAGCTCATCGATGAGATGAATCAGAAAATGCAAATCCCCGGCACGACAAACGCATGGACAATGCCAATCAAGGCCAGAATCGATATGCTCTCGACAGGTGTTAGAACTCCTGTAGGCATAAAGGTTTACGGCCCTGACCTTAACAAAATAGAAAAAATCGGTATTCAGATTGAGCAAATTGTCAAACCTCTGCGCGGCACGCGAAGCGCTTATGCCGAACGTGTTTCCGGCGGATATTTTGTGGACTTTACTCTTAAGCGACTGGAACTTGCCCGCTACGGCCTGTCTATTCAGAATGCCCAGGAAATAATAATGTCCGCTATCGGCGGCGAAACTGTTACGACCACTATTGAGGGAACTGAGCGATATAGTGTAAATGTGCGATACGCCAGGGATTTTCGGGACGATATTGAAAAACTTCAGCGGGTTCTTGTTCCGACAATGTCCGGAGCGCAGATTCCACTGGCGCAACTGGCTGATATAAATGTAACGCTTGGCCCATCGATGATTCGCGACGAGAATGGAATGCTGGCCGGTTATGTTTATGTCGATACTGCCGATTCGGATATCGGCGGGTTCGTCGCCCGCGCGAAAAACGCGATACAGCAGAAATTGCAATTGCCGGCCGGCTATTCTCTGCAATGGAGCGGCCAATTTGAAAATATGATTCGCGTAAAACAACGACTGAAAGTCATTATTCCGCTGACATTGCTGATTATTTTTATTCTGCTTTATATGAATACCAAAAGCGCCGTCAAAACCTGCATCATACTGCTTGCGGTGCCGTTTTCTCTGATTGGCGCGATTTGGCTGCTTTATTTTCTCAATTACAATATTTCTATCGCGGTATGGGTCGGGATGATTGCACTGATGGGACTCGATGCCGAGACCGGCGTTTTTATGCTGCTCTTTCTCGACCTGTCATATAATGATATGGTCGCACGAGGCAAAATGAAAACTTTTGCCGACCTCAAAGAAGCTATCATTCACGGCGCCGTCAAACGTATTCGACCAAAAATGATGACGGTTATGGCTATGTTTATGGGTCTGATTCCGATTATGTGGTCGATGGGCACAGGCGCCGATGTGATGAAACGCATTGCCGCTCCTATGATAGGCGGCCTGATTACCAGCTTTATTCTCGAATTGCTTGTTTATCCGCCGCTTTACGCTATCTGGAAATGGCGTTACGAAATGAAACAAGGCTCAGCGGAGTAAGCTAAACATTTTCACAAAAATCCCAGGCAAATGTAGAGGTTATTGTTAGTCGTCAGCACGTCAGGTTAGAAGAGAATTTATTTGCACTTTATCTTAATATTTACTAACATCTTACGTTTAATCTTTAAGAGTAAAAACGACTGACCAAGGACATATAAAAGGCCTGCGGAAATGAACGGCGAACCTGAAACATTTTATCAGAAGACCAAGAATCTGGTCATCGGCCATGCCCGAAGCCACGAAGACCCGCAGCTGTTCCACAAACTTTCGCTTGTCGTTTTTTTCGCATGGGTCGGGCTGGGAGCCGATGGACTTACTTCATCCTGTTATGGCCCTGAAGAGGCTTTCCTTGCTCTTAAGGGTCATATATTTTTGGGTATTTTTGTCGCTCTTGCAACGGCTATCACTATTTTTGTCATCAGTTCAAGCTATTCGCAAATTATTGAGTTGTTTCCTGCCGGCGGCGGCGGATATTTAGTTGCAAGCAAACTGCTCTCGCCCTCTGTGGGTATGGTTTCCGGCTGTGCGCTGCTGGTCGATTATGTACTTACTATCACGCTGTCTGTTGCCAGCGGTGCTGACGCTCTTTTCAGCTTTTTGCCGCCGGGCTGGGGGACAATCAAACTTCCTTGTGCTGTGGCCGTCCTATTAATACTTATTGTATTGAATATGCGGGGTGTTAAAGAATCTGTTCTTCCGCTTATTCCTATTTTCCTTATTTTTCTGGCTACCCATGTTTTCGCTATTATTTACACTTTCGTGGTTCACTTCCATGATTTTGGAGCTGTTGCAAGTGCTACAATATCAGATGTCCAGCAATCCAGCAGCGAAATTGGTATATTCGGAACGTTGGTTCTTATTATGCGTGCCTACAGTATGGGTGCCGGAACATATACCGGTATTGAGGCGGTAAGCAATGGTATTCCGGTGCTAAGAGAGCCCAAAGTCCAGACCGCCAAACGAACGATGCATTATATGGCCGGTTCTCTTGCGTTTATGGTCGTGGGATTAATGCTCGGATATTTGTTTTTCAGGGTTCAGCATCAGCCGGGAAAGACATTAAACGCTGTTCTTTTGGAAAGTATTACCGCCAACTGGAACAGGCACACCGGTTATATTTTTGTGCTGGTTACGTTAATTTCTGAAGCTGTTCTCCTTTTTGTCGCCGCACAGACAGGTTTTATTGATGGGCCGCGTGTATTGTCTAATATGGCTATCGACAGGTGGTTTCCGTCGAGGTTTGCGATTTTGAGCGACCGTTTTGTAACTCAAAACGGCGTATTGCTTATGGGTGGAGCGGCTTCGATATTAATGGTATTTACTCACGGCTCGGTAAAATTTATGGTGGTGCTCTACAGTATTAACGTGTTCATCACATTTTTACTGTCGCAACTCGGAATGGTCTGTCACTGGTGGCTTGTAAGAAAGGAATACAAACACTGGCTCAAAAAAGCCTTCGTTAACGGCGTCGGTCTGACGCTTACGGCTTTTATTCTTGTTTCGGTTGTCGTAATTAAATTTTTCGAAGGCGGCTGGATAACCATCATTATTACCGGCTCACTGATAATTTTGGCGATATATATTAAACGTGCTTATACTCAATCACTTTTGCCGCTCAAACGACTTAATGAACTTGTGGATGCTGCCGAGAGGATACATTCCAGAACCGTTCCTGATAGAACTGTTTTACCGAAGATGGACCCGGACGCAAAAACAGCGGTTCTTCTTGTCGGCGGATACAACGGACTGGGACTTCATACTCTTTTTAATATTCCTCATATATTTGGCGGCAGTTTTAAAAATTATGTTTTTGTCCAGGTCGGCACAATAGATGCAGCTAATTTTAAGGGGACTGAGGAAATAGAAAAACTTAAGCAGTATGTCAGCCATGAGTTAGATAAATATGTAAAATTAATGCAAAGCCAGGGATTTTACGCAGAAGGAATTTCAGCGATTGGAACTGATGCGGTAGAGGAGATTTGCGAAACGGCGAAAAAAGTACTGGAAAAATATCCCAATGCGGTGTTCTTCGGCGGACAAATGGTATTTCCAAAAGATACTTTTTTCAGCAGACTACTGCATAACTACACAACCTTTGCTGTGCAAAGAAAATTCTACCAGCAGGGAATTCCATTCATTATTATGCCGGTTAGAGTAGAATTAGTAAACGTATTGTAAGTCCATCTATTACAATTAGTTATGGAATATTAGTCGATAGTTGCTGGTTGATAGTTGAGAGTCATTGGAGCCAAAAAATGGGGGAATAATTTAAGATTGAAGATTGTAGAATGAAGATTGAAGATTTGAGGGACGCCTGCGGCGGATTATTTTTATTGCTAAAACGCCGTAAGTCGTTTGTTTTCAGAGTGAGAAATTGACGCAAGTCCTTATTTTGCGTTGAAAAAATGTAAAAATGAGCTTGCCATAAGTCCTTTATTTGCGTGAGGTTTTTTAAAAATTTCGATTGCAAGTCGTTGTGGGGACAAGTTTTAGTAAAGATTTTGAAAAATTTTGAAAGATTTGAATAAATTTGAACGAATCACGCCTGAGGCGGACAAGTTTTGCATAAATTTGCCCTGTTTTTACATGATTTTGATGTTTTTTTCATAGCCATTAAGGCACCAAGACACGAAAAATTAACCACCCAAGAAAGCTTTCTTGACCTCTATATTATTCAACAGATTTTGGCCTGTGTCGTTCAGTTTGATTTCGCCTATATTGAAAACATAAGCTCGGTGGGCAATCGTCAGGGCTTCAACAGCGTTTTGTTCCACTAACAATATACTCGTGCCATTTTTATTGATTTCCACAAGCTTATCAAAAATTAATTCCGCAAAATTGGGAGACAGACCCAAAGAAGGCTCATCAGCCAATAATAACTTTGGCTTTAACATTAATGACCTGCCTATAGCCAACATTTGCTGCTCGCCGGTGGAAAGAGTACCAGCCTTTTGCTTAATTCTTTCCTTAAGCTTAGGAAAAAGTGAGAAAACTAAATCAATATCTTTATTAATCGATGCCTTGTCTCTGCGCTGAAAAGCTCCCATTTGAATATTTTCTAGCACCGTCATTGTTGGAAATACACGCCTGCCTTCCGGAACTAAGGATATACCTTCCGCAACGAGTTGATCGGTTCTTAGACCCTTGATGTTTCTACCATTAAATAGTATTTCTCCACTTCCAATAGTGCCACCTGTAGACTCCAATAGACCAGCAACAGCCTTAAGAGATGTAGATTTACCTGCTCCATTAGGGCCAATCATAGCAACAATTTCTCCTTCATTCACCGTAAAGGAGACTTCCTTCAAGGCCACTACAGTGCCGTATCGAACCGTCAGGTTTTTTACCTCAAGTAGCAATTTTTCTTCTCCTGCCCAGATAGGCTTCGATGACTACTTCATTCTGTTGAATCTGTTCGGGTGTACCTTCAGCTATTTTTTTGCCGTAATTGAGAACAATAATTCTTTCAGCAAGGTCCATAACGGTTTTCATATTATGTTCGATAAAAAGAATAGTTTTGCCTGACCGGCCAAGCTGACAAATGATTTGTTTCATTTTAGGAACCATTCCCGGAAAAAGACCGGCTGTCGGCTCATCAAAAAGCAAAAGCTGCGGCTCCAAAGCCAAAGCTCTGGCAATTTCAAGCAGCCGTCTTTGGCCGTGTGAAAGGTTTTCAGCCAATTCATCTTTTTTTTCGAGCAGGTCGACTTCTCGTAAATGTTCAAGGGCGTGCTCGGTATTTTCTTTATCTTCTTTTTTCAATGCTTTACTTTGCAGCAGGGCACCTGCTAAACTTTCACCCTTATCGTATTTCAACGCAAGCATAACATTTTCCAGAACTGTCATTTGAGGAAAGAGCCTGATGTTCTGAAAAGTTCTGCCGATTCCAATTTGTGCGATTTTCCAGGGACTAAGAGAAGTAATGTCCTTTTCATCAAAAGAGAATTTGCCGTCACTAGGGCGGAGAAAACCTGTAACAACGTTAAACAAAGTCGTTTTACCTGCGCCGTTGGGACCTATCAAAGCGGTAATACTGCCTTTTTTTAATTCAAAAGAAACATTGTCAAGAGCTTTAACGCCGTCAAATTCTTTGCTCAGTCCCGCAGCGGAAAATATGTTTGTGTTGTCAGGCATTTCTTATTTCCACCGATATGTTCCAAGAATACCCTGCGGCCTTTTCAGCATCAGGATAATCAATAATAAACCATAAATCATTTGCCGCAGCGGTGCTGCTACCGAACTGGGCATACCCAGAAACCGCAGCATCTCCGGAAATATAACAAGAACGGCAGCCCCTACAAAAGAGCCGCCTAAACTTCCCATTCCGCCAAAGACAACCATCAGGAGAATCGTTATCGACTCCATTACGGTAAAACTCGATGGGTCTATGAAAGTGATATAATGGGCGTAAAGACTTCCTGCGATGCCTGCGAAAAAAGCACCAACGATGAAAACTATAATCTTGTATTTGTTTATGTTCTTGCCCATAGCAAGAGCAGCAATTTCATCTTCACGAATGCCTCTTAGCACTCTGCCAAAAGGCGAGCTGACTATTCTGTTTATCACAAAATATGTTATAAAGACAAAAACAGCGACAAGAACCAGATACTGCCAAACCTGGGATAACTGAATGCCGAAGATTGAAAAGGCCGGTATCCCCGGCAGGCCCATCGGGCCGCGAGTAACCGATACCCAGTTTTTAGCAACGGAATATACAATCACGCCAAAACCGAAAGTCGCAATAGCAAGATAGTCGCCTTTCAGACGCAGAGATGGAACACCAATAAACGCACCTAAAACGGCTGCGACAATAGCACCAATAAGCAAGCCTAGCCAAGGCGATACCCCATAATTTAAAGCCAGCAGCGCAGAAGCATACGCTCCAACACAGGAAAACGCTGCATGTCCCAATGCCGCCAAGCCCGTATAGCCGACAAGCAGATTTAAACTGAGCGTCAGAATAATGTAAATGCCTGTTATAACCAAAATATGCAGTATATATTCCATTTTTTATAGTCTAAAGTTTGTTGTTAGTTTTCACGTTCATAATTCCGCCGGGACGAAGCAATAAAAATACAATCAAAATCACAAAGGCGATACAATCCTTCCAGCCGGCGGATATTTTCCATATTCCAAGATTTTCTGCAAGGCCGAGGAAGAGTCCACCTAACATTGCACCAGGGATACTGCCGATTCCGCCGATGATGGATGCGATGATTCCTTTAAGTATTGCGTTCATTCCCATTGTCGGCTCGATATTTGTTTCAAGCGAAATAAGGATTCCTGCAGCCCCGGCCAGAGCCGAGCCGATAGCAAATGCCGCAAGAATAATATTCTCCGGATTAATACCGACGATACTGGCAGCCATTGGGTCATCAGCGACAGCACGCATTGCTTTGCCTAATTTAGTCTTTTGAATGAATAGCCACAGAGCCACACAGAGGCACACAGAGACAATCAAAATCATTATTTGTATATCTGTGATTACCGCCCCTAAGAAATGACGGCCTTCTTTTACCGGTCCGGTTCGTATAGTAAGAATTTGAGCGCTATATATTAACTGCAAAAGATTTTGAATAAATATAAACACCCCAAAAGATGCGATAAGAAAGACTAAATTCGGTGCTTTATGCTTACGCAGCGGCTTATAAACAAGCCGGTCAATCAAAACCCCCGCTATCGCGGATACAATTATTGCTAAGAAAAAAGAAATGGCGATATTAATTCCAAGTGAAATGGCGAATGTGTACGCTACATAAGCACCAATAGCATAAACCATCCCATGTGCAAAATGAAAAAATTTAACCGTTCGATAAATAATGGTGAAACCGAGAGCAATTAGAATATAAATGCCACCGGCAATTATTCCATTAATTAGAAGTTGAACAACCATAGCGGAGCCTAGGTAGAAAAACTAAAACAATACTAATCAGACGTTTTTATGACAACAGATCTTCCATTCTTAATCTGTTTTATTGCCATCGGTTTGCTTACATCCCCTTTAGCATTAAAAGAAATTATACCAGAAGCTCCATTGTAATTAACAATCTTATACAAACCATCTTTTAATGCCCGCGAGGATACCGTGTCTGATTCCTCAATAATTTTGGCTATAATTTTTACCGCATCAAATGTCTCTGCGGCGTATGTCTCTGGTGCTCTCCCATATTTTTCTTCAAATGCTTTACGAAAAGCATCAGCAGTTGAACCAGTAGGCGTAGCAGATAAAATATATGTGGCTCCCTCCGCCGCTTCACCGGCTGGTTTAATCACCGCTGGATCATCTAACGCTTCTGTTTGGAAAAAGAGAGGCAGATTAAGTTCTAATTCTTCACATTGCCGCATAATCAAAGGTGTATCTGTAGGATAGGACACAACTAACACTCCATCTGGTTTTGCCGCTTTGATTTTGGTTATCTGGGATCGCATATCCGTGCTGTCTTGCGAGTAAGTCTCTTCTGAAACAATTTTCCCACCAAGTTCTTCAAATCTCTTTGCGAAAGCATTCTTGTTTCCAACGCCAGAATCATTATTGATGTATAATGCGGAAACAATTCTGTGACCAATTGAATACACATACTCCGCAAAGATTCGCCCTCTTAGATCGTCAGGCGGAATCACCCGAAATATATAATCGCCTGCATCCGAAATGGCGGGATTGGTTGCGCCAGGACTAATAAGAACGACCTCATTTTTTTCTAAAATCGGGGCAACAGCCAAAACAACTGAGGAACAAATAGAACCAATAATGGCTATTGGCTTATCAGTACTCAGAAATTTATGTATGGCACTTACACCGATGGCCGGATCACATTGGTCGTCTTCAATGACTAATTTCAATTTCACTGTTCTCCCTTTTACTCCTCCCATTTCCATATTTATCTGTTCCACGGCTAGACGTGCTGCATCTTGAGAAGGTGTTCCCCATTGTGCTACACTGCCTGTCAAAGGTAACATCAAACCAATGTTAATCGTTCCAGATTTTTTTCGCTCCGATGAACTGATAAAATATAATAGAACAATGACGATAACTAAGATAATAATACTTATACTCATTATTTTCTTATTCACTTTGGTTATCCTTTATGTTTTGTTTTTCTTTATCGGTACTTTGTCGTACCATAGACAAAAAAGTTTCCCGGTCCATTCTTTTAGAGGCGGTCTGTTCCCAAAACTTTTTTATACTTTCGAGGTGCTCAGGTGCTGTAAAAATCTCCACTCTTAATGTTTCAGAACTCAGTGTTGTTAATGCTGAGACTGCCACTATCGGCGTGTAATCGTTATTAAGCTTTGTTCCAAGAATAAGCCAATCAGTATTACAAAGTGGCAACTCAAGTTCTAAACTATTGGATATAGGAAGAAATGTCATGCCATTAGCTGATTGATATTTCTTCTCAAAATATTCAAGCAATTTTACAGGTCTAACACATAAATATTTATATCCAACAGGCACATTTTTTCTGTTATTTAGTTCGCTTAATTTTCCTTTGTCATGCAACTGATTGTATTCCTCTGATTCAATAATTCCATAAGCCTTTTCATTCGGCCCTAGTTCTTTCATGTAGTTTTGATTTGCAAAAATCTTTCTCCAGTGACTAACCGGAAGACTTTTGTCAACAGTCTCATTATCAGTTGTTTCTCCCACCAACATAAGAACTGAAGTTGATGCCTGAAGTGCTGACTTGCCATCCTCTAAGTTCAAACCCTTTATGTCTTGAGTACTGCTAGCAGGATCTTTTACTAAGAAAGTTCTATGATATTCAATGCCATCATTCACCAAGCTAGCAACTTTTTTAGTAAAACCCTCCATTACTCCAAGTGCTCCTGGCCGACCATATTTCTCCCCCCAACTATACCAACGAGTTGGTAAGCTATCAGAAATTGCCCATACAAATTTATCTGCTTGATTTGAACCTAATGTATATAATACCTCGGTAAGTAAAGAAAGGTAAAAGTCTTGACTGGTAGATAGCGAAATATATTTTGCCTTCCCACCAGCACTAGTTGATTTTGCTAAATTAGAACTTTCCGTTCTTATATAGTTCCGAAATATCGCTAACGAGGCCTTAAAAGCTTCTGAATTCTCGCTTTGTTGTTTTAAAAATTCTTTCCATCTTTGAGTGTAAATAACCATATCCGCAATAACAATTTCTCTAGTCGATTCATTTAAGCCATGAAGAGATTCCTCAATATTAGAGTACGTCTGAAATCGATTTACTGCTTCTATTACTTTTTCAGGTTTGATCTTGTTAACCATACTTTCGATATCAGTGTGAATTTGACTGGTCATATGGTTAAAAGTATTATTAACCAAATCCGATCCAGCTTTTATTTGGCCTGTAATAGTTTCTCCAGTACTTGCTATGCCCCTTTGTATTTGCCCGCTCGTGACAGTCAAAAAAGCGGCCAATTCAGATAGCAAAAAAAGAGTTAGTATGACACACAATTCAGAGAATGCGTTTCTCAACTCTCCAATCTCTATCTCTTTTGGCCAACCAAAAGCGTAGAAAGAGAAAATTGCGATCGCAAGAATTAGTATTTGGACGTAATCATGCGTTTGGGAATGTTCCGGTACAAGGTGATAAGATTTGTAATAAGTTACGAAAAAAGCTACAAAAATTATTAATAAAAATACGGATAGTAAAGCAAACGAAATATAGCTATAAGATGTTTTGGTAAGAAATGTATGTATCCAAAGCCATACAAGAGGCCCAAAACCTAATAGGCTGATAAGAATAAATATGAGCCATATATAAATGCTTGGGCGTCGCGGCTTACCACCCGTAGGTATTTGTGTTTCATTTTTTATAGTATTTTCTGGCATTTGATCTCAATATGTCTTATTTTTCCAGTATATAATAGTAGCCTTTCGCTTGAACAATGATGAAATTGTCCCATGTTAGTTTAATCTCCTCTGAATAAATTAATTTAGCAAAAGATTTTATTATTTTTTCTCTATCTGTTTCATCACAAAAGTGATGAGGTATATTACCATCCGGCATATTAACTTTAACCCAAGTATTGGTTTCTATTTCTTCGCCTCCACCTATGGCCGGATTATTTCCTTCGGTGCTCTTTACCGTTAACAATAAATGTCCACCTTCATTTAGGAGGTTTTTTAATTGGTCAATTGTCTCAAACATTTCGTTGCATTTACAATGGTAGATGGAATTATACGCAACAATAATATCAAACTTTCTTTCACTAACTAATGACGAATCAAAACGACCCTGAATTAGTTTGACATTTTTAAATGCCTGATCTGACTTTAAAAAATTAATCGCATAGTCATCATTTTCGATGCCCACAATTTCACAATTACGTTTAAGAAACGGCCTAATCGTTCTACCCAGACCACATCCTATGTCTAAAACTGTATGAAAATTTGCATCAATTTTATCTAGGTGCAATTCTGGCGACTTACCACTATAAAAGTTAACATATTCTTTAGATGAAAAAAGCCCCGAATAAGATTTATTATTACCAGTATCAGTATCCATCACACAAACTCCTCACGGTAATAAGATTTGCAAATCGCTTCATTTTATGTCCCTTCCGCACTTTCGAGGATTATCCATCCTCCTGCCAATTAAACCTCTAATTATAGCCATTCCAAACCCAGAATCAATAACCTTTTTTCAAAGAAATTACCCCCACAGTTTTGCGACGTGCAAAACTAAGCGCGGGGGTTCAAAAGTTGAAGAAAAACCCGCCGGTATCCGTCTTCGCCAAGACCCGCCGGAGGCGGGTAAACTTCGACGCGACAGGCAGGGCAGGCGGGAAGAGAGACGCATTGCCATGCGTCTGTACGGGGAGAAAACGGATTTAAAATTTGAGATATCAGAAAAATAACGTCGCCGTGCCGGCGACGGCTAAACAACGCCAAAGGACGGGGAAAGAGGTGTAAAAATAGCGATTTTTTTAAAATAAAGACTTGAAAAAGGCTTGTGGGGTCTATAAAATCATGCAATTTCACTTTTCACTCTGTTGGAAATCCTTGCGTAAAGGCCAATCTTTGGGGAAAGTTCCGCAGCAATCCGGTGTTAAGGAAGAAAAACTACTCCGGCGTAAAAGTATATGCCGATAAACAAGTTATAGGAAATTATAATAATTATTTTGGAGAAAATTAAATCATGAAACGGAATGTATTAATCGCGTTACTACTGATTGTATCAGTGTCAATGTTATGGCTGTTTGTGGCTAATTGTAAAGCGGCGGAGACATCTGCTGTGGGCGAAAGGCCGACAATAAACCTTTTTGAGCCGCTATTCGCCAGCCAGTATACGCTGTATGAAAGGGTTGCGCTAATCTCCAACGTATTCATTGGACTTGCGGGATTGTTTTACGCTTTGCTGCTGGTCAAGCAGGTCAAAGAGGCCGACCAGGGCACCAGGAAGATGCAGGAGATAGCGGCGGCTATTCGTGAAGGAGCTAACGCGTATCTTTACAGACAGTTCAGAGTTGTAGGCATATTAATAGCAATTATTACGGTAGTATTATATTTCGCGGCCAATGCCTCCGGTTCGCCGGCAAAGATATCGTGGGGCAGGGCGATAGCATTTCTTGTCGGCTCGATATTCTCGGCGACGGTAGGATTTGTCGGAATGAGATTGGCGACGATAGGTAATCTTCGAGTCGCGACGGCGGCAAAGACAAGTTTCGGCAGGGCACTTCAGTTAGGTTATCGAACCGGAACAATAACCGGTATGCTGACTGACGGACTGGGACTGCTGGGCGGTTCAATCATATTCCTTATATATGGCGAGCATGCTTATGAGGCGTTGCTGGGCTTCGGATTCGGCGGTACGCTGCTGGCGTTGTTTATGCGAGTCGGCGGCGGTATCTATACCAAAGCGGCTGACGTAGGTGCCGACCTTGTAGGTAAAGTCGAGGCGGGCATTCCGGAAGACGACCCGCGCAACCCGGCGACAATCGCAGATAACGTCGGCGATAATGTCGGCGACTGTGCAGGTATGGCGGCGGATATTTTTGAAAGCTACGAAGTAACAATCGTGGCGGCAATGATTTTGGGTATCGCAAGCTTCGGGCATAAAGGCGTTATCTTCCCGCTGCTTGTTCGTGCCATCGGCGTTATCGCAAGTATCATCAGCACATACAGCGTTCGGGCGGGTGATAAGGGCAGTGTGGCTGGTGCGATGAAAAGCGTTAACAGAGGCTTTATTATCGGTTCGATTATCAGTATAGCAGGCTTTTTGGTTCTTGGATTTATGTATTTCAGGTTCACGCCAAGTTATCCGAACTACGCAGGAATTAAACCTTATATTACAAATCTGCCATACTGGGCAAACCTGGGGCAAGAAGGTTTGGATATGAGGCCGGCGTGGACGTGCCTGATAGGAATTATTCTGGCGGTCGCGTTGAATAAGTGCACGGAATATTTTACCGGCACAGAATATGGTCCGGTGAAAAGTCTGGTCAAGGCGTGCCAGACAGGCCACGCTACGAATATTATTCAGGGACTTGCAGTCGGATATGAAAGCACGGTATTTGCAGTGCTGATTATCGGCAGTGCGATTATGGGCAGCGTAATTATTTACCAGAACACAAACCCGACGTTTATCGCATACGGCGTTGCGATGTGCGGTATCGGTATGCTGACTCTGACGGGCAATACTATTTCAATGGATGTGTTCGGACCGGTTGCCGACAATGCTAACGGTATCGGTGAAATGGGATATGATAAGAAAGAAATGGGCGAGGCAAAATATAAAGAAGCCCGCCAGATTCTGGCCGATTTGGACGCTGTCGGCAATACGACCAAAGCAATCACAAAGGGCATCGCAATCGGTTCTGCGGTTATCGCAGCGGTGTCCTTGTTCAATAGTTATATCGTTTCGGTCGGCTCGGGCGGCCAAGGCGAGACGGCGGGCATTTCCAGCGAAATATACGCTACTGTCGCTTCAATGCTGACCATTTCCGACCCGACTCTATTTATCGGAATGCTGCTTGGCGGAGCGGTGCCGTTCCTGTTCAGTTCGATGACTATCCGTGCAGTAGGACGCGCAGCATTTTTGATTGTTAAGGAATGCAGAATTCAGTTCCATGATAAAGAAATATGGGCGGGCACAAAGAAACCTGATTACGGCCGCGTGGTTGATATCTGCACTCTGGCAGCACAGAAGGAACTGGTCGGGCCGGGACTATTGGCGATTTTAGTGCCGATGCTGGTCGGATTCGGAATGGGCGTTATCGCATTGGCCGGATTCCTTGGCGGTATGATTGTTTCGGGGCAGTTGCTTGCTGTGTTTATGGCAAACGCCGGTGGTGCATGGGACAACGCCAAGAAGATTGTTGAAGATGAGCCAAGCCATAAAGAAAACAATACCGGCAAAGGCAGTGAACGGCATAAAGCCAGCGTTACCGGCGATACGGTTGGCGACCCGCTGAAAGATACTGCAGGTCCTGCGATAAATCCGATGCTCAAAGTGATGAATATGGTGAGCTTGTTGATTATCGGATTGATTCTGCCATACGATAAAAAAGTTATTGCGATATTGGCACAGCATGGCGTAGTGGTAAATCCGAAAGGCCATGACCTTATGTTCTTCGCAGTGGTATTAATCGGCCTTGCGGGACTTATCTGGGCGATCTGGCAGTCGAAACGCGAGACGTTATCCGAAGCCGAAACTAAGTAAAGTATCGCGGCAATTGAGACTTTTGAAAAATGGGGGGATGGGGAATATGCGCTTAATCCCGGCGGTTTTAAGTTTGACAACTGCCGGGAAATTGCGTAAAACTCATCTAAAATATGACAGAAAACATAAAAAAGCCGCGAGGGAAAATATTAACCAACATCCGCAAGAACCTCATTTCAGGAGTTTTTATTGCGGTGCCGTTTATAATAAGCCTGCTGATTATTCAATGGCTTTTTAATCTTATGGCCGGTGTCTTGCAGCCGATTGTCGGCAGAGTTCTGCCGCGGCTGGCGGAATTACTAATTACCACTCCGATTCCTGATGTTTATTTACGCATTTCCGTAACGACGCTTTCAGTAATATTGCTTGTTTTACTGCTGTATGTTGTAGGCGTAATCGGGCGGTTTGTTGTGGGCAAACGGCTAATAACGCTGGGCGAAAAAGTGTTTTTGAATATACCAATTGTTCGAACGATATACAGTTCGAGCAAACAGGTTATCAAATCGATGGCGATGCCGGACCGAACGATGTTTAAATCGGTTGTCTTAGTGGAGTTCCCAAGACCGGGATTGAAGGCAATCGGGTTTTTGACCGGATTTATTACCGATTCTGAAGGGAAAAAGTACTGTAAAATATTTATACCTACATCGCCGAACCCGACAACAGGATTTTTTGAGCTTGTTCCTGTTGAAGAGGCGGCCCATACCGATATAAGCATCGAGGAAGGATTCAAAATGATAATCTCCGGCGGTGTAGTATCGCCGGAAAGTTTCAAATATATAGAGCAGAACTACAATACGGCACAGGAGAAAAAAGATAAAAACCACTCCTAATGCATCGGAAACAGGGCAAAAGTATGCTATAATCTTCTTTTAATACGGCATTGCTTATTTTATAGGAATTGTTAAAATAATTGTTTTAAGAAACGCCGGAAAATAACGATAACTAAAGCTGAAACAGGAGGTTAAAAAGTTTTGTTATCAGGGCAATTATACGCTGCGATTTTGGCAGAGTTCAATCCGCTCGAGCCGGTAGGGCCGGCGCCTGTGTATACATTTTCCGTCGGGTCATGGCAGGTAATTATAAGCAATCACATGTTTATGGTTTCCGTCGCCATGTTATTTTTAATGATAGTCATACCCATTGCTGTAAAATCCAAAAGCATGATTCCCAGAGGAATAGGCAACCTGGTGGAGTCAGTGTGCATGTTTCTGCGTGAAGAGATGGCCAGGCCGCTTCTGAGAGACCAAACTGACAAATATATAGGGTTTATCTGGTCTATGTTTTTTTTCGTACTGACCCTTAATCTGCTTGGCATGGTACCGAGCGAAAAAATTATATATTTGCTAACTGGAAAAGTGAATCGATTCGGCGGACCTGCTACTGCGGACATCTATATTACCGGTGCGATGGCGGTAGTGGCGTTTTTTATGACTCATATATCCGGTGTCAGAAGGCAGGGACTTTGGCATTATTTGGTAAACCTTGCGCCGAAGGTTCCATGGTGGATTATGCCGATGATATATTTTCTTGAAGTGGTAACCATGTTCGTAAGGCCTTTTACGCTGGCAATACGTCTTTTTGCGAATATAATAGCGGGACATATTCTGCTGGCTATTTTAATCGGCTTGATAATGGTTTTTAAAAGCTATTTCGTAGCAGGCATATCGATATTCAGCATAGTAGCGCTGTCACTTCTGGAATTGCTTGTGGCGTTTATACAGGCGTACATATTTGCGTTTTTGTCGACTCTTTATATAAGTTTTGCAGTATCATCGGAACATTAAAAACAATTTTTTTGGAGGCTTGAAATAAAATGATTGGTATGACAGGAGTTATGCTGGCCGAGGCCGGCGCAGTTGTAACGAACTGGGCGATAGCCGCGGCGGCAATAGGCTGCGGTCTGATAATTATCGGCGCAGGATTCGGTATCGGCTGGATAGGCAGCAAGGCGGTCGATGCCATTGCCCGTCAGCCTGAAGCGGAAGGTCGAATATTTACGACAATGCTTATCGCGGCAGCACTTATCGAAGGCGTTACATTTTTTGCGCTGGCGATTTGCTTTTTGGTACTTTTCTGGCTGCGCGGATAAACAGAAAATCCTAACCAACAATGAAAACGTTTAAACCATTATTAATAACGTTATGTGTTTGTGCCGATGCGTTGGCTGCTGGAGGTCAATCTGCCGAGTCAGGCGGGAGTATTTTCAGCGGTTCGTTCGCCGAATCGCTATGGACGGTTGTGGCTTTTTTGTTATTGCTTATAGTTCTGGGTAAATTCGCATGGAAACCGATGCTAAAAGCCCTCAAAGACAGGGAAGAACACATAAGATCGCAGATAGAAAGCGCGGAACATTCTCGCAAAGAGGCTCAGGAAATTCGCGAGGATATCGAGCAGCGGCGTTCGCATATTCTTCAGGAAGCGACTGACAGGGCGTTTAAACACGAACAGGAACTGACTGAAGCTGCGCATCGGAAAGTGTCCGAAATGAGGCATCAGGCATCGCAGGACATCGAAAAAGCCCGCGCTGCCGCAGAAGACCGGCTATGGGAACAAGCAGGTGATATTATGCTTGTATTAGGAACAAAGGTGCTCGGCCGGGCGATCTCTGATGAGGACAACAAACGGCTTGTCAGCGATGCGATAACAGAACTCAATAAGTAAAAAATCCGGGAAAGCCCATGAATATTGATGAAAAAGCCGTCCGGCTTGGACAAATATACGCACAGGCGATTTATGAGCTTGCCGAGCAGGCTCAATTGATTGATGTTTTAAAGAACGATTTTGATATATTGGCAAGCCTTGCCGCTGAGTCGAAAGATTTGGGAACGTTAATGGCTTCGCCGTCTTTTCACGAAGAACAAAAGAAGCATCTGATAAGCGATGTGTTTTCAGGAAAATTAAACGAGCTGACGATGAATTTTCTGATGGTAGCTATCGAACATAACCGAATGAGATTTCTTCCAAATATTATCGCAGAATATATTGAATTGTGGGAAGCTCATCATGGTCTGCATCGAGTAAAAGTTGTAGTTTCCAAGGCGATAGAAACCGCAGAAGTTGAAAGGCTTAAAGACAGCATAGCTGCCGCGATAAATGGGCAGGTCAGACTTGAGGTCGTTGTTAATCCGGCTATCTTAGGCGGTATTATAATTCGTCACGGCAGTAAAGTAATAGACAATTCCATCAGGAACAGATTACAGCTAACAGTCAAAGAAATAACAAAGCAAAGGGGAATACATGGAGTTTGATGTAAGTGAAATAAGCGGTATTCTTAAAAATCAAATAAGCAACTATAAGAACAAGCTGGATGTCTCCAAAGTCGGACAGGTTGTGGAAGTAGGCGACGGAATCGCCCGCATCTATGGACTTGACGATGCAATGGCCGGTGAAATTCTCGAGTTTGAGAATGGTGTTTTCGGCGAGGTGTTTAATCTTGAGGAAGACTCCATCGGCGCTATAGTTTACGGCGATTATACAAAGATAAAAGAAGGTTCGGATGTACGTCCGACCGGCAAGCTAATGTCGATTCCGGTAGGCGATGAACTCCTTGGGAGGGTAATCAATCCACTTTGCAGGCCCGTTGATGGCGGACCTGAAATCACAGCCAAAACCACCAGACTTCTCGAATCGGAAGCGCCCGGCATAGTACATCGTCAGCCGGTCAATCAGCCGCTGCAGACAGGACTTAAGTGTATCGATTCGATGATTCCTATTGGCCGCGGACAGCGAGAACTTATTATCGGCGACCGTAAAACCGGCAAAACAGCCATTGCCCTTGACGCTATAATAAATCAGAAAGGCAAAGACGTAATTTGTGTGTATGTGGCTATTGGGCAAAAACAATCGTCTATTGCCCAGATAGTCGATACCCTCAAGAAAAATGGCGCTATGGGATATACGATTGTAATCGCAGCCGCGGCAGGCGACAGCGCCCCGATGCAATATATTGCGCCTTACTCGGGCTGCACAGTGGCCGAATATTATATGTATGAAAAGCACAAGGATACTTTATGTGTGTATGACGATTTAAGCAAACATGCTATTGCGTATCGCCAGTTAAGTCTTCTGCTTCGCCGGCCGCCGGGACGAGAAGCGTATCCGGGCGATGTTTTTTATCTGCACAGCAGACTGCTCGAACGCAGCGCAAAATTATCCGATAAACTCGGCGGCGGTTCGCTGACCGCATTGCCGATTGTTGAAACCCTTGAGGGACAAATCTCAGGATATATCCCGACAAATGTTATTTCGATTACAGACGGGCAGATTTATCTGCAGGGCAGTCTGTTCCATTCGGGTATCAGACCAGCTGTTGATGTCGGCACGAGCGTTAGCCGTGTAGGCGGCCACGCCCAGATAGATGCAATGAAAAAAGTCGCCTCAAAACTAAGGCTGGACCTGGCGTCGTTCTGGGAACTGCAGAGTTTTTCAAGATTAGGCACGGAACTTGACGCTGCAACTCAGGCTCGGCTTGACAGGGGCAGCCGAATGATTGAACTGCTCAAACAGCCGCAATTTGCCCCGATGGATGTCGGCAGACAGGTGATTACAATTCTTACGGGAACCACCGGCCTGGTGGATGATGTACCTGTTAATGCCGTAACCCAGTTTATGGATTCGTTTCTAAAGTGGCTTTCGGATGAACATGGCAACTATATCAGCGAAATTAACGAGTCCAAGAAATTAAGTAATGAACTGGTTGCGTCGATTACTGCGGCCATGAATGACTATAAGAAAACACGAACTGGAAAAGGTGATATTTAGCAATGATAGGGACACGGCAAATACTTCAGCGCCGCCAGGCTGTGGATAGTATTCGTAAAATGACACGGACGATGGAGATGATTTCCACGACGCGGTACAAATATTTTCTTAACAGATGGGTTGCAGCAAAAGAATATCACGATGCCCTTGCCAAGGCGGGATATCTGCTGGCGACGTCGCAGAAGCTGGTTAAACATTTATTAATGAAAGAAAACTCATCGGGACATTCAGCCATTTTAGTAATTGGCTCAAACAGGGGGCTTTGCGGTTCGTATAATTCCTATATTTTTGATGCTATGAAAGTACATCTGAACAAGGCGAAAAGCACGGGGGAAAAACTGGATATCTACGCACCGGACAGACGGTTGATTGGTATGTTGAATTATCATGGCATTACTCCTGTGAAGATTTATGAAGATATGCCTGAAATGCCGGAGGATACGCAAATAGATGACATTACTGATTATTTTATAGAGCAGTATCTATCAGGAAAGCTGAGCTATTTCGGTATCGTATATATGCGATATAACTCGGTATCCAGCCAGCGGGCGCAAACATTGACGATTATGCCGCTGACGGAACTGATAGACGATTTAACAACACGAGCCACGATAATATGGCCGTGGACGCTGTCGGTAGAAGATTTTTATTTTTCGCCGTCAGTAACCGAGATAATCGAAAATCTTGCCAGGATGATAATTCGATCATCCATAAAAACCTGCTTTATGGACGCCATATTGAGCGAGCATGTATCGCGTATGGTAGCGATGAAGAATGCGACAGAAAACGCAGATGAGATGATTGATGAATTGACAACAGAATATAATCGTGCACGTCAGGGTCAAATAACCGGAGAATTGCTTGATATAATTAGTGGAGCTGAAGTAATAAAATGAATAAGGGCAAACTGATACAGGTAGTTGGCAGCGTTTTTGATGTCAAGTTTCAGCCGGAGCAAACGCCGGCTGTTTATAACGCCATTGAAGTTCGCGGTAACTTCAGAGACAACCAGACCCGTCTTGTCGGAGAGGTACAGTTGCATCTGGGAGGCGGTAAGATACGGGCCATTTCGCTTGGAAGCACGCTGGGCCTTCGCCGTGGTATGGATGTATTCGATACCGGCAGCCCATTGACCGTACCGGTTGGAGTCGAAACGCTCGGCAGGGTGTTCAACGTTTTCGGAGATGTAATTGATGAACGCGGTTCGGTTGATGTCAAAGCCAGGAAGCCTATACATCGCTTGCCGCCCAAATTAGTCGATATCTCGCCGAAGACAGAAATGTTCGAGACGGGTATAAAGGTGATAGACTTATTGTGTCCCTTTGTTCGCGGCGGAAAAACTGGTCTGTTCGGCGGTGCCGGCGTCGGGAAAACCGTGGTTATTCAGGAGCTTATCGCGAGAATTGCGACGAAATACGGCGGCTATTCTGTTTTTGCCGGTGTTGGAGAACGGTCTCGCGAAGGTAACGACCTTTGGCTTGAAATGCAAAATACGCATATCGGCGATACAAAAGATTCTGTGCTTAGTCACACATGCCTGGTATTCGGCCAGATGAATGAGCCGCCGGGTGCGCGTCTGCGTGTTGGGCTTACTGCAATGACAATGGCGGAGTATTTTTGTGAAAGCGGTACAGGCGACATCCTGTTTTTCATAGATAATATATTCCGGTTTTCGCAGGCCGGCTCGGAGGTTTCGGCTCTTCTGGGGCGAATTCCTTCTGCCGTTGGTTATCAATCTACGCTGGCGACCGAAATGGGACAGCTTCAGGAACGTATAGCGTCAACCAAAAGCGGCTCAATCACTTCTGTTCAGGCAATTTACGTGCCTGCGGATGACCTGACAGACCCGGCTCCCGCGACAACATTTACTCACCTGGATTCTTTTGTGGTTCTTGAGCGTTCTATTACGCAAAAAGGCATTTATCCTGCTGTATCGCCTCTGGAGAGTACATCGCGAATACTCGACCCCAATGTTGTCGGGCAGGAACATTATGACATTGCACAGAAAGTGCTTGAGCATTTACAGCGATACAAAGACCTCCAGGATGTTATCGCGATTCTCGGAATGGATGAACTAAGTAAAGAAGACCAGCAGATTGTTTCGCGAGCACGGAGACTTGAGCGATTTTTCTCCCAGCCATTTATGGTTACTCGACAGTTTACCGGTCTTGACGGTAAATATGTTACAGTGGCCGATAGTGTGGATAGCTGTAAGCGGATATGCCAGGGCGAAGGCGACTCTTTGCCTGAAGAGGCGTTTATGTACGTCGGTACTCTGGAAGATGCTATTCTGAAATCAAAAACATTAAAAACGACATAATAGGAAATATTGATTGTGTCCACTCCTACTGAAACATTTAAATGTGTTGTAATCGCACCAAGAGGAAAGCTTCTTGACTGCGAAACTGCCTCGGTTGTTTTCCCGGCACACGATGGCAAGGTAGGCGTGTGGCATAATCATATGCCGATGTTATGCAAGCTGGGACTGGGTATTATGTCGGTCGAAGATGTTCCGACTGATGCCGAATTATCGCCTAAACATACTTTTTTGCTGATTGACGGCGGGTTCGCACAGATTAGCAATAACCTGGTAACAATTATAGCGCAGGATGCGATTTGTTTTAAGGATATGGAACCCCAGAAAATTGAGAAGATAATAGAGATTGTCCGAAATAAATTGGCCCATGGCGTACACACTCCGCAGCAGCGCAAACACGAAACGGAAAAACTTGCATTTCTGATGAAACTTGCCGAGATGTCCGCAACTGTTAATAACAAATAGACTGGGCTTTGAGAATTCGCCGGGTAAAAATCGATTTTGCCGCCGAATTATATAGCTTGTGTATTTGATTGTGCTTTCGGCACTCGCAAAAACGCCCATAATACCGCTGCTCCGATAATGTCGAGAAACGCGATTGCGGTGAAAATCGGCGTATAACCCACATTCATTGCCAGCCATCCGACTGTCCAGGTAAACAGCATTCCGCCCAAATATCCTATGCCGCCGGATATTCCATTGGCCGTTGCCACAGTGCGTTTCGGAAACAAATCTGCCGGCAGCGTTAGCAGCGTCGCCGAGATGCAGTTATGCCCGAATGCGCCGAAACATAACCAGAATACTGCCCATTCGCCGCTCGGTGCACTGGCGATAAATAATGCAAAAGGCATTAGTAATGCTGATGTTGTCATTGAAGCATTGCGAGCGGTAAGAACGCTCATGCCTAATTTCTGATACAATGGCGAAAGAATCCCGCCAATAAAACTTCCCAAACCAGCGGCCAGAAATGGTATCCATGCATAATAACCTATTTGTTTAATATTCATTCCTCTCTGGGAAACAAGATATATAGGAATCCAGTATGAAAAAAACTGCCATGCAGGCTCGGAAAGAAATCTTGCGATTGCGATACCCCAAAAATTTCGCTGCGAAAGAACGACTTTCCAGACGCCTTTTTCGTGCGATATCTCTTCAGCATTGAGTTCATTCTGGCCCTGCTGAATATGCGCAAGTTCTTCCGGCGTTATCATTGGATGGTCTTCAGGCGAGCGATAAAATAGTGCCCACAGCGCAACCCAAAAAAATCCTATAGCGCCGGTAACGACAAATGCTTGCTGCCAGCCCCATTTTAATATAATCCATGCAGCCAGCGGCGTTGCGATAAGAGCTCCTGTGCCTGAACCGATATTGGCAATGCCGGTTGCTATTGTGCGTTCTCTGGGCGGAAACCATTCGGATGCAGTTTTTGCAATGCCGGGAAAATTGGCTGCTTCACCTACGCCGAGCAGGCCGCGAAATATTCCAAACGTCAGCGGACTGTGCGCGAATGCGTGAAGAATATTGGCAACAGACCACCATGCTGCAGCAAGCGAAAAGCCTCGGCGCAAATTTAAAAAGTCAAGCAAACGGCCGCTAATCGGCTGCATTATCAAATAACAAAGCTGAAAAACGATAATTATATAAGAATATTGCTGATCATTTATATTGAGCTGTTGTTTGAAAGACGGTGCAGCTACAGATATGCTTGTGCGGTCGATATAGTTAACAGTTGTTACCAGCAACAGCAAAGTTGCGATATACCAGCGAAGACCTTTGATTTTGAATTTCATAATTGTCCCTGCTTATCTTTCGTTACATCCATATTATTTTCAATAACTTATATAAAATTCGCTCCCTGCTGTCAAAGCTTTTTTCCTATAATACTGAAAATAAAGCTCAGGCCGAAAGTTGTCGCTGTTCCAAGGACTATCAGCCAGCTCCACGCCAGGGCTATTACTCCATTGTAAGATAAAATTAGCAGTACTGTCATTGACAGGGCGCTGATAATCATTGCGGCGACGTTGCCGATGTTGCCCTTTCTTTTTGTCAGCACTCCCAGCAGAAAAACGCCCAGCGTCGCGCCGCCCGTTACAGATACTATTTGAAATGCAAACCAGAGTATATTTTCCACAGGCTGACAAGCCAAAGCGATAAACGCCAGAATTAACCCAAAAATGATTACGCCAGTTCGCGAGATTAATAAATAGTGTTTTTCCGTTGCGTTCTTTTTGATAAGGGGGCGGTAAATATCTGTCACGAACGATGAGCTTAGCGAACTCAGCGGCGAATCGATACTGGCTAATATAATTGCAGAAAGTATCAATCCTTTTAAACCGGCCGGTAGAAAATGCGCCGTAAAATGCGAGAAAACTTCTTTAGCCTTATCCGGCTGTAAAACGCCGGGATTTTGCTGATAGAACACGTAAAGCAAAGTACCGATTGCAAGATATATGCACAGAATTGGAAGTGCCGCCGCTATCGTTAAAAAGATTGCGTTCTGGCTTTTTCTTCTGGTTTGAACCGTCAGCAGCCGCTGCATCAATTCCTGGTCGGTGCCGAAAACTGCCAAGCCGATAAAGAACGCGTTAGCCGTTCCCGCCCAAAATGTCGTAGGGTCATTAAAATTAAAATCAAATTTAAAAACGCTCAATCGTCCTGCCTGGCTCGCAGTCTGCCAGGCGGCGGCCAAACCGCCCTGGATATGGAAAAATAGATATAATAGTAATACGACGCCTGCCGAAAAGAAAACAATCGTCTGATATGCGCCGGCCCAGACTACCGCCTTTACTCCGCCGAATGCGATAAAAATAATACTAACCGTTGTAAAGACAAGCAGCGTTTGCGCCAGGTTCCAGCCCAAAATAATCCCGATTCCCAGACAGGCCGCGTATAACCTTACGCCCGATGCGATAATCCTTGTAATAAAGAAAAAAATCGAGCCTGCGTATTGAGTCTCCGGTCCGAAACGGTGCCTGAGAAACTCATAGATGCTTGTGCAGTTATATTTATAAAAAACGGGGATGAATAAAAACGCCACTAAAATACGTGCTGCCGCCGAACCGACAAAAAACTGCAAATATTCCCAGTTTTCGCTGTAAGCCGTAGCCGGCACTCCGATAATCGTTAGCGCACTAACTTCAGTCGCGACAAAAGACAAACAGGCCACAAACGTGGGTACTTTTCTGCCGCCCAGAAAAAAATCGTTCGTGTTTGTTTCTTTACGCCCGAAAATATACGAGATAACGAAAAGAAGCCCAATAGCAATGCCAACTATAATAAAGTCAATCAGACTTAAATAACTGCCAAGATGTTGAACGTCAACGAATTCAGTCATTTATTGCTTTCCTCAAAGATTGCTGACATTGATTAAGGATTTTTTCGGCGCCGTTTAAATCGGCATTACGAAAGTGCATCACAATCGCGGTCTTGACTTTACCGCCTGCTTTTTTGAGTAATTTCGCGGCATTTGTTTTTGAAAGACCTGTCATTTCCGAAACAATTCTAATTGACCTGTCGCGCAATTTATTATTTGTCGCCTTGAGGTCAACCATTAAATTGCCGTACACCTTGCCCATCTTTATCATAGCCGTCGTCGTCAGCAGATTAAGCACAAGTTTTGTCGCGGTGCCGGCCTTCATTCGGGTTGAACCTGTGATAACCTCCGGCCCGACGACAGGATTTATGATTATTTTTGCCGGATTACCTTTAACAGCCTCCGGCGCACAGGTGATAAAAATCGTGCCCGCTCCTATTTTCATCGCTTGTTTCAAGGCCGCCCGAACAAAAGGCGTCAGGCCGCAGGCCGCGATGCCGACAACAACATCTTTTGCCGATATTTTATTTTTATTTATGGCCGCAACGCCGTCGCTGGCTTTATCTTCGGCACCTTCAACGGCTTTTACTAACGCTCGTTTTCCGCCTGCGATAATTCCCTGCACCAGCAGGGGGCTTACTCCAAATGTCGGCGGGCATTCCGAGGCATCCAGAACCCCGAGCCGCCCGCTTGTCCCCGCGCCAACATAAAATAATCGCCCATTTCTTTTGAATCGCTCAACTATCATATCGACCGCATCAGCGATTTTTTTGTTTTCTTTGCCGACCGCCGGCGCCACGAGCAAATCCTCGGAATTTATAAGTCTGACTGCCTGTAAAGTGGACAGCCGGTCGATATTTTCGCTTTTGCGGTTACGTTTTTCTGTCGTCGGAAGTATTTTATGTTTTTTCATTTTGCTTGTATCACTTTTCCTAAAATTACAGCTTTTTTTGCCCCTGTCGCGGATGGTACATTATTTGCGATGCCGTTAAATGTCGCCCAGGCCAGAATTGCGAACGATACAGCCTCTTTCGCATCGCTGTTTATGCCGAAGTCGTCCGTAAAGAGTATTTTGCTTTTTATATTCTGTTTTAACATTTTAACAAGCGTTTTATTTCTCGCGCCGCCTCCGCAAAGTATTATTTCATCCGGCAGTCGCGGCAAAAATTTCTTATACGCCTGTGCGATGCTAATCGCGGTAAAAGCGGTTGCCGTTGCAATAATATCTTCATTTGATGATTTTTTATAAAACGCGTCGGTATATTCTCTGCCGAACATTTCCCGGCCGGTAGTTTTTGGCGGTTTACAACGAAAATATGAATGTGCCATCATCTCATTCAGCATTTTTATATTAACTTTTCCTTTGGCGGCTATTTTTCCATCCCTGTCGAAATTCTGTTTACCTTTGGTCGCAAGAAAAACCAGCCTGTCTATTATCATATTCCCCGGCCCTGTGTCGAAGGCGATAATGTCCTTCGGTTTGCAGTTTGCCGCAAGGTATGTAACGTTTGCGATGCCGCCGATATTTTGAATAGCGCGATTAAGTTTTTTATCTTTAAATAACCAATAATCGGCAAAAGGCACTAATGGTGCCCCTTGTCCGCCTGCAGCGATATCTTTTGGCCTGAAATCTGCAATTGTAGTTATACCTGTTTTATAAGCGATTATAGAAGGCTCTCCAATTTGAAGAGTATTACAAGCGGGCTTGTGAAAAATAGTTTGTCCGTGCGAGCCGATTAAATCAATGGTTTTTAAATTTATTTTATTTTTTCTGCACAGTTTTATAACAGCATCGGCGAAAATCTTTCCGAGTTGAAAGTTCAGACTTGATATATCACCCGGTCGGCAGTTTTTCTGCTCGCCAAGATCGAGAATATTTTTGCGCAGAGCCGGCGAATAGTTAAATGTATCGAATGCCAGCAGTTTAACTTTGTCTTTTTTAATATCGACAACTGCCGCATCGACTCCATCTGCGCTTGTTCCAGACATAAGACCGATTATTCGCATATTTTCCTGAATAACTGTAAATTATCATTTAATCTTGATACTTTATTTCGCAATAGCCACAATCTTTTAAAATTGCCTGCCATCTTTTGGATTTGTTTGTTTATCTTTCGCAATTCTGAATATTTCTTATTTTTTAATGCTAATGCCCGACCGGCTGCAAGACAATCCATTTGTCCTGCCAGTTTCAGTTCCTCATAAGCCGTTTTTTCAAAGTTTTCGCAATGTTTGGGCAAACTTATGTGTCTGCCTAATGGAAATCTGATTATTTTCTTTAATCCCTTTTCATTCATTAAGTTTATATAACTATCAGGCCCAATATTCTTGGCAGGCTCAACAAGTGCAAAATACAGCCAGCTCTTGTTTGGCACATTAGTTCCGCAGATACGATAATTATTTCCCAATGTCTTAATTATTCCGGCAAGTTCTGGCTGACGGAAAAAATTATTGCAAAAATTCTCGGTAAATTTTCTATTATTGACAGCTTTTCCGTTCCAGCTATGTGCCGCACCGTGTGCGAAGCTGTGAAGGCTCACTCCTAGAAAATTGCGATGTCCGTTATCGCCCCAGTCGGTATTAAGCAGGCCCTGGGCTCCGAATTTTCGGCCTTGCTCGGCAAGGTTAGTTACATTGCCCATTGAATTGGGCAGCCGCGAGCCGTGAGTCAGCCAGCCGCTTGTGCCGGGACAAACCATAAATGGCAAATTTGCTTTTGCGAGTTTTTCGGTTCGATAAATGTTTTTTCCGTTCTGTTCATACTCCCAATTGAGCAGAACAATATCCTTCGGCAATTTGTTCAATAATTCAGGATATTTTAAAACGATGTCTGCCCAGAGATTCATCCGTTTTCCATATTTTTGACACAGCCGATGAATTTTCAAAATGAAATCAAGATAAACTTTACCTGTCCCGATACGGTCGGCAAGTTTTTTGCTTCTGCCTTTACCAAGCTCCCATGTTTCATCGCAGCAGACATTGAAATCTTCTGCCTCAAACAGCGGCAAAAACTCGCTGTAAAGTTCGCCGACAAGTTTTATTGAACTCGGGTCGGCAGGGCAGAGAGTTGTGCCGCCGGGAAATCCGCGAAAGCCCGGCATCTCGCCCAGATGCTGATATTTCGGCAGGGCGAGGATTTTTTCAAAATGCCCGAAGCTTGCCAGCGAGCCGACCAATCTTATATGATGTTTTTTGCAATGGCTCTGCAATTCAAGAATCTCATCAGGCGTAAATGGGCTATATCCTTTACCGATTTCAGGATGTTTTTTAAAAGTAAAGACGTTTTCGATATAAAGCTGAAGTTCGTTGATTTTCCAATGTCCCAGACGCACAGCCAAATCTTTTAATGTGCTTAATTTCGGCACTTTCCCGCGGGAGCAGTCCAGATAAACGCCTCGTCTTTTAAAGTCCGGCCAATCCTCTATCATACAGCAGGGCAGTTTATTTTTATAAATCGCGGCAAGGTCTTTTAAGGTTTGTATCGCGTAATAAGTTCCGGCATTTGCTGCAGAATATATTTCAACTCCGCCCGGCAGGATTTTTAATTTATATCCTTCAATGTTTTTGATTGTTTTATCGTGATAGGCATTAAACGAATCGTTGAATTGGAGAAAACCGTCTCGAAAGGTTACTTTCTTTGGCGGTATCAATAATTTTTCAAACAGTCTTTCATCCCTGACAGTCATATACGGGTTATTATATCACAATCAGCAGCATTAGCAAGGTTACTCGTGTCTCAGTGCTATGATGAGATTTCAAAATTTTTATTAAATGAAATTGCTCAATATGTTAAAAAATTAAAATAATAAATAAATGGAATAAATAGAGGACATTGGGACTGTTGAAAAATTCCCGCCGGAGTTTACCCTCGCGAATGCGGGGGGTGGTTTCTCATTCGATGTTGAATGTTCAGTGTTCAATGTTGGACGTGCGGCTCGGATTTTAATTACCGCTCACTAACGGTTGCGGCTCTGTTGCTAAACAAAGGGTGAAGCCGGATGGCTATTTTTTTTCAGCCTTTTTTTCAGTCGATGGTTTAGGAAGTGTCGGCGGGGCGGTCCTGGCTGAGCCATCGGGATTTTTACCATAATCGAATCCTGCCGCAGCCGGCAGTTTTCCCGCTGCGCTTGCTGAGCCGAATAGTGAATCATGTTCCGCGAGTAGGCCGGTGCCGCCGCCTTTTTCTATTGCTCTTTTTAGTGAACCCTGCCAATCGGGGATAAACTTGGTTAGGAGTTTTTCAGACTGGGTAATTACAGAAACAAGGCTGCTTTTATTTGTTTCGCTAAGCTGGTCGCCCATGGCATACCTTTGTATTATGACTGAATAGAGAATTGAGAAATTTTTTGTCATTACTTTACTGCTGTCGGCATCGGTCGTTGTTCTATCGATAAGGGCCTTTAATATTAAGGTGTCGGTCATTTCATCATTGACCTTCCAGCCCATATAGAGGTCTATCCTTTTTTGTGCTATTTCCGTTAAGAGGTCATTTGCCGCCGGCCGTTTCAATCCAGATGCGAACTGAGCTATTATGGCAAGGATATCGCCGGACTGTTCTGTCTTTATGTTTGCGGAAAACCGTTTGACTATATCATCAGCCAGTTGGCGGTTTTCTGCGGAATCATAGTTTAGTTGGCTAAGAATAGCTGCATTGCTCAGGCAGTTTGTTGCCCAATATCGCATAATGATATTGGAATTTTGTAGATAATCAAGAGCGGATTTTGATATTTCGAGATTTCCAAGGTCATTGGCCAATATCAGTAAATTTATTGTCAGCAGGGTCTTGCGTTGGCCGTCTGGAAGTCCGTTTACTTGTTTCAGGGTATCGGAAAATTCTTTTTGAGCGATTGTGAAGAAGCGTGGTCCATATTGAATTTGCCCGCTCTCGAGGGAAGAGGTGCTTTTGCTTACAATTGTGTTTCGCAGGGCTGCGACATCTGAAAAGTCGGTTTTTTCGTAAAATTCCGAGAAAGCATCGGACAAAAACTGCTGTATAACGGCCGTATCGGAATCGGTAACGGTTTCTTTGCCTCTGACGGTATCTATTTTGCTTGTACTGACGGCTAATACAGGGCATAGAACTATTAATAATACCAGACTACAGGAAAGAATATGATTAATACGCATGATTCGTAACATCCGTTAAAAACACAATATAGGTAAAATCAATGCTCAAAAAGTAATCAAAATGGCTGCTTTTGTCAAGGGTATTTCCAAATTATTGGTTTTTTGTTCCATCGATAAACTTTTGACTGGCAATTGCGGCTGAAATCATTAAAATCTGGAATTCGCAAAATATAGCAGGATGTAAGGTTAAGGGTTAAATATCCGGAAAGATATGAAAAATTTTAGGTTAATTATATCGTTGTTTATATTGGTTGCCGGCTGGAATCTTCTTCAAACGGCTGGGGCTGCTGATGCCAATACTCATCAAAAAAATGAGGCAAAGGCATCGGCCCATAACAAGTCCGTAAAGAAAGGTTTGGAACCTAACGACAGTAACGACGCCAAAAATAGCCGTGAGCTTATCAATGCCGCCGAGGTTGAGGGGCCGAATTCTCTCGGCGGATATATCAGCGGAGACGCGTTTAATCTTGGTTTTACCGGAATATTTAATGGATATGTTAATAAGCAGGGGCTTGTAAATTACGCCAAACTGAGAAGATATCGGCTTGAATTGAATCGAGCGGCTGCAAATCTTGCCGACCTAAAACCGGAAGTTTACATTACATGGTCGAGAAACGAAAAAATAGCTTTCTGGATAAACGCATATAATATCTGCACATTGAAAGGCATAGTTGATAATTATCCGATAAAGCCTTCGAGATTTATGCTGTTCTTTTATCCTGCAAATAGTGTTATGCACATCCGTGGCCTGAAAACCACGACGTTTTTTATGATAATGGGAATACAATATACGCTCGACGAGATTGAAAGGGACGTCCTTCTCGGAAGGTTTGAAGAGCCGAGGGTTTGTTTCGCTGTATGTTACGGCACTTTGAGCGGCGCTTCGCTGAGAGCCGAACCTTATGTGGGAAAAGTGCTCGAAAAGCAGCTTGACGAGCAGATAAGAAATTGTTTTGCCAGTCCTGACGGCTTGAAGATAGATGAAATCAATAGTGCTGTTTATCTTTCGCCGATATTCAAAATGTATCAATGGCACGAGGAAGCATTTTTGAAACAATATGGAACAAATAAGCTTTTCAGGGAGCGGGAACCCGGCGACAGGGCGATACTGAATTTTGTAAAGGATTATGTCTCGCCGGCAAACGCGGAATTTCTTAAACGAAAAGAATATACTATTGAGTATCTGAAATACAACTGGCAGCTTAATGAACAGCCGCAGGAACAGGAAAAATAATTTTAGTTTAAAAAGGATCTATATGACAGCAAAGAAAGTTCGTAACGATTTAAATTTCAGCAATGATAATTTCCTCTTTACAAGCGAATCTGTAACAATGGGACATCCTGACAAGGTCGCCGACCGAATATCGGATGCCATTCTCGATGCGCATATTAAGCAGGACCGCAATAGCAGAGTTGCCTGCGAAACGCTCGTAAAGACCGGTATGGTTATGGTAGCAGGCGAAATCACATCAAACGCCATTGTCGATGTGCCCGCGGTGGTTCGTCAGGTCATTAAGGATATAGGCTACACAGACCCCGAAATGGGTTTCGATTATGATAACTGCGCCGTCCTGGTTGGACTCGGCAAACAAAGTCCCGATATTTCGCAAGGCGTCACCGAAGGTCAGGGCTTGCACAAAGAGCAGGGCGCCGGCGACCAGGGAATTATGTTCGGCTATGCCTGCAAGGATACTCCGCAGCTTATGCCGATGCCGATTCAGCTTGCTCATATGCTATGCGCCAGACTCGCACTGATGCGTCAAACCAAAAAACTTCCCTGGCTGCGTCCGGATGGCAAAAGCCAGGTAACCGTCGAATACCGAAACGGAAAACCTTACAGGATTCATACTGTTATCGTTTCCACGCAGCATTCGCCGGACGTTGCATACAATAAACTCCGCAGCGAGATAATTAAAAAAGTTATTCTGCCCGTGCTGCCGAAGAAAATGGTTGATAAAAATATTATCTTCCACATTAATCCTACCGGCAGATTTGTTATCGGCGGCCCGAAAGGCGACTGCGGCCTGACAGGCAGAAAAATTATCGTCGATAGTTACGGCGGCAGCGGACATCATGGCGGCGGCGCATTTAGCGGAAAAGACCCATCGAAGGTTGACCGTTCCGCAAGCTATATGGGAAGATATATCGCAAAGAATGTCGTCGCGGCAGGTCTTGCCGATGTCTGTGAAATTCAGGTCTCTTACGCCATTGGCGTTGCCCAGCCGATTTCGGTTCACGTCGATACGCAGGGTACCGCAAAAGTCAGCGAAAAAAAGCTGCAAGATGCCATAAGAAAAGTTTTCCCGCTTACGCCGAAGGGAATTATAGACCATCTCAAACTTAAACGCCCGATTTACGAGGCAACTTCATATCACGGCCATTTTGGCAGAACAGGCCCCAATTTCACCTGGGAAAAAACTGATATGGTCGCCAAATTGAGAAAGGCTTTAGGTCTTTAAGGAAATAGAATATGCCGTCTGAATTTATTCACAAAGATTTTCTTTTACAGACTGACACAGCAAAACATCTTTATCATGAGCACGCCTCAAAGATGCCTATTTTCGATTATCATTGTCATTTACCTGTCCAGCAGGTTGCCGATGACATTCAGTTTAAAAATTTAACGCAAATCTGGCTTTACGGCGACCATTACAAATGGCGGGCGATGAGAACCAACGGCGTTGATGAACGGTTCTGCACCGGCGACGCCTCCGATTGGGAAAAATTCGAAAAATGGGCGCAGACCGTCCCGCACTGCCTTCGCAATCCGTTGTATCACTGGACGCATATGGAATTAAAAAGGCCTTTCGGTATCGGCGATAAATTGCTCGGCCCGCAAACGGCAAAAGAAATTTACGATAAATGCAATGAGCTTTTGAAAACGCCGCAGTTCAGCACTCGCGGCATTATGCGCCAGATGAACGTAAAAGTCGTCTGCACAACCGACGACCCGATAGACGACCTTCGCCATCACAAAAAAATCGCCGCAGATGGTTTTGAAGTAAAGGTTTATCCCGCCTGGCGCCCCGATAAGGGAATGGCCGTTGAAAATGTAAAAGCCGTCAGCGAATGGATAGACAAACTCAGCCAGGCCGCGGGTATGGATATAAAGAATTTTGACGATTATCTGGCAGCCTTAAGAAAAAGACACGATTATTTCCACGCCGCCGGCTGCCGGTTGAGCGACCACGGAATTGAAACAGCCTATGCGGATGATTATACCGATAGCGAAATTAAAAAAATCTTTGATAAGATTCGAAGCGGCAAAGACCTCGACGCCGGCGAAATCCTCAAGTTCAAATCCGCGATGATGTTCGAGTTTGGCCTGATGGACGCCGAAAAAGGCTGGGTCCAGCAGCTTCATATGGGCGCGTTGCGGAATAACAATAGCAGACTATTCAAATCGCTCGGCCCCGATACCGGCTTCGATTCCATCGGCGATTTTGACATCGGCAGGGCTTTGGTTAAATTCCTCGACAGGCTCGATTCGCGGAAAAAACTGCCAAAAACAATTCTCTACAATCTCAACCCGCGCGACAACGAGCTTCTGGCCACGATTAACGGCAGTTTCCAGGACGGCTCGGCTCCGGGCAAAATGCAGTTCGGCTCAGGCTGGTGGTTCCTCGACCAGAGGGACGGTATGGAAAAGCAGATGACCGCGCTGTCGAACCTCGGCCTTTTAAGCAGGTTTGTCGGTATGCTCACTGATTCGCGAAGTTTCCTTTCGTATCCGAGGCACGAGTATTTCCGCAGAATTTTATGCAATATTCTCGGCAATGATGTCGAAAACGGACTTATACCGAAAGATATAAAACTCCTCGGCCAAATGGTTGAGGATATTTGCTTCAATAATGCCAAAAATTATTTTGGAATGAAGATATAGAATAAAAAGTTCAGATTTTCACAAGAAGATAATTGGTGGATAGAAAAATACTGCTTAGTGAGAAAGACGGAGCTTAAGAAATCTACAGAGGTTCTTAAGAATCTGCCGAAACCCTCGACCAAAAAAACCGGCAAATGGTGAAATTTCGGACAGAAATAACCGGAATTTAGTTGAATTTAGAATAAGAGAGGATATAATATCGCCAGACACTGAAGAACGGCTGCAAAAGAAGAAAAATATCAAATACCTGGATAAAGGTTATATTTAATCATATTTAACTTTTGGGAAGGAGAAGAATATGAAGAAGATGGTGTTTTTGGTCGTTTGCGCTATGTTGCTGACGGCTGGGTTCGCCTTAGGCGCTACTGTACCACTTATTAACATATCCTGTGAAGGAACACTATGTAGTGGTGGCGGGCAGCGCGACTACCAATATACGCTGCACAATCCATGGACGAACTCCATAACTATCACAAAGTTTTATATAGGCACACAGGATCTCGCCATCTCCGATTATTCAAACTGGATTGCACCTGAAGGTTTCACCTCTACCGCTGAGGTTGCGGCATGGGATGTGCTCGGAGGAAATTACAGCGTCTTGCCCACAACTGGAACCGAAACACCGCACGGAGTTAAGCCGTCGCAGTCAACATTTGCTTCTTCAGGCGGGATAGTTTGGACTGGAGATATTACCCTCGAGGCTGGTGCCACTGTCACATTTGGATTTGATAATCCTAACCAGTCTTGGGACGTTCAATGGGATGCATTGACTACTACAGGGGCAAATATAATGGGTGCCAGTTATGTGGCGATTGCCGGCCCGACAGGCACATTCACTGGCGGCTATGTCCATAGCCCTGTTCCCGAACCGGCTACTTTAATTTTGCTTTCTCTCGGCGGTTTGCTCTTGAGAAAAAAACGCTGAAAAATAATTAATTCAAATATTTACCCGCCTCTGGCGAGGTGAAACACAGAAATTATATTTTACTTTTTGGAAAGAGAAGAAGATGAAGAAGATTATGTTTTTGGCCGTTTGCGCTATGTTGCTCACGGCTGAGTTGGCCTTTGGAACCGTTGCACCACCTCTTACGATATCCTGCGAAGGAACTCTATGTAGTGGTGGCGGACAGCGTGACTACCAATATACGCTGCACAATATCTGGGGCAGCTCCGTAACTCTCACAGAGTTTTATATCGGCACAGGAGATCTCGCCATCTCCGATTATTCAAACTGGGTCGCGCCTGAAGGGTTCACCTCTACCGCTGTAGTTGCGGCATGGGATGAACTTGGAGGAAGTTACAGTATCTTGACCACAACCGGAACCGAAACACCGCACGGAGTTTATCCGACGCGGGATGTATCCGATTCTTTAGGCGGGATACTCTGGACTGGAAACGCTGTCATCAATATCGGTGACTCTGTTACATTTGGATTTGATAATCCTAACGAGTCTCAGGATTTTCAATGGCATGCATCTACTACTACATGGCTAAATGAAATGGGCACTATTTATGTTCCGATTGCCGGCCCGACAGGAACATACACTGTTGGCTATGTTCATAGCCCTGTCCCGGAACCCGCTACGCTTTTACTGCTCGGCTTGGGCGGTTTGCTTTTGAGGAAATCCCGATAATAAAAAAACTTCAATAATTCAAACAAAGGCCGGGTCTTGCTGCCCGGCTTTTTTATTTTAAATCAGTTTATCCGGCATCGTTTTGCTCCTTGACAACAAATGTTCGTGTAAATATATTGTTGTCTATGCTCGAACAGGTAAAAAAATCTCTTGTCCTTTCGATTTATTTCGCCTTAGCAGTCAGTACTTTGCTTGTCTTTTGGCAGGTCAGGAATTTCGATTTTATCAATTATGACGATAATGTTTACGTATATGCAAATCCCCACGTTTTAAACGGCCTGACCGCCGGCAATGTCATTTGGGCATTTACCACAGGTTTCGCATCCTTCTGGCATCCCTTAACCTGGCTTTCGCTTATGCTGGACCGGCAGTTATCCCTTACGGGAGGCGCCACTCCCGCTGGATTTCACATCACAAATCTTATCCTTCATATCGCAAATACTTTAATTCTCTTTCTTGTGCTCAGGCAGATGACGCAGAAGCTCTGGCAAAGCGCATTTGTTGCAGCTCTTTTTGCCCTTCATCCGCTTCACGTCGAATCTGTTGCCTGGGTCGCCGAGCGAAAAGATGTATTAAGCACTTTTTTCTGGCTGCTGACAATGTTGGCGTATTGGCAATATGTCAAAAAGCCCGGCATCGTGCGCTACCTGCTTGTCTTATTTATTTTCGCTTTGGGTCTTATGGCAAAACCGATGCTGGTTACTTTTCCGTTTGTATTTCTTCTACTGGATTACTGGCCGTTAAATCGTATAAAACATTTTGACAGGCAAATTGTCTATCGTTTGGTTTTGGAGAAAATACCTTTCATTGTTCTTTCGATTGCTTCAAGTGTTATGGCCTTTCTTACCCAGCGAAGCGGCAGTTCGATTTCGTCCTTTGCCGTGCTCCCTTTAAAGTTTCGCATTGCCAATGCTTTAATATCTTATATGAAATATATAGAAAAAATGTTTTGGCCCAGTCGCCTGGCCGTGTTTTATCCTCACCCCATTGAAAACATATCCGTTTTATATGTGGTAATTTCAGCCGCTGTCCTGCTGGCCGTAACAATTCTTGTAATTCGATTCGCCAAAAATCACCGATACCTCGTCACAGGCTGGTTCTGGTATCTTGGGACCCTTGTCCCTGTTATCGGCATTATTCAGGTTGGCAATTTCGCCAGGGCTGACCGATACACTTATATTACTCTTACAGGTTTATTTATTATCGTCGCCTGGGGCCTGCCGGAATTGCTGAAAAAATTGACTTCGGCGAGCTCAGTCGAGTCGCCGCAGCGGAAAATTGCTTTTGGTGTATCTATGGTAATAGTGTTGACGGCATTAGGAGTATGCGCTCATCGGCAGACAAGCTATTGGAAGAACAGCTTTACACTTTTTTCACACGCCAACCAGGTAACACAAAACAATTATATTGCGTATAATAATCTTGGCATTGCTTACAATGATATTGGCCGTTATCCCGAGGCGATAGAGGAATTTGGGCAAGCCGTAAAAATCAGACCACATTACGCCGATGCATACAATAATCGTGGCGCTGCCTATGACGATATTGGCCGTTATCCCGAGGCGATAGAGGATTTCAGCCAGGCCATAAGAATCAGGCCGGACGCCGAAGTGTATACTAATCTCGGCATTGTTTACCGCAGGCTTGGACGCTATGCTGAGGCAATAGATGCCTATAAGCAGGCCATAAACATCAAGCCGGGTTTAGCCGAAGCGTACAATAATCTTGGCTTTGCCTACAGCGGTCTTAGCCGCTATGCTGAGGCGATAGACGCCTACAAACAGGCCATAAAAATCAAGCCAGATTTAGCCATAGCACACAAGAATCTCGGCGTTGCTTACCTGGCGAGGCGTTGCTTACCTGGCGATAGGCGACAAAAAATCTGCTCTGGCTGAATATAATATTCTTAAGTCTTTAAACCCCGAGCTTGCAAATAAACTCTTAAATCAGATTAACAAATGAAAATATAACCCTATGTCCCAACAGATTAAAAAAAATATTGTCCTTTCGATTTATTTCGCCTTAGCAGTTAGTACTTTGCTTGTCTTCTGGCAGGTCAGGAATTTCGATTTCGTCAATTATGACGATCCTACTTACGTTACAGGAAATCTGAACATCCAAACCATCACGCTCCAGTCCGTCAAATGGGCGTTCACTACAGGTTACTACGGCAACTGGAATCCCTTGACATGGCTTTCGTATATGCTGGACTGGCAGCTTTTCGGTTCTAATCCGGCAGGTTTCCATCTTACCAATCTGTTTTTTCACATTGCAAATACATTGCTCCTTTTCCTTGTTCTTAAACAAATGACTAACACGATTTGGCAAAGTGCTTTTGTGGCCGCTCTCTTTGCTCTTCATCCTTTGCACGTTGAAGCTATTGCCTGGGTTTCTTGTCGCAAAGATATCCTGAGCACTTTTTTCTGGATTTTGACGATGTGGGCATATCTGCAGTATGCCAAACAGCCGAATATTTGGCGATATCTGCTGGTATTACTGTTCTTTGTGATGGGTATTATGGCAAAACCTATGCTCGTTACTTTGCCGTTTGTCCTGCTTCTGCTGGATTATTGGCCGCTGGAGCGAAAAATATCCTGGCGTCTGCTGCTGGAGAAAATTCCTTTCATTATTCTTGCGGCTGTATTCAGTGTCATAGCATTTTTTACACAGAGAGGCCTTGGGTCGCTGACGACATCGCTGACGACATTTACAAAGTTTAGTTTGAAGTTCCGCATCTATAATGCTCTTATTTCTTATGTGGAATACATAGAGAAATTGTTTCGCCCCAGTCATCTGGCCGCCTTTTATCCGCATCCATTTACAAACGTATCGGTTTTATACGCGGTAATCTCAGCCGTTTTTTTGCTGATAGTAACAATTTTTGTCCTTCGGTTTGCCAAAAACCACCGATACCTCGTCACAGGCTGGTTCTGGTATCTTGGAACGCTTGTGCCTGTTATCGGTCTGATTCAGGTGGGAAGTTTCGCCATGGCAGACCGCTACACTTATATTACTCTTACAGGTTTATTTATTATCATCGCCTGGGGTCTGTCTGAATTGTCTGCAAAATGGATTTCGGTGTCGCCTCAACGAAAAATCATTCTCGGCGTATCGATGGTAATAGTGCTGACGACCCTTGGAATATGCGCAGGCCGGCAGACAAGCTATTGGAAAAACAGTATCACGCTTTTTTCACATGCCCGCCAGGTAACGCAAAATAATTATCTTGCGTGCTATAATCTCGGCGCTGCTTACGACAGCCTTGGCCGCTGGACCGAGGCGATAGATGCCTATCAGCAGGCAATAAGAATCAACCCGGATTTAGCCGAGCCGCACTATAATCTTGGCATTGCTTATGGCAAGATTGGCCGCTTGCCAGAGGCGATAGATGCCTATAGCAAGGCAATAAGAATTAACCCGAATTCAGTTGATGCATACCTTAATCTTGGCAATGCTTATGCTAAGCTTAGTCGCCGCCAGGATGCTATTGATGCTTATCGGCAAGCCATAAAAATCAAGCCGGATTATGCCGAGGCTCACTATAATCTTGGCGTTGCCTATAGCGAACTTGGCCGCCATCAGGAAGCGATAGAGACCTATAAGCAAGCCATCATAATCAAGCCGGATGATGCTGAGGCACACCATAATCTTGGCGTTACCTACAGCAAGCTTGGCCGCTATCAGGAAGCGATAGAATCCTTCAAACAGGCCATCAGAATCAAGCCGGATTTGGCCGAGGCACACTATAATCTTGGCGTTGCCTACAGCAAACTTGGTCGCTACCAAGACGAGATAGAATCCTATAAACAAGCCATCAGAATCAAGTCCGATTATGCCGATGCATACCTTGCCCTTGGCAATGCTTACAGCAAACTTGGCCGCTATCAGGATTCCGTAGAAGCCTGCAAACAGGCAATAAGAATCAGGCCCGATTACGTCGAGGCGTACAATAATCTTGGCTTTGCTTATGGCTTTCTCGGCCTTTATCAGCAGGAGATAGATGCCTGTCGGCAAGCCGTGAAAATCCAGCCGGATTACGCTCAGGCCTACAATAATATTGGCGTTGCTTATGGCTCTCTCGGCGATTATCAGCAGGAGATAGATGCCTATAAGCAGGCTATAAAAATCAAACCGGATTTAGCCGAGGCATACTGTAATCTTGGCTTTGCTTACCTGGCGATAGGCGACAAAAAATCTGCTCTGGCTGAATATAATATTCTTAAGTCTTTAAACCCCGAGCTTGCAAATAAACTCTTAAATCAGATTAACAAATGAAAATATAACTTTGCAGGTTACTCCTTGACAACAAATGTTCGTGTAAATATATTACTCTCTATGCCCGAACAGGTAAAAAAATCTCTTGTCCTTTCGATTTATTTCGCCTTACTAATCAGCACCTTGCTTGTCTTTTGGCAGGTCAGGAATTTCGATTTCGTCAAGTATGACGATAGCATTTACATATATGAAAATCCTCACGTTCTAAACGGCCTGACCGCCGGCAGCATCTCCTGGGCTTTTACCACAGGCTTCGCCAGATTCTGGCATCCCTTAACCTGGCTTTCGCTTATGCTCGATTGTCAGTTGTCCCTTCCGGGAGGTCCCAGTCCCGGCTGGATGCACATGGAAAATGTCCTCCTGCACATTATCAATACTCTGTTGCTTTTTATAGTTCTTAAGAAAATGACAGGCGCTCTTTGGCAAAGCGTTTTCGTCGCGGCTCTTTTTGCCCTTCACCCGCTTCACGTTGAATCTGTCGCCTGGATTGCTGAACGAAAGGACGTTTTAAGTACTTTATTTTGGCTGCTTGCAATGTTAGCGTATTGGCAATATGTCAAAAAGCCCAACGCCGCGAGATACCTGCTTGTCTTATTAATTTTCGCTTTGGGCCTGATGGCAAAGCCTATGCTCGTTACTTTGCCTTTCGTATTTCTTCTGCTCGACTATTGGCCTCTCGAGCGTATCAAACATTTCCAATGGCCGGCACTCTATCGTTTGGTTCTGGAAAAAATTCCTTTCATTGTTCTTTCGATCGCTTCAAGTATCATCGCCTTTATTGTCCAGCAAAGCGGAAGGTCGTTTGTGTCATTTGTCGCAATTCCTTCTTTAAAGTTTCGCATCGCCAACGTCTTCTTATCGTACGCGCAATATATGGATAAAATGTTCTGGCCGTGCAATCTTGCGGTATTTTATCCCTTTGATGCCGCCGGCATTCTATTCTGGCAGGCTGCCTCCTGTGCTTTACTGCTGCTTGGCATAACTTTTTTTGTGGTTCGTTTTGGCCGCAGCCACAGGTACTTGCCTGTCGGTTGGTTTTGGTTTCTCGGGACACTTATGCCGGTCATCGGACTTGTCCGGTATACTATGTCGGCCTATGCCGACCGTTATACCTATGTCTCCTATATAGGCCTGTTCGTGATGATTGCATGGTCTCTGCCGCAGCTTCTTTCAAATTTACCGCAGCGCAAAATCGTTCTTGGCTTATCGATGGTGATTGTGCTGACGGCCTTGGGAATATGTGCCCATCGGCAGACAAGCTATTGGAAAAATAGTTTTACTCTTTTTTCGCACGCACTGGCGGTAACGCAAAACAATTATATTGCTTACAATAATATTGGTCTTACTTACAACGATCTTGGCCGTTACGCCGAGGCGCTGGATGACTTCAGGCAGGCTATAAAAATCAAACCGGATTATGAAATAGCATACTATAATCTTGGCAATGCTTACAGTAATCTTGGTCGCTGGCCACAGGCGATGGATGCCTATAAGCAGGCGATAAGAATCGATCCGAATTACGCCCAGGCTCATAGTAATCTCGGCGTTGCTTACGGCAGCCTTGGCCGTTACGATGAAGCGATTGATGCCTTTGAGCAAGCCATAAAAATAGAGCCGGATTTAGCAGATGCATATTGTAATCTTGGTGCTACTTACAGCCGTCTTAACCGCCGCGCCGATGAGATAGAAGCCTATCGCCAGGCCGTAAAAATCAGGCCGGATTTAGCCGATGCGCATTATAATCTTGGTCTTGCTTATTTGGCGATTGGCGACAAAAATTCCGCTCTGACCGAATTAAATATTCTTAAATCTTTGAACCCACAATTAGCAGATAAACTCTTAAAAGATATTAACAAATGAAAGTGCAGCCTATGCCCGAACAGGCAAAAAAATCTCTTGTCATTTTGATTTATTTCGCCTTGGCAGTCAGCGCTTTGCTTGTCTTTTGGCAGGTCAGGAATTTCGATTTCGTCAATTACGACGATGATAAGTATGTATCCGAAAATCCTCACGTTTTAAACGGCTTGTCCTCTGATGACCTCTCTTGGGCTTTTACCACCGGCCAGGCGTCCAACTGGCACCCTGCAACCTGGCTTTCACTTATGCTGGACCGGCAGTTATTCTGCGCAGCATCCCTTACGGGAGGTGCCAATCCCGCGGGATTTCATATCACAAATCTTATCCTTCACATCGCAAATATTTTACTGCTCTTTATGGTTCTTAAGAAAATGACCGGTGCTCTTTGGCAAAGCGCCTTTGTGGCGGCTCTCTTTGCACTTCATCCGATGCATGTTGAATCTGTCGCCTGGATTGCTGAACGCAAAGACGTTTTAAGCACTTTCTTTTGGCTGCTTGCAATGTTGGCGTATGTGCAATATGTCAAAAAGCCCGGCGCCGCGCGATACCTGCTTGTCTTATTAATTTTCGCTTTGGGCCTTATGGCCAAGCCTATGCTCGTTACTTTGCCGTTTGTATTACTTTTGCTGGACTATTGGCCGCTGGAGCGAAAAATATCCCGGCATCTGCTGGTGGAAAAAATTCCCTTCTTTGCACTTTCGGTCATCTCAAGCGTTATCACATTTTTAGTTCAGCAAAACACAGCGATGGCCGATATCGATGCCTTTTCTTTGAACGGCAGAATCGCCAACGTCTTCTTATCGTATGCTCAATATATAGGTAAGATGTTCTGGCCGCAAAATCTTGCGGTATTTTATCCTTTTAGCACCGCAAGTTTCCCGTTCTGGCAGGCTGCCTCCTGTGCTTTGCTGCTGCTTGGCATATCTTTTTTTGTGATTCGTCTTGGTCGCACTCAAAGGTATTTACCCGTAGGCTGGTTCTGGTTTGTTGTAACGCTCATCCCCGTCATTGGCATTGTTCAGGTTGGTTTGCAGGCTTATGCCGACCGTTACACTTATATTCCGTATATAGGTCTGTTTATAATGCTCGCATGGTCTTTGCCGCAGCTTCTTTCAAAATTGATTTATCGGAAAATTGTTCTCGGCTCATCGATGGTGATTTTGTTAACAACCTTTGGGATATGTGCTCATCGACAGACAGGTTATTGGAAAAACAGCGTTACCCTTTTTTCGCACACAATCAAGGTAACGCAAAACAATTATGTCGCGTATAATAATCTTGGCAATGATTACGCCAGGCTTGGCCGCTTCAC
>JBEKEA010000006.1:0-112312 GCA_050014075.1 Sedimentisphaerales bacterium | reverse complement strand
CTGTGTTCTGGATGCTGTCACACCGCTGGTGCAGCAGATAAATTGCCTGGATTTACATCAAATCAGCAGAATCTGCGTTGAAGAGGTTCCCAAACTTATCAACGCCTGTTATGCCTCGCTATATATACTTGATGAAGTTAGCGATATGCTGCACCTTGAAAACCATAACCACCCCTACCTGATAAACAACATAGTCTCCCTGAACCAGGCAAACTTGTCTCCTATGATAAAAGCGGTTCTCAGCAGAGAACTAATCGTTATCGAAAACATCGAATTCCACAAGTCCCCTGTCATAGAGAAACAAAACCGCAAGTTTGTTCAAAATTACCAGTCGCCGACGTGTATTATAGCCCCGCTTGTCTGCCATAACAGAGTGGTGGGCGTACTTAATCTTGCCGACAAATGCAATGCGGATAAATTTACCGATGAAGATATCTCTGTTGTCGAACTGCTCAGACACCTTATCGGCGCATCCATCGGCAATATAAAACTTTTTGAAAAGACACAGAATCTGGCCAAGACAGATGGATTGACGGGGCTGGCAAATTATAGGACATTCTATGAACAGCTCGAAAAGGAACTCCGCAGATGCCATCGCTACGGCGGACAACTATCTATAATAATGGTCGATATTGATAACTTAAAATCAATCAACGATTCGTGCGGTCATCGGGCAGGCGATATGGCTATAAAAAGAGTCAGTAGAAAAATAGCCGCGTGCATTCGTCAAATCGATGTGGCTGCACGATACGGCGGCGATGAATTCGCAATTATATTACCAAATACAACAATACCTGAAGCCGTTGTTGTCGCCGAAAGAATGGTTACGGAAGTTTCTGAAACACCAATAATATGGGAAAAACAGAAAATCCAACTGTCAGTCAGTATCGGAGTCGGCCAATATGACGGCGATATGTGCCCCGAAGAAATAACCCACCATAGCGATGAAGCTCTCTATGCGGCTAAACAGGCAGGTAAAAATACCGTGAGAGTTTTCAATCTATCCAAACAGACGTAACCCCCTGAAAACAAAGGGGGTTAGAAGACAAAACCTAAACGACGTCTAAAAGTCTTTGGGCATTGGAGTAGAGGATTTTTTCCATTCTTGCCGAGTCGAGGTTTAACTTTTTTAACAAATCAAGCGATTCCTGAATGAAGATTGCTTCGTCGTTTCACTCCTCGCTCCGTCAGGAGTCCCAAAGACAATGACGGTGCGAGGTTATTTTTAGAGGTTGCCTATAATATTTTGACACATATTATTTCCCGCGATTTATTTTTTCAACTCAACTGTATCAGACAGGCGGCGATTATCGGCGGTGAAACAGACGGCCTGAAGGATATAAGTTTTGCCGGCCAGGTCAGTATCGATATCCAAATCGAATTTATAGCAATGGAGATACTCCTGCCAGGCATTGTTATTAATCACGGCGTCGGTCAATTCGATGTCGGACCAGAGATTAACTCTTGAGCCCATCGGGTCGGCCGAACGCGGAACATATTCGAAAAGCTCGAACCGCCAGACGCCGGCAGCCTTGATGCGGGAGCCGAACTGGTCGAATACATCGATATAAGCGGTTATCTGGCCGGGCTGCGTTCTTTCGGTGAGCTGATTAAATGCGATTTTTTCCGGAGAGAAAAGGCAGCTCCTCTGGAATTTTCCCGAATAAGCATCCGACGACTGGTTCTGAATCTGTTCGCAGCCGGAAAGAATCAATATTGAAACAACAGTAAAAAATAAAATTACATATCTCATCATAAATCCTCATTTAGTTTGTGACCAAACTTAAGTTTTTTGGTCTTGAGATAATTTTTATTATACGGGCCGACGGGTGCGATTAACGGCACCTGCTCGACAATTTTGATTCCATAAACTTCGAGCCGTGAAGTTTTCTTCGGGTTGTTGGTCAGAATTTTTATCTGCTTTAGACCCAGGTCGCGAATTATTTGCGCCCCGATTCCGTAATCGCGCCGGTCTGCGCGGAAGCCGAGCTTAAGATTGGCATCTACGGTGTCAAGGCCCTGCTCCTGGAGTTTGTAGGCGTGAAGTTTGTTTGCAAGTCCGATGCCCCTGCCTTCCTGTCGCAGGTAAATTACCGCACCGCGGCCGGCTTTTTCAATCATCTGCATCGCAGCAATGAGTTGATAGCCGCACTCACATCTTTGCGAATGGAACAAATCGCCGGTGAGACATTCGGAATGAACGCGAACAAGCACAGGCTCGGTTGTAACGACGGGATTTCCTTTTTCGTCGAGCCTGCCGATGTCGCCTTTGCACAGGGCAAGATGCGGCTCGGCGTCGGTAATGCATTTATAGGCGATGAGCTGAAACTGGCCGTAATCGGTCGGCAGAAAAACGGATTGTATTCGCTTTACCTGGCTTTCGCGCTGAAGGCGATACTCGATGAGCTTTGCAATGGTGGTGATTTTGAGATTGTGCTTATCGCAGAAATCGAGAAGCTGCGGGACGCGGGCCATTGTGCCGTCTTCGTTCATAATTTCGCAGATAACGCCTGCGGGCTTCATTCCTGCAAGCCTCATTAAATCGACTGCGCCTTCGGTCTGGCCTGCGCGGGTCAGAACGCCGCCGGCCTGGGCGTGCAGCGGAAAGATATGGCCGGGCCGAACAAGGTCGGACGGCTTTGCGTTATCGGCGATTACAGTTTTGATTGTATGAGCGCGGTCGGCTGCGCTGATGCCGGTAGTGATATTCTGCGCGGCATCGATACTGACGGTAAACGCGGTGCCGAGTCTGGCGGTGTTTTCGCTCGTCTGCGGATGAAGATTCAGCGAATCGCATTTTTCACTTGTCAAAGGCAGACAAATTAACCCCCTGCCGTGCGTCGCCATAAAATTTATGATTTTAGGCGTAACAATCTCGGCTGCGCATACTAAATCGCCCTCATTTTCCCTGTCTTCGTCATCGACAAGGACAATCATTTTGCCTTTTTTGAGGTCTTCGAGTATTTCCGGTATATTACTGAAATTTGTCATATTAATCGCTAGTTGATAGTTGTTAGTTGATAGTCATTAGTTTTTACATTAAAAAGTTTCATCAATTTTCTTTATAAGACCCGTTGTCATTTTGCTTATCTGGTCTGTCTCGTCAACCAGTTCATTCTTTTCATTTTCGCTAATATACCCAAGATTAAAGGAAATTACAAGTTGAGTAGTTAATTCAGCACAACTTCCGAGAGAAATGTATAAAAAATGCCTGTATTCTTTGTTGCCCCATCTGCCAAAACCTTCAGCAATATTGGAAGGAATAGAGATTGCGGAACGTCTGATTTGGGAAATAAGTCCGAATCTTTCGTCATTTGGAAAGACTTTCGTTATTTTATAAATCTGTCCGACAAGTTTTATAGACCTCTGCCATATTTTGAGATCTTGATATCTTTCTATTTTCTGGTTTGTATCCATTCACTATCAACTACCAACTATTAACTATCAACTATTTTCAAATTCTTCAATATATCTTGTTCCGGCCCGAATGTAAATAAGCGTTGCAATAATTGCCGTTGCGGCGGATGACCACCAGAGGAATCTTACAAACCATATCCAGCCGGGCAAGGCTTTCGAGACTTCAGGGGCCATCAAAATCGCGGCAACCATCGATAGCTGCAGAACTGTGGCAACCTTTCCTATAAATGCGGGGATTATTTTTACCTGCATAGTCAGGAAATAAAGTATCACAAACCCCAGCAATGCAAAAAGGTCCTTGCCGATAATCAAAACGGCAACGGGCGACGGCAGATGAAAATCGGGAACGGCTGTTTTATCAATCGACAAAAGCACGCAGGCACAGGCCATAAGAAGTTTGTCGGCCATCGGGTCGAGAAATGACCCGAGTTTTGTTATCTGCTTTTTCTTCCTTGCGACATAGCCGTCGTAAGCATCGCTGAAGGCCATAACAAAAAACAGCACCAACGCGATATACCTCATCAATTTGCCAATCGACGGGTCGTTGTCCTTGAGCATACAAATTACAAAAGGCACAATCAGCAGTATTCGTATTATCGTTATTCTGTTAGCGGAATTTAGCGTCATAAGCCGCGGCCTCCGTCAACGTCGATTACCTGTCCCGTAATGTAGTCGTTTTCTATTAGAAATTTCACCGCGTCGGCAACCTCATCGGGTGAACCTGCGCGGCCGGCGGGAACAAGCGAAAGCATTTTTTTCTTCTGCTCGGCGCTGATGCTTTTGGGCCAACTTACAATGCCCGGCGAAACAGCGTTAGCTGTAAAATCCGGAGCTAATTCTTTGGCCAGCGACTTTGTCGCAGAGACAAGAGCCGCCTTGGATGCGCAGTATATACTGAATCCGGCCGGCGGTCTTAGAGCAGTTATATCCGTGATATTTATTATTTTAGCAAGAGGTTTTTGTTTGCTCTTTATTTTTTTGCGGACAAGTTTGACGAATTTTTGTGTAATTATCATCGACGCGGCAAAATTTATATCGAAAGTCTGTCTGATATATTCGAAAGTCACATTTTCGATGGGTTTTTTCTCAAAAATAGATGCGGCGTTGATTAATATTTGTGGTTTTGAAAACTTTTTGATTTCAGCAAAAACTTTTTCGATAGTTTCTTCTGCTGTCAGGTCTGCAGAGATGAAAAGTGATTTAACTTTAAGTTTTTTTAAAGATGTCTGGAGCTTTTTTGCTTTTTCGGTATTGCTGTTATATATGCAGATGCAGTTTGCCCCGGCCTTGGCCATCGAAAGGACGATTTGGCTCGCCAGTTTGCCCGTTGCTCCGGTAATTATCACTGTTTTGCCTTTAATTTCCATAACTATTATATTAACCGCAATTTTAGACAATATAAAGGGGTTTTATGAAAATGAAATAATAAAAAAAGGACTGTGTTTTTTGAACACAGCCCTTTAACTTCGAATTACTGCTTTACTTCGTACTTCTAACTTTGCACTTAGTTTTTCCTTATGCTTTACTGTGCTTTCTACGAAGCAATCCAAGTCCGCCAAGTCCAAACAGACAAATTGTTACCGGCTCGGGAATTACGTACGTAATTTCATTGGCTATCAGGTTAACGCTGTCAGGAGCGTTCAGCTCATCGAAAAGAAAGCCGTTGTAGATGGTTCGCCCGCTATTGCCAAGCACAATCGCAGCCTGGCGGGAATTTAGACTCGGAGTAAACCCCGCAATCGCCTGTGCGCCGGCAAGCGGCATTAGAGCGTCTCCGTCATCAATCCACTCGTTACTCCAACTAGTCAGGTCGCCCACCACATTAGGCACATTGAAGATATTGTGACCGGGTACCCACCTATAAACATCTTGTGGAGTCTCGAAGCTATAAGTGACGCTGACGTCAAAAGCATCCGCAAGATAAGAATCTTCAAAGCCAAAATTATTCAGGTTCCAAAAAGACATAATGGCCTTGCCGTCATTGCTTATGTAATTAATGAGCGGTGTCCATCCCGTAGTAGGTATGTTGCTTGGACAATCGACGACAACGAGGTCCCAGCTTCCGCCTTCGAGCAGAGGATTAAATGTATCACTATTTCCAACCGTGTATGACAGCGAAAGACTGTTCAGTGCAGCCTGGGCATGGTGGTAGTTGGTATTAGTATTATCATAAAGAAGAATTTGCGGAGATGCTTGTGCCTGTGCCGCAATACCGGTCAATATAACTGCTGTAACTATTGTAATTAACTTTTTCATCTCTTTTCCTCCAAAAATGTTAATTTAATAAAATAGATTTCAAGCAGCGAGAGCTGATATTGCGGGAAATAAAATGGGGACACACATTCTGACTACACGTGCAAAACCAAACGCTCTTTCCTTCCTCACTCTCACTTACTTCTTCTTTCTTGCAAGCCCATATAATAGACTTACTCGACTTTCATATTTTATTCCCCTCCCCCGTAATGTCAAGTAATAATTACAGAAAATCCGGGTTCTATTGAAAATTTTCCAGATTTTCCAGATGCAATTGCTCCGTGGCAAAGTAAGCGTGATATGGCGTGAGTTGTCATAGATGAATGTTGATACGAAGAGGTGAAGTGTTATCTGCCCCCTAAAGGGACCTACTCCGTGAAAGATGAAACGTCAATCGCCCTCGTATAATAGGGCTTTTCGCTTGCCCGATAGGTTCTATCGAGTATAATTCGAAAGATGACACATTTAAGCGTAAACCTTAATAAAATCGCCCTTGTTCGCAATGCTCGTTCGCTAGGCATTCCGAGCGTAACAAAGGCAGCAAGAACCTGCATCTCGGCCGGTGCGTATGGAATAACTGTCCATCCCCGCCCCGACGAGCGGCATATAAGATACTCCGATGTTTATGAACTCAAACCAATCGTTAGCAGCGTCGAGTTCAACATTGAAGGCAATCCGCTTGAAGGCAGGTATATGGAAATAATGCCGGATATAAGGCCGACGCAGGCGACACTTGTGCCGGACGTTATCGGCGCGGTAACCAGCGACCACGGCTGGGATTTGAATAAAGAAAATATAAAAAAAATCGAGCCGATAATAAAAAAACTAAAGAGTCTCGGAATAAGAGCAAGTCTTTTCGTTGACCCTGTGATTGAAACGGTAGAAAAGGCAAAACAAATCGGAGCAGACCGCATCGAGCTTTACACCGAGCCTTTCGCAAGGGCTTTTGCAAAGAAAAAAAATCTCGAAGCTCTTACGGCTAAGTTCGCGGCGGCGGCCAAAAAGGCAAGTGAAATCGGGCTTGGCGTAAACGCAGGGCACGATTTAAATCTTGATAATCTGGCGTTTTTCTGCGAGAATGTAAAGCCGGTAATGGAAGTCTCTATCGGCCACGCATTGATTTCAGATGCGATTGATATGGGACTTGCAAACGCCGTCAAGGCGTACTGTAAGATACTTGAAAAAAGTTAAAAAATTAAAATTTAAAGTGTAAAATTTTGGAACGGCCTTTGGCCGAAAGTTTTTAATTTTAAGTTTTGGTTTTTGGCTTTAACTTTTAACTTTTCGTATTTCGAATTTCGGTTTTCGTATTTCGAATTTTATGGAGTTGACTATGTATAGCGGAGCAATGGTAGCTTTAATAACGCCGTTCAATGGCGGCGAAGTCGATTTTAATACACTCGATGAGCTTGTACGGTTCCATCTTAAAAGCGGAACAGACGGCATAGTCCCCTGCGGCACAACAGGTGAATCGCCGACGCTGAGCCACTCGGAACATAAACAGGTCATCGAACGGGTCGTAAAAGCAGTCGGCGGGAAAGTGCCTGTCATCGCGGGCACCGGCTCAAACAGCACTGCCGAGGCAATCGAGCTTACGGCCTTTGCGAAAAAAGTCGGAGCGGACGCTTCGCTGCAGGTAACGCCCTACTATAACAAACCGACTCAGGAAGGTTTCTTCCAGCACTTTTCTGCAATTGCCGAGGAAGTCGATTTGCCGATAGTGCTTTATAACATTCCCGGCAGATGCGGAGCGGGAATGACACCTCAAACTATTGCGAGGCTGTCCAAAATTGAAAATATCGTCGCGGTAAAAGAGGCGACAGGCCAATTGGATTTTTCCAGCGAGATATCGAACCTTTGCGATATAACGATTCTATCGGGCGACGATTCGCTGACGCTGCCGATTTGTTCGGTCGGCGGAAAAGGCGTAATCAGCGTTGTGGCCAATATCGTGCCGGGTGATGTGAAAGAGATGACGGATTTGATTCTCGAAGGAGATTTCGTCTCGGCCAGGAAATGGCACAACAAACTGTTCAAACTTTCAAAAACGATGTTGAGTATGGCAACAAATCCGATACCGGTAAAAGCCGCGATGGCGATGCTCGGTATGGCATCGGAGGAAATGCGTCTGCCGATGACTCCGCTCGATGATTCGCAGAAAGAAACGCTGCGCAAACTGCTGAAAGATTACGGCCTGAACGTCTAAAAAACTTTCAGTATATAAATATTTGCAGGGAACGGATTTAATAGGAGGAATCCAATGAAAAGAATTCTGTTTTCCATTGTTTGTGTTTCTATTATTTCCACGGCTTTTGCCGAGCCTAACGTTCCGGATGTAAATGCCCAGTTAATACAAGCCGCAAAAGCAGGCGACCTCGCGGCGGTGCAAAAATCGCTCGACTCCGGTGCGAATATCAACGCAAAAAGAAGTTCCGATGGCACAACTGCCCTGATATGGGCTGCTCTCAACGGCCGAAAAGAGGTTGTGCAACTTTTATTGGATAAGGGCGCTGATGCCAATACCGCTTCCAATGACGGCCTGACCGCTTTAAAAGCCGCTAAATACGCGGGCAATTCTGATATTATTCTAATGCTCGATAAAACTGCCGTTCTTACTGCACCTCCTGCCCCTGCTAAAAAAGATGTCACACCGATTCAGCCCGCAAAAGACAGTAACGTCCCTGCCGTACAAATTGCTCCGGCTAAAGATGATGCCAAACCTGCCGCAAACGAAATAAGTTCTCCAAACAATATAACATTCAAATCTGCCGAGCCTGCACCTGATAAATTCGATGCCTGGAGTTTCAGGTGGATAACGCCTGCAATAGACCCTGATGCAAAGTTATGGTATGTCGTTATTCAGCCCGACGGACAGGAGTACTTCAGATACGACTTGGCCGCCTCTGCCGCAAATCGTAATATGAGGTCGGACTTCAAGGCTGGTTTTTCAGGAGGCGACCCTCGCATTTTCTTCAAGGAACATATTAGGTTCATCGTTCACGTCAGCAAAGGCAAAATGGTTTTCCCACCGGCTGGCAGTGTTCGTTTTAAATTCGAATTCTTCCAAAATAACGCGGAAGGCAAAATAGATTGGAAAAACCCTTTCAAAACAATCGATGCTGTCTCCGATTTGCCTGCGAGCGTTTCAGGTGAAGATAAAAAATCGCCAATAACAGAAAAGGCCATAACATTCAAGTCCGCCGAAAAAGCTCCTGCAGATTTTGCTGCTTGGTGTTTTGAAGGGATTTCGCCGACTGAGGAACCCAATGCGATATTTTGGTTAATGCCTATTGAACCCAACGGACATAATAACAAAGAAATTAAGTTTTCCAATTCTGGTAAAAACCGTTATTTTAAAATGTATTTCAAACCCGGTTCGCTGGGAGGCGATGCACGAGTCTTTTTAAATGAGTATATCAGTTTAAGAATTCGACCTGACCATGGCAATGCACAGTTATCTCAATCCGACGCTGCTCGATGCAAATTTCAATTTTTCCGAAAAAAGCCTGACGGCTCAATGAATTGGAACCCTTTTAAGATAATCGACGCGGTCATTGAGCCATAAACTGACGCGGAGAATGAACGGCAGGATTTTTTTCACACCGCTATTGAACGCCCTGGAGCCAGTGATTTGCCAATTCGGCGAAATCGATAAAGTTTACTATTCCATCCTGATTGATGTCTGCTGACGGTGTGCCGGGCGATTGCAGCCATTGATTTGCCATAATCATCAGGTCGTTTAAGTCAACTTTGCAGTCCGGCTGAAAATCGCCGGGTATGCTGCACTGCCGCGACGAGACGACATTCGACCAGCCGCTTTCCACCCAATACTGACTCCTCGCTTTTACTCTATAATAGTAATTCTGTCCGCTGACCAATCCGCAGAATTGGTAATTCGCATCAGTTATCCAGCCGCTGTTGCTGTCGATGACGGAAAAATTCGGGTCGGCAGAACATTGCGCATAATATTGATTGGCACCTGCTGTTGTATTCCAGAAAATAGTATTGCAATACCCCGGCGTTATATTGGGTTCTGCGAGCAAAACTGGCGCATTCGGCGGCGGCAGACAAATCGTCATCTGGATATTAGGCACGTTAGTACTGCCATGTGTCGTCGGCAATGTGGTTCCCGTCCAGTTTAGTGGGTCGCCATAAACACTGTCTGAATTGGCATAAACGCTTCTGTAGCTTCCCGGCGTCGAATATGCGCACGACCCATTAGATGTCTTGGAGGTATTGTTATGGCTGAAATCAATCAGCAAATTAGAAGTGTCGTTGTATAGAAAAGGCGTGGAAAAAGTGAAAGTCCGCCATCCTGTGCTGCCCCGCGGTTCGTTTGCCTGATAAACAATCGTCCAGCCGGTCGAATCGAACGAATAACTGCTATAGGTACTCAGGGTTGTATGTTTCATACGAATCGTCCAGTAGTTCATCACCTGGCCGGGTATAGTTGTTACATTAAGCGAAAGGCTTTTGATAAGGCCGGAAGTGCCGATTTCTGACGCAAGATATATCACCTGCGTTCTGCTGTCGTGATTGGCGGTATGCATCGGATAATTCCAGTTCGAAGTTCCGGTTCCTATCGCAACATTCGTGCAGGGATTAGAATTAGGCTCCAGGGTTTCAATGGCGTTGCCCAGATTGATTCGAGGCTTTGTAATTGAAACTTTAGTGTCGGTTATATTATTGCCTGTTGAAGTCAGGATAGATTTAACCTGAGCAGGCGAAAGATAATTTCCAGTAATTTCCTTTGCCGCCGATTGCAGACAGGCAACGGCTCCAGCGGCGTAAGGGCTTGCCGCCGAAGTCCCGCCGAATTCTGAATAATAATCGCCGGTTGAATAACCCGCTGAGCCGACAATGTCGGTAGTGTAAGCCTGATTAGAAGGAGCAAGCACATTCAAAAATGAGGCGGTATTTGAATAAGACGTAACCTTATTTGCCGCCGCCGTGTCGATGGAATACCAGCCGGTGTCGCATCCGGTTGTTGAATATTTTGTAGCACAGGAAGCCACATTAACACAGGGTTCAAATGTTCCGAAAGCCGCGTCATAAACGGCTCCAACTGAAATGATATTGCTCAGACAGGCCGGCGCGGCTATCGAATCACAGTATCCATCGTTTCCTGATGAGGCCAAAATCGTAATTCCCGCTGCAACGGTGTTGTTTGCGGCGGTTGCGAATGCAGTTTCTGAACTGTCGCAGGCGCTGTAGTATCTGCTGGCTCCCAGACTGTTGCTGATGACAAGAATCGGATACGCTGAATTATCGTTTTTGTGGGTAATGCACCAGTTCCACGCGGCAATTATAGAATCATCGTAAATATAGCCGGTGCTGTCCTCAACTTTCAGAGCGTAAATTTTCGCGCCGTAAGCAACACCGCCGATGTAATCGCCGACAGTGCCGAGATTTCCTGCGGCAATTCCGGCGCAGCAGGTGCCATGTGCTTCTCCTTCACTAGGAAATGGATCGGAATCGCCGTTTCCAAAATCGTAGCCGCCGATAACCTTACTGTTTGGAAAGCCTCCGCCGCCGAGCATCGGATGAGTATAATCAACGCCGGTATCGCAAATTGCTATTGCTACACCCTGTCCGTTATATGTCGAACGATACACCATTCCGTTTATCAGGGGTATGCCCTGCGCCAGATGTTTCTGCAATTGGTAAACCGGCTCAATCGATATGACGTTGGCGTCGTCCATTAATTTGCTCAGGCAATTCAGCGTAACCTCTGCGGAAAATCCCGCCTGATTTTCAAATTTGTGCCGCAGCTTATACTCGCTCGGCGTCAGAGTCGCCAATGTCCGCTCCTGCCTGGATTTTATTTCGCTGCGAAGATTTTCCAATGAACTTTTCGACTGCCAGTTGACGGTTTTGAGTATCTGCTCGGGTTTGGTCAGATTAATGATGACCTTGACTTTCTCCTGCCCATCTTCGAAGCCTTTGAAAATCTCAGCAGAATTAACAAGCTTGTCCTCTGCGGGTATAGTTTTTGTTCCGTTGCAGTCGCAGCCGCTTTGAGATACCGCTGCGGCAACTCCGGCAGCAAGAACTGTCAGAATAATTGCTGATAGGAGAATATGTGAACTTTCGCGTGTCACTTTCTTTTCTTCCTGAACCCCTATCCGGTTTTTAAACTATCTTTAGCTTAATTATATCTTTGCCTGAATGCTAAAACAACCCCAAAATATCGTTACTCGCCATTTCCCCTACATTTATATCGGTTATTCGCTTATAGTTTGGCTGTTTCTGAATAGATTTTCAGCAAAACGTTTACCATTGAGCTTACAGAATTGTTTATGCGAAGATGATTTTGCGCATTTAATGCGATATTTTTCGCCGATTCTTTATTATCGAGAATTTTTTGAAGCGAAGAATAAATGCTCAGCTCGTCGCTGCTGTCGAACAAAACAGCAGTGGATTCATTCTGCAATTCTTCGACATTTTCTTTGCCTGCGACAATCACAAGGCCCGCCCCTGCCGCTTCGATAACCGATGAATCGAATTTGTCAAAGCAGTGAGGATGAATTAGCATATCGCAGCCGCGGAAAACAGCACACAGCGGCCTTATCTGCGGCGCGATACTTACGGTTTGAACAAGACCGGTGGCCTTTATGAATTCGCGAATCTGCTTTTCCGCGGGACCAGTCCCCATAAAAACAACTACAAATTCATAACCGTCAACAGACAAATGCCTGATAGCGCCCAGCAGCGGCTCGTAATTGGAAAATTTATCGAAAGAACCAGGCACTATCATACTCGTCATTTTGTCCGGCCTTGAGAAACAGGCGCAGCTCTCATCCGTAAAGGTGCCGATATTCACCTGCGTTATTTTTTCAGGCGCAAGTCCCTTTTGCTTCAGCATCTCGCCGATTCGGCCGGAAGGAACTATAATCCGCTGAAAATATTTATTGATAATCATTTTCGAAACAGCGCTGATACGGCCGGAATTTATAGTAACAACCGCTGGGATTCCGAAATGTTCCGCAAGCCGCCCTGCCGACAGCGCCTTTGCCGTGCCCCAGCAGTGAATTAGCGTCGGCTTGATTTCTTCAATGCGCGAAATCAGCAGTTTGCGGTTCTGAAAGAAAAACAATGGAAATCGCAGGGCCGGATGCTCTACTATGCCGGCGCCGGGAAAAAGAAATGATTCTATGCCACTGGCCGGCGGTACTACCATTGCCGATGTTATGCCTTGTGCTTCAAAACCGAACATCAAATGACGCAATGACGAACAGAAATCCTGAACCGTCTCGGCATCTGTTATAATCAGCGGCCGGATAATTCCCGTCTGCCCCAAATTTTCCATTATCATTTCATTTTGCAGCATAATTCATCTTGTCGTATTTGTTTCGTATTTCGGATTTTGTATTTTATTTCCTTTTGTTTCGTATTTCGAATTTCGTATTTCGAATTTTTTCACTAAGTTTCTCTAATTCTCCACTTTTCATATGATAACTGTGCGAATCGTCAGGGAAAATACCCTGTTTAATCTGCCTGTCGTATAATGATATCGCGTCAATACTGGCCTTGCCGATGTCGGCGAAACTTTTTGAAAACTTCGGCACTTGTCCGCCTGCCAGATTTAAAATATCCGGCAGAACCAGCACCTGCCCGTCGCAGTCCGGCCCTGAACCGCAGCTAATAATCGGTATTGGTAATTTTTCCGTAATAATTTTGGCTGCTTCTCTTGCCATGCCTTCCAGCAGAAGCATCTTCGCTCCGGCAGAACACATTTGCTCGGCAAGAGCAATAATTTCAGCCGCTACCTCGGCCGTCGTCCCTTCAGCTTTATACTGACCCGTCTGCGGCCTTATGCCAAGATGAGGCATTACCGCGACACCCGCATCGACAACCGCCTTTATCGTTTCCAGGTTAGCCTGAACTATTTCGATTTTCACAATGTCAGCGCCGCTTTCGCTAACGAACCTTTTGGCGTTTTTTACCGTTTCAGTCGCCCCGTTTCTGCATCCCTCGAAAGGCATATCCGCGACAATCAGCAAATCAGGCGCCGCTCGTTTTACCCCCGCAGTTATCGCAACCATAAAATCCATCGTTACCGGCAGCGTCGAATCGAACCCCAGCGTAAATTGTGATGCGGAATCTCCTGCCAGCAGGACATCAACGCCCGCCGCTGCGGATAATTTCGCGCTAACGTAGTCATAGCAGCTTACAACGGAAAATTTCCGTCCCTGCTTCTTGGCGTCACATAATGTCGATATGGTTATTTTCATATTTTTACCCATATAAGGATATGTAAGAAGTAGGAGATTGGCAAGCAGATTTTACCAATACCCTGTTTATGCCGGCTGAATATGTCAGCGCAAACAATAGTTTCTGTTGACGGCTCTTTAGGATAATCTTAAAATTATAGGGAAATCGCATAGAAAGGATTCTATAAATATGACAACATATTACCTTCTGATTGCCGCAACTTTACTGCTGATGGGCATTTTCTCAAGCAAGCTGTCTGAAAAATTCGGCATTCCTGCGCTGATTCTGTTTTTGGGGATTGGAATGCTGGCAGGTTCAGACGGGCCGGGAGGACTCTACTTCAATAACGCTGCTCTTGCAAAACTGTTCGGCACAATCGCTCTTATCTACATTCTTTTTTCAGGCGCAATGGAAACAGACTGGGTAAGCGTGCGGCCAGTCTTGGCAAGAGGTATTTTATTATCGTCTGTCGGCGTATTTATCACCGCGATTGCCGTAGGATTATTCGCCCGTGTAATTTTACATTTTTCACTTAAAGAAGGTATGCTGCTCGGAGCTATCGTTTCGTCAACCGACGCTGCTGCGGTTTTTACTGTTCTCCGCTCACGAAATGTCGGCCTTAAGGGAAATCTTAAGCAGCTGCTTGAGTTTGAAAGCGGAAGCAACGACCCTATGGCCGTCTTTTTAACGGTTACTCTAATTCAGTTTATGGGTGCCGATTTAAAAGCCAGCCAAATGGTTTTAAGCTTTGTCATTAGTATGTCCTGCGGCGCGGTATTGGGCCTGGGTATTGGAAAAATCGCTTCCTGGGTTTTCAACAGGATACATCTCGATTATGAAGGTTTGTATCCGGTTTTAAGTATAACGATAGTAATGATGGTTTACAGCCTTACTGAAATTTTAAGAGGAAACGGCTTTCTGGCGGTTTATATTTTCGGCATTGTGCTGGGCAATAGCGATTTCCCTTATAAACGCAGTTTAACGCGTTTCCATAACGGCCTTGCCTGGCTGGCGCAGATTGCGATGTTCATTGTTCTTGGCCTTCTTGTTTTTCCTTCTCATCTTGTAGGCATCATAGGTCCCGGCCTGATGATTTCAATATTCTTAATCCTGATTGCCCGGCCGTTAGCGGTTTTTATATGCCTGTTTAGAAGCAGTTTTTCTTTCAATGAAAAAATTCTGGCATCCTGGGCCGGATTAAGAGGTGCCGTGCCGATTATATTAGCGACATTCCCTTTAATGGTCGGCTATCCGGGTTCGAATAAAATTTTCAACATAGTATTTTTTATCGTTCTAACATCCGTATTGCTGCAGGGCAAATTGCTTCTGCCGCTGGCGCAATGGTTAAAAGTTTATTATCCCATAAAGCACAGACCTCGCTATCCGCTGGAGTTTGACAAAACTGAGGATATTGACACGCAATCACGCGAATACGACATTCCGCCTGAGTCTTCGATAGTCGGCAAGGATATTTCTGAAATAGGATTGCCGCGCGAAACGCTTATATTATTAATCCGCAGAGAAAAAAGGTTTATTGTCCCCAAAGGCAATACAAAGCTCCAGGCCCATGACACTCTGCTGGTTTTGGCCAAACAGGAAGATTTGCACAAGACCCGCAGTATCTTAAGAGGAACCTGATGTTTTATAAATGCCAACTGTAACTCCTGCTTTAACAGATAATTAGAATCTTTCCGCAATTCCCCAAAAAAGTACTTGCATATCTCCTAAAAAAACAATATTGTAATTTATTGTAATTTGTCTACAATTTTGTATATTATATAGGGTAAAGAAATATGGCTATAAACCTATCCAAAGAAGTTCAGTTGTTAGGCGATATGGCAAAAGTTTTCGCTGAGTCGCTGGACCTCGAACAGACATTTAAAGCAATTCTAAAATCGCTCGATACGCATTTGAAACTGCAGCGAGGCACTATCACCCTTCTGGAAGCGGAAACCGAAACGATAAAAATAAAAGTGGCGCACGGCCTGAGCGAGGAATCAAAACAATTAGGCAGTTACAAAATTGGCGAAGGCATCACAGGCACAGTCGTTCAGACAGGCAAAGAAATCGTTGTTCCTGATATCTCAAAAGACAGCAGATTTCTGCACAAGACCCGTTCAAGAAAAGAAATACACGGCAAACAGGTCGCATTCTACTGTGTGCCGATTAAACTCGAAGGCAGGACAATCGGAGCCTTAAGCGTCGACAGGCAGGCGCAAAAAGGCGATGAAGTAGAAGCAAATGTAAATCTTCTGAACATCATAGCGACAATGATCGCACAGGCCGTAAAGCTGAACAAACTGGTTGAATCCGACCGCAGACAGCTTTCAGAAGAAAACCTGCGGCTCAGACAGGAATTAAAGAGTCATTTCAATATCGACAATATGGTCGGCACAAGCAATGCAATGAAACAGGTTTACCGGCTTATCGAGCAGGTGGCCGACAGCACCGCAACCGTTTTGATTCGAGGCGAAAGCGGAACCGGTAAAGACCTCGTAGCCCATGCGATACATTATAACAGCAGCAGAGCGACAAAGCCTTTCGTGAAGGTAAACTGCACCGCCCTGCCGGAAACGCTGCTGGAAAGCGAACTGTTCGGACACGAAAAAGGCTCTTTTACCGGCGCAACGGAAAGAAAAATAGGCAGATTCGAAAGAGCTAACGGCGGAACAATTTTCCTCGATGAAATCGGTGACTTCTCGATAAATCTTCAGGTCAAATTGCTTCGAATTATACAATTCAGGGAATTTGAACGCGTCGGCGGCACTGAAACCATAAAAACAAACGTAAGAATTATCGTCGCGACCAATAAAAATCTCGAAGAGCAAATCAAGGAAAGGCTTTTCAGGGAAGACCTCTATTACAGGATTAACGTTTTTCCTATTTTTCTGCCGCCGCTGCGGGAACGAAAAGACGATATAATGCTTCTGGCGGATTATTTTCTTGAGAAACTCTCAAAAGAAAACAACAAGCGAATTACAAGGATATCAACACCCGCGATTGAAATGCTCACAAGTTACCATTGGCCGGGTAATATCAGGGAACTTGAAAACTGCGTCGAACGGGCAGTATTACTATGCAATGAAGATGTCATACGCTCTGAGCATTTGCCGCCATCGCTGCAAATGATTAAAAAAGGCGACACCTCGCAGGGACGGTCGCTTTCGGAAATTATTGAAAACAAGGAAAAAGAACTTATTATCGATTCTCTCAAAAAATTCGGCGGCCAGCAAAGAAAAGCCGCAAAAGAATTGGGTTTGACTGAGCGAATTCTCGGATACAAAATCAAAAAATACGGCATCTTTCCAAAAATGCTTTCCTAAAAAACACAATAACGTAGTATAATATCTATGTTTCTACATTATTGTAAGTAATATAAACCAAATTAATATACCGCATTTTTTCTGTAATACCCTATAAAACAAAGACTTATATCTTCTATTTCCGATTTTTATTTCCTGGCACAACTATTGCTTTTAAGTAAAGCGTAATATTTATTTTAACATCGGTTCATTTATCGGAAGCAGAAATGAAAAAATTTATTGCCATAGCAGTATGTTCTTTGATGGGTTATTTAATTGTTCCGGCCTGGGCCAATGAGAAAATTGGATTTACTCTCGGCAGCGATTTTTACAGTAAGTATGTCTGGCGGGGCCAATTGATTAATAACGACTTTGTCTTTCAACCGAGTGTTACCGCAACATACGGGAAATGGACTGCCAATGTCTGGGGCAATGTTGACCTGACAGACTATCATAACAAAAGTGGTGAATTTACCGAATACGACCTGACACTTGATTACAGCAACAAATTCAGTGAAGACAGCAAAGTCGGCTATTCTATTGGAACGATACATTATCACTTTCCCAGCTTCTCAGCAACAGATACAACCGAAATATACTGGGGATTTAACTTTGATGTGCCTTTAAGCCCGGCTATTAAAGTATATCACGGCCTCGGTAATGAAAATGGAACTTATATAAATGCCAGCATCGGACATACTTATGAAAAAGTTATGACTTTTACCGATAAATGCTACTGCAACCTGCAATGGGGTGCAAGCCTGGGTTGGGGAAGCAGCACATACAACAAGGATTACTGGGGCGTCGATGAGGCACGGCTGAACGATTTAGCCTTTACCCTCGGTCTGCCTATATGCTTTCCGGGCGACTGGACAGTTAAACCCAGCATAAACTATGTAACGCTGGTTGATGGAAAGATTCGTGATACCGATGTGTTCAGCAAATCCAGCGACTATTTCTTTACGGGAATCGGAATAAGTAAAAGTTTTTAAAAATACTATAAGGAGTTTTAAAATGAATAGATTTGTATTACTTTTAATTGCGGCAATTTTACTCGCGGCTGTGCCGGTCATGGCTGAAGGAACTTCCGCTGCACCTGCGATTAAAATCGATAGCGGCGATACTGCGTGGGTGCTAATCAGCGCGGCACTGGTAATGTTAATGACGCCGGGGCTGGCATTTTTCTATGGCGGCCTTGTCAGACGCAAAAATATGCTCGGCGTCCTGATGCAATGCCTGGTTATTCTCGCGGCGTTGAGTATTCAATGGGTGTTAATCGGCTACAGTCTTTCATTTGCGCCGGGTAACGGATTTTGGGGCGGCCTGAAATGGTTTGGACTTAACGGCGTCAGCATCTATGCACCATATCCTGACTATGCGCCAACTATTCCTCATCAAGCGTTTATGATATTCCAGGCAATGTTCGCGATAATCACCCCTGCTCTTATAATTGGTGCATTCGCGGAACGGATGAAGTTTTCCGCGTTTCTGATTTTCACACTGCTTTGGGCGACATTTGTTTATGACCCTGTAGCACACTGGGTATGGGGCATGGGCGGCTGGCTGAAAAATCTTGGCGCACTTGATTTCGCCGGCGGAACAGTCGTTCATATCAACGCAGGCATCGCGGCATTAGTTACCGCGTTAGTGATAGGCAAAAGAACCTGCTACGATAAATACGCCGTCGCGCCGCATAATCTGCCGTTCAGCGTTTTAGGAGCGGCTTTGCTTTGGTTCGGCTGGTTTGGTTTTAACGCCGGCAGCGCTCTTGGCGCAAACGGCTTGGCGGTAAACGCTTTTGTCGTTACCAACACCGCGGCAGCGGCTGCGGCACTAAGCTGGGCACTGCTGGACTGGATATTCAACGGTAAGCCGACAATGCTCGGAACCATTTCCGGAGCAGTCGCAGGATTGGTTGCAATTACACCTGCGGCAGGATTTGTCGGCGTAGGAGGGGCAATAGCAATCGGCCTGCTCGTTAGCGTATTCTGCTTTATCGCAGTTAGTATCGTAAAACATAAATTCGGTTATGACGACTCTTTGGATGCCTTCGGCGTTCACGGTATCGGCGGTATATGGGGCGCTTTGGCAACAGGTTTATTCGCATCCAAGGCAGTCAATCCGGCCGGTGCGGATGGTCTGTTTGTTTCAGGAAACGGCCATCAATTTCTAATACAACTCTTGGCGGTAGGCGTAACGATAGTGTATGCGTTTGTTGGAACTTTGGTTATCTATAAAATAGTAGATGCAATCGTCGGCGTAAGAGTTAATGAAGAGCAAGAGGCAATAGGTCTCGACCTGACTCAACATAACGAACGTGCATATACGATGTTGGAATAAATTAAGAAAGGAATTTCTATATGAAATTAATAATAGCAATAATTCAGCCGCATAGGCTCGAACAGGTAAAAGAAGAACTCTACAAGGCAGATGTAAATCTTATCACTGTAAGTGAAGTGCTCGGCCACGGCAGACAAAAAGGCGTAACCGAAGTTTATCGCGGCGTTAGAGAAACAGGAAACCTGCTGCGGAAAGTCCGTCTTGAAATAGCGGTAAATGAAAATTACGTCGAACGGACAATAAACGCCATTACCAAAGGCGCTAAAACCGGCAAAACCGGCGACGGTAAAATCTTCGTGCTTGACCTGCCTGAATGTATAAGAATCAGAACCGATGAACGAGGCAGTGAAGCTATAGGATAATTTTGACCTAATCAATCGTCAGAAATTGAGGCACCACTTCCAAAAGTGCCAAGAGATTAGGGGCCCGATTTATCGAGTCCCTAATTCTCTATTATACCATTAAAAATACAAAATTGTAATTATTCATCGTTTAAATTACAAAAATGTATTAAATTAGAGTGTACACGCCAAGTCAAAATGCTACCTAACCATAGTCTATGACATCACTTACAGAAAAATTAGCGAATTGGCACACTTATTGCTTCTAAATATATTCAAAATCTGAATTACTAACTAATACATTCGCATAAAATTGAAAGGAAGTGGTGCCAATGAAGGTTAGTGTACGCAAACTTATTATTTGCGCGGCGTTTTTGTGTATCGCCGCCAATTTATGTCTCGCCGAGGACACAACAAACAAACTCAAAATTGACGGCGCTGATACCGCTTGGGTGCTGACATCGGCAGCGCTCGTTATGCTGATGACGCCGGGGCTGGCGTTTTTCTACGGCGGGCTTGTCAGGCGAAAAAATTACCTCAGCGTGCTTATGCAATGCTTCATCGCACTGGCTTTACTCAGCGTTCAATGGGTGTTATTCGGATACAGCCTGGCATTCGCACCGGGTAATGGATTTTGGGGCGGGCTGCAATGGTTCGGACTCAAAGGAGTCGGACTCGAACCTTACGCAGCATACAGCGCTACAATTCCTCATCAGGCATTTATGATATTTCAGGCGATGTTTGCGATAATTACGCCTGCGTTAATTATCGGCGCGTTCGCGGAGCGAATGAAATTTTCGGCATATCTGATTTTCACGCTGCTGTGGGCAACATTTGTGTATGACCCAATAGCACACTGGGTCTGGGGCAGCGGCGGCTGGTTAAAAAATATGGGCGTTATGGATTTCGCCGGCGGCACGGTAGTTCATATTAATGCCGGTATCGCTGCATTAGTTACCGCGTTAGTAATAGGCAAAAGGTCCTGCTACAATAAATACACTGTCGCACCGCACAATCTGCCATTTAGCGTTTTGGGAGCCGGATTATTATGGTTCGGCTGGTTCGGATTCAACGCCGGCAGTGCATTGGCTGCAAACGGCATAGCGGTAAACGCATTTGTCGTTACAAATACCGCAGGAGCCGTAGCGGCACTAACATGGGCATTGATTGACTGGAAGCTTACCGGCAATCCTACGATGCTCGGAACCATATCCGGCGCAATTGCGGGTTTGGCAGCTATTACCCCGGCGGCAGGATTTGTTGGTGTAGGAGCGGCATTGATAATCGGCATCGCGGCCAGTATCTTTTGTTACATTGCCGTAAGTTTCGTAAAACGCATATTCCATTATGACGATTCGCTGGACGCTTTCGGCGTGCACGGCATAAGCGGTATTTGGGGGACTTTAGCGACTGGACTGTTCGCATCCAAAGCCATAAACCAGGCCGGCGCCGATGGGCTGCTTGCGGGAAACAGCAAACAATTTTTCGTTCAGCTCATCGCAGTGGCAGTAACTGTAGCATACGCGTTTGTCGGCACGTTTATTATCTTCAAATTAGTCGATGTCGTCATCGGTGTAAGAGCATCCGAAGAACAGGAAGCTATCGGACTTGACCTGACCGAACACAATGAGCGTGCTTACACAATGCTCGAATAAGAAAGGAAAATAAATATGAAATTGATAATAGCCATAATTCAGCCGCACAGACTCGAACAAGTGAAAGAAGAACTTTACAAGGAAGATGTAAATCTTATCACTGTAAGCGAAGTGCTCGGGCACGGCAGACAAAAAGGCGTAACCGAAGTCTATCGCGGCGTTAGAGAAACAGGAAACCTGCTGCGGAAGGTTCGCATTGAAATAGCGGTGAATGAAAATTACGTCGAACGAACAATAAAAGCAATAACCACCGGCGCAAAAACCGGCCAGACCGGCGACGGTAAAATCTTTGTTGTTGACCTGCCGGAATGCGTCAGAATCAGGACCGGCGAACGGGGCAGCGAGGCCATTGGCTAAAAAGTTCTTCGACAACCGCAGGAAAGATAAGGACATAAAGAAATAAAAACAATTGCGTAATAAATACAATTTCGTAGATTTATTTGGAAATATCTACAAAATTGTAACTAAAAGAAAATTATGTTGAATTTAAAATTTTATGTAATATCTTTAACAATAAGATGCTACGTGATTTTTTAGACTAAACGGTGAGTTGGTACAGTTATTGCATATAATTGAAAGATATCAGACAACTGTATAAATCTGTCCGTATATGAAAAACACAAATTAATATCAGTAAAAAAACACAAGTGAAAGGAAATAGGAAATGACCGCGAAAGAATTTTTTGATTTTTGTAAGAAAAATAACGCCAAAATGGTCGATTTGAAATTCGTTGACCTTCTTGGCACATGGCAGCACTGCACATTCCCTGTGGAATTTCTGGACGAAAAGTCATTGAAGGAAGGTCTCGGTTTCGATGGCTCTTCAATCCGCGGCTGGAAGCCAATTCACCAGTCCGATATGATGGCGGTGCCGGACCTGGCTACGACAGTTATGGACGCGTTTTTCGCCAAGCCGACAGTTAGCGTCCTCGCGGATGTCCTCGATCCAATTACACGCGAAGATTACAATCGTGACCCGCGTAATATCGCCAAGAAAGCGGCTCAATTCGCAAAAGATTCCGGGTTGGCCGATACCGCATATTACGGCCCGGAGCCGGAATTCTTCATCTTCGACGAAGTCCGTTATGAGCAGAACCAGCATACCGGTATGTACTCAATCGATTCTTCGGAAGGGTCATGGAATACCGCACGTTTCGAGGAACCAAACCTCGGATATAAACCGTCGTACAAGGGCGGTTATTTCCCTGTAAGTCCGACCGACACTCAGCAGGATATCCGGGCCGAAATGGTCGAGGAAATGCAGAAGGTCGGAATCGTGGTCGAGAAACACCATCACGAAGTCGCCACCGGCGGACAAGCCGAAATAGATATGCTTTTCGCGCCATTGGTCGAACAGGCCGACAAGCTTATGTGGTACAAATACATCGTAAAGAACGTAGCCAAACGCCACGGCAAAACGGCAACATTTATGCCCAAGCCGATATTCCAGGACAACGGTTCAGGTATGCACACACACTTCTCACTCTGGAAGGGTGGCAAAAACCTGTTCGCCGGAAAAGGTTATGCAGGATTATCCGATCTCGGATTGCACGCAATCGCCGGGCTTATCGCTCACGCACCGGCAATTCTTGCTTTTGCAGCTCCGACAACGAACTCATACCGCAGGCTTGTGCCAGGCTTTGAGGCACCGGTAAATCTTTGTATGTCAGCCCGTAATCGTTCGGCTGCCTGCAGAATTCCGATGTATTCTCCGAGCGAGAAAGCCAAACGCGTCGAATTCCGCTGCCCAGACCCAAGCTGCAACGGCTACCTGACTTTCGCAGCAATGCTTATGGCTGCCAACGACGGTATCAATCGCAAGCTCGACCCGGGCAAGCCAATGGACGTGGATGTGTATGAGCTTTCAGCCAAAGAGCTGGCCAACACCAAACAGGCGCCAGGCTCACTGTCAGAAGCAATTGCGGCTCTTGAAAAAGACAATAAATTCCTGCTCGAAGGTGACGTATTCACAAAGGACCTCATTGAGACATGGGTTACCTGGAAACAGGAAAAAGAAATAGATGAAATATCTCTGCGGCCTCATCCGCATGAGTTCCATCTGTATTACGATTGCTAATATCTGTTAGCATAGTAACGATATTTTGATACACAAAACCCCTGCCGGCCTCAAAAACCGGCAGGTTTTTTGTGTCTAAATGGCTCAACAATTCATTGACTTAAGCCGTATAATCTATTATAAAGTACCTGAATCCGGTGGGGACCCCAGGCAACAATGATAAAAAAACAAAAAGATTATAGTCTGTACGAAGTACGCACTGAGCGCGATGCCTGCGGTATCGGGGCCGTTGTTAATATTTCAGGCAAAAGCGACCATTCCATAATCAATTATGGCAAAGAAATCCTGATTAATCTCCATCACCGGGGGGCAGCAGGCGCAGACGAATTTACCGGCGACGGCGCAGGGATACTTTTCCAGATTCCGCACGAGTTTTTTTTTGCACATTCCAAAAAGCTTAATATAAACCTGCCAAATCCCGGCCAATACGCCGTCGCGATGATATTCGCCCCTAAAGACGGCGCCCTTCGTGAAAAATGTTTCTCTGTTTTCAACCAGGCTATCGAACTGCACGGGATGAAGATTCTGGGACAAAGAATTGTTCCGGTAAAACCAGACTGCCTGGGTAAAATCGCACTTCAGGCCGAGCCGCATATCAGCCAGGTTTTTGTCGATGCCTGCGGATTGGCCGGCGAAGAGCTTGAAATTAAATTATTCCTGGCCAGAAAACGCGCTGAAAATCAGATACGCGAAAAATTCGGCGATGCCGGCAGCGATTTTTATATCTGTTCGTTAAGCGCCAGAACTATCTGCTACAAAGGAATGTTTATGGACTGGCAATTGTTCGCCTACTATCCCGACCTGGCAGATGAAAATCTTAAATCCGCCCTTGCAATCGTCCATCAAAGATACAGCACTAATACATTTCCAAATTGGCGGCTGGCCCAGCCGTTCCGCTGCATCGCACACAACGGCGAAATCAACACCTTAAGCGGAAATAAAAGCAGTATGGCGGCAAAAGAATATAAAATGGCCTGCGAAAAATTCGGCTCATTTATGCCGGATGTTCTGCCGGTCCTTGCCCCCGGCGGCAGCGATTCGGCCTGTTTCGACAACACGCTCGAACTGCTCATCCGTGCAGGACGTTCCCTGCCGCACGCTATGATGATGATGATTCCCGAAGCGTTCGGCCAAAAATATCACATCAGCACCGACAAGCGTGCCTTCTATGAATATCATTCAGCTATGATGGAGCCGTGGGACGGCCCTGCCGCGATGGTCTTTACCGACGGGCAAATTATCGGCGGAATGCTCGACAGAAACGGCCTGCGTCCATGTCGATACATCGTAACAACCGACGGCCTTGCGATTCTGGCAAGCGAAGTCGGCGTAGTTGAATTCCCGCCTGAAAAAATCCAGAGAAAAGGCCGGCTCCGCCCCGGGCATATGTTCCTCGTTGATACCGTTGAAGGCCGGATAGTTACCGACAACGAAATCAAAAGCAAAATTTCACGCCAAAAACATTATCGCCGCTGGCTCGAAGAAAACCGCATAGAACTGCGAGGCCTTTTCGACAGCCCCAAACTCGTAACCAGCGATTCGGAAACTATTTTCCAGAGACTTCGTGCTTTCGGCTTCACACGCGAAGAATTAAAAATGATTATGACTCCTATGGCCGTTAACGGTCAGGAACCCATCGGCTCAATGGGCAACGACGCGGCACTTGCGGTGCTGAGCAATAAACCGAAATTATTGTTTAATTATTTCAAACAGCTTTTCGCACAGGTAACTAATCCGCCTATCGACCCGCTTCGTGAAGGACTGGTAATGAGCCTGATGGGTTTTACCGGAAGAAAACCGAATATTCTTTCTGAAACGCCGCAGCATTGCAGACAACTGAAGCTGCCTCATCCCATTCTGACAAATGAGGACATCGAACGGCTGCGCTCGGTAAAGAGAAACGACTTTAAGATTGCAACTGTTTCGGCGGTTTTCGATGCGCAAACAGGCGACCCCGGCGCATCGCTGCGCAGCGGCATCGACAGACTTGTAAATGACGCCCAGGCCGCGGTAAGAAACGGCGCCTGCCTGATAATTATCAGCGACAGAGACTCCTCGCAAAATCTTGCGCCGATTCCTTCTGTGCTGGCAACCGCCGCAGTTCATACAGGTCTGCTCAAGGCCGGACTCAGGGCAGACGCAGGAATCATCGTCGAAAGCGGCGAACCGAGAGAAGTAATGCACTTTTGCCTTTTGTGCGGATACGGCGCTAATGCGGTAAATCCGTATCTGGCCTTCGAATGTCTTGACGAACTCCACATACAAGGCGATTTGCCGGCAACTATGGAGCCGGTGCAGATTGCGGATAATTACATCGCCGCGATTAAAAAAGGCATTCTCAAAACAATGAGCAAAATGGGAATTTCCACTTTAAGAAGCTATCATTCCGCTCAATTATTTGAAGCGATAGGACTTAATAAAGAGGTTGTAAATGAATTTTTCACAAATACCAGCTCGCGAGTCCAGGGAATCGGACTTGAAGAAATCGCTAAAGAAACTCTTGCCCGCCATCAGCAGGCTTTTGAGCCAAGAAAAAGCGGCCAGCTCGAACTCGAATACGGCGGAGAATATCACTACCGAACCACCGGTGAAGCGCACATGTGGAATCCCACAACTATATCAAGACTTCAGCATGCTGTAAGAAACAACGACCAGAAAGCTTATGACGAATACGCAACTGCGGTCAATCAGCAGGGAACGAAACTTTGCACGCTGCGGGGACTTTTCGAATTCAAACAAGCCCAGCCTGTTCCTATTGAAGAGGTTGAACCTGCGAGCGAAATCGTAAAAAGATTCTGCACCGGCGCGATGAGCCACGGCTCGCTTAGCAAAGAGGCTCACGAATGCCTGGCAATCGCGATGAATACTATCGGCGCTATGAGCAATACCGGCGAAGGCGGCGAAGACGAAGCAAGATATATCGAAAAGCCGGGCGAAGTCTCAAGAAACTGCGGCATTAAACAAATCGCAAGCGGCAGATTCGGCGTAACGATTAATTATCTTGCTCACGCAAAAGAGCTCCAGATAAAAATGGCTCAGGGCGCAAAACCCGGCGAAGGCGGCCAGTTGCCCGGCCACAAAGTCACCGAAGAAATCGCCAGACTCCGTTATTTGACGCCCGGCGTTACATTAATTTCGCCCCCGCCGCATCACGACATTTATTCTATCGAAGATTTGGCACAGCTTATATACGACCTTAAATGCAGCAATCCGGGCGTGAAAGTCTCTGTCAAGCTCGTCGCGGAAATCGGCGTAGGAACCATAGCCGCCGGCGTCGCAAAAGGCAATGCCGATGAAGTTCTTATCAGCGGTCACGACGGCGGAACCGGCGCAAGCCCGCTTAGCTCGATAAAACATACCGGCTGCCCGTGGGAACTGGGACTTGCCGAAACACAGCAGGTGCTCGTAAACAATAACCTCCGCGACAGAATTACCGTTCAGACTGACGGCCAAATTAAAACCGGACGAGATGTCGTCATCGCCGCCCTGCTCGGCGCCGAAAGATTCGGTTTCGGCACTTCAGCACTGGTAACTCTCGGCTGCACGCTGCTTCGCAAATGTCACGAAGGAGCCTGCACATTCGGTATATGCACACAGGACAAGGAACTAAGAGCAAGATTTGCCGGCAAACCGGAATACCTCGAAAGATTTATGTTTTTTGTCGCCGAGGAAGCCAGACAGATTATGGCTCAATTAGGCTTTAGAAAATTTGACGATATGATTGGAAAAGTCGATTGTCTCTCCACTAAAAAAGCACTCGACCATTACAAGACAAAAGGTCTGGACTTTTCGGCTATATTTTTCAAACCGGACACTTCGGACGGCAGAGCCATAAGAAAAATCCATCCTCAGCCCGATAAACTGGCCGACCATCTCGATTGGAAGATTCTTGAAAAAATAAAACCCGCAATCGATGGCAGAAAAAAAATTAAAATTGAAATGCCGATTCGCAATGTCAACAGAACTGTCGGCACAATTATAAGCAATCATATTGTTAAAAAATACGGGCCCGCAGGTCTGCCGGACGGCACTATAGAACTGGAATTCAATGGCTCGGCAGGTCAAAGCTTCGGCGCTTTTCTTGTGCCGGGAATTACGCTTAGGCTTATCGGCCAGAGCAATGATTATTTGGGCAAAGGACTTTCTGGCGGCAGAATTGTCGTAAAAACTCCTGAAAAATCATCATTTATGGCCCACGAAAACATTATCGTCGGCAATACTCTGCTTTACGGCGCTACAAAAGGCGAAATTTTTATCAATGGAATGGCCGGCGAACGCTTTGCCGTGCGGAACAGCGGAGCCATCGCCGTCGTAGAAGGACTGGGCGACCACGGTTGCGAATATATGACTGGCGGAACAATCGTTGTTCTCGGCAAAACCGGCTGTAATTTCGGCGCGGGTATGAGCGGCGGTATCGCTTACGTTCTCGACGAAATGCAGCTATTCGATACGCTCTGCAATCTCGATATGGTTGAGCTTGAAAGTATGCGGCTCGAAGAAGACAAAAAGCTTCTTAAACAGCTTATCGAAAATCATTATAAATGGACGCAAAGCAAGCAGGCAGAAAGAATTTTAAATTCATGGTTGGATATGCTCGGCAGATTTGTAAAAGTTGTGCCGATTGATTATCGAAAGGCATTGGAAAAGATGCGGGCTGCCGAACGTCGGCATACCGAAACTACCCCAGCCACTGAAGAGGTGTTTTAATTATGTGCGGAATTTGCGGAATAGTAGATTTCAGGAGCAGCAGGATTGCTCCCGATACTTTACGTCGAATGACCGAGACGCTCAAACATCGCGGACCGGATGATACCGGTGTCGAGATTATTGGCCCTGCCGGTCTTGGCCATACGCGTTTGAGCATCATCGACCTGACTTTAGCCGCGCACCAGCCGATGTTCTCCGATGACAGGCAGGTTGCGATTGCATACAACGGCGAAATTTACAACTTCCCTCAAATACGCGAAACGCTTTCGCAAAAAGGAATTAAATTCAGAAGCACATCCGATACCTCAAGGCATATTTGGAATGGGGCACTGAATCATTCAAAATGTTCAACGGGATGTTTGCGATTGCGATTTGGGACAACCGAACCGCCACTTTATACCTGGCTCGCGACCGTTATGGAATTAAGCCCCTTTATTACACCGCGTTCGAAGAAGGGATTATTTTCGGCTCCGAGATTAAAGCTATTTTGGCTTCAGACCAGGCAAAAAAATCGCTCAACTGGCAGGGACTTGGCGAATACCTGTATTATGGTTACGGCTTAGGCTCGAACACTATGTTCGAAGGCATCTCCAAGCTCCGGCCGGGCCACTATTTGACATTTAATCGGCAGGGATACGTTAAAAAAGCATATTGGTCTGTAGAAGATATCGAGCCCGTTTCAGACAGCGCCGACATCGCGGCCCAAAAAGTTGCCTCTCTGCTGGAAAATGCCGTCCGGGACCATCTTATAAGCGATGTTCCGGTTGGCGTGTTTCTAAGCGGCGGAATTGATTCTTCTGCAATCACGGCTTTCGCCAGTAAGCATTATATAGGAAGACTTAAAACCTACTCGGTCGGTTTCGATTATGACAAAATTTCCAGCGAACTTCCTGTGGCTGCTATGATAGCCAAAAAATTCGACACCGACCATCACGAATTGCATTTGAAAGCGGAAAACATTCCTTTGGTTATCGAGCGGCTTGTCCAGTCGCACGATGAACCATTTGGCGATGCTGCCGACATTCCGCTGTATCTGCTGTGCGAATCGTTGGAAGGTTCCGTCAAAGTTATCTTGCAGGGTGACGGCGGCGATGAAATTTTCGGCGGTTATGTGCGCTACAATATTATGGCTTACGCAAAGTTATGGCGTGCTCTTTCGCGATTAGCTCTGCCGGCGCTGAATCTGCTCGGCAGCAGCGGCAATTTATTTGTTCTTAAACGTCTTGCCCGGAGGCTGACGCAATCAGACCCGGCGATGGAAAAGGCGTTGTTCCTGGCAACGGAAACTCTCGACAATCCCCCTGTTAGAATTCTTAGCGACCAGGCTCGCCGGCAGGTTAATAATTTTAATCCTTTTCAGCAGTATTTCGATGTTTACAGCAAAATTAAACATCTCGACCCGCAGCAGCAGATGCTTTATACGGATTTACAGATTCATCTGCCCGATTGTTATCTGGAAAAGGTTGACAAGTCCACTATGGCGCACGGAATTGAAATTCGCGTTCCGTTCCTCGATGCCAATCTTACCAATTACGCTCTCGGCCTGCCTTCCTCGATGAAGGCAAAATTCCGCCAGAACAAATGGATTCTCCGCCGGGCATTGCGAGGCGTCATTCCGGATGAAGTTCTTGACGGAAAAAAATATGGCTTTGGCGTTCCATTTTCTTATTGGCTGCAAAAACCTTTGGCTGAGTATATGAAATCGGTCCTTTTGGATTCGGCAAATTTAAATTGGGGAATTTTTGACCGCGATGCTCTGGAAAAATGTATTCAGCAGCACACATCGGGAGCTTATGACAATGGTCCATTACTCTACAGGGCGATTAATCTTGCCTTGTGGAGACAGTTATACTTCAAGGGGCAGACCAATGGCTGAAATAAAAGGCTTTTTAAAATATAAACGTAAAAAAACCGGCTATCGGCCTATCGAGCAGCGAGTGCTGGATTACAAAGAAGTCGAGCTTATTCTCACGCCGGACGACATCATTCAGCAGGCGGCAAGGTGTATAGATTGCGGAATTCCGTTTTGTCACGGCGTCGGTTGTACTTTGGGAAATAATATTCCCGAATTCAACGATATGATTTACAAAGGCCGGTGGCAAAAGGCCTGTCAGCTTCTGCATTCGACTAATAATTTTCCGGAAATTACCGCTCGCGTCTGTCCCGCTCCGTGCGAAACGGCCTGTACGCTGGCGATAAATGACGAGCCGGTATTCATCAGGCAAATTGAATTTCAAATCGTCGAGCGCGGTTTCGAAAATGGCTGGATAAAACCGGTTATCGCAAAACAAAAGACCGGCAAAAAAGTCGCCATTATCGGTTCAGGACCAGCCGGTCTTGCCGTCGCTCAGCAGCTTGCTCGCGCAGGACACAGCGTTGTCGTTTTTGAAAAAAATGAAAAGGTCGGCGGCCTTTTGCGATACGGCATTCCCGATTTCAAACTCGAAAAACAAGTCATTGACCGCAGACTCGCTCAGCTTGCCGCCGAAGGCATCGAGTTCCAGACAGGCGTCGATGTCGGCAAAGATATTTCAGCTAATTATCTTATAAAAATGTTCGATTGCATCTGTCTTGCGATGGGCGCCGGCGAGCCGAGAGACCTTGCCGTTACAGGCAGAGGATATGAAAACGTCGTCTTTGCGTTAGATTATCTCTCGCTGCAAAACAAAATCTGTTCTGGTGAGCAGACCGGCTCGGAAAAAATCATCTCCGCCAAAGACAAAATTGTCGTCGTAATAGGCGGCGGCGACACCGGCAGCGATTGTGTCGGCACAGCTCGAAGACAGGGCGCTAAAAAAATATATCAGTTTGAAATTCTCCCCAAACCTCCTGATACAAGGCCCGACGATACTCCCTGGCCGACCTGGCCCCGTACTATGAGAACATCTTCATCGCACGAAGAAGGTTGCGAAAGAACCTGGGCGGTCAAAACGACTAAGATTTCCGGCACTGAAACAAGCGTAAGCGAATTGCACGGATGCCAGGTCGAATGGGTAAAAACGTCAAGGGGCTGGAACATCAAAGAAATCCCGGGTACGGAGTTTTCAATAAAAACCGACCTTGTAATTCTGGCGTTGGGCTTTTTGCACGTCAGGCATAAAGGGCTGGTCGAAAGCCTCAAGCTGAAACTCGACGACAACGGCAATATCGCGGCAAATGATTTTCAGACCAGCCAGCAGGACGTATTTGTTGCCGGCGATTCGACGCTGGGGGCTTCGCTTGTTGTAAAAGCCATCGACACCGGCAGAAAAGCTGCCGACAGAATTGATAAATGGCTTATGGACAAAAAGTAAATAATCTGTAGAATGTCCCGAAACTGAAAGAATAATTAGGGTTGAAAACAGGTTTAGCACAAATTAACGCGACAGTCGGAGATTTTGCGGGCAATATCCAAAAAATCACGCGGATGTATTCACTGGGCAAACAGGCAAAAATCGACCTCCTTATCTTTCCGGAACTGTGCGTTTGCGGCTATCCGCCCGAAGATTTGCTGCTAAAAAAACATTTCCTTGCCGAAAATAAAAAAGCAGTAGAACAAATCGCTAAAGATTGTCCTGATATTACAATTATGACAGGTTTCGCAGAGTCCCACGATGGCCACTGCTTCAATTCTATGGCGATTCTTCAAGCCGGAAGAATTATTAAAACTTACCGCAAGTCTCTGCTGCCAAATTATGGCGTCTTCGACGAAAAAAGATATTTTTCCGCCGGTTCTGAGCCGGTCATAATTAAAATTAATAATCTGGCCGTTGTATGCACAATTTGCGAAGACATTTGGGATTTGCAATGGCTCAAAGAATTTCTGGCACCCGTCGCTGAAAAAAATCTTATCGTTAATATTTCCGCTTCGCCTTTCCACGCCGGTAAGATTAGCCAAAAGCTGACAATCCTCGAAACCTGCGCCAAAACTTTCGCCTGCCCTGTTGCTTACTGCAACATCGTCGGCGGTCAGGACGAGCTTGTCTTCGACGGCAGAAGTATGTTCATAAATGCCGATGGCAATCCCGTCGCCTGCGCAAAGGCATTCGAGGAGGATTTATTAATCGCGGATATTGGCAGCAATGGACTGAAAAATGCAAAGCCTCTTGAGATTAAAACCGATGATACCGAAGAAATCTATCAGGCCCTTGTGCTGGGGACAAGAGATTATATTAAAAAGAACGGCTTTAAAAAGGCACTCATAGGCTTAAGCGGCGGGATCGATTCCGCTCTCACCGCGGCGATTGCCGTCGATGCCCTCGGCAGGGAAAATGTCATCGGCGTTACGATGCCGACAAAGTTTAATTCGTCTGAAACGATAAATGATGCCGAAATCGTCGCGAAAAATCTTGGCATCGAATTTCATACCATTCCGATTGAGCAGGTATTGCAGGGATTTAATCAGCAGCTAAGCGAAATCCCCGGCTGGAACGATAAAGGCCTCGCCTTTGAAAATCTCCAGGCTCGAATCCGCGGCACTATCCTGATGTCGATGAGCAATCAATTCGGATACCTTGTCCTGACGACCGGCAATAAGAGCGAAACTGCTGTAGGATATTCCACGCTTTACGGCGATACCGCCGGCGGATTTGCGGTTATTAAAGATGTGCCCAAAACCGTCGTCTATCAGTTGAGCGATTATTTTAATAAACTCCGCGGCAAAGAAATAATTCCGCAAAGCGTAATAAAAAGAATTCCCACCGCCGAGCTTCGCTTCGGCCAGAAGGATAGCGATTCGCTGCCTGAGTATGATATTCTCGACGGCATCTTAAAAGCCTATATAGAAGAAGAAAAATCTCTACCCGAAATTATTAAGCAGGGTTTCGATGCTAAAACGGTAGTAAAAGTTATTGGAATGGTTGACAGAAACGAATACAAACGGCGTCAGTGTCCGCCGGGGGTTAAAATTACACCTAAAGCATTTGGAAGAGACAGAAGAATGCCTATGACCAATCTTTATCGACAGCAGATTAATGGAAAAAATACTTAGTTAGCAGCACGGACGTAAAAAAATGCCAAAACGTACAGATATCCATAAAATAATGATAATAGGCTCCGGCCCTATAGTGATAGGTCAGGGCTGCGAGTTCGATTATTCCGGCGCTCAGGCCTGCAAAGCCCTGAAAAAGGAGGGTTTCGAGGTCGTCCTCGTCAACAGCAACCCTGCGACGATTATGACAGACCCCGAGCTTGCCGACCGGACATACATCGAGCCGATTACGACCGAGATGATTGAAAAAATCATCCAGAAGGAAAGACCCGATTGCCTTCTTCCGACTCTTGGCGGACAAACCGGCCTCAATGCCGCTGTTGACCTCGCCGAAAGCGGCGTTTTGAAAAAATACAACGTCAAACTCATCGGCGCAGACCTTATCACGATAAAAAAAGCCGAAGAGCGCGACAGATTCAAAAAAATAATTCTCGACATCGGCCTGAACGTGCCAAAAAGCGGTGTTGTTCAATCCTGGGAGCAGGCACAGAAAATCATCGAGCAAACCGGATTCCCTGCTATTATCCGTCCTTCTTACACACTCGGCGGAACCGGCGGAAACATCGCCTATAACGCCGAAGAATACAAGGAATTTATCCATTGGGGCCTGAGCCTCAGTCCGAAAAGTCAGGTGCTGGTCGAAGAATCGGTTATCGGCTGGAAAGAATATGAATTAGAGGTGATGCGCGACAGAAAAGACAATGTCGTGATTGTCTGCTCGATAGAAAATCTCGACCCGATGGGAATCCACACCGGCGACAGCATTACCGTCGCTCCCGCCCAGACTCTAACCGACAAGGAATACCAGACGATGCGCGACGCCGCTCTGAAAATTATCCGCGCTATCGGCGTCGAGACTGGCGGCTCGAATATTCAATTCGCGATTAATCCGCAAAACGGAAAAATGTATGTTATCGAAATGAATCCGCGCGTATCGCGAAGCTCGGCCCTTGCTTCAAAGGCCACAGGTTTTCCGATTGCTAAAATCGCCTCCCTGCTGGCCGTCGGTTATACGCTTGACGAAATTCCAAACGACATAACCAAAAAAACGCCCGCCTGTTTTGAGCCGACAATAGATTATTGTGTCGTCAAGTGGCCGCGATTTACTTTTGAAAAATTTCCCGCCACTAATTCGGAACTTACCGTCCAGATGAAAAGCGTCGGCGAGGCAATGGCCATCGGCAGAACTTTCAAGGAGGCCTTTCAAAAGGCAATTCGTTCTCTTGAAATCGACCGCTATTCGCTCGACAGAAAACACATTGACTCGTCAATTGACGATGAAAAACTAAAACAGATACTTCGCAAAAGCCGCTGGGACAAAATCTGGTATGTCGCCGAGGCACTGAGAAGAAAATTTTCTATCGATGAAATTTATGAGATGACTAAAATTGACCCCTGGTTTTTGAACAATATTAATCAAATCGTTCAGTTTGAAAGCAAATTGAGCGTAAAAAATCTCAAGCAGGCCAAAAAACTGGGCTTCAGCGATAAATACATTGCGTCAAAACTGAATATTACAGAACCCCAGCTTAGAAAACAAAGACTTGCCGACGGCATTACCGCCGTTTACAAAATGGTCGATACCTGCGGCGCAGAATTCGAAGCCAACACGCCCTATTTGTATTCCACTTATGAACAGCAGTGCGAAGCGAACCCCACAAAAAGAAAAAAAGTTATCATCCTCGGCGGCGGCCCCAACCGTATCGGCCAGGGTATCGAATTTGATTATTGCTGCTGCCACGCTGCTTTCGCACTGAAGGAAATCGGCATCGAATCTATTATGGTCAACTGCAATCCCGAAACCGTCAGCACCGATTATGATACATCGGACAGACTATATTTCGAGCCGTTGACTTTTGAAGACGTAATGAACATCGTCGACAAGGAAAAACCCGATGGTGTTATCGTCCAGTTCGGCGGCCAAACGCCTTTGAAGCTTGCAAACGCCCTTGCGGACGCAGGCGTTAAAATCATCGGTACAAGTCCCGACAGTATTGATGCCGCTGAAGACCGCAAGCGGTTTAATAAAATAGTTGAAAAGCTTAAACTCAACCAGCCGCCCAGCGGAACTGCGATGAATTATGAGCAGACTGTGAAAATCGCAAAGAAACTCGGTTATCCTCTGCTTGTTCGGCCGTCGTTTGTTCTCGGCGGAAGAGCGATGCAAATAGTTTACGACGAAACAGAACTGAAATCCTGCGTCGAAAACGCCCTGGCCGTTTCAGAGCAGCACCCGATTTTGATTGATAAATTCCTCGGCGACGCGATGGAGCTTGACGTTGACGCGATTAGTGACGGCAAAATCGTCGTCATCGGCGGAATTATGGAGCACATCGAAGAGGCCGGCATTCATTCCGGCGACAGCGCCTGCTCTCTGCCGCCATTTTCGCTCAGTCCCAAATTAATCGAAGAAGTGAAACGCCAGACAAAAATGCTGGCGCTCGAATTGAAAGTAAAAGGTCTGATGAACGTCCAGTTCGCCATAAAGGACGACAAAATTTACATCCTCGAAGTCAATCCGCGAGCCTCAAGAACCGTGCCCTTTGTCAGCAAGGCAATCGGCGTTCCGCTTGCCAAACTTGCAGCAAAGGTTATGGCCGGAAAAACTCTCGAAGAGTTGGGCTTCACAAAAGAAATGCATCGAAATCATTTCTCCGTCAAGGAAGCCGTCTTCCCATTTTTGAAATTCCCCGGCTGCGACACCCTGCTGGGCCCGGAAATGCTTTCGACCGGCGAAGTAATGGGCCTTTCCGACGATTTCGGCATCGCTTACGCCAAATCTCAGATTGCCGCAGGCAATTCTCTTCCGACAAAAGGAAATATTTTTATCAGCGTCAGAGATTCCGACAAACCCAAGGCCGTCGAAATCGCCAAAAAGCTCCACCAGTTGGGCTTTAAACTTTTCGCGACAAAAGGCACATGCATTGAGCTGATTAAGAACAACATTCCTTCGGAATTCGTACTCAAAATGAACGAAGGCCGGCCGAACATTGTCGATTTGATTATTAATAACCAGGTCGCGATGATTATAAACACGACCATCGGCAAACAGACGATAAAAGATTCGTTCCTGATACGAAGAAGCGCCCTCGACCGCAGCGTCCCTTATGTTACGACAATTCGCGGCGCCGCAGCCGTTACAAAAGCCATTGAATCTATGAAACAGAAAAAAATTGACGTAAAACCGATACAACTTTTTTATAAATAAAAAAGTATTAGCCCCCGGACCTGTGCCGGGGGGCAGACCCCAAGCGTTAGCGCGGGGTAATTAAAGGAAAGAAAGATGAAAGGCATATTACTGCTCGAAGATGGAACCTGCTTTCAGGGCATTGCTTTCGGCGCCGAAGGCCGAAAGTGCGGCGAAGTCGTTTTCAATACCGCGATGAGCGGCTATCAGGAAATCCTCACCGACCCGTCATATCACGAGCAGATTGTCACAATGACTTATCCTCTCATCGGCAACTACGGCACAAACGCTCTCGACGTCGAATCGGCAAAACCTTTCCTCAGCGGTTTTGTCGTAAAAGAAAATTGCCAATTCCCAAGCAACTGGCGCAGCGGCCTTTCGCTTGATGAGTATCTGAAAAAAAATAACATTCCCGCAATCGAAGACATCGACACTCGCGCACTGGTTATGCTCCTACGCAGCACAGGCGCATTAAAAGGAATCGTCTGCACTGACGGCACAAATTTAAAATCCCTCAAAAAAGAGCTCGACGAATATCCCGGTCTTGTCGACCGCGACATCGTCAAAAACGTCTGCACGAAAAAAAGCTATACCTGGGACAAGCCCGTCGAAGACGAATTCGGCCAATTACATACATCCCCGTCGAAATACAACGTCGTCGCCTTCGACTGCGGCATAAAGCAGAATATTTTGCGTCTGCTCGTCTCGCACGGCTGCAAAGTAACCGTCGTGCCCCCATCCGCAACCGCGCAGGACATCCTAAAACTCAAACCCGATGGCATTTTCCTCAGCAACGGCCCCGGCGACCCCGAACCAATTAGTTACACCATCGATACTATCCGCAAACTTCTCGGCAAAGTCCCGATTTTCGGCATCTGTCTCGGCTTTCAGCTCCTGGGCCTTGCCATCGGCGGAAAAACCTTCAAATTAAAATTCGGCCATCACGGCGCAAACCATCCGGTCAAAAATTTACTCACGGAAAAAATTGAAATCACAAGCCAGAACCACGGTTTCTGCGTCGACCCGGATTCTCTGCTCGACAAAGACGTGCAGATTACGCATATGAATCTCAACGATAACACGCTTGAAGGTTTCCGCTGCAAAAACGTCCCCGCCTTCGCCGTTCAGTATCACCCCGAAGCCTCTCCCGGCCCCCACGACTCGAATTATCTCTTCGACGAATTTACCGAGTTGATGGACAAAGCGAAATAGGCTACTATACACTTGACATTTTATCCCGCTCGGATATAATCGGTGTCGGATTATTTAAAAGGAGATAAAATGAAAAAGAGAACTGCTTTCATTATTGTGTTCTTACTCAGTCTTTCTGCATACGCCCTTGATTATAACGATTTTCCACCTAATCTTCAGCAAATCCTTGAAAAGAATATTCGAAAAATGAATTCCAAGGAAGATTTTTTTATCGCCGGTCGCGTTTCTTTCAGTGATGATGCTCAAATCACAAGTGGTAAAGACCTTAAAGCTAACCTTTCTGTTCCTGGCGGAATCGATGAACCAATTTGGGTTTATGATTATGGTTGGCTTATAATGGATAGACCGTGTAAATTTTCTAAAGGCGATAGGCCGTGGAAATTTATTATACGTGCTTTCGGATATGACCCTATTGACGCTTCTATCGCAGTTTCAAAAGGGAAAGTAACCTATGTCGATTACGTCCTAAACAAAACTCCTGCTGAAAAATTATCAAGTATTACAGGAATTGTTGTTAATGAAAATAACCAGCCTATCGAAGGAGCTGTCGTCACCCTTACGTTTCCCGGCTCTAACTATGGTTCAAATGAAGTACCTGAAATGACAATGGACACAGGACCCGACGGACGATATTCCTTCAAAGGCTTGTCTTCCACAGAACATTACATTTTATTCACTTCTCCTGGATATGCGTATCACACTATCTTAGTTAAGCCACCCACAGGTCAAATTGTCACAAATAACATAATACTTTCAAAAAACCTCAAAATCGTTATCGATTACGTCTATCAGGACAGTAATAGTCTTAGTTTCACGGATGGAAATCTTCAATCAGGCACAGTCGAGTGGGCTAATGGCAATGAGGGAATGGATTTTTCAGACGGAAAAGCAAAGAAAGGTTACGATCCGCAGTCACGGGATTTAGAGATGAGACAAAATCAAAACTCTCTAATCTTCAACATTTTCTATGTCAATGGCAAAAATGGTTTTGCTGACTTGGGAGTCGTAAATTTTGACTCTATAACAAAAGTTCCCAAAAACAACTATGACCTTAAGTCTAAAGCCTGCGAAATCGGCCATGTTTATGTCGTCCGAACTCAGGAAGGCCGTTACGCAAAATTTATAGTGAAAGATATTTTGCCTGAATAATTCCAAAATTTTTAGTTTTTATTTTTTAATTTTAACTTAGCTTCTCATACGGCCACATTTCCAGTCCGCCGTCAAGAACCTTTACATCTTTAAATCCCTGATGTTTTAAAATTATCGCCGCCTCATAGCCCCGCAGCGAATAATTACAAAACGCCACAATCGGCTTATTTTTATCAAGCTCCGCATATCGCGCTCGCAGCGATGCAAGCGGTATAAACGTCGACCCGCTCATTCGCTTCTGCTGATATTCCGCCGGCGTCCGCACATCCAGCAGCACAAAATCCTTCTTATCCTGCATCATCTGCCAGACATCCATCGGCCCGACGCCTTCCATCAGCCCGTCGAGTTTATTCCGCGCGACATTCGCCGCTGTAATAATATTATCAATCACCGGTGCATAAGCCGGCGCGTAGCACAAATCAAGTCCCGCGATTTGCTCAACCGTCATCCCCACAGTTATCGCCGTCGCTGCGACATCGATTCGCTTATCGCCATTGCCCGGCCCAACCGCCTGAGCGCCCAGCAATTTTCTGCTCTTTTTATCAACCACAAGTTTCAGCATCACAACTTGCGCTCCCGGCACAAAATGTTCCCTGTCCGGTGCCGGCACAAGCACCGTTACAACATCAAATCCCGCCTGTTTCGCTCGCTGCTCGTTCAGGCCCGTTATCGCGACGTTATAATCGAAAATCTTGCACGCCACCGTCCCCAGTATCGGCCCGAACGAATCATTTCCGCCGCAGATATTCACCGCCGCCACTCTGCCCTGCTTATTCGCCGTTGACCCCAGCGGCATATAAATCGGCTTTTGCGTAATCATCTCGGTATTCTCAACGCAATCGCCCGCCGCGTAAATATCCGCATCCGACGTTTGCATTTTCGCGTTGACTTTCACGCCGTTCAGCGTTCCGATTTCAAGCCCCGCTTTTTTCGGCAGTTCTATACTCGGCACATGCCCAGACGCGATTATCACAAGGTCCGCCGGATACAGCCCTTTGCTGGTCAGAACCGCTTCGACATTGTCATTTTTATCCCCATGAAATTTTACCGCCTCAGTCTCCGTCAGCACCCGCACTCCGTTTGCCTCGAGGTGATTAGTAATCAGCATCGCAATTTCCGTATCGACGAGTCGCAGAATATGCGGCAGTCTTTCGATAATCGTAACCCGGCAGCCTCTTTTCACCAGCGCTTCGGTTATTTCAATTCCGATAAGTCCTCCGCCGACAATAACAACATCGCGAGCCTTGCCCCTTTCCAGCGCAGCCTTAATGCCTTCCGCGTCCGTAACGCCATAAAGCGTAAATATATTTCCAAGTTTAATCCCTTCGATTTTCGGTATAACCGGCACCGACCCGGTCGCCAGAACAAGTTTATCATAATCGAGCATCTCTTCGGTATTATCTACAAGATGTTTCACAAGCACCTGTTTATTTTTACGGTCTATCTCCATCGCCTTGGTCTGATTCATAAGATGAATGTTCTTTACCTGCTGGAAGAATATCGGGTCGCGCACGACGCCCGCCGGCGAACTCATCAGTTCGCTCTGCTCCTTGACCGTTCCGCCGATATAATAAGGCAGTCCGCAGCCCGCGTAAGACAGCAGCCTGCCCTTTTCGACAATCGTTACATCCGCCTCAGGGTCAAGGCGCATTATTTTCGCGGCAACTTTCGGCCCCGCCGCAACTCCGCCAATTATCACTACCTTCATTGGCCTTTTCATTTTTTTATCTCCAGAAATTTTCTCTGCCGCAACTTTTTCCGCGGCCAAAAGATTTACTACAAGTTCCGCTCCGCCAAGATTCGATTTTTCTGCGTGCACATTTCCGCCCGCCGCCTCGACCATTGCCCTTACAAACGCAAGTCCCAGTCCAGTCCCCGGCCGCGACGATTCATGCGCTCCAGCCGTCCGGTAAAACGGCTGAAATACTTTTTCGAAGTTCTCTTCCGTTATTCCAATTCCCGAATCGCCAATCCTAATCTGGTAAACATCTCCCGGCTTGTTAAACAACAGGCGTATTTCAATTCTGCCGTTATCGGGTGTGTATTTTATCGCGTTTGAAAGCAGCGCTTCGAGCACCTCGGTTATCGCCGCTTCGTGTGTAACCGCCCACGCCGGCTCGATTTCTATTTTCGTCGTCATCGCGATATTATGCACCCGTGATAGTTCGATATATGTAACCGCCGCTTTGCGGACAATCGATGAAAGCTCGACCTGCCCCTTAAATAATGTCGGGTCGGCCAGCGCCCTCGATATCGCAATTAGTCGTTGAACCGCTACCAGCGTCTCATCGCATCGCCCGATGGCCCGCTGCAAAAGGTCTTTCTGTTTTGGCGTAATCGGCCCGGCAAATTCGCCCAAGAGTGTCTGAAGAATTGTGCTTATTGATGCGACAGGCCCTTTAAGCTGATGCGCTACAAGAGACGCGAATTTCAAAGGGTCTGATATGAGCTCTTTCATAAAATATTATCATACTCTGTTTTTTGCATATTTCAAATCCCAAATTCCGCCTTTGGCGGCTCCTCAATTTTTCACTTTTCACTTTTAACTTTTCACTTCTTTTTCGCCACCGCCAGCCAGTCCCACGGATATGGCTCTTTCATCCATTTCGGCGGCCGGTCAAACTCCGTATCCCACAGGTATTCGATTTTTCGAATATCTATAATCCTCATTCCCCTGCTCTCGAGCATCGCCGCAAGTTCTTCTTTAAGATAGTGTTTCGTTGGCACTCCATCGACAGGCACAACCCCCTGACACAGGTTGAGGTAGTCCGGCTTTTCAGAATCGCCGAAAATCTCACGAATTGCCGATGATGGCTTTACCCCGATTCGCAGGTTCCACTCGATTAGCCGAAAATCGGCAAGCATCGCCGACTCAAGCGAAGGCACAACGAGCACAAGATGTCCATTTTTCAAAAGGTGTTTGATTATAACATCGAGTATCCGCACCCTGCACGCCAGTGCCGGCATTATGAGCATATTTACGCTCAATGCGAAATGCGTTTTTTCAAGTTTTAATCCGTCCTTTGATAAATCAGTTGTTTGGTATTTGATATTTGATAGATGTTTGTATTTATTTTTGGCTTTTGCTATGAATTTATAGGAAATATCTATTGCGTTTACCCGCCCGAAATTTTCCGCCAGCATCGGCAGAAACTTCCCCGGCCCGCACCCGTAATCGCTTGCCATTTTCCTCGAACCACCGTATTTCTCAATCAGACCGCGAATAAGATGTTTCTTGTCGTTGCCCAGCACATCGAAGACTTCCGTCTCGTATCGATTCGCCAATCCATTCCAGTATTCTCGCTTCATTGTTTCATATTTTATACTATAATTATCATAATATCAAATTGTTTAACCCCCGGACCTGCCTGTCCGTCCGTAGATTTATCGAAGGCGGATGCCGGGGAGATATCCCGCCTTGCGGGAATCTCGTCTTTGAACGTTGAAAGTTCGATGTTCAATGTTGGAAGTTAGAATTTAAATCTTCAATCTTAAATTTTCAATCTTCAATTCTACTCTCTCTTTTTCCAAACACAATCGAATAACCTGTCCTGTTCACCCTGAGTTTATCGAAGGGAGCAAAGTCGAATAAGTCCGCTTAAAAAATTTTATCTGCAGTAGATTTAGCGAGGTTGGACAGGCAACGAAACCTCTACCGATTTACGCGACCTTCTTGTCCGTTCGTAGCTTTAGCGAAGACGGAACCGATATTTATCCGCCTCAGGCGGACCTAAACCTATACCAAAAAATTATTTTCTTACCGGCATAATTCCGACCCCGCGGCTTATAGTCGAGTTTGCCTCGCCGGTCTTAAGATTATATTCGATGCCGTCGGCAAATACGCCGTTGAGCATACAAGGTATTTCCGGCGTTCCCAAAATAGTCATAAAATCTTTCATAGCGTTATAATGGAGTTCTTTGCCGGCAAATTCATATCTGTTCTGCTCGAAATATACAATTCCGCCGGTCGCGTTAAGATTTTTCAGCTGAGCCTTGCCCTTTACCGGTTCATAATAGTTTACATCGATCTGTTTCGTATCGATTGTGATTCTCGGCCCATATCCGCCGTTTTCGAGAACAGGCAGATACCCGATATGAACTCCGTTTGTCTTTTCGCTGGTCGCGTGCACCTGCAGCGTATTTGTGTCCCAGACAAGTTTGGTAAATCCTTCGACCAGCGCATAGCAGGGTTTGTCCGACGATTTTTGTCCGGATGGGCTGCTTGTATTTCCAGCGGTGCTGTTATATTCAATTTTACCTTTGCCGGTCGCGATAACATCTTCAGTGGCCTTGTCGTAATCTATTCTTTCGGATTTGAGCCTTACGTGGCTTAATTTTACTTTATCCGCAGTTTTTATCGTTTCAAGCCGGACATTCGGCCCCAGAAGCGTTATATGCGATACATCAGATGCGCCCATAATGTCCGTGCTGCCCCGCTTTTCGGTAAGTTGAGTGATAAGCTTGCTGCCGTAAAAATAATTTTCTTCGTCATATAAAGCGGTTTGTTTGACGAATTTCCCCTTTACATCGCCAAAAAAAGTCGCTTCTTTTTTGGGCACAATAAATTGCGCCCCTTTCTTTGCGCTTATAACAAATGGAATCTTTTTACGTCCTTTAACGGTATCCATCTGGGAATAAAAAACCAGTTCCACCATTCCCGTCGCGTTGGCGGTTTGCGCGGCGATATCATAGCCGACCTGCTGACCGATAAGAACATTCCGCTGACCGAGACGGCTCAGAAGTTCGCTATCCAATTGATTATAGCCTTTGAACTTTGTCGGCTTAAAATCGTCAAAGAGTTTGCTCGAAGCTGGTTTCACAATCATTGGCCCATCGCATCTTACCTTTGCGACAACCGGCTTTTGCCGCCAGGCCGCGGGCGGTTCTTTCATTTCTTCGGCTTTTGTCATATCTTCCGCGACAACAGCAACAGCAGGCCCCTGCGGAGCGGTTTGCGGCTGCGATGAAGGCGACTGCTGCTTCGGTTGCGGCGATTGGGGCTGCGATTCAAGCGGCTGCTCGCCTTTTTGTGCAAATAGCAGATTTGTTATCGCTATCTCATCGGCAAGGACAACTTCATCTTTATATTCGATTACCACGTTTTCTTTAAACTGGCATTGATAATTATCTTCTTTTTTGGCGATTGTTTTATCAGGCACACCGCAGGGCTCGGGCGCTTTGGCCGTAGCAGTTACGGGTTCGGCCGTTTTGGAGGGAGCGGATTTTGCAGCCTTTTCGGCCCCCGGCGATGTTTTCGCCACAGAGTTTGCTTCGCTGCCGGGCACTTTCACCAGTTTTTTTATGTTCAGAAAATCAACTTTCTTGATTTTAAGATATTCCATCTTGTTAGTGGCGCTGTTAAAGACAATTTCCAAACCCTTTCCCATCATATCCGCGTCGGCCGAGACATAATTAACATCGTTGTTCGACCAGAGCATCGAACGGTCGCTGTCATACGTCACTTCTTTAAGATAGATAAAACTATCCGAGCTGTCGGTCTTGCCCTGCGGAATAACATGAACGATAACATTGCCTTTCAGCACTGCCTGTTTCGGCGTAGGATTCGCTCCCTCAACATTTTCAATCTCAACTGTGCCGGTCAGCGCGGTTATATTGCAGCGTAGATTATCCTGAAAAACATTCATATAAGGCTTGTCGAGCTCCCATTCGTCGCCGGTCTTATGCAGAACTTTTTCAAAACCGACGACACGTTTCAGTTTTCTCGTCTTCTGGTCGACTGTTTCGAAACGTGCCCGCTGCACATATTCAATTTTCGCCTGTCCCACCCGCCCCGCGTTGGAGTCAGAGGCAAACCCGTTCATATCCGTCTGTTCCATCTGATAATTTGTTTTGGCTATTTTTATGATGCCGATATTGCCGAATATCCTGTAGAGCAGGAAAACAAGCAATACAGCTATAAACGAATTAAGCCAGATTTTAAATTTTCTATTGGGAATCATAATTCAGCCGGATTAATTTCAAACAAGATAACGTTCCATAAGAGCCGTCCACTGGCCGGTATTTTTGAGAATATACTCCACGACTTCTCTTACAGCTCCGTTGCCTCCGTTTCTTGAGGTTATATAATGAGCGCAACTTTTAAGTTCATCAACCGCATTTGCCACAGCGATGCCGAAACCGGCACGTTTTACAAGAGGTATATCAAGCACATCGTCGCCGATATAAGCGATATTCTTCGGCTCAAGTTTTGAATCGGCAAGGAGTTTCTCGAAACAATCGAGTTTTTTCTGACAGGGCTGATATACAAAGTCGATTTCCATTTCTTTGGCTCTTTGCTTTGTTACCGCGCTTTCCCTGCCGCTTATCAGTGCCGTCTTAAGGCCCGCCCTTCGCCACATTTTTATTCCGTGTCCGTCCAGCAGGTTGAAGGTTTTCAGTTCCGTGCCGTCGGAGCAGATTGTTATCGTTCCATCGGTCAAAACGCCGTCAACATCCATTGCCAGAAGCTTTATTTGTTTAAGATCCATCTTATTTATCTGTGTCATCGCTCGGCTAACCTACAATCTTTATCGCGACTATGTCCTGCACGTCAATCAGCCCAATTGGCTTGTCTTCTTCATCCACAACCGGCAAATCGTCGATTCTGTGCTTATGAAATATTGCCATTGCCTCGGCTGCAAGAGCGCTGGCCCTGATTCTCTTACAGTTTGCCGTCATTATATCTTTCACCAGCCGCTCAAAAAGTTTGGCTCCATTTTGCGCAATTAATCTTCTTAAATCCGCATCTGTAACAATTCCCGCAAGTTTCCCCTTAGAATCGATAATCATTACCGCGCCGTGTCTTTTTATATCGCTGTTTTTGTTCAGCAGTTCTTTTACCGTATCGGTAGTTTTGGCCAGAGGTAATTTTTCACCCGCCTTGAACATCATTGATTGCTCCACCGTGATAAGTCTCGTCCCCAGCGAGCCTGCGGGATGAAATCTCGCGTAATCCTCGATACTGAAATCTCTGGCTTTCATCACCATCAGTGCCAGCGCATCGCCTATCGCGAGCATACAGGTAGTGGAAACGCTCGGCGCAACACCAAATGGACAGGCTTCATCGAGTTCGCCCATACAAAGCACAATATCGCTGTGCGCCGCAAGACGCGAGTCCTGCGTCGCCGTAATCCCTATCAGTTTTATCTCAAGCTGTTTGACTATATTTATCAGCCGGATAATTTCGTCGGTCTCACCGCCGTAACTTAGCACAAGCACAATATCGCCTTTTCTCAGCCTTCCTAAATCGCCGTGAACGGCTTCCGCAGGATGCAGAAAATGGCTTGGCGTCCCCGTTGACGCAAGGGTAGCGCTGATTTTCTGGCCGACAATCCCGGCCTTTCCTATGCCTGTAACGATAACAGAGCCTTTGCAGCTGTAAATTAATTCTGCTGCCTGGGCAAAGGCCTTGTCAACGAGACCGGCCATTTTCGCCACTCCCTTTGCCTCAGCGTCTATCACTTGCCTTGCGTATTCAAGGTCGAATGTCATTCACTGGCTCCGTTAATATACCTTTAAATTTTCACGATTCCTTCACGTTCGTCATAACATACTACATTATATTGCTCCGCCCAGCAAGATGCATCAGGACGGATTATTATCTGCTTCTGTTCGCCTGTTTCAATCCTGGAAATTATGACTCTCCGCTGGTTAAGCAGGAAATCCGCAACCGCCGGCGGCGCGGTAAGCACTATTTTTTTAACTTCATTTCTCGCTGCCACCATATTAAGAGCCCTCATTATTTCTATGGCCGCCGATTCAGGACTTTGAATCATTCCGCTTCCGCTGCAATACGGGCATTTCAGATAATTACTCAGCTGTAAACTCGGCCGCACCCGCTGCCTTGTCATTTCGATAATTCCGAATGCGCTGATTCGCAGTATCCTGCTGCGGGCACGGTCGCTTCCCAAAGCGTTGCGAAACGTCTTTTCCACCTCTCTTCTGTTTTTACTGTCGCGCATATCGATAAAATCGCAGATAATAAGACCTCCCAAATCGCGAAGCTTTAATTGCCGCGTAATTTCTTTTGCCGCCTCGATATTTATCCTCAGCGCCGTCTGCTCGGCGTTTTCATGCTTTGTGTATTTGCCGCTGTTGACATCAATTGCAACCAGCGCTTCGGTCTGCTCTATAACAATTGACCCGCCGTTTTTCAGCTCCACCGTTCTCGAATGGATTTTCCGGATTTCTTCTTCTATCCTGTATTTATGGAACAGCGGTATTTTGCCGTCATGATACGTTACTCGTTTTATCATTCTCGGCTGAACAATCGATAGAAAATCCCTGATTTTTCGGCACACCACTTCGCTGTCGCATATAATTCTGCTTATGTCGCTGTTGAAAATGTCCCGCATCGTGCGAATAACAAGGTCTGATTCACGATACAATTCAGCCGGCGATTGCACATTATCGATTCGCTTATTAATCGCATTCCATAATCTGTCGATATAATCCATATCCTTCTGGATATCTTTTTTGGAGCAGCCGGCGCTTGCGGTGCGAAGAATAAATCCCGCCTTTTCAGGAAGATGAACCTCATCGAGAATCGTCCTGAGTCTTATTCGCTCCTGCTCGTCTTCAATCTTTTGTGAAACGCCCAGATTATGCATCCACGGCATCATTACAAGATATTTGCCCGGCAGCGACAGATACGTTGACAGCGTAGGCCCTTTGGTATTTATTCCTTCTTTGGTAACCTGGACTATCAGGTCCTGTCCTCTTTTGAGGCACTGCTGAATGGGCGGCCTTTCTCTCAGCGATTTTCTTTTGCCGATATTTTCGGTATAGTCCTGACCTTTCCGCATAAAGTATCTGGGGTGAAGGTCGCTTATGTGAAGAAATCCGTTCTTGCCCAGCCCGAAATCGATAAACGCCGCCTGAATAGCCGGCTCTACGTTTACTATCCTTCCCTTGTAAATATTGCCTACGTGACTTATTACCGAAGGCCTTTCAATATAAAGTTCCTCAAGGCTGCCGTCTTCGATTACGGCAATCCTGCATTCCTCTGCCTCTGCTACATTTATTAACATTTCTATTGCCATATACTCATTATCCTTTTTAATTTATTTGCCAGTTAACTTTTTTTCTCGTCATAGAGATGCCGATTCTTTGGGGCGCAAGACCCAAAAGTCTCATTATCTCATCAAGTCTTATAGTTCCTTTGTCGGTAATTTTACAAATTACTTTGATTCCTTCGTTAATCTGCTCGAAAGATTTCAAAAATCCTCCGACATCAACAGTTTTCACAGAGCCTTCTTCGTCCAGTATTCTCTCAATTATTATTTTTTCGCCGGCACCGATAAGACCGTTGAGTTTTTCCGCCTGCGCCGAGACTTCTTCAAGTTCCTCCCTGCTGTTTACGCTAATCAGGTATTCCGCTTCGAGAGGTTTGTAAGAAACCTTTCCATCGTGAACTATCAGCTCGGTCAGAAAAAAACCTTCAGGCAATTGAGCGGTGATTTTTTTGAAAAGCTCATCGCTCTGCTCCGGCGGCTGATACGACACCTGTGCGCAAAAAAGCTCGTCATCCGACGCCAGTCCCACGCTTTTCGGCAGCGGCAGTGAAAGCCTCGGATGGGGATTGAAACCCTGACTATATATCAGGTCGGCACCGCTGCGCACAAGGGCTCTCTGGACTACCCTGAAAGCCTCCTGATGTGATAAAAACCTGACACCGCCGTGTATTTTATATCTTCCTGCTAATGTCTGTATTTTCAGATTTATTTTCCAATCTCCAAAATTTTGTTTTTAAAATTTTATTTAGATAAATCCGCTTCAGCGGATTCCACAATTTTAATTTTTAAATTTTAATTTTTAAATTTTTCAAAACACTTCAGGCAAAACTTTCATTGTGGCGCTTCGAAGATAATTTATTATCTCCCGTTCCGAGTTCATCATAAGAGCTTTCCTGGCGACAGTATTGCAGAACTCCACTGTAACCGAGCGGACAAGCTTTTTAATTTCCGGTATCATCGGCGGAGCCAGAGAAAAAATCCTGAATCCCAGGCCAAGAAGCAGAATAATATATTCCGGCTCCGAAGCCATTTCTCCACAGATACTGACGCTTATTTTCGCCTTGCTGGCGTCATGTATTACGCTGCGAAGCAAATTTACCACCGCTGGGTCCGCTCCGGAGTAGAGCGTGGAAACCCGTTCGTTTCCCCGGTCAACCGCCAGGGTATATTGAATCAGGTCATTGGTTCCTATACTGAAAAAATCGCATTCGTTGGCGAGAATTGATGCCGTCAGCGCAGCCGAAGGCGTCTCAACCATTATTCCTACCGGCATATCCGGATTATATTTTATTCCGTCTTCATCGAGGTCTTCCATCACGTCCCGCAATATCATTTTCGCCTGCCGAAGTTCGTGCAGACTGCTTATCAGCGGAAACATTACTCGGACATCGCCGTCAACTGACGCCCGCAGTATCGCCCGCAATTGCGTCTTGAACAATACAAGATTTTGCAGACAGAACCTGATTGAACGCAAACCGAGAAACGGGTTTGGCTCTCGCACGAACCGCTTGCTCTGTGTAAATTTATCAGCGCCAAGATCCATCGTTCTTATCACTATTGGCATATTGCCGAAAACCTTGATAACTTCGCTGTATGCATTGTAGTGGTCTTCTTCAGTAGGTTCGGTCTGACTGTAAAGATACAAAAATTCGGTGCGGTATAGACCTATGCCCTGCCCGCCCTTGTCGATTATCATTTCCGCTTCATAAGGAAATTCGATATTTCCCAGCAGTTCTATTTTAACTCCGTCTCTGGTAATCGCGTCCAAATCTCGCAGCGTATCGAGCTCTCTTTCGAGCCTTTCGAATTCCAACGCATGCTGCTTGTATTCTTTTATCGTCGGCTCGTCCGGGTCGATTACGACAACGCCGCGATTGCCGTCTATGATTACCGTCGCATTCGGCGAGATATTTCTTGTTACATCTTCAAGTCCCACTACCGCCGGAATTCCCAGCGACCTGGCCACGATAGCCGTATGACTTGTCCTGCCGCCTGCGTCGGTCGCGAATCCTTTTATATATTTCCTGTCAAACCCGGCTGTTTGTGTAGGGCTTAACTCATGTGCGATAATCACAACCTCGCGGTTTACATGGTCAACGTCTTCCCTCTTTCGACCAAGCAGATGTCTTAATAAACGTTTCTCAATGTCATAGATATCGGTAGCACGTTCGCTGATATATTTATCCTGGACACTGGCAAAGTGATTTGCAATATCCCGCAGTGTAGTCGAAACTGCGTATTCCGCCGTCAAAAGCTCGTTATATACGAGGTCGCTGACTTTCGCCCTGAGGTTTTTGTCTTTTAAAAATCGCAGATGGACCGCGAATATATCTTTTATTTTGCCTTCCGAAATATCCTCGCCTGAGCTGATTTTTTCAAGCTCTGCTACTGCGCTCTTGAATGCCTCTCTAACGCGCTTGACTTCCGAGACCTTTGCTGACGGCAGTATAGACCGCCTCGGTATCCGGTAGTCTTCCGAATCGATAACAAGAGACCGGGCGATAGCTATGCCCGGTGATACTGCTATTCCTTTTTTTATTTCCATCTCTGCTCTGTGCTTATTCGGCGGCTTTTTCCTTCGGCAGCCATGCCGGCTCTCCGAAAAGCTTGACTTCAACAAGGTCTTTCAGCGCATCTATTGCCTGCTGGCAGTCCGGTCCTTCGGCTTTTATTGTCAGCTTCGTTCCGGCCGCCGCCGCGAGCATTGCCATATGCATAATGCTTTTGCCGTCGACTTCTATTTTGCCGTTACCAACTTTTACTGAGCAGGTAAACCTGCTGGCGGTATCGACAAACTGCATCGCCGGCCGCATATGCATACCGTTGGCGTTTTTTATTTCGACCTCGGTCTGACTGACTGTGCTTGCCAACGGCTGCTCTCCCGTATCTTTTCACGACCTTTTGTTTTATTTTTTTCGGTCATACTACCACGATGGATTCTGATCCGCTTCTATCAGCAATTCTTTTATTTGTTCTACTGTTTCCGACTGTTTGAGAAACTTCCTGAAATTATCATTCTGAAGATGTTCGAAAATGGCTTCCATCGCCTGAAGATGCTGGTCGCCCTCGACCGGACTTATCAACAGAATGATGGTATATACCGGCTGTTTATCAAGGGCGGAAAAATCTATACCCGTCGCGCTTATCCCGATGGCCGCTACGACTTTTTTCACTGCCTTGTGTTTGATATGCGGCACGGCAACACCTTTGCCTATACCCGTGCTGGCTTCATTTTCTCTTTTGATTACGGCCTTGGCAACATCAGTCGCGTTGTCCTTGCCGAGTTTCCCAGCCTTGTCAAGAATAGCGACAAGTTCCCTGATTGCTTCATCTCTTTTTACCGTTTCAAGCCTTGGTATAATAGCCTTGGCACAAATAACATCAGCTATTTTCATATTCGCTCCTGAATGCACAAAAGCACCGCCTTATCGGCTAATAACATTCCTGTTTTTCATCGGACAAAACAAACAATAACATTTATTCCTGTTCCGGCTCCGGCTCTAGCGCCTTGCCTTCTGTATGTTTATTGTCCCTTTCTTTTTCTTTTTGTTTTGTAAGCTGGCGTTCAAGTTTTTTTATCACATCATCCACGCATGTATACATATCCTCACCGGTTTGCTTGGCGACAAATATGTGACTATGTCGGGACCTTGCGATTATTTCCACGCTCTTTGATGCCCCGTCTTTGCTGCCTTCGACTATTACTTCCACATCCAATACGCTACTATAGAATTTTGGAAGTCCGGAAACTTTATCTTCGATTCTTGTCTTGATTGCATCCGTCATTTCCATGTGTTTACCGACAATTCTAATGTCCAAATCAATTTCTCCTTAAACATCTATCATTCTGTTTCAAAAGGTTTGTCAAATCGCCGCAAAGGCTCAAAGTCCAGATTTTCAAAATGGCTGGCGACACGAAAGCCACACCCCTGTTAAAGTAGGCTCTAAAACTTTGTAAAGTCTGCATTTCCCCTGACTTACAATATTTTGAATATTCTTTCTTCGACCGACAATCGGCCGTTAGCTTTAAAAAAATTAAAAACGGACAAAAACAATCGCTAAACCTGTTAACTATATTACTTTACAGCCCATTATTCGTCAATAAAAAATAGACCCCGATTTGTTTAAGCTTTGGGCGGTATATGCAGGCTAAAACCGAAAGCATCTTCCCATGATTCTTTAAGAACCTCTGATACTGTCGGATGGGCAAATGAAATTTCGCTTATTTTTTCATTACAACCCAAAATTGCCCTCGCCGTCGCAATCATTTCGGTTACAGATGCCCCGACCATTGTTACCCCCAGCGCCTTATTTGTCTTTTTATCCCGGACAACTCTTATTTCCCCGATAGTCTCATTATGCGCAAGACTTCTGCCGTTCGCCCTGAAAAATGCCCTGCCGACAGTGTAATCGATCCCCGCCTCTTTGCATTTGGTCTCGTTTTTGCCGACCGACGCGACTTCCGGAAATGTATATACAGCTTTCGGCACAAGCGAATAATCTTTTATGCGGGTTTCTTTGCCCATAATATTTTCAGCGGCTATTTCAGCCTCAAGAAACGCCCCGTGCGCAAGATATGTCGTTCCGACAACATCTCCAATCGCATAAACGCCGCTGACATTTGTTTCCATTTTGTCATTAACTTTTATTACTGCCCCGTTCATCGCAAGCGATAGATTTTTGATAGTCTGGCTGTCGCAAAATGCTTTTCTGCCGACAGAAACCAGAACTTTTTCAGCTTCAATTATTGCGCTGTCTTCGAGGGACAGTTTCACTTTTGACTCTGTCTTTTCAGAAGCTGTTACTTTTTTGCCTGTGATAACATCGATACCCCTTTTTTTGAATTCCCTTGCCAGTAACTGCCCCACCCATTCATCTTCAAATGGCAGGATTTGCGGCAAAGCTTCAATTATAGTTACTTTTGTCCCAACGCTTGAATATAAAGACGCCATTTCACAGCCGATAACGCCCCCGCCTATTATAACCATTGATTTCGGTATCTCGGTTAAAGACAAAGCCTCCGTACTGCTGATAATTGTTTTGCCGTCGAACCGGACAGACGGAATTTCAATCGGCACAGAACCGGTTGCGATAATTATTTTCGCCGCCTCAATCTCCGCCGGCATATTTCCCTGCACAGCGATTTTATTTTTCGCCGTAACAATTCCGTTTCCTGTAAATATTTTTATTTTATTGCTTTGTATCAGCCCGGCAAGCCCTTTTTTAACGCTCGCCACGACCGCATCTTTTCTGCTCTGCATTTTCGCCCAGTTTACTTTTGGGTTATCGACATCGATTCCCATTGCGCCGGCGTTTTTCACAAGATTAAAAATATGAGCCGACGCCAGCAGGGTCTTTGATGGAATACATCCGCAGTTCAGGCATACTCCTCCGATATCGCTTTTTTCAATAATCGCAACCATCGCGCCTTTTTGAGCGCATCTAATCCCGGCGGCATATCCGCCCGGCCCGGACCCGATTATCGCAACATCGAATTTCTCTGCCATTTTCATTCTCCGTCTACTCGGTTTTTAGAATCGTCGTTGAAGCCGCGTTGAACATTTTTATTCCGCCTCGCTGAAGCTGGATTATCAGTCCTTCCACAGGTTCGATACCGATGCAATTGCCCGTCCATTGCCTGCCGTTATGCTCAACGGTAACCCGCCTGCCCAACAGCATACTCCTGCCCCGCCATTTTTCAAGTATTTCATCAGGTTTTTTAACCGCTGCCGCAAAAAAATGGTCAAGATTCACAAGCAGCCTTTTTGCAATCCGGTTCCTGTCGCAAACCGTGCCGATTTCGATATCGATACTCGTCGCCGAATCTGCAAGTTCTGGGCTAAAGTCCTGTTTTTCCTGGTGGCAGTTTATTCCAATGCCCAATATGAAATATTTTTTTTTGCTTTTCGTCGCAGATGCTTCGACAAGGATTCCCGCCGTTTTCTTCCCCGCCAGCAGAATATCGTTTGGCCATTTTATTTTCGCGTCATTTCTGCCGCATTTGCCGATTGTCTCCGCGACAGCGACCGCCGCGGCAATAGTTATCATATCCGCGCCGATTTGAGACTCAAAAAACAATATAGAGCATAAAACGCTTTTGTTTCTTTCGTCGAACCATTTATTGCCTCGCCGTCCCCTGCCCGCCGTTTGATGTTCAGCGAAAACCGCCAGCCCGTCATTTTTTTCGCCGCCCCTTGCGTATTCAGCGGCAATATCGTTTGTGCTCGAGGTGCTTTTATAAATAATTATTTCTTTGCCGATTCGGCCGGTATCGAGATTTGCTTTTATTAAATCTGCGTCAAGCGAAATATGCCCAGCGGTCATTTTTTAAAACTCTCTATCTAAACCGATATCTACCGACACCGCGCTGTGCGTTATTGCGCCGATGGAAATCCTGTCAACGCCACAAAGTGCAATCTGTCTTACGTTATTAAGCGTAATTCCGCCGCTTGCCTCCAGCAGCGGCTTATCGCCGCACATCTTATTGCGCATCGCAACTGCGTGTTTATACTGCCACTGACCCATATTATCCAGAAGCACGACATCAATGCCCGGCACCTTCAAAACGTGATTAAGCTGGTCGTCAACGTGGTCAACTTCCACGCAGATGAACTTTACGCCTTCCATTGTCTTTGCTTTTCCAACAAGGGCTTTTAGTCTCGGCTCAAAATTTTTCCCAAGCTGAACAATATGATTATCCTTAAACATAACAGCTTCTCTAAGGCTGAACCGGTGATTATGTCCTTTGCCGCACCGCACAGAATATTTCTCAAGCTCTCGCCAGCCTGGTATCGTCTTGCGAGTATCGTAAATCTTGGCTTGTGTTCCGCGAACTGCGTGAACATATTTATAAGTCATCGTCGCTATGCCGCACATCCTCTGCAGAAAATTCAGTACTACACGCTCGGCGCTCAGCATCGGCCGTATCGGCCCTTCGATTACTCCGAGCCTGTCGGCGACATTTGCCCGCTGCCCGTCGCGTTTGAGTATTTTCAATTTCAATTTCGCGTTGTATCTCTTCAGTACTTCCCTGGCGATATACATTCCGCTTACTACGATTTCCTCGCGAGTAATAATATAAGATTTTCCCTTCGCCCCTGCCGGTATCATAAGTTCGCTCGACGGGTCTCTTCCGCCGTAATCTTCTTCGATTGCCATATCGATAAGTTTTCTTACTCTGTCGTTGTCCAGCATTTTCATTTATGTTTTCCTATCTGCGGCAGTTCTTTCAATTCTTTCAGTTGGTCTCGCAAAAATGCCGCTCTTTCGAAATCGAGTTTTTCTGCCGCCTCCAGCATTTCCTTTTCTATCTGCACCGCTATTTCTGCGGCGTCATATTCATCTTCGCTCAGACTTACCGCCTGCTGCGCGATTTGCCGAGCCTTTAATTTATCCTGCAAACCGGCATAAATCTGCTTTTTTATCGTTTCAGGCGTAATATTATGCTCTTTATTGTATTGAGTCTGTATTCTACGTCTTCTGTTCGTTTCGTCAATTGCTTTTTGCATCGCATCGGTTACCTTATCGGCATACAAAAACACCTTTGCATCGACATTTCTCGCCGTCCTGCCGATTGTCTGAATCAGCGATGTATGACTTCTCAAAAATCCAGCTTTATCCGCGTCAAGAATCGCTACCAGCGAAACCTCCGGCAAATCCAGTCCTTCCCGCAAAAGGTTAATGCCCACCAGCACATCAAACTCGCCCAAACGTAAAGCACGCAAAATTCCAACACGTTCGAGCGTTTTTATTTCACTGTGCAGATATCGGCAGCGAAAACCCTTTTTTGTTATATATGAGGACAAATCTTCTGCAAGCCTTTTCGTCAATGTCGTAACTAATACCCGCTGTTTTGCCTGCACGTGCTTTTCAATCTGGTCGAGCAGATGCGGCACCTGGTTTGATGCGGGACTGACAAAAATTTCCGGGTCAATCAGACCTGTCGGTCTGACAACCTGCTCTACTATCGCTCCCTTGCTGAGATTCAATTCGAATTCCGCCGGCGTTGCCGAAACAAATATCACATGCTTCCAGTCTTCCTGAAATTCCTCAAACCGCAAAGGCCTGTTATCCATTGCGCTGGGCAGACGGAATCCGTGTTCGACCAGCACTTCTTTTCTGCTCTTGTCTCCTGCGTGCATCGCTCGAATCTGCGGTATCGTTACGTGCGACTCGTCAATAAACAAAAGAAAATTATCGCCGAAATAATCTATCAGCGTATAAGGCCTGGCCCCTGCCGGCAGCCCGCTCAAATGCCTTGAATAATTTTCAATCCCGCTGCAAAATCCAACTTCTTTGAGCATTTCAATATCGTAAAGCGTCCTTGCCTGAAGCCGCTGTGCTTCGAGCAGCTTGCCGTCCTGCCGCAGCTTCATAAGCTGCTGGTCAAGTTCAATTTTTATACTCGTTGTGGCAAATTCAATCCGCTCTGCGGGCATTACATAATGCCCTGCCGGATATACGAACAACTGCTGTTCTTTCGCGAGTATTTCTCCGCTTGTCGGATTGATATAATTTATTTTTTCTATTTCATCGCCGAAAAATTCCAGCCTGACCGCAAACGATTCGTAGCTCGGCCACAGTTCCACAACATCGCCGCGTACTCTGAACGTCCCGCGATGAAAATCAATATCGTTCCTTGCGTACTGAATATCTGCCAGTTTTCCGAGCAGTTCATTTCTTTCGACAGTTTCGCCGATTTTTACGCTGATAACACTCGCCTTATAATCCTCCGGCGAACCTAATCCGAAAATGCACGACACCGATGCGACGATAATCACATCCTCCCTGCTGGTCAGACTTGCTGTCGCCGCGAGCCGGAGTCTGTCTAATTCGTCGTTTCTCGATGCGTCTTTTTCGATATAAATATCCCGCTGCGGAATATACGCTTCCGGCTGATAATAATCATAATAGCTTACAAAATACTCAACGGCATTATTCGGAAACAGGTCTTTGAATTCTTCATAGAGTTGTGCCGCAAGTGTCTTATTATGGCTGACTACAAGCGTTGGCCTTTGGTATTGCTCGATGACGTTTGCCATAGTGAACGTTTTTCCGCTGCCCGTAACGCCGTGCAGGGTTTGGAATTGCCTGCCGGTTTTTAAGTTGTCAGCAAGGGTTTTTATCGCCTCTGGCTGGTCGCCTTTCGGCTCAAAGTTTGTTGTCAGTTTAAATTTCGCCATACTTTAATAGTAACTGAGAAATGCTCAAAAAACAATTAGATTTGCCGTGAAAGAATTGACTTGTCAATTCAACGTTCGACGTTTACCTGCCTCAGTTTACCCGACTACACCTGCTTGCGTCCGGTGATATCTTCAATAGTAATAACTATCCTCTGTGCAGCAAGAAGATGTCGGACACTGAAAAGCATTGTTCTCAGTCCGATGGTCTCGAAGTTGTACTCAATCTTATAGCCATCAACGACTACGTTCTTGGGAAGGATTTCCTCCAGGAGTTTTCGCAGTTCAGGAATATCCCACTGTCGTTTGCCCAAATCGTAAATAGACCGGCCTTCGGTTTTATTAGGATCAATCTTAAAGGTCTTGTAGAAGGCGCTGTTGGCTGAGATTACCCTTAGGTCGGTATCCAGCACTATCAAAGGCTCTCGCATTGCCTCTACGATTTTTTCAGCATATGCACAAGCTGCCTTGGCTATTTGCTCTGACTTTTTGCGTTCAGCCAGTTCCATTTCCAGCTTAGACGTTGTGCGTTCCAGCTTGCTGACTAGTCTTTCATTGTAGAGCCGATAAATCTCTTTTTCTTCAGGCAGTGAAGGCGAAGGCTTGGCGTATTTCCCTTCCCTGGCCTCTTTGCTCACCGTTTGGATCTCTTGTAAGAATTTCAGCGGTTCCATCGGCTTAATAAGATACTTTGTGGCACCGAGTTTGCGAGCCAATTCGATATCTTCTTCTTCCTTGTATGTACTGCTGTAAAATACAAAAGGTATTTGCTTGAACCTGTCATCAACTTTAACTTTATGGCATAGCTGGAATCCGTCCATCACCGGCATAAGAGTATCGGAGATAATCAGATCAACAAGGCTGGATTCGAGCTTTCTGAGCGCCTCCTCACCGTTTTTTGCTAAAACGACCTCATGTTTGCCCCCCTTGAGCAGTGATTCCAGCATGTAAAGATTTTGCTCGTCGTCATCTACTATTAATATTTTCATACAAACTCCATAATTATTTGGCTTTTAAATATTTCTCGATTTCCCCAAGAAGCGTTTCCACATTGATTGGCTTCTCAATGTAGCCCGTACATCCTGCCGCCAGTACTTTTTCCTTGTCTCCTGCCATGGCAAAAGACGTAACAGCCACAATTGGCACTTTATCATTTTCCTTTGACTCCCTGATTTTTCTTGTCACCTCCAGGCCGTCAATATCCGGCAGCATAACATCCATTATAATAATGTCAGGCTTTTCTTTCTGCGCCAGCCGAACACCTTCTTCGCCGGTTTTGGCTTGAATAACCTGATAACCGGCTTTGGATAACAGAAAAACCATCAGGTACATGTTCTTTTCGTTGTCCTCTACCACCAATATCTTATGCATAAACTACCTCTGCTTTAATTTCATACGGCAGTTCCAGTATAAACACGCTTCCCCTGCCAATTTCGCTTTGCGCAGTTATTTCGCCGCCGAGCATTCCGGCGACCTTCTGTGAAAGATACAAGCCCAATCCCGTCCCCTCCTGCAGCGGCCTGCCCGGTATTATTATCCGGCTGAACTGCTTAAAAAGCTTGTCCCTGTCTTCTGCCCTTATACCGACGCCAGTGTCCGTAACTTTCACCTTAATCTTATCCTTCTTCCTGGCCGCTTCAACCGTAATCTTCCCATGTTCCGTAAATTTAACTGCATTGCTCAACAGATTTATGATAATTTGCTTAACCCTGCGGCGGTCGCTCTTTATTTTCAAACCCGCCGGTAAGTCAATGGCCAACTCCAGCTTTTTATCGTTAATATTGTTTGCAACGCTGTCTTTGGCCTCGTTAATTACCTTTTCAAGCTCGAACTCTTCGACAGCCAGCGCGATTTTCCCCGCCTCGACCTTACTAACGTCAATTACGTCGTTTATCAGTGCCAGCAAATGACTGGCAGAGCCTTTAACCATGCCCAATTGTTTTTTCTGCTCTTCGTTTAGTTCTCCCGTCATCCCCATCAGCAGGATCCCGGTAAAACCGATGATCGAATTGAGCGGTGTCCGCAGTTCATGGCTCATGCTGGCGATAAATGTGTTTTTCACTTTGTCGATTTCTTTCACTTTTGCCAGCTCAACCATTGCCAGCATCTCTTTTTCTTGCGCCTGCTTGCGTTCGGTGATGTCCTCGATCACTACGACAGTTCCGGCAGAAGATTCGCCTTGTTTAAGCATTGCTGCCCTCAACAAGATATCGCGGAATGAACCGTCTTTGGCACGCAGCCGGGCTTGAACCACTCTCTTGACGCGTTGATCCAAATTCGCATATAATTCGCGGCCGACCCGTTCATATTCGGCATCGCTTTCGTATAACGTCCGTGTGGTCTCGCCGAGTAGCTCTTCCTCTTTATAGCCAAAGTGTTCGCACCAATATTTGTTCACGCTTTGATAAACCCTGTCCTTCATAACACAGATTCCAACCGGCACGGATGAAAACATAGTCGAAAGCAATTCTTCCTCCTGGCACAGCGCCTCTTGTGCCCGCTTGCGCTCCGTGATGTCCACGCCGATGCTCAGAATCTCTGCCACCTGGCCCTGCGGGTCCAGCACAATCTTATTGGTCCATGCTATCCAGACATGTTCGCCATTGCGGCGCATGTTCTCGTTTATGTTCTGCTCAAACGCCGCCGGGTTCTCGCAGATTTCATCCATAAGCGATGGCAGGTTCCGGCCGCTGCTCTCGCTGGCCGGAACAATTGTGCCGACCACATGGCGACCGCATATCTCAGCTTCCGTGTAGCCGAAAAACCGCTGGCCGAACTCGTTCAGGAAGGTGATCCGCCCGTCGCGCGTCCAGCGCAGGATGATGCTGTTGGCCAGCATCACCAACTCGCGGTATTTCTGTTCGCTTTTACGCAGCGCATCCTCTGCCCGCTCGCGATCAGCATCCACTATCTCAAGTTCCGCTATACGCTTTTGCAGGAGCCTTATCTCTTCAATAAATTCTTCTTTAGTTTTGTCTTTCTGCGTCATAGTTTTCCTTTTTTGCCCGCTAACGCCCTTTTTCTTTCGCCTCTTTTACTATTATCGACATATTATTACATATATTATTAATAACTTTTTGTGTCGCCTCTGGCTTCATGGCCTCGGCTTATTGCCTGCCGGTTTTTAAGTTGTCGGCAAGGGTTTTTATCGCCTCTGGCTGGTCGCCCTTCGGCTCAAAGTTTGTTGTCAGTTTAAATTTCGCCATATTCTCGTTTTAATCGAGAACATGGCAAATGCAAAGCAGGAAAAGCAATGGCTGACACTTATAATTTTACAAAGCTGCTGCACTGCATAAAAGCTTTTTTATCTGCTCTAATAACTTATCCGCATCAAGCGGCTTGACAAAAATCATATCGCCGTTCGTTTTTGACCTGATCTTTTCCTCATCTGCCTTTGAAAACAGAGCAGTTAAATATATCATGGGAATATTTTTAGTTGGGGAGTACTCCTTCAATTTTGCCGCCACTTCTTCGCCTTCCATATCCGGCATTAATACGTCAAGTATAATGATATCAGGGTGTTGTAATAATGCCAAACCTATGGCCTCGGTTCCATTTGTCGCCTTAACAACAGAATATCCTTCAGTCGTTAACCTTTTATCAAGCATCTGCAGAAAATCTTCTTCATTATCGACAATAAGTATTTTCTTCATAATATCACCTTTACAGCTAAAGCCGTGTTAATTTTTAGTGGTCGATACATATAACTTTTACAAAACTGCCGTACTATCTAAAAGCTTTTTCATCTGGTCTAACAATTTTTCTGCATCAAGAGGCTTGGCAAGAGTAATATGGCCGCCAACCTTTGAGCCGTGTTCTTCCTCCTCTGCCTTTGAAAGCATAGCAGTTAAAAATATCACAGGAATACTTCTGGTTGAGGGATACTCTTTCAACTCTGCCATCACTTGGCCACCATCCATTTCCGGCATTAATATATCAAGTATAATGATATCAGGGTGTTGCGATTTTGCCAAACCTATGGCATCTTTGCCGTTAGTCGCAGTAATAACAGAATACCCTTCAACTGTTAATCTTTTACCAAGCATCTTTAGCATATCTTCTTCATCGTCGACAATAAGCACTTTCTTCATTATATCGCCTTTCCATAAAGCCTTGTTAATTTTCAGAGGTTATCTATGCCCCTTCATCTTATCCCAGAATCTTCTCTACCATGCCTATCAACTCTTCAGGTTCAAAGGGCTTGATAATATAACCATCCGCGCCACTCTCCTTGGCTTTTAAATCAAGAGTTCTGGTAGTTGCAGAGATTAAAATTATAGGGATATGCTTTAATTTGTTATCCTTCTTCAATATCTTGGCCACTTCATCGCCATTAAGTCCCGGAAGATACACATCAAGAATTATCAAATCGGGCATAACTCGGCGAGCTATCTCCAATACATCCCGCCCGTCTACGCCGCTATATACCTCATAACCCGTCTTCTCTAATCTAAGCGATGTAACTTTTAGCAGGTCTGGCTCATCGTCAACAACCAGTATTTTTTTGCCCATAGACCTTTCCTTTTTATTAAATTTTATTTAGATTGAATCCGGCTCATTTCTTACTCAAAATTTCTTCTATTTTTTCTAATAACTTACCCATATCGGCTGGTTTCACAAAATACCCTGATACATCCAATTCCACTATAGTTTCTACTGTTTGCTTATCGCTCAGTGCTGTAAGCGCTATTACAGGCATGTTAAATGTATTGGTATTCATCCTCAGATTCTCAAGCACTCCAACGCCGCTGCCTGCAGGCATCATAATATCCAAAAGTATCAAATCCGGTTTTAATTTTAGCGCCTGCGAAATCGCTTGTATAGAATCAAATGCCGCTTCTACCTGGTATCCGTTGACTCGCAGCCTCTTGCTAATCATCTGCACCCAATCGGCATCATCATCGATTACCAAAATTGTCTTTGCCATAAGAATCTCCATATCTTGTACTTCGGTGTTTGTATCTCAAATAATATCTTTTTATGATACACGATAGACAAAAATCATTTCTACTGTTCCTGCTTTTTCAATGCCTTTTTTAAATCGTTCTCGGTAATTTTTCTTTCTTCAATAAGAATCTCTCCGAGTTTCCTTTTATTCTTAAGATTCCTGGGAATAGTAAAATAAAAAGTCGAACCCTTACCTTCTTTTGATTCTGCCCATATTTTTCCTTTATGGGCAAGAATTATATCGCTGGAAATCGCCAGCCCAAGACCTGTGCCGCCTTTTTTCTTGTCTCTTGTGCTGTCTAATTGCTCAAAAACCTGAAAAAGTTTCTTTATATCTTCGGCTTTAATACCAATACCAGTATCTTGAACTGCTACACGCACCGTATCATCTTCCTGCTTTGTGCTGATTGTAATATTCCCTTTTTCGGTATATTTTATGGCATTACTCACCAAATTAGTAAGCACCCCAACTATCCTGTCTTTATCAAAACTTATCCTGGGTATGCTCTCATCTATATCCACTGCTAAATCCAGCCCCTTTTCTGTCGCCACAAGACGCATTTCATTACTGACTTCCTGCACTACCTCGTTAATATCGTTTCCTCGGATATCATACTCCATCTTCCCTGATGTTATTTTCTGGAAATCCAAAACATTATTAATCAGGCGTCCCAATCTATCGGTATTCCTTTTCGCGGTATTCAGCAGGTCCTTTTGCTCATCATTGATATCTCCTGCCAGGCCCTCTAAAACAAGATTTATGCCCTCTTTGATTGCTCCCAGCGGGCTCCTGAGCTCATGCGAGACCATAGAGGTAAATTTCGATTTCATCTCTGTAGTAACTTTTATTTCCTCCATACGTTTCGCCTCTTCGTCTATCTGTTTGCGAGCTGTAACATCACGGAAAAACCCCATTAGATATGTCTTCTCTGCAATTGTAAGGAGTGATGAGTTAATGTCAGCATAAAAAATACTGCCGTCTTTTCTCTTTATCGGTATATCTTCGACCAGGGTAATTTCTCCTTTTGATTCCCTTTCAAATTGACTAATAACATAAGGAAGGTCTTTTTCGGGATGAATATCCATAACGCTTAAATTTTCAATCTCTTCCAGGCCATAGCCGAGCATCCTGCAAATTGTTTTATTACCCATATAGAATTTCTTACTTTCCATATCGGCTAACAATATTCCATCTGTTGCGCCATCAAAAATAGCCCTGAATTTTTCTTCGGATGACCTTATATTATCCTCCGCTTTTTTGTGCTCGGTAATATCGACATTGACTTCCGCCACCAGCCAATCGCCGTCTTTATCCTGAAAGGGAATACTGGTCACCTGTATAGGCCGGTTCCCTTCTTTCGCCAGAAGTTCCTCGCTAACCACGGTCTTCTTCGTCACTAACGCTTTGGCGACTCCGCAATCAGGACACACTTCTTTTCTATCCATAAAATATTCGTAGCATTTTCTGCCGGCAGGGTCCCCGTAAATTTTTTGCCATTCGGGATTAACATATATCATATTGAAATCTGAATCGATAATATCGAGGCCGGTTTTTGTAGCGCCAAGGACGAATTCTATTTGCTGATTCAGGGTGCGCACCGCCTCTTCAGACTGCTTGCGCTTCGTAATGTCCCAAAAGAGGCCGAATAGCCCTGTAACTTTCCCGGTCTTGTCCCGAACAGGAATTTTGACCGTATTAATAATGGCCTTTTCAGAGCCTCTAATAGAATCTTTTGTTACAACATACTCCTCTTCTATATTCTCAGTTTTCCCGGATTCCATAATTCTCTTATCATCGGCTATGTATTTTTCTGCCAAATATGCGGGGAAAAAATCATGGTCTGTCTTCCCCGTAATCTCTTTCGGCTTGATATTCAGGTCTCTTGCGTAACTTTCATTACAGGATATATACACTGAATTTCTGTCTTTGAGGAATACCTTTTGAGGAAGATTTTCGATAAGTGTCCTGTATTGTTTTTCCTTTGCCTGTGCTAATTCCTTCTCTATCCGCTTCCGCTCGGTGATGTCTTCAATAGTAATGAGTATCATTTGCGTATCAATAAGACGTCGGGCATTGAAAAGCATTGTTTTGGTGCCGATACTCTCAAAATCGTGCTCAATCTCGTAGCCATCGATGGCATTGTTCTTGGGAAGAACATTCTCCAGGAGATCTCGCAGCTTTGGAATATTCCATTGTCGGTTGCCCAAATCATAAATGAACCGGCCTTCAGTTTCCTTATAGCCAACTTTAAAGGTCTGATGGAATGATTTGTTGGCTGAGATTACCCTTAGGTCGGTATCCAGCACTATCAAAGGCTCCCGCATTGTCTCTAAGAGGTTTTCAGCATATATACGAGCTTTCTCGATTATTTGCTGGGCTTTCTTGTGTTCGGTGATATCAACAAAAATCGCGACCACGCCATTAATCTTATTATCTAAAGTGCGGTATGGCCTGATATATACCGAATACCAGTTTTCCTCTTTGTCTTTTATTTCAAATGTCTTTGGATGGAGGGTCCCTATTACATCCAAAAGCATTTTCTCAAAATCCGGAATATCTATATTGAGTTTAATTTTACTTATCGGTCTGCCGATGTCGGAAGAAATTACATTAAGCGCCTTTTCTGCCTGTGGAGTTACCCTGCGTATCACAAGGTCTGTCCCCATCATAATGACCGGCATATTGATACTGCTAAGTAAGTTTATCAGGTCATTATTCAGCAGAACCACTTCCTTATTGCGGCTCTGCAGCTCCTCGTTAGTGGTAACCAATTCTTCATTTGAAGATTGCAATTCCTCTTTGGCAGTTTCCAGTTCCTCGTTAGTGCTTAGCAGTTCTTCATTACTTGACAGTATTTCCTCATTAGCTGTTTTCACTTCTTCGTTGGCGTTTTCTTGTTCTTCTATAATTGTCTGAAGATATTCTTTTGTTTCCGCCAACTCTTTCTGTATGGACTCGACATACTTTTCATCTTTAACAGATTTCCCGTGCGCCTTTGGCAAATTCTTAGGCCTGACTGCCCTGCTAATTTCGTCAAAAAGCACCAGAAAGAGTTCTTCTTTAAGCGGTCCGGATTTTACAGGGATAACTGTAACATTAATCCTCATCCTGCGGCCGTTATACTTTACATCCTGGGCTTCTATTTTTACTGTATGTTTTGTCCCCCTTGCTTTATATATCGCCGTGCGCAAAGGCTGAAACAGCCCTTTCGGCGCCAATTTGAATATGTTAAGGCTCGGTTTGCCTGCCGCTGATTCAAGATAACGCCCGGTATGCCCGCGGAACTGAACGACCTCCATATCGCTGTCTATCAGCACCCCGCAAAGAGCGTACTCGCCGAGCACAATCCGTTCTACTAAGCTTTCTATATCGGTCTCTTTGCCTTTCCCGATGCCTGTCTTTCCATTAATTTCTAATTTCTTCGGCGGATAATATTTCTGACCTAATTCAAGTTTGGGCTCTCCATGCAGATATTTTTTTACGAAAATTCTCTGCTTTCTGTCTAATGTCTTAAAAAGATTTGAATAACCGCCTGCGGATTCCGAGTTTCCTAAAACCAGAAACCCGCCGGGTCTTAAACCATAGTGAAAATTATTGAATACTTTTTTCTGCAAAACCGGCTGAAGGTATATAAGCAGGTTACGGCAGCTTATAAGGTCTAAATTGGAGAAAGGCGGGTCGCCAAACACATTCTGTTTTGAAAAAATACACATCTCCCTCAGCACCTTGGAAACCTTATAAGAGTTACCTGTTTTGGTGAAAAATCTCTTTAATCGCTCAGGTGTAACATCGTTTTTTATGTTTTTGCCGTAAATGCCCCGGCGCGCCTTATCAATATTGCTTTCGCTTACATCGGTTGCAAAAATCCGGACAGGAAACTTACTCCTTTTGTTTCCCAGCGATTCCATAAGGCTTATGGCAATAGAATAAGCTTCCTCGCCGCTCGAACATCCCCCAACCCATATCCTTACTTCCTGACCTTTTGTCTTGTTTTTAAGTATCGCGGGTATTATCCGTTTTCCCAATGTATGAAAAACTTTCTGGTCACGGAAAAAACTGGTAACCTTTAGCAGCAGGTCTTCATAAAGATTTTCTACCTCGTCTTTATTCTCGCGCAGAAACTTTATGTAGCCCCTGAGATTTTCCAATTTCAGTAAAACCATTCGCCGTGATATACGCCTGCCGATGGTGGGAGGTTTATAATGAGTAAAGTCCAGCCCCTTGGTCGAGCGCAATATATCAAAGATGCCTTCAAGGCCTTTATCTGCTGTTATTGATTTATCTGTTTTAACAAGCCCCCCAGACGATATAAGAGGATGTTTTGCTATACGCTCCAGCTCACCGGCAATCTTTTTGGGCGAAAGCACAAAATCCACACATCCGGCCCCAATCGCGCTTTGCGGCATACCGCCGTATTTTGCGGTTTTTCCATCCTGTGCAAAAGTAATACCTCCTTCGGCCTTTATTGCCTCGGCTCCCAGCGTCCCGTCCGTTGCTGTTCCTGAAAGAATTACTCCGATACTCCTGTTCCTTTGCTCTTCCGCCAGCGAACGGAAAAACCAGTCTATCGGCATACGTTTTAATCCGGCATCTTTCATCTTGTTAAGTTTTAGTCTTCCGCCTGCGATAGAAACATTGGTGCTTGGCGGTATTACATAAATATGGTTGACTTCTATGGGCATACCGTTCTTTATTTCTCTTACCGGCATTTTTGTTAATCTGGCAAGCAGTTCCGTCAGTATGCTTTTATGTCCCGGGGCTAAATGCATTATAAATATAAATGCCATTCCAGGTTTAGCCGACAGATTCCTGAGTAATTCCTGATATGCTTCAAGACCCCCGGCTGATGCCCCAATACCGACAATAGGGAAATATGTTGTTTTGCGATTTGCAGGTACATTCTTTTTCTTTTTTGGCGTTCCTCTTGTTTTTTTCATGGGAACCTCGCAAAACAAAAAACCCGAATCCTGGGGTTCTCACCGCAGAGTTTGGGACCAATTATTCTACTTTCGAGGAGGCAGAACTGGCCGCTTCGATTAAAACCTGATTTTCTGACGGCAGATATTTGCTTAGTGTTTCTATCAGTTTTGAAATTACAATTGGTTTGGACAAATAAACATCACAACCGGCTTCGATACACTTTTCTTCATCGCCTTCCATAGTTCCTGCCGTTAAGGCCACTATTGGTATTTTAATCCCTTTGCTTCGAAGCGTCCTTGTGGCTTCGTATCCATTTACTTTCGGCATTTGTATGTCCATGAAAATAAGGTCAAATTTCTGACCAAGGGCTTTATCGACCGCTTCGGCTCCGTTCTCTGCGATTGTTACTTTCAAACCCATCTTTTCCAGCAAAAATTTCATAAGCATTTGATTTGTCTTGACGTCCTCAGCTACCAGAATGCATCCGGAAAATCTGTTTTCTCTAACTTTACTTGCATCATCGATTACTTTGTGCCGGTTCAGGAGGGGCTGTGCTGCCAGGTCAACGCCGGCTGGTATTATAAACGAAAATACCGAACCCTTCCCTTTTTCACTGGTTAAGGTAAGTTCTCCGCCAAGAAGCCCTGCAAGCTTCCTGGCAATAGCCAGCCCCAGTCCTGTTCCGCCATATTTGCGTGAAGTACCCTCATCTTCCTGAACAAAGGGTTCGAATACCTTTTGCTGAAACTCAGGCGTAATTCCAATTCCTGTGTCTTCGACTTCAAAACGAATACGGGGCTTGCTGTCTTTATCTTTCAAAGAAATATTCACATAAATATGCCCTTGCTCAGTAAACTTTATAGCATTATTTACGAGGTTGGTTAAACACTGCTGCAAACGAACGCCATCGGTAACAATATTAGCCGGCAGGTCGCCTTTTTCGCGAATCTCGAACGTCAGCCCTTTTCCCATTGCAAAAGGTTGTATCATAGATTCTATATTAGCTATAACCTGCCCAAGCGAGCATTGATTCATCTTAATATTTATTTTGCTGGTTTCAATACTGGAGATGTTCAGAATGTCATTAATCAAACCCAAAAGATGCGTGCCGCTGTCGTAAATCATCTTGAGGTGTTCTTTATGTTCTTCGGCAAGTTCTTCCTGCATCAAAATTTTGCTGAATCCAATAATCGCATTCAAAGGCGTGCGCATTTCGTGACTCATATTGGCAAGAAACTGGTTCTTGGCCTCATTCGCGGCTTCAGCCTGCGTTTTGGCCTGTTTTAGCAATTCCTCCGCCTTCTTGCGGTCGGTGATATCGCGGAATATCCCCATCAGGTATTTGGTCTGATGATCTATCATTACCGTACCTGCGTTTATACTCACGGATATTATCTGGCCGTCTTTCCTTACGCACGGCACATCTGCGGTTATCTTGGCCCCGGAAATCTGGGCTTCGAACTCGGCGATAACCTGCTCGAGCGAATCTTTCGGATGGATGTCAGCCACGCACATCCGCGTAAGTTCCTCCTCGCTGTAGCCCAGCATCCTGCATATCGCCGGGTTGGCGTACCTGAACTTCTTTGTCGTAACATCGACTATGAGTATCCCGTCAATGTTCGCCTTAAACAGATTCTTGTATCGCTCCTCGCTTTCCTGCAGCGCCTCTTCCGCCTGCTTGCGCTCGGAGGCAATCCTCGCCTCTTCTAGCGCACGTCGGATGGCCGGGACCAATCTGACAAGCCGGTCCTTCATGATATAATCGACCGCGCCTAACTTCATTGTATCGACGGCTATGTCCTCGCCGATTGTGCCGGAGACGACGATAAGAGGTGTTTCAGGATAGCTTTTCTTTAATATCTCCAGTGCCTCCGGAGCGCCGAACCTCGGCAGCTTGTAGTCGCAGAGCACGATGTCGGGGGCGAACTCCCCAAGTGCTTTGAGAAACTCATCTTTAGACTGCACCAACTTCGATATATGGGCGAGGTCTTTTTTGACGAGCTCTCTCGCAACAAGCTCCGCGTCGGCGGCGGAGTCTTCAACGAGCAGTACGCGTATCTCTTTATCCATGAAATACCTCTCTTTAAACTACAGGCGACTTATTGAGCAAAAGCCAGTACAAGCCGACATCTGCCACGACCTTTGTAAGCTTGTCAAATTCTACAGGCTTTACTATATAGCTGTTCACCCCGAGCGCATAACTTTCCGTCACATCCTTCTCTTCTTCCGATGAGGTCAATACGACTATGGGGATGGACTTGGTATTCTTGTCGGATTTTATCTTCCGGATTACTTCGATCCCGTTCACCTTCGGCATTTTCAGGTCGAGCAATATAATCCTCGGATAATTTTTCGGACCCCTTCCCGCATAAGCGCCGGTATGAAATATAAAATCGAGCGCCATAGCGCCGTCAGTAACTACAAGTATCTTACTGGCGATATTATTCTTCTTAAGAGCCCTTAGCGTAAGTTCGGCGTCGCTCGGATTATCCTCGACTAAAAGTATATCTACACGATCTTCCATGCCTGTCTTAACCTCCTTTTGGCAGCGTAAAATAGAACGTTGCCCCTTTATCAACCTCTCCCTCTGCCCACACTGTGCCTCCGTGGCGCCGAACAGCGTTACTGACTATCGCAAGACCTATCCCGGTGCCGCTAAACTCGTCTTGCGAGTGAAGCCGCTGGAATACCCCGAAGAGCTTATCCACGTATTTCATGTCGAATCCCGCACCGTTATCTTTGACGTAATAGACGCGATTCTGGCCCTTATCATATCCCCCAATCTCTATAAGGGCTTTGTCTTTGTGGGATGTAAATTTCATGGCATTTGAAATAAGATTTATAAATATCTGCTTGGCAAGCGTAAGGTCGGCCCGTGCGGGCGGCAGTGGTTTTACGGACACTTCTATAGCCCTGTCACGAAAGAGATCTTCTTTTAACTCATGACATACGGACTGCACGAGCGCCGTCATGTCTATATCGACCACGGCCATCGTCTGTCTTCCCAGGTGAGATAACTCGAGAAGATCGTCAATGAGCTGTCCCATAGTTCTCGCGTTGTCGTTTATAACGCCTATCAGCCTCCTGCCATTATCGTCGAGTTTCGGAGCATAGTCTTCGGAGAGAATATTCGAGAACCCCGCCATCGCCCTGAGAGGGGCCTTCAAATCGTGCGAGACTGAGTAGCTAAAGGCCCCCAGTTCCTTGACAGCTGTCGAGAGCTCCGTATTCAATTTTTCTATCTTATCCTCCGTCTGTTTGCGCTCGGTGATATCTTCAATTGCAAGAAGGATGATTCGTTCCTTGCCCCACACTCTTTGAATCTGCCGTGCATTCAGGAGCATTATTTTTTTGCCGATATCAGGAAAATTGTGTTCAACCTCATAGTTATCAAAGGTTGTTTTTTGGGGAAGGATGGTTTCCAGCAGTTCCCGCAGCTTGGGGATGTTCCACTGTTTATTGCCCAAATCATAAATAAGCTGTCCCACTGTCTCTTCAGGTTTTACCTTGAAGAATTCATAGAAGGAACGGCTGACCGTAACCACTCTGAGATCTTGATCCAAAGAAATTAAGGATTCGCGCACGGTGTTGATGACGCTCTCGGCGAATTCACTGGCTTCATCTGCGGATTGTTTAATAATCACCAGTTCCTTTCGGGTCTTTTCCAGGCCGGCTTCTATCTCCTTGCGCTCGGTGATATCTTCAATTGCAAGAAGGATCATCTGCGTCTTATTAGCCTCTCTATAAATGCGTCGGGCATTTAGAAGCATTGTTTTCTGTCCAATGGTCTCAAAATTATGCTCAATCTCGTAGTTCTCAAAGACACTGCTCTTGGGAAGGATCTCATCCAGGAGCTTTCGCAGTTTGGGAATATCCCATTGTCGGTTGCCCAAATCATAAATGAACTGGCCTTTGGTTTCATTAGGGTTAACTTTAAAGGTCTGATAGAAAGATTTGTTGGCTGAGACTACCTTTAGGTCATCACCCAGCACTATCAAAGGCTCTCGCACTGTTTCTATGATGCTTTCTGCGTATGCACGAGCTTCCCCCTGCCCCCAGACAATTTGTTCAACATTCTTGCTCTCAGTATCCGCTATCTCAAGTTCCGCTATACGCTTTTGCAGGAGCCTTATCTCTTCAATAAATTCTTCTTTAGTTTTGTCTTTCTGCGTAATGGTTTTCATCTGAGTCTCCCAAAAACAAATTTCTGGGTTGGCTGGTTTATCTTATTTAGCATCTTTAACATCCCTGCAAAGATTTCCGCTAATCAGTCCCGACTCTATTTGCTTGATATCAGCGTACTAAGAAAATGCATAAAAGGATGGCTAATAGAAGTTGAACAAACTCCGCTCTCTTAATGCTCCTAACCGTTGCATAATAGCCAATTTTTTTGGCATACAAGCAAGCCGAATAAACAATGTGCCTATTTTCGGCTGTGATTTTGTCCTGATTATATATCGGACTAAAGGCTATATAACTCTAAAAAATATGTCAAATAAAATTTTTCGACCAATATGGCCTTTTTTGCCCGCTAACGCTCTTTTTCCTTCGCCTCTTTTACTATTATCGACATATCATTACATATATTATTAATAACTTTTATTGAAACTTCGACATATTTTAATGGTAACTGAAAGACCCCAAAAAACAAATCATTCATTTTCTAGTTTCGTGATTAGCCCCCGGACCTGCCTGCCCTGCTTGCCCTGTAAGATTGGCTCGCCAATCATATCGGGGTGGGATGTCGCAACTATCCCATCGGGGTGCCGGGGGTTTATTTAGCCCGCCGTTTCACGGCGGGTTGTTTAGCCGTCGCCGGTACGGCGATGTAACAGAGCCGCGACCGCCTGCCCGTCCGTAGTCTTGACGAAGGCGGGAAAGCGACAGGAGAGATATTTAGCCCACAGAGCCTGGAGCGAAAGCGACAGGAGAGATATTTAGCCCGCCGTTTCACGGCGGGTTCGTCGTTTACTTGTCATTCCCGTAAAAACGGGAATCCACGTCGTCTCCCCGCCGGAGTTTACCCTCGCGCATACGGGGGGCGGATTTCCCTTTACCTTTTTACCTTTTCACTTTAAACTTACTTCCCTATGGCTAAGAAATCCACATCCGATTCCAAAAAAGTCTCTGCGGCTGGCAAACCTTCTTCGCTGGTCGATACCCGCGTAATCTACTGCGGCGACAACCTCGAACAACTGAAAAAACTCCCCGAAAACTGCGTTGACCTTATTTATATCGACCCGCCTTTTAACTCCAACCGAAACTATGAAGTCTTCTGGGGCGAAACAAAGGAAAAACGCTCATTCGATGACCGCCACGCCTCAACACAGGCCTATATCGAATTTATGCGCCCCCGCTGCGTAGAACTCCACCGCGTCCTGAAAAACACCGGCAGTTTTTATTATCACTGCGATTGGCACGCCTCGCACTACGTCAAAGTTATGCTCGACCAGATTTTTGGAGAGAATCAATTTGTCAATGAGATTATTTGGAAGAGAGCAACAGCTCACAATACAACAACTCGTGCGCTTGGTGCCATTACTGATAATATCTTTTTCTATAGCAAAACTAATAATTATGTTTTTGAACCTCCCAGAACACTACATGATCCTAATTATATAAAAACTTTTTACCGTTTTAAAGATTCAGACGGTCGTGCGTATCGTTTAGATAAAATTGAGCGTAATGAAGCGCTTGGTATCAGGCCCAATCTAATATATGAATACAATGGTTACACCCCAAAATGGGGTTGGATGATGATCAAAGAAAAATTAGCAGAATTCGATAGACTTGGTAAACTGGTTTGGAATTCTAAAGGAAAACCATTACGAAAAATATACTTAGATGAAGTGGAAAAACCTAAAATAGCAAATCTCTGGGACGATATTGCTCCTGTGCAAGCATCTTCGTCGGAACGCCTTGGTTATCCCACACAAAAACCCCAAGCACTTCTTGATCGCATCATAAAGGCTTCCAGTAATCCGAATGATATTGTTCTCGATGCCTTTTGTGGATGCGGCACGGCGTTAGTCTCTGCTGAAAATCTTGGTCGGCAGTGGATTGGAATTGATATATCGCCGACTGCCTGCCGTGTTATGGCAAAGCGTATGCGCGATGTCTGCGGTATGAAAGAAGATGAAAAACTCTGGAAAATCGGTCGCGGCTTTGTTGTCCGGGATTTGCCGTGGAGTGAAAAGCAGCTTAGAGAAATCCCGCACTTTGAATTTGAGAACTGGGCCGTTATTGCCCTCGGCGGTGTGCCGAATATCGCTAAGGTCGGCGATATGGGAATTGACGGCCGGATTTACCCTGTCTCCGCCGTACCCAAGAAAACCAAAGGCGAACTCGATTTTATGGACGTTTGGTATCCTATCCAGGTCAAGCAGAAAGACAAGGTTGGCAGACCGGACATAGATTCTTTCGAGGCCGTTATGATGCGCGAAGACCGCACGCAGGGCTTTTTCGTCTCGTTTGATTATTCGCAGGATGCGATGAGTGAGATTCAGGCTTTTATGAAAAAGACCGGCAAGATAATCCGTCCCATTACCGTCAAAGATATTTTAGACGAACAAATCGCCTACAAACTGACATAAATTACTCGCACTATTTAAATTTTTATGGGAACGAAAATAAAAGAAAAATATTCAAATATGCTTGAACCTTTTGAAACTATGGGGCAATGGTGGATACCTGGTTCGAAAGATGTTTTTAGTGGGACTTTTAGATATATACCCCAAGAAGAAGTTCTTGAATTGAAGTTCATTGGTAAATTAGAAAAAGGGCCTATTATAAAAAATATAAAAATTATAAATGGGCTTACAGTTGGCGGACAGTATATGACATTATTAAACTGTTTCGCTTATATGGATTCTCTCAGAGCGCCTGGATACATCACAACAAAAGCAATACCTCAATTTGTATTTGTTGGATTTTGTTTTAAAACTATTGAAGAAATAACATTCAATAAAGCAACATATTCTTGCTATAATAATGAAGATTTCATGGGAGAATCAGGTTTTAAATCAGAACATATCATAAAAGACAATAAAGTAGAATATGATTTATCATATAAATATCCTGAACCCATAAATTTTAAAATCGAAGATTTTGATATATCTACTACTTGGCAGATAACTTGGCCAAGTATAGGTCCAGAAATTGATATTCAAGAAAAAGCTGGTTTTGCAATAAAATCATCAAAATGTCACACGCATATCGAATTTCTTAATACTCCGATCACTCGAGTAAATACTCTTCTTGAAATTATTATAGGCGAACGTGTACCCATTCGAGAAGTGACTTTGATTTCGGAAAAAATAGGTAGAACATTCAATGATGGCGAATTTTATACGCAACCAATATCGTTATTGTGGAATCAAACTATATCTTATCCTTTACCTAAAAGAAAAGCACCATTTGAACTGGTCTTTTCATTTTATGAAATAAAAAATGAAATTAATAATATTATTCAAAAATGGCATGAAACGCATCAAAGATATAAATCAGCAATTGGACTTTTTCTTACTGTACAAAGAATGCGCAGAGAGTTATCAGTAGAACAGACATTTTTAAATCTTTGTCGTGTATTAGAAGTTTATCACCGTCTTAAGAGCAGTGAAACTTATATTGAACCTGAGAAATATGAACATCTTTTAGAAAATATTATTGGAGTTGTTCCAAAAGAGCATAAAAAGTATATACGGCAGCGTCTACAATATGGAAATGAATTAACATTAAGAAAAAGATTAAAGATGATTTATGATTTACTTCCACAAAAAATCCAAGAAAAAATAGAAAACAAAGATATTTTTTGTGAAAAGGTTGTAAATTCTCGAAATTATTTAACGCATTTCGATGAAAACATTAAACCATTGAAATTGTCATCCGATGAAATGTTAAAATATGGAACAATCATGATCAATATGTGCAAGGCTCTTTTTCTTTTAGAAATAGGAATACCATATGAAAAAATAAATCAGAAATTAGGAGACTTTTATATTCCAGAGACGATTAGCTTTGAAGAGAAATAAAGGTCAGGGAAAATTAAAGGGTTCGGACACCGTTTATTTTTTTCGTAAAATCTATACCCTACACGCTATTTCTTCCCCTTTTTCTTTTCAAATTTATCCGCCTTTTACTCGCCTCAGGAGGGCAGGCGTGACTTAACTGCTTAGTAGTTTTATTGCTTTAAGACAAAGTCGCGCAGCGGCAATAATTTTAAAATATAAACCCGGACGAAGCCCTGCCCTGAGCGGACCTGTCCTGAGTTGCATCGAAGGAGTCGAATGGGTCGGCTTCAGGGAGGGGTTGTTTTTGAAATTATGTCTTAAAGTAATAGCGACTCTGTGAACTCTGCCTGCCCCGTTAGATGTTGCCGCAGCAGCTATCTAACTGGGGTGTTCTCTGTGGCTCTGTGGTGAAAGTTAAAAATCCTCACTTCAAAAATCCCCTGATATAAAAAATCTCAAGTCTCTATACTCGTATGCAGTATACTGCAATACAGTATACTGTATTACAGCATAGTGAAATAATTTGCTTTAAGTTTGTTTAGCCGTTGTCGCACTGACAACGTTTCTTTGCTTTAAGGCGAAATCCCGCAGGGATAAAAAAAGGCAAACACTAAACCCGGCTCAAGCTTGCTTGAAAGAGGGTTTTGTTTGAATTTTTACAGTGTTCGCAGAACACCACCTTAAAGCAATAGCGTCTCTGTGAACCTCTGTGTCCCTGTGGTGAACAATAAATTCGTGTCGATTCGTGTCCATTTGTGGTTAATAATAATCCAGTAATCAGCGAAACTTGTCCGCCATAGTCCTTGACGGAGGCGGATCAGTGATTAGAGAATTGGTCAAAATCGTATAAAAACAGGGGTAAATCATTCCAAATCAGGGCAAAAAAATGAAAAATTTTCAAAAATAATCAAAATCTTTACTAAAACTTGTCCTTGAAATGACTTACGCAAAAATTCCCCTCGAAAACAAAGGACTTATATCATCCCCACGCTTAGTTTTGCCCGCTGGCAAAACTGTGGGGACGTCCTCAAATCTTTTATTTTAAAGGACTTACGCTAAAAAAACTTGAAAAAATTTTCCAAAATTTCAATTTTTCGTTCCTAAGTCTTTATTTTTCGTTCATTCCAAGTTTCGGATTTCGGAACTTGTCCGCCTTAGGCGTGATTCGCATTTCGAAATTTATGTTTTTCGTTCTTTGTTTTTTTCTTATTGAAAGATGTCTATAAATCGGTTATCTTTCTAATCTCTATTATTTTAACTGAAAAGTTGCGAAATATGGCAAGAAATCCCAGGCATGCTGCGCTTTATGAGCTTATTAATAAGGCGCGGTTCAAAAACGCTCAGCAGAAGGCACTGGCCAGAATTGGCGTTAGAACCGATTCGGTCAAGCCGCAGGAAGAACGGCCGGTTGTTATTTCTCAGGAAGAGCCGGTCGCCCCTGTGCAGGCAGAAACTGCCAGGCCGGAACCGTTTAAAACAATTGCTGCCTGGTCTGCCAAGCCAAAGCCGTTTAGGGTTTATCCCGACCGGATAGAATTGTGTATTTCCTGGCAGGCAGCGGCAATTACCGTGCTTGCCTTTGTAGCGGTTTTACTGATATTTTTCAGGTTAGGCCAGATATATTCTATAAAAAAGGCTCAGGAGCCAAAGGTTGCAAAGGCAGTTGTTCCCGTGCAGGCTGTAATACCTGAACCGGTAAAACCGGCGGTTGCCGAAAAAAAAGTAACGCCGCAAACTCCGCCCAAAATGGTCGAGCCGATGGGCGATAATATTATTGTTATTACAAGTTACGATGTAAGCTCGCATCTGGAACCGGTAAAGCAGTACTTTGCGACTTATGGTATAGCGACTGAGATAATAAAAAGAGGTTCCCGTTACCTGCTGGTAACGCAGAATCGTTTTAATAGTATCGATAAGCCCGGCACTGACGGCTATGAAATGAAAAAGAAAATAATATCCGTCGGGGCGAATTATAAACCGCCGGCCGGCTCAGGTTTTGAATCCTTCGGAACAAAGCCGTTCCAGGATGTTTATGCAATGAAGGCTAATTAGTTTTTTTGGGAGTTTTTTCTATGTCAATTGATCGTTCACTGAAGCTTAAAGGTGCTCTTGTTAGGCACCGTAACGTACTTACACGTACAGAGAGACTTACCCGACTCAAAGAAGAAGAAAAATGGGAGGATGGCAATAGCGTCTTCGGTCTTGCCAAAGTGGCCAATAGAAAGGTTTCCGTATCCAAGAAGAAAGAAGCCAAGGCCGCAGTAGAAGGCGAAGTTGCAGGCGTTCCAGGCGCAGAAGGCGCAGCTCCCGGAGCAGCAGCAGGAAAAGCTGGAGCACCGGCTGCCGGCAAACCCGGCGCACCAGGCGCAAAGGCCGCAGCACCAGCCAAGGCCCCTGCCGGCGTCAAAGCCGCTCCAATCAAAGCAGCTCCCGCAGCCAAATCTACCGGCCAGGGTAAACCTGGTGGTGGCGGCAAAAGGTAATAAGTAACTATTGGCTTTGGCAGTGAAAAAATACCTCGCAGATAGAACGGCTCTTATCGACGCAAGCGGCATAAGAAAAATCTTCAATCTTGCCGCCTCAATGAAAGACCCCGTCAATTTCTCTATCGGCCAGCCTGATTTCGATGTTCCAGAACCGCTCAAACAAATCGCTATCGATGCGATTAAGCACGGCAAAAACAAATATACACAAACGGCAGGCGAACCGGCTCTTTGCGCAAAAATCGCAGAGAAAATTATCGCTCAATTCGGCTGGAAAAATCCTTCAGTTTTGTTTGCCAGCGGCGTAAGCGGCGGATTGCTTTTGGCTTTTATGAGTCTTATCAACCCCGGCGACGAAGTGATAATCCCCGACCCGTATTTCGTAATGTATAAGCATCTTGTAAACCTGCTCGGCGGAAAATGCGTCTTTATCGATACATATCCCGATTTCAGACTTCATCCGGAGAAAATCGCCGACAAAATCACTGACAGGACAAAAATCATTGTCGTAAACTCGCCCTGCAATCCTACCGGCGCCGTTTATTCGGAAAGTGAACTTAAAGCTCTTGCCGAAATCGCAGCAAAAAAGGAAATTCTCATTCTGTCCGACGAAATTTATGACAAATTCTGCTACGATGCCCCCTTCCCGAGCATCGCGTCTATTTATCCCAATACGATTCTTATGAAGGGCTTCAGCAAATCTTTTGCTATGACCGGCTGGCGGCTTGCCTATGTCGCTGTTCCGCAGCATTTGCATTCGATAATCGAGGAAATGACAAAGATTCAGCAATATACTTTTGTCTGCGCACCGTCGCCATTCCAGCAGGCGGCTCTTGCGGCTTTGGATTACGACATCAGCGACCTTATCGCAGGATACAAAACCAAACGGGACTTAATGTATAACGGCTTGAAAGATAAATTCGAAATCGTTAAGCCGGCAGGTGCGTTTTACACTTTCATAAAATCCCCGAAAGGCAGCGGCACAGAATTCGTCGAAAAGGCAATCAAAAATAACGTGCTGATTATCCCCGGCAATGTCTTCAGCGAAAAAGACACGCATTTCAGACTCTGCTATACCACGACCGAAGACAAGATTAAAAAAGGCATAGAAATCTTGAGAAGTCTTGCCTAAAAATCTGACACTTCATCAAAAAATCTCTTGATTTCAAAGGCACACCTGTGGTCTAATGGTTGAAAAGGAGATATAGGATGAAAACTGGAAGGATTCTTTTTATTTCAGGCCTAATCGTTTGCATCTGCCTGACTTTCTGGCAAAAAGATAATCTCAAAACTATCCTCAATGAATATTGGGCCATGCATAAAGCTTACCACTATACCGAACACGGCTGGACTCCAAAAACGCCCGTCATAAAAGAAAACATCGCGAAGTCAGACCCTGAAGCAGCATCGATAGCAAATTCTAAGTTTTCTGATATTTACCGCGATGACGTACGGGCAGCAAATATTCTTTCAGATTACATCTTTAGGTATCCTGACAATCAATATTTTATTTACGAGCTTGCCACATACACGGATTGCCTTCTGGAGAAAGCCATTGACCCTAACATTACATTAAAACTATCAAACCGACTCATTGAATTAGATAACAAAAATTCAAATTATTACTATTTGAAGGCGTTCGCTTTACTTCACGATAGAAAGGGCAATAATTTTGATGAAGTTGCCGAGGCAATAAAACAGGCTTTTAAATGCGAATATTATAAAAACCCCTATCTCATATACAGAGACAGAGTTTTAGCAATAGCCCGAAGACAGGGCATGCCAAGTGATTTAATAGAAAGATTAGATGATATATTTCCTTATAATTTCTTTATATACAAAATATACGAGGCTCTGCTCCAATATCAGAATCTGCTGATTACTGAAGGAAATTTTACTAAAGCAGATGAAATATCAAACCTGCTTACAGGAATGTTTAAAAATGATATACACAGATGGCCTATAAATAATTCATCACGTCCCTCCGAGCGTCTTTATGGTCTTGGGTTCGGGTTTGGCCGATGGAATCTGCCGCAGGAAATTGAACTGCAGCGCAAAAATATGACAAAGCAAGAGGCTGACCAGAAAAGACTGGAAATTTGCGCAATAGCCAACCCAAAAAAGAAAGTAATTTTAATTAATAAATATTATCAGCCGAGTGAAATGGGCCCGCCTTATGTAATAGCCGTATCACCTTTTGTGTATCTTGTCAAAATGACAGGAGTATTTATATTCCTGGTAATAATTCTTTCGGCATTCGCATTGTTCCGCGGGGATAATTTAAAAAATACAATCAGCAAGGCGAGCCTGACTCGATTTCTAATCTATGGCGTTGTTTGTTTTTTTGCCAGTCAATTGTTAATGGTTGAATCTTTTTGGAATCGCCCATGCTGTTATAGTTATCGAGACATATTTCTTTGTCAATGTCTTAAACTTGAAGACATAAAAGATTTACTGCACGCACCTTTGTGTTTTATAATTTTATTTATCGCTCCTTTGGCGGTTATCCTTTGCATGGGCATTATCAGATTTTTTAAACCTAAATTCGATAATATAGTCAGCAGATTTATCAGTGGTGTATTAATCGCAATTCAGCTTGGCCTTGTGACAATGTTTTCTTTAGGTCATAAATATATCAGTTTCCTTATTATGATAATTTTTGTGTTATATGCTTTTAAATATTCTTTCCGTAAAATAATTTTAAGAAACATTCTAAAAGTATTCATTGGCAGTGGTAAAAATGATATTCCCGCCTTAAGAACTGATATGATTAAATTATATACAGTTTCGGCCATATTGTGCTGGATGGGCTTTGTGCTTTTGGCATTTCCGGTAAAAAAATCTATGGAGTTAGAGGAAAAAGAAATCAGGTATTATAAATATTCGTTTACAAATGACTATGAAAGAGCATATCAGAATATATTAAACAAAATTAATAACGTAATTTCGACCAGAGCGTTGGTAACAAGATGTATTCCGTTGGTTAAATCAGATGATTTATCAGGAATTCTGGAAAAACTAAAAACCCGAAAATTTCCTTCTTCCCGGAATATGGAAGAGTATTTTCCAAGTACTAAGAAATACGAGGAATTAAATGATCAATCGCTTTCATTTTTACTAAGGTTGGCGGCCAGAGACCAGATGCCCGTCATTCTCCATTACATGGATAATCCTGATGATGATTTGACGCTTGTTTTCAGGGCGCAACTGGGAGACAAAAGCGTAAAAGATAAATTAAAAAATTTGTTGAATGAAGCGATAAAGGAAGAGGATGATTCAAACAAGGCCCAGCAAAGAGATAACACGTATAAGCCGAGAGAATCACAGATGATTTCCGCTTTATCTGTGGTATCTGAACCAGAAGAAGCATATACATTGTTTAAGGAATATTACCAAAGATATTCTGCAAAAGATAAAAACCTTCGATTTGACTATGAAAACATCTGCATATTACCTAAGGATATTGTTTTAAAAATTGAAAATTTATATCTTGATGATTTAGAAAATAAAATTAATAAAACTGGCAATGATATAGAATATCTTTCACTGTCTCCTTTGGTGGGAGATAGAGAAGGATTGTATCTTGACGGAAAAATCGCAACAAGGATTTTGGGGTTGATGTTGCAGAAGAATGTTCCTCATTATCAGATTGAACGACTGGGGATTGAACATTATTTAACTTCTGATGAATCCGAACTGCTTATCAAGGGACTGCAAAGCAAGAATGAAGACCTGCGGGCATGGTGCGTTTGGCAACTAAAAAAAATAAACTATAAGTGGAACGAAGAGGAGTTGGGGGAAATTGCCGAGGACAAAAGCTGGAAGGTTAGAGCAAATCTGGCGATTATTGATAAATCCCTGATTAAGGAAAACGAGGCAAGTTCTTTTGTAAAGTTAATAAAATCTTTATAAGAAAAAAAACAAACGGGACGCATCTTATTTCCTAAGAAACGTCCCGTTGAAAAATCAGTTAATTACAATTCTACTGACCAAGGTTAAGAACGATATATCTTGAAAATTCACCCTGCCGGGCATAAAGCAGGATAGAATTTCCCGCCTTTTTAATTTGCTCCCAGAAATCGGCGGAGTCCTTAACTTTCTGTTTATTGACTTCCATAATTAAGGTCCCGGCAACAATCTCCGCCTGTTCAGCGGGCGAGCCGGGTTCCACCGCGGTAACAATAACGCCGGTTTTTTCATCCTTATAGCCAAACTGCTGCGCAAGCTCCGGAGTTAAATTCTGAACGGTTATGCCGAGTTTTTCGACCGTCTTTTCCTCCGGCTGGGCGGCAGCGGTACCGGATTTTCTGTTGCCAAGTTCAACAGTAATATCTTTTTCGTTACTATCCCTGATAACGGTTAGCATTACCTTTGCGCCGGGCGCAACTTCTGCTATTTCATTTCTGAAACTGTCCCAGTCTTTAATTTCCTTGCCGTCCTTTTTTACAATAATATCGCCCTTATGCAGTTCGGCTTTTTCGGCCGGGCTGCCCTTGGCAACATCATTCACAACTATGCCTTTTTGTCCTTTTGCGCCGAGCAGCTCCGCCATTTGCGGGGTTACATTATCGCAATAAATGCCAATATAGCCTCGAGTAACCTTGCCTCCGGCGACAATCTGCTTATAAACATTTTTCGCTATATTGATTGGAATGGCAAAACCAATACCTGAATATGCGCCAGTCTGGCTGACTATCGCGGTATTCATACCGATAACTTTTCCGTCAATATTAATCAGCGGCCCGCCGGAGTTGCCGAAGTTGATTGCTGCATCCGTTTGTATGAAATCCTCATACTCCGCAAGACCCATTCTGCTTCTGCCTTTGGCCGAAACTATACCTGCCGTTACGGTATGGCTCAGGCCGAACGGGTTTCCGATTGCCAGAACCCACTGGCCGACTTTAAGTTTATCAGAGTCGCCCAGTTCAACCACAGGCAGATTTTTTGCGTCAACTTTTATTACCGCAACGTCGGTTTCAGGGTCTGTGCCGATTACCTTTGCCGTTAATTCTCTTTCGTCGGAAAGTTTAACGGTTATTTTGTTGGCATCTTTGACAACGTGATTATTAGTCAAAATATAACCATCCGGTGTAATAATAAAACCCGACCCCTGGCCGCGGCGGATTTCTTTTCTTTCCTTTGGCTGCTGTTGCTGCTGTTGTTGCCGCTGCTGCTGTTGCTGGCGGAACTGAGGACCGAAAAATCTTTTGAAAAATTCATCATTTTGAAACTGTTCAAACGGGTCCCCAAAATAATAATCGGATATTTTCTGTGTGTATTCCTGTTCGATGCTTACGAAGACCACGGCAGGACTTGCCTTTGCGGCGATATCCGCAAAGACCTCGCCGGTGTTACGAAGAGTTTCAACATCGGATTTTTTATCAGGTTCGGCCAAACAAAGAGGAGACATAAAAGAGATGACAAAAATTGAAAGAATTACCAAAAGCTTTTTTTCGCGATTCATCAGTATTTTCCTTTCAAACGGTGATTAATAACAAAAACAACTGCGGTTAGACAACCCCGCAGGCTCAATTTTAAACCGGCCCCTTGGGGGTTTAAAATAAACGACATAACTTCCTAATACGTTATTTACGAAAGATTGTTCAATTATCGGCTATAATATCTATCCTTTCAGGATTATAAAATACTTATTTATTCAAAGGTTTTTACTCTATGCAATCCCATCAAAATAAATCCGCCAAAAACAATCGCCAAAATCCATTTTTTTAAGCCAAAACTGGTCATAAATAACTTAAAAACAAAGACTTGCGTTTTTGTCCAATTTATGATAGAAAGAGGGATTATTTTATTTCAGGAAACTAATTAATGGCCAAAAATCTTATAGATATAATTTACGAAGACAGCGAGATTTTCGTAATTAACAAACCCGCGGGGATAAGTGTTACGCACGACCGCAGCGGCAGCGATGACATTATCGAAGTCTTACAAAAGCAAATCGACCTGGGAGATTTACGAATCGTCCATCGGTTAGACAAAGACACAAGCGGCGTAATGATAATGGCAAAAAATAAAGAATCGCAGAGCAAATTTTGCAGCCTGTTTGAGAAATCAAACGTCAAAAAAACATATCTCGCCCTGGTAACCGGCTGCCCTGAAAGCCAGACCGGCGAAATCGACGCTCCAATTATGCAAAGCGAAAAAGACCCCCGCAAAATGGTGGTCAACAGCAAAAATGGAAAAGACGCCAAGACCCGCTGGCAGCTTCTGGCCGACTTCGGCAGCGTAAGTCTCGTTGCCGCCCGGCCGGTAACGGGCAGGACTCACCAGATAAGAGTTCATTTCCAGCACGCAGGTTTCCCGCTTGTTATCGACCCCCTATATGGGTCAAATTCGCCGCTGATGCTTTCGAGTTTCAAAGTTGGTTATAAGCTTTCCAAATTCGCAGAAGAAATACCGCTTATAGTGAGACTTACTCTTTGTGCATACGAGCTGGAAGTTGAGAACATCCATCTTGTCGCGCCGCTTGAGAAAAAATTCAAAGCTGCAATTAAAATGCTCACAAAATACAATCCAAAAGGCCCAGAGGCATTTATTAATAAGGACAATTTTAACCGTCTGCTGAATTCAGAATCCCTGCCGCTGGAAATTTAGCGGACGAACGATTTTTCTTGATTATAAGAAGTCCTGACGGTAAACTTTTAGCCCGTCATAAGTTGAGGTAAGTTATGCCTGAAAAAGCAATTAAAATTGGATTAGTCGGTTTCGGAACCGTAGGCTGCGGAGTCGCAAAGATTCTGCTTGAAGACTGCGACTATATCAAGGCAAGAACCGGCTTGAAACTTGAACTTGCGAAGGTCGTGGACGTCGATACAAAAAGAGAGCGGCCTGTAAAACTGCCTGCCGGGATTCTTACCAGCGACTTAAATAGTCTGCTTAACGATAAAGACATTCAAATCGCGATTGAGCTTGTCGGCGGAACAAAAATCGCAAAAGATATCCAGTTGAAAATGCTCGCGGCGGGCAAAGATGTTATTACAGCCAACAAAGCGCTTCTCGCTGAGTTCGGCAACGAACTTTACTCGGCCGCTCACAAGGCTGACAAGTGCATCGCATTCGAGGCAAGCTGCGCCGGCGGAATACCGATAATTTCCGCAATCCGGACAGGACTTGCAGCAAACAGAATAAAAGCAATCTACGGAATATTAAACGGCACCTGCAATTACATTCTTTCCAATATGAGCAAGAAAGATGAAAGTTTCCGCACCGCGTTGAAGCAGGCCCAGGACAAAGGCTACGCCGAGGCTGACCCCACGCTGGACATCAACGGACACGACAGCGCACATAAACTTGCCATCCTGGCGTCAATCAGTTTCGGATGTGAAATTCTGCCAAGCGATATTTTCGTCGAAGGCATTGAAAACATCGATATAGTCGATATCCGTTACGGAAAAGAAATGGGTTATACCCTCAAGCTCCTGGCAATCGGGCAAAAAACCGATGCCGGCAAACTTTTCCTTCGCGTTCATCCGTCATTTATATCCAGCGACAACGCCCTTGCAAGAGTCGATGGCCCATTTAACGCGGTAAGCATATTCGGCCACGCGGTCGGCCAGACGATGTTCTACGGCCGAGGCGCGGGAATGATGCCTACCGCTTCTGCTGTCGTTGCCGACATAATCGACGTCGCTATGGGCAATTCCAAAAAACTTTTCAAACACCTGACCCTCGAACCGAGAAATAAAATTGATTCTTCATTCGGCAAAATAGACGACCTTACGAGCAGATTTTATATTAAGCTGAAAGTTGCAGACAAGCCCGGCGTTTTCGCTCAAATCTGCACTATACTTGCCAAACACGAAATAAGTCTTTCGGGCGTTCTTCAGCACGAAGAACATAACTCAAAAGATTTAGTGCCCGCTGTCGTAATTACACATCTGACGCAGCAAAAGAAAATTACCGCGGCACTGCACGACCTCGGCAAACTGGAGATTGTAAAAAGCGAGCCGGTCTGCATAAGAATAGTCGATATACCGGAGGACAGCATTGACTAATCCCGTTAGAAATTATGAATGTAAAAAAGATAATTAATGAAATTAATAAATTTTGTAATAATGCATAAGAGCTTGTGATGGAAAATAGAATTTCTAACGGGACTAAGTACGCGATTATAATTCCGGACGGCGCTGCCGATGAGCCAATCGAGCAGTTTGGCGGCAAAACGATATTTGAGGCTGCCGAGATTCCAAACATCGACAAAATAAGTCAGACAGGCAAAGAAGGTTTGGTCCAGACAGTGCCCCCGAATATGTCTCCCGGCAGCGATGTCGCGATGATGAGCCTGTTGGGCTATGACCCGCAAAGATTTTATACCGGCAGAGCGCCGCTCGAAGCGGTGGCGATGAATATTCAGCTTGAGCCGACCGATTGGGTGTTCAGGTGCAATCTTGTAACAATAGCGGATGAAAAAATGGCCGACCACAGCGCAGGACACATTTCCAGCGCCGAAGGCGGCAAAATTATTGAAGATTTAAATAAAACTCTCGGTTCGACTTCGCTCACCGCAGGCGGCAGCGATAAAATTAAATTCTATCCGGGCGTCAGTTACAGGCATCTTTGCGTAATAAAAGGTATGGACTTTGATGTTTATACCGAACCGCCGCACGACATAATCGGCCAGCCGATTGCAAAAAATCTGCCGCGAGGTAAAAACGCCGAATTGCTCGTTAATCTTATGGCTCAATCGAAACAACTGTTGGCCGACCACGAAATCAACCGCATTCGCCGCGACTTAGGTGAGAACGCCGTAAGTTCCATCTGGCTGTGGGGCCAGGGTAAAAAGGCCGCGATGGACAGCTTCCAAAGCAGGTTCGGCCTTAAAGGCGTGGCGATTACCGCCGTTGACCTTGTCAGAGGACTGGCCAAACTGATAGGCTTTGACCTTATCAAAGTTGAAGGCGCAACAGGTTTTGCGGACACAAATTACAATGGAAAAGCCGATGCCGCGATTAAGGCTCTGGAAAAATATGATATAGTTTTTGTCCATATTGAAGGCCCCGACGAGGCCGGTCACGCGGGAAACGCGGATATGAAGAAAAAAGCGGTCGAACGAATCGACAAATACATTGTCGGGCCGGTATATCAGGCGCTGCAAAAATATGATAGCTGGCGGATACTCGTAATGCCCGACCATTTGACGCCGGTAAAGTCTCAGGCACATTCAGGTCAGCCTGTTCCGTTCGCGATGGCGGGAACCGGAGTTTCCGGGATAATGAACCAGCCCTTCAGCGAAGCAGAGGCGGCGCAGTCGGGTCTGAAAATTGAAAAAGGTTTTGAACTAATGGAATACTTTCTAAAGAGTTAATTATGAGCAAAAAGGAAATTATCGTCCAAAAATTCGGCGGAACATCGGTAGCTAACGCGGAAAAAATCAAAAAAGCCGCTCAGCGGGCTATCAATGAATTCAAGCAGGGAAAACAGGTTGTTATGGTCGCCTCGGCTCGCGGAAAGCAGACCGACCAACTGATTGCCGACGCGCTTGAGGTCAATCCCAACCCGCCAAAACGGGAAATGGACCAGCTTTTGAGCACCGGCGAGCAGCAGACGGTTTCTCTTGTCGCTATGGCAATCGAAGGGATGGGCTATAAGGCAATCAGCTTTACCGGCGCGCAAATCCGGATGATTACCGACAGCGTCCACACCAAGGCCAGAATCAAAAGCATCGACGTTGAAAGAATTAAAAAGGAGCTGGACAAAGGCAATATCGTTATCGTCGCGGGCTTTCAGGGCATCGATGAAAATGAAGATATCACGACGCTTGGCAGAGGCGGCTCGGATACAAGCGCAGTCGCTCTTGCCGCGGCATTGAAAGCGGACACCTGCGATATTTATACAGACGTTGACGGCGTTTATACGACCGACCCGCGAATCTTCAAGGACGCAGTAAAGCTGGAGCAAATCAGCTATGACGAAATTCTCGAAATGGCAAGTCTCGGCGCAGGGGTTATGCACGGCCGGTCGATTGAATTCGGCAAAAAATATAATGTTACCATACACGTCAGAAGCAGTATGTCGGATAAAAAAGGAACTTTAATTACTCATGAGGTCCCGCAAATGGAAGGTATTCTTGTATCAGGTGCGACGATTGAAAAAAATCTCGCTAAAGTAAGCATGGTCGGCGTTGACAACAAACCCGGTAACGCGGCGAAAATTTTCGCACATCTGGCCGAGGCAAAGGTCAGCGTAAATGACATCATTCAGACCGAAGTCAGCAAAGAAAAGGCCAACATTTCCTTCACGGTAAATAAAAACGATTTTAACGATGCCAAAAAGGCCGTAGAGACAATCAAGGAAAAGGTCGGCTGCGATAACGTCTTCTACCGCGATGATATCGCCGAGGTTTCCGTTATCGGAGTCGGGATGAGAACGCACTATGGCGTAGCCAATATGATGTTCAGCACTCTGGCAAAGGAAAAAATCAATATCGATTCCATTACCACAAGCGAAATCCGAATTAGTTGTTTAGTTGACAAGGCCCAGGGCGATAAGGCCCTTATCTGTATATGCAAGACCTTCGAACTTGATAAACCTGTCAATAAACGAAGTTATGTAAAATAAATCCGAAAGCCCCCAACTTTATGTTGGGGGTTGTCTAATTTGAAGAATAAAAATATAAAATACGCACAAAGCCGATTGCGGAAGAAAATCCTGCTGCTGTCGGCTTTTTTATTGCTCTGTGCCGTTGTATTTCTCGACAGAACTTTCCACCCATATCTTAAAACTCCCCTCACAACTTCAATAACGCTCAGCAGCGATTGGGACAAATATAACGAAAAAACTTTTACTGTGGTAAAGGTCGTTGACGGCGACACTATCGATATAGATGTGCCGGATAAAAACTACAAGGATACAAGTCCCGTTAGAGACACCCCTAAGGGGGACGGCTACCAAAGGCCTGTCTCTAACGGGACAAGAATCCGCCTGCTCGCTATTGACACGCCTGAAACTGAAAAAAGCCCTTCCGGTGCGATGTATTATGGAAAAGAGGCAAGCGATTTTGTCCACAAAATAGCGTTAGGTCAAAAAGTTACCGTTCTACTGGACAAATTATCGAAAACTCGCGATAAATATGGACGTTTGCTCGCTTTTATAAGATTTTCCGATGGCAGAATTTTAAATGAAGAACTTGTTTCGCAGGGTTTTGCTTATGCAGATACTCGTTTCCCCCATAGTTATTATGAAAAATATATTCAACTCGAAAAAACAGCGATAGCGCAGAAAAAAGGACTATGGGAAAAAGTTACGCCGGACCAAATGCCTCAGTGGCGCAGAAAAAACGATAGCAACAAATGACCGTGTAAATCTGTGTTAAAAGTTAAATAATTGCTTTTTCAAAATCTTTTACCATCAGGTATTTGCTTTTGCCTTTTTGGATTATTGTATGGCCCTCGGCTTTCAGCCTTTTTTTTAGGTTTTCAATACCGCCGGGATATTTTTCGTTTAGTATTCCGCCGGTTTTCAGCGTTCGCCAATAAGGTGTGATATTTTTCTTTCCTTCTTTTTCCATTTCGTCAGCGGCGTGGGCGGCAATCCATGAAAATATGCCGGTGGTAATAGGACAGCCGATAGTTGCGTTGTGCTTTTTGGCAAGGATTTGCCTGATTTCGTTTATTGTGATAAGTTTTCCTTTAGAAACTTTGCGCATAATCTGGTCAACTTCGATAGGAGCGGGAATTACGAAAGTCCCTGTCCCCCATCGTTTGGATTTTTTCTCGTCAATTTTTTCAACCCTCGGCAAATCTTTGCTGTCAGCCAGTTTCTCCTGCCAGGTAGTTTTCTTTTTCATTTTGATTCTCCTAACCAGCAATAAAAATTAACAACCTCTCCTTACTGAATACCGTATTCCTTTATCTTTCGATAAAGGGTTCTTTCGCCGATGCCCAAAAGTTTTGCGGCTTTTTCGCGGTTGTTCTGCACCTTGGCCAGCGTATCTATAATCGCCTGTTTTTCAAGGTCATTAAGCGAAACTTTGCCTGTCACCTGCCCTGCCAGTTGTCTTGTCCGGTTAATTTCAGCGGGGATATCTTTTACATCAAGAATTTCCGAATCGCTCATAACCGCCATTGTCCTGATGCAATTCCTAAGTTGCCTTATATTGCCCGGCCAATTGAAAGACTTGAGAATATTTAAAGCATTATCGGAAATACCTTTTTTAGGCTTGCCTAATTCAACGGCAGCCTGCGCCAGAAAATAATCTACAAGCTGCCTTATATCTTCAGTCCTGTCTCTGAGCGTCGGAACAGTTACGCTGACGCCTTTGATTCTAAAATAAAGGTCCTGCCTGAATTTGCCCTGTTCGACTAAATTCGTAAGGTCGTGATTTGTTGCGCTGATAACGCGGACATCGACAACCGTGGATTTATTCGAGCCGACCGGCACAACGATACCGTCTTCGAGCACCCGCAGTAATTTGGCCTGCATAGTAAGCGGCATATCGCCTATTTCGTCGAGAAAGAGCGTCCCTTTATCGGCGACCTCGAATAGTCCTTTTCGAGCTTCCGTCGCGCCTGTAAAAGAACCTTTTGCGTGGCCGAAGAGTTCGCTTTCGAGCAGCGATTCTGTAAGGCCGGCGCAGTTTAGCGGCTTAAACGCATGATTTCTTCGCAGGGAGTTTTCATGAATTGCCTGGGCAAGGAGTTCTTTTCCTGTGCCGGACTCGCCTTCAATCAGAACGGTTATATTTGTCGGCGCGACCCGTTTTAAGACAGCTATAATCGACTGCATCGAAGGGCTTTCACCGATTATTCCATCGAATCTAAAACCGTTTTTGCGGTTTGCGGCCGATGAAGCAGTGAGAAATTTTTTCAATGCTTTTTCAGTCATCGCCCGAAGCTGGTCGATATCGATTGGCTTGACCAGATAATCGAACGCTCCGCAGCGCATCGCCTCTTTGCAGGTATCTATCGAGGAATAGGCGGTAATAAGAACAACTTCACTATCGGGATTTTGCTCTTTGGCGGTTTTTAAAATATCAATTCCGTTTATTTTATCGTCGTGAAGGTTCAGGTCGGTTATGACGACATCGATGCGTTTACTCCCAAGCAGTTCGATTGCGTTTTTGGCGTCATAGACCGCGATTGTTTCGCCGCCTGTTTGCAAAAGCGCCTCTGCCAGCACATCGGCATGGGCCTGCTCATCGTCAATTATCAGTATCGCGGGTTTTTCAGTCATATTAGCCACAGAGTAAATATATTTTATTATTAGCCACAGAGCTCACAGAGAACACAGAGATATAAAAAACAAATTTAACTGCAATCTGCGTCTTTTTCACAATATTATACGCTTTTTTCTTCCAGCGGAAGCTGGATTGTAAATGAAGTTCCTTTTTGCGGCACGCTGTCAACTTTTATCGTGCCATTATTGGCTTCGATGATTTTTCTTGAGGTCGAAAGCCCAAGTCCGCTGCCGCTTGCTTTTGTCGAATAATAAGCGTCAAAAATTTTATCTAAGTTTTCAGGCTCAATCCCTTTGCCGGTATCGCTGGCAATAATTACCGCGTTATTTTCGTTTTTCATCGTTCTGAGCATCAGGTCGCCGCCGTTAGGCATCGCCTGCTGAGCGTTAATAAAAAGATTAAGCAAAACCTGTTTTAGCGAATCGCCGTCCGCTTTGCAAATCAATTGTTCGCTGCAAAGAGCGGTCCTGAGCGTTATCGAACGGCTGACAGCCTGCGGAGAATAAAAATCCGTCATATCCGATACAAGCTGATTAATATCGACAGAAACAGGATGAAGTTCAGTCTTGCGGATATAACGCAGGAAATCTTCGAGTATCTGCTCCAGCCGGTCGGTCTCTTTCTGCACTACCGCGATTTTTCTTGCGGCCCTTGCGGGATTTGCATCTTTGGAGTTCAGCTCCTCGCTGATTAATTTGAGATTGACTTTGATTGTCGAAAGCGGATTTTTTATCTCGTGAGCCAGTCCGCCTGTAAGACGGCTGAGTTCCTCAATCTCCGATAATTTTGAGGTTTGCTGCTGCGCGTTTTTTCTGCGGTCTGGCACCATACAGTTTAGAACAAAATGCCGGGGCATTGGCCTAAAAACCTTATGCTTTAGCTTTTCCTTCCGCTTCAGCCTTCATTTGAGCCAGAGCGGCTTTCCTTGAAAGTTTAAACCTGCCCTGGTCATCGATTAAAAGAAGCTTGACAGGTATTTCATCGCCGATTTTAAGAACGCTATCGACATTTTTGACGTAACCGTCGGCAACTTCGCTTATATGACAAAGACCTTCAACGCCGGGTATAATCTCGACAAACGCTCCGAAGTCCTTAATGGAAACAACTTTTGCGTTTGGATAAATACGTCCGACAGTCGGAGGTTCGGTCATCGCCTGGATAAGTCTCTTGGCTTCCAGATGGCCGTCGCCGCCTACACAGCTTATGAAAACTGTACCGTCCTCTTCGATTTCTATCTTTGTGCCGGTCTTTTCCTGAAGGGCTTTTATGTTTTTCCCGCCCGGACCGATTAACTTGCCGATAAACTCAGGGTCGATTTCGATGCTCGTTAGTTTCGGAGCATATACGCTCAACTGCTCTCTCGGCTTGCTGATGGTCTGTGCCATAATATCAAGCAGTTTAAGACGCGCCTGTTTTGCTATTTCGAGTGATTCGACCATAATTTCATACGACAAAGACGGCGCTTTTATGTCCAGCTGAATAGCGGTGATACCGTTTTTTGTGCCGGCGACTTTGAAATCCATATCGCCGAAATGGTCTTCATCACCGATTATATCCGCAAACAAAACATATTTATCCTGCTCTTTTACCAGCCCAACCGATATGCCCGCGACAGGCTCCCGAAGAGGAACGCCCGCATCCATAAGAGCCAGTGTTCCGGCGCATACAGATGCCATAGAGCTTGAGCCGTTCGATTCGGTTATATCTGAAACAATCTTTATCGTATAAGCAAAATCGTCGATGTTAGGCCTGACCTGTTCAAGTGCTTTTTCAGCCAGTGCACCGTGACCGATTTCACGGCGGCCCGGACCACGCATCGGCTTGACTTCGCCGACACTATATGGCGGGAAGTTATAATGCAGCATAAACTTCTGGCCATACTCTGGTATAAGACCATCAATAATCTGCTCGTCGCTGCTTGTTCCAAGCGTAACCGCGACAAGTGCCTGCGTCTCGCCCCTTGTAAACAATGCCGAGCCGTGAGCACGCGGCAACAAACCTACTTCGCAGGTTATCGGCCTTATATCGGTAAAAGAGCGTCCGTCAGGTCTTTTGCCTTTGAGTATCATATCTCTTACAACCGCTCGCTGCACATTATCTATTATTCTGCTAAGCAGTTTTTCTGAGCAGCGGGCCTGCTCCGGCTTCAATTCCGGACAGTATATTTCTTTGATTCCCGTGGCAATATCCTTGAGGGTATTGTTTCTTTCGGTTTTCAATTTAATTGCAAAGGCATTCCTGAATTCATCGGAATATTTTTTGCTTATTTCATCGGCAATGGCCTGGTCCCACTCAATTTCCGGCACTTGTTTTTTCTTGCCGCATTTTGCGACTAATTCATCAATCAAATCGCAAACATCTTTTATTGACTGCTGAGCGGTCTTAATTGCCTGTGCCGCGACATCTTCAGGAATCTGTTTCGCATCGACTTCAATCATATTTATTGCATCTCGTCCGCCTGTCAGTATGAGATTAAAATCGCTTTTTTCCCGCTGTTCATAAGTCGGATTGATAATGAATTGCCCCTCGACTCTGCTTAATCTTACTGCCCCGACAGGGCCGTTGAATGGTATCGTGCTTATCGCAAGAGCGGCACTGGAGCCTACCATCGCGAGAATATCAGGGTCATTTTCCGGGTCGGCACTGAGTACATTAGCAACAATCTGAACCTCGTCAAAATAGCCATCGGGGAAAAGCGGACGCAGAGGCCTGTCAATCATTCTCGACGTCAGGACTTCTTTGGTAGTCGGCCTGCCTTCCCTTTTCATAAACCCGCCGGGGAACTTTCCGGCTGCGCTTAATTTCTCTCTGTATTCGACACTGAGCGGGAAATAATCAAGGTCTTTTCGCCCAGGCGCTGAAACCGCCGTCGCCAGAATCATTGTATCGCCATAACTTACAACAACTGCACCATCTGCCTGTTTGGCAATTTTTCCTGTTTCCAAAATAAATTTTTTCTCACCAATCTGCTTTTCTACCCTAACAACATCTGCCATAAATACCTCATAAAGCGCGAACGCTTCAAATAAAAATAATAGATTAAAAATACCCGCAACCGTAATAGTCATACGGACCGGATATTTTTTTATTTGCGGAGTCCAAGACGATTAATAATATCTTTGTATTTCTTTATGTCTTTTCTACTGATGTACTTTAGCAGCGATGTTCTGGTGCCGACCATTTTCAGCAAGCCTCTTCTCGATGAATGGTCCTTGGGATGGGTCTTGAAGTGATCAGTAAGATCGTTAATTCTCGTGGTAAGAATCGCGACTTGTACTTCTGCCGAACCAGTGTCCTTTTCCGATGCCCTGAATTCCTTTATTACGCTTCCTTTTTTTTCCTTCGTCAACATCTTAAATTACTGCCTTTCAATATCTTTCTTTTCTTTCTTTACACCATTACTTCTAAATTTGCTGAATTGAAGATTATAACAGCTAAAGCATTGAATGCAATAGTTTTGCACAAGATTGAGGCAGATATTTTAGTTTTGAATTGTCCACTTCTTGTATGTCTTTACGCCAAAGGAGGTTAACAGCTTTAATGTGCTATTATCGCAGAGATTCTGAATATCGGCAATAGAAGCGCAATTGCTCCTGCTGGTTTATTTTCATCTCAAAAGCGCTCCTACCGCTACTGTGCCGTAGTCGTTGAAATTATCGGAGTACAATTCATCTGACCTGCCGTTTTGCATTATTTCCCACAGCTTATTGATGTCGCTGTTGAGAAAAATCGAACCGATTTCCGGGTCGAATTGCTCTCCTAATCCTTTTTGAATTTCGCTTATTGCCTCTTCGACGCTCAGTGCCTCTCTGTAAGTTCTTTTGGAAGTCATAGCGTCAAAACTATCGGCAATCATTACGATTTTCCCGGAAACAGGTATTAGGTCGCCGGTTAGGCCTTTTGGATATCCTTTGCCGTCATATCTTTCATGATGATAAAGAACAGCCGGCACAATATCGGTCATTTGACTAATCTCGGACAGGATGCCCGCTCCTATCGAAGGATGGGTCTTTATCAGGTCGTATTCTTCGTCCGTCAGCTTGCCCTGCTTTCCCAGCACTGTTTCCGGTATGCCGATTTTACCTATATCGTGCAGAAGACCTGCCAGATATATCCTTTGTATATCTTCCGAAGACATTTTGTTTGTCTGGGCATATCGTTCCGCAATCCATTTGGATATGAAAGCCACACGTTCGGAATGGCCTCTGGTGTATTGGTCTTTTGCATCGATGCTGCTTGTCAGGGCTTTTAATGCTCCGATAAATAATTCTTTCAGCTCTTTGAAGAGACTTTGGTTCTCGATAAAAACCGCACACTCCGTGGCTACGGAGATGAAAAGTTTTACATCGATACTGTCAAAATCGGCCTTATCGAGCCGATTGGTGGCTACCATCATACCGATAATTTTATCTTTACCATTCAGCGGAACCGCAATGATATTTCTCACTCTGCCGAACCATTCGTATTTGAACGGCGCATTGACTTCGCTGTCAAGCAGCGCGTCAGAGCCTGTCTCAAGCTCGGAATGGAGTCTTTCAAAAAGAACTTCATGCATATTTCCATTTTTGTGGTCTATCGCGATAAGACCCGCCCCGGCAGCGAGAACAAGTTTCTTCGAATTATTAATTTTCTTTTCAAGAAATATTGCAATTCCTTCGACATTGACTAATTCCGTCAGATTGTCGCAGGCCATCTGCAGGTAATTCGAATCCGTCTGGCTTACTTTCATATTGGTGCTCATCTTGTAAAGCAGCATAAGTTCTTCGTATGTCTGCGCAAGTTCGCTGCTGACGAGTTCCAGTTGCCGTGAATTCTTCTGCTCGTTTTTAAAAATATCAAGAAACATCTTTAGTATTTGTCTGATATAAGCTATAGCCTCCTGCCGGACCTGCGAATCCATACCGCAATCAACAACGATAGCTGCCGTCTTCCTGTCCCCTGCCGATATATTGCATGCGAGTATCAGGCCGGATTTGCCGAAACTTTGTATCGTGCCCGGCTCCAGCTCGAACGCCTGTTCTGCGCAGGATGATGCGATTTCATAGTCGCTGATAAATTTTTCGCTGTTGAAATTAATGATTATGTTAAGTTCGGTATCATAAACTATAAAATTCACACCAAGCTCGGCCAATTCCCTGCCGAAATTTTTAAGCTGCTTCAACTGGCCGGAGCTTAAACGATTTTGTGTTGTTCTCAACATTGGAGTTTACCCTTGTCTTTTTATTTTATAGTCGAATTAGCCAAAACGTTCTCTACATGTATCAAAAGCTCTTTCGGACTGAAAGGCTTACTCAGACATTCTGTGATGCCCAGCTTGTTCATCTGTTCTTCTTCTATTGCGAATCCTCTTGCGGTCAGTATTATCACCGGGATATCCGCGAATTCAGGTTTTTGCCGAAGTTTTTCAATTAATTCAATTCCCGTCATTCCCGGCATCTGGCAATCGGTAACAATGATATCGGGTTTTTCTTCGCAGCAAAGGTCGTATGCCTCTGTTCCGTTTTCCGCGGTTACGACATCAAAACCGTTATTTCTAAACTTCATCGCTACCACCTGCACAATATGAGTTTCATCATCCGCAACGAGTATTTTTTTGTTTTGCATTTTAATCACTCCCTTCACTTTGCAATCTTCATTCATAAAAAAACGGCCGGTCAGCCACGCAAATACTGGACTGACCAGCCTGTATCTTTTTCCCGGTTTTCCAGCCGGAGCTTCGCCGCCCGTTCTACAGTGCAGCGTGAGCAGCGTTATCGTTTGCGTTAAATGCGCCGGACGCTTGGTCGTAATACCAGCCGCTGTCGTATGAAGTATTTGGGCCTACACCTGTATGGACTTCGTTACTATCATTGAATGGATTTGTCGGTATCCTCATAATGTAAGGACCATACACCTTGTCTGCCGGTGCTTGTATCGTTACCAGAGCGCCGTCTGAATTTGTATATTTGGTCATTGCTACCTTGAACTCCAACCCCTGGGTTCCAGGCAGTTGTGCTTTATGTTGAAGCTTATAAAGCTGAATCTGAGACCTAACCGTCTGCAGGTCGCTTACAAGATTTGACAGCTTCGCCTCTTCACTGGCGCTGCTGAACTGCGGTATTACTATAGCAGCAAGAATGCCGAGGATAACCACGACAATCAAAATTTCAACCAGCGTAAAACCGCTTCGTTTTTTCATCTTTGCTTCTCCTTTATTTTGATAAAGGATTTGTACTTTCTTTAATTTTCGCCTAAGAGCGCTTTTCCTGTCTCTGCTATCGGCCAGACGGCTAAAGGACTTAATTTATGGTTTTATCCATCCCTTTTTTGATTTAAAACCGTCTCCCAACGCCCTATAAAAATTCAATCTCTCTTCTAAAATAGGTCCGAAAATATCTTCCCATACGCGCACCCCCCGCCGCTGAAAATATAGAAAATAAAAAGTTGAATGCAAATTTTATCCGCCTCTGGCGTGATTGGTCTTAAAAAATCAGCCTTTTAACGCTTGCGCATTATTTATGCCGCTGATTTTGATTTTTCTGCTGCTGACCTCGTTATGCTGCATATCTATATATATGCAGTCGAAACCTTTAAGTGCCTCGGCAACTTTATCTGCCCATTCGATTAGAACAACCGATTCAGGTCCTGATAAATCTTCGAATCCCAAAGCCGCAAACTCCGCGATTGTGTTTATTCGATATGCGTCGATGTGATAAATATTTAACCTGCCCTGGTATTCATTGATAATCACAAAGGTCGGACTATTCACAAGTTTCGGCCTTGTTGCTCCCATTCCTGCCGCGATACCTTTTACAAGACTCGTCTTGCCGCTGCCCAAAGGACCCGTCAGGCAAACAATCTTCTCCGGCTCAAGCAATTCTCCTATTCTTTTGCCAATCTCAAAAGTCTTCTCAACAGAATCTGAAATTATTTCTATGGTCTTATTCATTCGATAAATGATCATATCCGCCAGATAGAAGGGTAATGATTTTTTTATTTGACATTTTTATTTCTACTGAAGTCCCGCCGGTAATTTTACCTATTGCGGTTAGTTTTACTTTAAATCGCCAGTGCTTTTTCAGCCGTTCAAATTTCTTTTCCGATATTGTGAACAAAAGTTCAAAATCTTCCCCATCGTTTAGAGCGTTGTTTAACGTTTTTGAGCTTTTAGAAACTGGAATTTTATCGGCATAAATAATTGCGCCTTTTTTACTTAATCTGCTTATGTGATTCAAATCGGTGCTCAGTCCGTCGCTGATATCCATCATCGAATTTGCCCCTGCCTCGGCAATCGCTAAAGCTTCTTTAATTCGAGGCTCGAAAGTAAGATGTTTGCCTGCTAATGACCCGCCAAGAGTCCCCGTCACGCAAATCAAATCGCCAATTTCCGCCGTGCTTCTTTGAACAGGCTTTGTTTTCCCCGGCACACTCAACATCGATACGCTAATTGCCAGCAGTGAGCCTGTCGAACCTGCCAGAGGTTTCGTCCAACTCGTCATATCTCCGCCCACAAGCGGGGTCATATCTCCGCCCACAAGCGGGCAGTTATACTTTTTCGCCGCGATAAGTATTCCTTTGTGCAGTCTTTTAAGTTTTCCAGCGACGAAATTCCTCGGCAGTGCAACCGAAACAACCGCCGCAAGCGGAATTGTCGCCATCGCTGCGCAATCGCTCAGACTTGCCGCCATAGATTTATAGCCGATTTGTTCAAGCGTCGCTTTTTTCGTATCGAAATGCACCCCGTCCAGAAGCATATCTGTAGTGATAAGAACCGAATTGCCCTTTGGCAGTTTGATTTGCGCCATATCATCGCCGATACCTATGGGGAATTTCGACCGGCTTAATTTTCCTTTTGCCGCGAAATATTTAACAAGTTCAGTTTCGCCGTTGCTCATTGTTTTGCGAACTGTTTTTTCCAGTAATTTATCTGCTCTATCATCTGTGCCGGCGACGCTGCCGCAGCCGTTGCGTATGAAGCGGCCACATTCTTACTGCCCAGGCACTGATAAACATCTTCGCCGATAACATTACTGAACTTTTTGAATTGTTCTATCGAAACATCCGCAAGAGCCTTGCCGTCTTTTTCGCACTGGGCCACAAGACTGCCGACGATTCCGTGCGCCGTCCGGAAAGCCACGCCTTTTTTAACGAGATATTCCGCCAGTGCCGTCGCGTCCAGAAATCCCTTATCAAGTCCTGCTGAAATCTTCTCTTGTTTAAAATTCGTATTGTCAACTATCGCGCAGGCCATATCCAGACAGGCCTCTATCGTATCCGATGCCTTGAAAGTATGCACCTTGTCTTCCTGCAGGTCGCGGTTATAGCCCGATGGCTGCGCCTTCAGAATCGTTAGAATCGCCATAAGCGAACCGTAAAGCGTTCCCGTCTTGCCGCGAATCAATTCGAGCATATCTGGATTACGCTTCTGTGGCATCATACTCGACGATGTGCAGAACGCATCGTCAATCCGTATAAAATCGAATTCCGTAGTCGAAAAGATAATCCAGTCTTCAGCCAGTTTCGACAGATGCGCCGAAATCAGACAGCAGTCGAATATAAATTCCGCGCAGAAATCTCTGTCGGAAACCGAATCAATCGTATTATAGGTAATATCCGAGAATCCCAGCAGTCCGCAGACCTGTTTTCTATCCAAAGGCAGCGACGACCCTGCAATCGCTCCGCTTCCAAGAGGCGAAAGGTTTAAAAGCAGTCGGCAGTTTTTCAACCGCAGACTATCGCGGTGAAGCTGTTCGACAAAACTCAAAAGATATGCCGCGATGGAAATCGGCTGTGCCCGCTGCATATGTGTATACGCCGGCATAATATCATTAGTGTATTTCTCCGCGAGTTTCACAAATGCCTTTTGCAGCAGGGCTATTTTTGTCTGTATTAATTCTATCTCGTCGCGCATCCACAGCCGCATATCCGTTGCGACCTGGTCGTTTCTGCTTCTGCCCGTATGCAGTTTCTTTCCCGCCTCGCCTATTTTCGCTATCAGCGCAGCCTCAATCGCCATATGAATATCTTCATAAGTCTTATCGAATTTGAATTTACCCTCGGCAATCTGGTGCGATATTTCTACAAGAGCGTCTTTTATCTGCTTGAATTCTTCTTTCGTAAGCAATTTTTTCTCGCTCAGCATCTCTGCGTGAGCGATTGACCCGACAATATCATACTTATAGAGCCGCGTATCGAACGATAGCGACTCTACAAAATCGACTGCCAAAGAATCTGTAGGTTTGCCAAGCCGATGTTCCCAGCTTTTTTGCGTCTCTGCCATAATTTTCTCCGTTTAACAATTTATGAGAAATTATAACCGCAAATCTTAAATCTTCAATCTTCAATTTTCTTTGTGGCTATTTCTCTCATCCTTCGGCCTTGTCTTCCATCGCCGGTGAATCCACCAGTATTGCGACGGGTCTTTGCGGATTGAATCCTCAAAGGCCTTGGTATATTCCTGCGTAATCCACCGCAGCGGGTCGTCTTTATCTTTCCATTCTTCCGGCATAATCAGTCTTGTCATCTCAATCTCGAAAAAGAACCGATTGCCGGCTCTTCTGCTTACCCCAATGCCGATTGGCAGATTATATTGCATCGCCAGCAAGCCTATGCTTTTGTATGTGCTTGCCTTTCTGCCGAAAAAGTCAACGAAAATTCCCTTTTTGCCCGCGTTCTGGTCGGCCACAAAACATAATGTCGAACCCTGCCGGACAATTTCTTCCACCTGCTCTGTCGCGCCTTTTTTATCGATTATTTTCTGTCCCCTGCGCTGCCGGACATCATAGAGATATTTATTTATAAATTTATTATCCAGCGGCCTTGCGATACTGTAAATATCAAAATCGAATTCGCCAAGCAGATAGCCTATTATCTCGAAATTCCCATAATGAGGCGTAACAAGCAGCAATGGCTGGTGTTCCTGCATCATCCATTTGACCCGCTCTACATTTTTATAGCTTGAATATTGTTCCCAGTTATCTTTTCGTATTATTCGCGGCAAAAAAACCACATCCACTGCAAACATTACTAAATTCTCAAAACTTCGTATGCCCGTTTCCTCTATCCATTTTTCGTCTTTATCTGGAAAGCTTGCACGCAGGTTTTCAATGGCTCGTTCTCTGCCCCGGCGATAATGCTTCCAAAAGCCTTTGCCAAGATATTTAGCGAACTTCAGGACCTTCTCAACCGGAAACAAACAGACAAAAAACAAAAATATCCGCAGCAGAACATACACCAGCCATTGTTCGACAATGGTCTGCTTGCGTTTATGCCTTTTTCTTTCTCGTTTTTCTTCTGCCATATTTTTTCGCATTAATTCGTAGTTATATTTATATCTCTGTGTTCTCTGTGAGCTCTGTGGCAATTACTTTTCCGCGAATTGAACTATCATTGATTCAATCGCCGTTTGCGCCGTTGCCCTGCCGGTCTTTATCTGGTAATCGAACTCGGCAAGCTGCCGCAGGCAATCGCCGATTCTTTTAAGCCCGATTTTCTTTAGAACTCCGAAAAATTCACTCTGGTTCCAAATCCGAAGTTTTCGCGCAACCCCGTCAGGCGAATCGCCCTTTTGCAGCATCGCCGCCGCCGAGAACATCCTGCGAAAATGCCACGCGAACGCCCCTAAAACCGTATATTCGGCATCCTTATCGGCATCGAACATCATCCGCAGTTTCTCAATCGCCGTCCCCGTATCTGCCGCCATCATCGAATCGATAACTTCAAACGCACCGAAAACCCTGTTTCGCCCGACAAGTTCCGCTATTTCTTTTTCCGTTATATTTTTCGCCGCCGCAACATACGCCGCCAGTTTATCGATTTCGTTCCGCAGTATCCCCGGCTCGTCGCCCGAAAGTTCAATCAGCATTTGCGCCGCGTTGTAGGAAAGATTTTTATTATGCTGTTCTCTTGCGTAATCGCAGATATAGCCGACAAGTTCCCGTGATTTTAATTCTCCGACCTCAATCAATTGCCCGACTTTCGGCAGCGCCTTTGCAAGTCTCGTATTCGATGCCCAGCCTCCGACCGTAAGGATTAGAACACCGCTGGCCGCCGGACTTTCAAAATATTTTTCCAGAAGCTCTCGGTTATCGCTTACAAAATCATCCGCTCCCGCCAGGACCACCACGCGTCTTTCGGCAAGAAACGGCAGCGTCCTTAATTCGTCGAAGACGTCTACTGCCGTCACTTTATCCGCATCCGCCCGCCAAAGGCACAGTTGCATTTCGTCAGGTTTTAAAAGCTCTCCCACAAGGCCGGCCGTCTTTTCCGCAACCAGAAATTCATCCTTGCCCGCTATTACATATACTTGACCGCCTGGGCGGTTTGGTTTTGTATCTATTTTATTTTTCACTGTCTATCCGTTTGTCTGTTCATTTATTGGATCCAGAGGTTCTGCTTTATTTAACTTCTTCTGCTCTGTGATAAGTTTTCTCTCGACTTTTTTTATATCCTCTGCCGGCGGCAATGCCTCAGGTCTTATATTTCGCTTTACAAGAAGTTTTCTTACGTCCTGATTATTTTTTATGTGTTCTCGTGCAATTTTTGCTTCTGTTCGCAAATCATCACGTTTAATATTGAAATTCGTTATTTCATTTGCGAAGTCTTTAGCTTTGATTGTGATTGTAGGCAAAAAATCCGCAAGTGCCCTTGATTGCGGGATATTAAGATGTTCTTTCATTTGCCCTGTCGTTTTGCCGCCGAATAAAGCCGTATCGCCTTTGCTTCTTATTCGGGCAAAACTTTGTTCGTCCTGCAGTCTTTCATAAATTATTCCGGATAATTGTTTTTCTGATAAAGTAAGTTTTTTACGAGCGTTATATCGCTCAACTTCCGCTATTCGCTGTTCGATAATTTCCTGTTTGCGGGTCTGAACGGCAAAATACGTCTGGGCAAAGGCTATTGGGTCTTTCGACGGGTCTCCATTCTGGGCAATTAAGTAACAGGCGTATCTGGTAAGTGCTATATCCTCTATTTCTCGTTTGGCTCCTAAACCGATATCCACCATTTTCCTGATATCAGGAAAATGGTCTAATGGCTCAAAACCAGCGATTTTGCAGGCAATTTTAGCTTTTTCTATAACTTTTGCAAAATTTTCCCATTTGGTATAACCTAAAAGATTCTGTAAATCTCTTGCAAACCAGAATTCCACCCCTGTTTTTTCTTCTTTGTAAACACTATGCTCAAAATCCTTATGAAGTTTTATTATTATCGCTTTTTCCATTTGTCTTCTCGTTCCATATTACACCATCAATTTTTTATACTGGAAAACCCGACAGATACTCTATATTTGGAAGTTCAACGTTCAGTGTTCGATGTTGGACGTTAAATTTTCAATCTTCAATCTTGAGATTATTTTTGTTCGTCGCCGGTATCTTTCGGCTCTTCAGGCTGCTGTTGGTTCTGCACTTCGCCGCCTTCACCTGTATTGAGCGGAGTCGAAATATCTTTTTCTTCTTTGACGACTCGTTCTACCGCGACGACTTTATCGTCTTCGTCAAGTTTTATCAGTCTTACGCCCTGCGTATTTCTGCCTATTTCGCGAAGTTCATCGAGACCCGTGCGGATAATAATTCCCTTGCCGGTGATAATCATAATATCATCATCGGTTTTAACGGTCTTTATCGCCACTACGTTTCCGTTGCGGTCCGACGTCTTGATATTGATAAGTCCTATTCCGCCTCGATGCTGCGGCCGGTAATCTTCGAGTTCCGTTCTCTTGCCGAACCCGTTTTCGCAAACCGTCAATAGCGATGCTCCCTCTTCCGCCACAACCATATCGACGACAAAATCGCCTTTGCGGAGATTAATTCCTTTAACGCCTCTTGCCGAGCGGCCCATTGGCCTTGCCTGCGACTCTTCGAATCGAATCGCCATTCCGTCTTTCGTGCCGAGAATGATATGGTTTTGGCCGCTGGTCAGCGCAACACCGATTAAATCGTCATTCGGGTCGAGTTTAACCGCGATAATTCCGCTTGGCCGCGGGTTCGAGTAAAGCGACAGAGCGGATTTCTTAATAACTCCGTTCCTCGTCGTCATCACAAGGTTTCGTTCGTCGAATTTGTTAACATTTACAATCGACGCAATTTTCTGGTCGCTCAGGTTAAGCAGGTTCGCGATGCTTCTGCCCTTGCTCTGCCGCGTAAGCTGCGGAACGTTATAAACCTTCAGCCAGTAGCATTTCCCGCGATTCGTAAACACCATCAGGTAATCGTGCGTTGACGCCGTAAACAGCGATTCGATAAAATCGCCCTCTCGCGTATCCGACCCGATAACGCCCTTTCCGCCGCGTCCCTGCTTGCGGTAAGTATCAATCGGCATACGTTTGACATATCCGCCGTGGCTCAGCGTAACAATCACCTCTTCGTCAGCGATAAGGTCTTCGATATTTAAATCTTCCGCCTCTTCCGCTATTTCCGTTCTGCGTTTATTCGCGTATTTTTCCTTCATCTCGAACAAATCTTCAGTAATAATATCGAGTACAAGTTTCTCATCCGCTAATATCGCCTCGTAACCTTTAATTTCCTCGGCAATATCCACGTATTCTTTGCCGAGTTTTTCAATTTCAAGTCCCGTCAGCCGTGAAAGCTGCATTGCAAGAATTGCGTCCGCCTGCGGCCCGGTCAAAAATTGGTCTTCGCCCATCGCTCGTTTTGCGAACTCTTCCGGCAGCAATTTTTTCAGTGTTGCCGATTCGATTAGCCGCAACGCCTTTTTCATTAAGTTCAGTTTTGCAGTTGGCGCATCAGGCGATTTCTTTATCAATTCTATAATTTCATCGATATCGCTTATCGCCAGGATTAGACCTTCGAGGATATGTGCCCTGTTCCTGCACTTTTTCAGCAGGAAGCGTGTTCGTCTGCGAATCACATCTTTGCGATGGTCGATAAACAGCTGCATAAGCTGTTTTATATTCAGCGTTTCAGGCCGGTTATTTACCAGCGCGACATTTGATATCGCAAATGTCGCCTGAAGCTGGGTATATTGATAAATTTTATTTAGTGCAACCTGTTCTTCTGCGTCTTTTTTTATCTCGACAACAATCCGCATCCCATTCCGGTCCGACTCATCCCGCACATCGCTAACCTCAGTCAGCGTTCCCGCCTCAACAAGCTCCGCAATCTTGGAAACTATGCTCGTTTTGACAATCATATAAGGAATTTCAGTGATGACGATGTGCTTTCGGCCCTTCTTGGTCTCCTCAATATCAGCCTTGCCCCTGACTACAAGATGTCCTTTGCCCGTCGAGTATGCCTGCCTGATTCCGCTTCTTCCGCAGATAATTCCGCCCGTCGGAAAATCCGGCCCCGGCAGAACCTTCATAATATCTTTGAACCCGCAGTTCGGGTCTTTTATTAATAGAAGCAATGCTTCGCAAACCTCGCCCAGATTATGCGGCGGCAAATTCGTCGCCATACCAACCGCGATACCCGTCGAGCCGTTAATCAGAAGATTCGGAAACCTCGACGGCAAAACTGTCGGCTCAGTCCGTGTCTCGTCATAATTCGGTATAAAATCAACCGTATCGCGTTCAAGGTCGTCGAGCATTTCCATCGCTTCAGCCGACATCCTCGCCTCGGTATACCTCATCGCCGCCGGCGGGTCATCGTCGATACTTCCGAAATTTCCCTGCGGGTCAACTAATGTATGCCTCATACTCCAGTCCTGACCCATGCGCACTAAAGTGCCGTAAGTAGCCTGGTCGCCGTGCGGATGATAATTACCGGAGGTATCGCCGACGATTTTCGCGCATTTTCTGTGCTTGCTTCGCGGCCCGAGATTCAGGTCGTTCATCGCTACCATTATTCGTCTCTGCGAGGGTTTCAGGCCGTCGCGGACGTCCGGCAAAGCGCGGGAAACTATTACGCTCATCGCGTAATTCATATACGAATTCTTCATCTCATCGAGAATCCGCATCTCTTCAATTCGTTCAGTTTTCTTTGGTTCGTCCATGATTTTTTCTCGTATTTTCTGTTTAGCCCCCGAACCTGTACCGGGGGGTCATTTCGAGCGAAGTCCCCCTTAAGGGGACGAAGTCGAGAAATCTATTTAAGATATTTATTTACAAACACTTACGAATTATACTTATAAACGAAATTTCGCAACAATTTCAAACCTCAAAGTGTATTCTTAAAGGAAATTAATGTCAAGAAATTATATCGTATTTAGGCGTATTCGTGGTTGCGTAAAAGAACCAATAAATGGCGTGTAATTATCTACTATAAATACAGGAAAATACATCTCGGCATGTTCGATGATGAAATAGAAGCGGCAAAAGAACTTTACGGCCAGTACGCGAAACTGAATAATGCAACCTGAAGCATCGTTTTTCTGTAATCTATAATCTGTAATCTGTAATCTGCTTAAAAACGCTTTACGAAAGCTTTTTAAGCTTATTTATCCATTCTTCCGCGATTTGGTTTGTAATTTCCTGTTGTTTTTTAAGGTTGCCGACGATGCTATTTGTCTGGAAAGTTCCTCTTACCGCATCGAAGTCGGCATCTCTTGTTTTTCCATCGCCGTCGATACCAAACCCGATTTTCGATGCTTCCGTGAACTCTTTTTCAGCATCGGCTAATATTAGCGAGTTTAATTTTTTGCACGCTCCGGCCCAATCATTGATAATTTTAAATATTTTTTCAGTAGCGGAAGACTCTTTCTGGTTTTTCATAATATTGCGGATTTTTTCTGCGGCCCAGGACCATTTATATTTGTTATAGTCGTTATAGAGTGATTTAAGTTTTTCGATGATTGATTCGATAGTGTTTAACTTTTCGGTTTCGATATCGTTCAGCAGTGAATTTATATGTTTTTCAGGCACAAGCAGACCTGAGAGGTCGAGCCATTTTCCTGTCCCTGCCGAATCGGTATTTTCTATTAGTTTCTCGATATCTGCGATTGATTTTGGGCAGGAGGCTTTTAATTTCTCAATCAGGCAATCGCTGAGGAATTTATTTATTGCCAGCGTGTAATATTCTATGCCTTTGTGCAGAGCCGAGGAGCTGAAGTGTAGATTATTGCAGACAACTACTTTCGAGGCGTTGGTTTCAGCGGGTTTGAGGTTAAGCAGCAGTTCGAGTCCTTTGAAAATTTTCTGTACGGTATAGGGGCTAAGCACATCGAAGATAATCAGGTCTGATTTATCGGGCGATTTGCGTTCGTCGCGCCGGGGCCATTTTTCGCCATCGCGGACTGTTCCGACGGTTCGCAGGTTTATGCCGGGTATGATGAAACTTCTTTCCTCTTCTTCGAAAAGATATGAAAATGGAATATCCGTGGTATCGGGATGCGCGTAATGCCTGCCAACAATGACTGAAAAGGCGCCAATCCTGGCAGGATACGAAACATATCCATCGCTCGTTACTTTCGTGCCGCGTTCGAAAATTCCCTGGTGAACGGAGCCGACTTTATACATGTGATTGCTTTCGTTGGTGCCGGAGCCTGCGTTGAAGAAACTAAATAAGCCGGCAATCAAAAGCGTGGATTTGTGATGGCTGACTGTGTAAGGGCCTGCGAAAATCGAGCATATCTCGCCATGATGGAAACCGCAATTTGCGAAACAGACAGAATTTTCCGCTGAAAACTGCCTGTCCATTTTCGTTGCCTGGCCGATGAAACAATTCAAAATAATGGATCCTTCACTGATTTTCGCGCCCTCGGCAATTATAAAGTCCCTGGCGACAACACTTGCGCCAACCTCGGTCGGGTCCTGTGGACAACTTTTAATCGTGCCGTTCTCAAGACGTTTTATATTGCCAATTATCGCGGCGGGACCGATTTTTACATTTTTTATCGTTCCGCAATTCGATAAATGAGCGGCTTTGCCTACTACGCCAATATCCGATTTCACACTTTGGGTATATTGCGAAATCATCTTTTCAATTTTCTGGATGAGCCTGGGCCTGTGTCTATATAAGGCCAGGATATACGCAATCTGAGCGGTAAGATGGTCAAAAATCATAACCTCCCTGCCGCCGGCTTCATTAATCACAACGGCCTTAATGCCGTTACCAAAAGATGTCGGGCCTTCAACGGCAAGCAAATCTATGTGGTCAATTATACAGTCGTCCTCTATGACGTAATTGGCTATGTGATTGGTAACATTAGAGATGTAAACGTTGTCGCCAATCGTGCAATTGTGAATAAACGCATTGTAAATGCCGGCTGGTTTTGTTACGCCGCCGTAAAAACTAACCTGCTTGTCAAACCGGCCAAGCTTAATTTTGCCTGAAAAGGTTACGTTCCTGATGTTGTCGGGCGTAAATTTATGGCTGACAAGGACTTGCTTCCAGTTGTCACACTGGCAATTCTGAGAGACAAGCCGGTCGATTTGGGGTTTGGTCAGGGGGATATGTTTACCGTCTTTCATCCTTGTTTTCCTTAATAAAAAGCAGACCTATTATACGAACAGAAATTAAAAATACCAGAAAAACTTATCCACTTCAGGGGGACGAACCTCCGAATAAATTCGGGGGCTAAATATTTTGTTATTTATTGTATTTGTCGATGGGGAGAGACAAAGTTTGGGGGCGGGTTAAATCAATAAAACTGCCCTTCTGTGCGGCGCGAATCTGTATCGTGCCAAGTTCCTTATATGTGTTATAAAGAATTGTGAGTTTTTCCTCGTCTCTTGCCTCGAGATTTCTGCTCCAATCGCCTTTCTTGGCGCCCCATCTTATTTCCGTGCCATCCTTAGCGTAAAAAAGAATATGCGGCTGCGAAGCGGTTCGGCGGCCATTGTAATTGCTCATATCAATCGACTTTATCTCAGCAAGCAATGGTTTTTTCGAAGTAATCTGTTTGTCCATCTTATCCAGAAGGTCAATCAGCTCGATTGCGGCGTCGACATCTTCGCTTTGCCATTTTGTGGCAACAGAACGTGATGTAAGCCGATTTGTCGGAACGCCGGTAATCTCGATAATTGGAAGTTTGCTTACAGGAACGTAATCGAGAACCACTAACTGCGAATCCAAATAAAACTGGCCTTCGTCGGCGTTTATCAGGGCAACGGGCTTTCTGTAGCCTGCCTTTACAATTATAGATGTATGGCCTATCGTAATTTTAACATCGTAGAGCCAGGCAAGAGATTGAAGATTTTCACCGACCTGTCTTGCCATTGATTCGTTGAGAGCGAAAATAAGGCCGCCTTTCTCGGCGGTTGTAAGAATTTTGTTCTGAAGTTCGGGGCTGACCCAGTCGGGAACATTAATCAACTCAAGGCCAAGGGTCTGTGTGCCGAATTTAATCTGCTTTTTTGCGAAACGTTCGAGAAAAATAAAGCCAGTCGCTATGCCAACAAAAACTATAATAAAAGCAAAAATAATTACCGTATTGCGAAAGGCTTTGGAACGCTCTTTTTTCTCGGTCTTGGTAAGCTTCTTTTTAAAGCTGAACCATGATTTTTTAGTTTTTTCGGCCAATGCTCAACTTCTCCTTTTAAGAGCAGTATGTATAATCTGCAAACATAACTGACTCATATCAATTCCGGCTTTGGCGGCGGCTTTGGGCAGAAGCGAATGATTCGTAAAGCCGGGAATGGTATTTATTTCTATAACATAAGGAATTCCATCGCCGCCTAAAATCACATCTACCCTGCTGAAATCCCTGCAGCCTACGGCGTTGAAACTTTTCAGCGCGACATCGTTTATTTTTTGCACGGTTTTTTTATCCGAAACAGTATCGAACAGATATTGAGTACTATCGTCGATGTATTTGGCGTCATAATCGTAAAACTGATGAGCGGTCCTGATTTCAATAATAGGCAAAGCGGTATTTTCGAGAATGCCAACCGTCAATTCTGTGCCTTTTATAAATTCTTCTATCATACAGTCGCCAAATTCGTCGAAGCATTTTTGAGCAGCGATTTTCGTATTTTCGATTCCCTGTGTAAGCTGGACGCCGACGCTGCTGCCCTGACGTATAGGTTTAATAACAAATTTTTCGCTCATACTCTTGAGCTTTGAATCCATATCTTTCAATTGCCCGGAATTTCTAATTTCAACGACGGGCGGAGTGGGCAGGCCTGCATTTTCGATAGCTCTTTTGCAGGCCATTTTGTCAAACGCTATTCTGCTTGCCTTTGAATCGCAGCCGGTAAAAATGAGTTTTTTCCGCTCGCAAATTTCCTGCATCTGGCCGCCTTCGCCAAATTCGCCGTGGAAGGCAAGAAAAAACACATCAATGCTTTTATCGTCGAGAATATCAGGCTCATCGGGCAGGAAATCGTGTTCGATTACATCTACTAATTTTGTCTTTCTGAGGGCATCAGCAACACATTTTCCGCTTACCAGGCTTACCTGTCGTTCTGAACCGACAGCCCCCTTCAAAACTGCAACTTTAAGACCACCCGGAATTTCAAAGTCCATTTATAATTACCAAAAATCTCTACCAGATTTCTATTTCAAGCTCAAGTTCGACGTCAAATTTTTCCTTAACCTTTTCTTTGATAGTATCAATAAGCGAAATCACGTCTCCGCTTTTGCAGCCTTTTTCGGCGATGATAAAATTAGCGTGCTTTTCGCTGACAATCGCGCCGCCGATTTTTGTGCCTTTCAGGCCTGTGCGGTCAATCATCGCACCGGCACTCATACCGCGCGGATTCTTGAAAACACAGCCTGCGTTTCTTGTGTTCAGCGGCTGAGTGTTTTTCTTGTATATCCATATTTCCTTGACCGTATTCAAAAGCTGCTGCGGGTCGGCCTGGTATAATTTGATTTGTGCGCCAAGTATGAATTTGGCGGTGATATTTGTCTGGCGGTAATCGAAAGACAGTTCAGGCTTATTCTTTTCAAAAAGATTGCCTACGTTATCCATCAGGGTAACAGATTCGACCGCCGAACCAAAGTCGCCGAAAATTCCGCCGGCGTTCATCTTAACCGCTCCGCCGATAGAACCTGGAATTCCGGCCAGCGATTCGATTCCACCAAGTCCCTTTCGGACGCAATCAAGCACGAGTTTGCCCAAATCCGCTCCGGCACCGACGCTGAGAGAAAGTCCGTTATATTCAATTTTGCAGAAATGGTCACTATCAAGTTTTACTACAGCGCCTTTTACGCCCTGGTCACGAATAAGAAGGTTCGACCCAAGGCCCAGAATGCGCAGCGGCATATTGTTTTCGGTGCAGCGGCGGACAACATCGGCAAGCTGCTCGACGGTTTGAGGCCGAATAAAAAATTCAGCCTTGCCGCCAAGAGCAAACCAGGTGTTTTCGCCCAGCGGGAAGTCTTTCTCAACTATTTTTTCTAAGCCACTGAATATATTCGTCCGCGACTTTCCAGACATTGCCAGCTCCCATAGTCATTAAAATATCGCCAGATTTTACATTAGTTTTAAGATATTCGCAAATTTTTTCAAGCGAATCTATAAACACCGCATTGCTGCCCTTTTTAATTATCTGGTCAACGAGCATCTGCGAATTAACTTCGTTTTTTGATTTTTCGGTATCCCTGACAAAATAGATGTCCGGGACAATAGTCATATCTGCAAGTTTGAAACTGTCGGCGAAATCTTTGAGCAGGAAACGGGTCCTGCTGTACTGGTGCGGCTGGAAAACACAAAAAATCTTCCTGCCATCATACATCTGCCTCATAGCTTTCAAACTGGCCTTTATCTCGGTAGGATGATGAGCGTAATCATCGTAAACAGTAATGCCGTTAATCTCGGCCTTTTTCATTATACGCCTGTCCATGCCCTCAAAGCCGCCCAAAACCTTCAGCACCTGGGCGCCATCAACGCCCATCGCTTCTGCAGCGGCCAAGACCGCAAGAGCATTTTTGACATTGTGTTCGCCGAGCAGCTTTATCGTCGCTGTACCGATTTCCCTTTGCTTATTGAAACAGGTAAATTCCGTGTGGTCAGGAAAATATTTTATCTGCTTTGCGTAATAATCAAAACTGTCTTTCAAACCGAAAGTCAAAATCTGTCTGCCCTGTATCGCGGGAATCAATTTGGCAATGTTCGCATCTTCGCCGCCCGCTATCAGCACGCCATCGGGCCTAATGCCATTTGCGAAATCGCCAAAGGCCTCGATTATTTCATCGATGTCCGAATAATAATCCAAATGGTCAGGCTCAATATTTAAAATAATTCCGACTGACGGATGAAAATTTAGAAAACTTCTGTCATATTCGCAAGCCTCAGCAATAAAAATATCACTGCTGCCAATGCCCGACGATGCGTCAAACTGAGTAATGTCGGCGCCGACAACAAAGTTGGGCTCAATGCCGAGCTTTTTCAGCACATAAACGAGCCAGCCGGTTGTTGTGCTTTTGCCGTGCGTGCCGGAAATGGCAACGCCTTTGTATCTGTCCATAACCAGGCCGAGCATCTGGGCGTATTTGTAAACCATAATTTTTCGGCGGCGAGCTTCAAGAAGTTCAGGATTGTCGTCTCTCACGGCGGCTGAAATGACTACGCCATCGAGGTCGGCGGGCAGATTTGCAGCAGCGTGGCCGATTTTTACGGCGGCACCGCCGGTTGAAAGACGGTCGGTAAGAACGGAACTTTGCATATCGGAACCACTTACAATCGCTTTTTCCTTCATTAAAATGGCGGCAAGAGCACTTGTTCCAACGCCCCCGATACCTATAAAATGATACTTTTTGCCTTCCGATGGCGATTTCTTTTCCATATTTCTATTACCAATCGGCACATAAAACTGATGTGCACTCTTAACAGGTCGTAAATCGGTTATCTTCAAGCGAAAACTCCATTTTTAGCCTTAAAAAGTCTATTTATAGCTATAAAATCGGCACGTTGCAATAACAAACT